>JADQBB010000007.1 GCA_016903695.1 Chlorogloea purpurea SAG 13.99
TCAACCGATTTTCGCTATGAGACCGTGATTGAAATCACGGTCGGGTTTTGTCACCCACTAGCAGATTAAGTGTATATTTATCGTTATGATATTTGGGTTTTCGAGCCTTGTTGACATTGGTGCAAGATTTCAGTTTAAACCGACTTCTGCGCGAGAGACCGTGATTTCAATCACGGTCGGGCTTCTAACGTAAGGAACGGGCCTATTTTACCTAAACGTGCCATGAGTATCCAGATATTATCGAGAGAGGTGATCAGTCTCATCGCCGCGGGAGAGGTAATCGATTCTCTAGCCGCGGTGGTGCGGGAATTGGTAGAGAATGCGATCGACGCAGGGGCCGATCGTATTAGTATTTCTCTATACCCCGAACTGTGGCGGGTGCAAGTAGCTGATAACGGCGAAGGTATCACCGAAGCGGATTTATCTCTCTGTAGTCAAGCCCATAGCACGAGTAAAATCAGGACTCACGAGGATTTATGGCGGGTTACGAGTTTAGGGTTTCGCGGCGAGGCCCTTCACAGTATCGCCCAAGTGGCCCGTTTAACTATCTGTAGTCGCTCGCACCACGATGAGGGAGGCACGGGGTGGCGCACTCGCTACACGGAAACGGGAGAGATTTTATCAATAGAAACGATGCCCTTGGCTATCGGCACAGTTATCACCGTCGAGAATCTCTTCGGGAATATGCCGGTGCGTCGTAAAGCTTTGCCGCCGATGCCACAACAGTTAAAAGCGGTGCAAAGTTTGATCCAAGATATAGCCCTGTGTCATTCCCGCATCACCTGGCAATGTTTCGTCGATGATAAATTATCTTGGCAGATTAGCCCCAGTTTGACCCCCCAGCATATTTTACCCCAGCTATTAAAGTCGGTGCGGTTTAGTGATTTGGAAGCCTTGGGGATGGATATAGAAACACCCGAAGGTAAAAGCGCCCGTTTGCATTTAGTGATCGGATTGCCCGATCGATGTCACCGTCATCAACCCGATTGGGTTAAAATGGCCGTTAATGGTCGTATGGTGCGATCAAACCCCTTAGAACAAACCCTTTTAAGTAGTTTTGCTCGCACTTTGCCTAGAGATAGGTTTCCCGTCTGTTTCCTCCATCTCCATACTTGCCCGAGTCAAGTGGATTGGAATCGTCATCCAGCCAAAGCGGAAATCTATCTCCAGTGCCTTGATTTTTGGCGGGAACAAGTTTCTCTGGGTGTAGAAAAAGCGCTAAGACTCAATCCCGATAGCGTCGCTGATAAAGCCCACAATCATCGGGTAGGGGAAATACTGAAAGCCGCTGAAGAAAAGACCCCGTATCGATTATCTTCAAAGGATGATAATTTATTGGAGTTGCGAGCGATCGTACAAGTTCGCAATACCTACATAGTAGCCGAACACTCCGGGGGTTTGTGGCTGGTAGAGCAACACATCGCCCACGAGCGAGTATTGTACGAACAATTAGAAGATAAATGGGAATTGATACCGTTAGAGACACCGATAGTTTTAAGTAAGATTAAAACGAGTCAAATAGACCAATTAAAACGATTGGGTATAGATATAGAAACTTTCGGGGAAAATTTATGGGCGGTGAGAAACGCACCTATTCTTTTAGCCGGAAGGCACGATTGTGGTGAGGCAATATTAGAGTTAAGTCACGGCGGAGATTTACAAGCGGCGCAGGTGGCAACAGCTTGCCGTAGCGCTATCCGCAACGGCACACCCCTAACTATACCCCAGATGCAAGACCTCATCGAACAGTGGCAGAATACTCGTAATCCCCGCACTTGCCCCCACGGTAGACCGATTTATCTATCATTGGAAGAAACATCCCTAGCCAGATTTTTCCGCCGTCATTGGGTGATTGGTAAGAGTCATGGGATTTAATTTCATTACAGAGCAAGTACCGAATATTTCTGAAACATTGATTTATGCCATCGACGATGAAGTCACCCTTTCCAATCGGGGAAAATTAACTGAAGTGTCGGTGACGTAGCCGGTAGTGAGGAGGCAATCTGTTTCGATAATCTAAAGACCAACTACGAACTATTTCATTAACCGAGAATTTAATCCATCATCATCGGGTCTACATCGATCGTCATATTAACTCTCGCAGATACAAAAGGCCGTAACAGGGGCAACTTCTCCAACACTTCCCCGTTATCCCCGCCGCACTTTAACAAAATTTGCCAGCGGTAACGACGGGCGACGCGCATCACGTTCGCGGGTGCGGGGCCCAATATTTCCACCCCAGCCCCCATTAAATTCTCGCAAGCCTGCCCCACCACTTCGGCGCATTGCTGCACTTCCTGGGCTTCCAAACCGCTAAATTTTAGTAGAACTAAACACCCGTAGGGAGGATAATTCAACTCTTGTCGTTGGTCTAATTCTAACTCCACGAACCCTTCATAATCATGGATTTGTACCGCTCTAATCACTGGATGTTCAGGGGTGTATGTTTGAATGATCACCCGGCCCCTCTCTTCTCCCCTGCCCGCCCTCCCGGCCACTTGGGTCAAGGTTTGAAACGCTCTTTCGGCGGCCCTATAGTCGGAATGATATAACAGACCATCGGCGGCTACGACTCCCACTAAAGTCACCCCGGCTATGTCTAAACCTTTGGTTAACATCTGTGTCCCTACTAATATATCCGCTTCACCTCTGGCAAACCCGTCTAATAAACTACGATGAGAACCTTTGGTACTAGTGGTGTCGCTATCAAAACGAATCGCCCGCAGGTTAGGAAAGTTTTTACTCAATTCTTCTATCACTTTCTGTGTGCCGCTACCGAAGAACTTTAAATAGGGAGAATTACACTCGGGGCAGCTTTTGGGATGGAGGCGGTTATAGTTACAGTAGTGACAGCGCAATAATTCCAAGGTATTTTCGCCGCCGTAGTGATAGGAGAGAGAAACGTCGCAGTGAGGACACTCAACCACATAACCGCAACTGCGACAGGAAACGAAGGTACTGTGTCCCCGACGATTGATAAATAGTATTCCCTGCTTCCCGGTTTCGGAAAGTTGTTTCAGGGCTAATTGTAAACTCCGGCTAAATAACGAACGATTACCAGCCTGTAATTCTTTTCTCATATCAACCACGGCAATTGTGGGCAGGGGACGATCGTTCACTCTTTGGGGCAGGGAAATATAACGATCGGGGGTCGCCCCAGATTGAAACCAAGTTTCCAGCGCCGGTGTGGCTGAACCTAATACGAGGGGGCAAGAGATTAACCCAGCGCGCCATTGGGCTACGGTGCGAGCGTGATAATTGGGTATTAACTGGGTTTGTTTGAAGCTGGTGTCGTGTTCTTCGTCCAGTATGATCAAGCCTAAGTGGGGCAAGGGGGCGAATATGGCCGAACGAGTACCGATAACTACCTGTGGTTCCCCCGTTAGCATCTGTCGCCAAGTGTCGTAGCGTTCACCGTCTGATAAACCGCTGTGGTAAACTCTCACTATGTCCCCGAATCTGGCTCTGAATCGATCGGTCAATTGGGGTGTTAAACCGATTTCTGGCACTAATACAAGGGCCGATTTTCCTGCCGTTATAATTGGCGCTATGGCTTGCAAGTATACTTCTGTCTTCCCGGAACCGGTAACACCGTGTAATAACACTTGCTGGTATCCTTCTAAACCCGTGATTTTCTCTACAGCATATTTTTGCGCCGGTGTCAATACTTTCGCCCTGTCGGGTTTCATATCGGGACCCGATAACAATCGTAATTGTTCCCGCTCGGAAATAACCACATAACCGCTTTTAGCGAGGGTATTGATAGGCGCAATATTATTGATTTCGGCTAGTTGTTTTAATTGCTCTAAAGTCAATTCCCCGCCGTGACGGCGCAGTATGCCGAGAATTTTACTGCCAGTGGGACTTACTTCTTTGGGGATACCGTCTACGATCATCGTGACAACTTTCTGCTGTTTGATGTTAGTGGTTTTTGGTGTTTCTAAATAACTTTCTACCCAACCCTTCTTAATTAACTCCTGTATGCCTTGATAGGCTCCTTTAAAGTTTCGCTGTAGGTATTGAGCGGTATAATCGCCCTCTTTTTGGGATTGTAGTAATTTTATTACCCCTAAGGCTCTGGGACTACAGAAAACCTCGAAACCATTGGGGAGGGATTGGGGTTTTAAGCGTATACGTCGTTGGGATTTACGCAATAATCCGGGGGGGAGGGCGATACGGATGACGGTGATGAAATCAGCGCAGAAGTAGCGGGAGACTCGCCCTAATAACTCCCAGTAATGGGGCGGGAAAAAACCGGCGGTGATGATGTCCAAGATCGAGCGGACTTTTTCCGGTGGCAATTCGGGGGGCAATGTATCGATGGGCCTCACCGCTATTCCCCCCACTGTTTGGGGCCCGAAAGGTACACTGAGAATATCGCCCGATCGTACCTCTAAGTCCTCTGGAGCCGAATAGGTAAATAATTTTTCCCCTTTTTCATCCCCGCCGTCTTGCTCCACGGTTACATCTACCAAGACCTGCCACCATCTTTGCTTATACCCGTAAGACGATTTCGATTCAGCTACGGTTAGGGTAGGGGTAGAGTTACGCATGAACAACAGTTTCGGTGGGTGGGCTTTTTAATTATAAAACACGCGTAAATACAAAGTTATTATTAAGAAAATGTTTTCATCCTAGGCAAGCTTCCTAGATTTCGTTACAGTGTACGTAACTAATATAGATTATCTCTGTTTATTTAACCCATTAGAAATTGTTAACTGAAGGCAATTTTGTCGCCATTTACACAAATATATCTCCGTCGGGTAAAAATTGCTTAAAATTTCTTTATGAAAACCCGGTCAATTAATTAAGAAAAGGTTTAAAAATCAATTTTTTTCCCAAAGTAATGTAAGAATCTACCAATCAGGAAAAAACCTAGTATTAGGGAGCCTGTTAGAAAATCCCTCATCGACGATAAGCCAGATATGAAAAGCTCTAAACTCAGCGGAAAAAACCCAGCCAATCAGCAGCCGATTATAGAGGAGGGCAGTAGCTTAGACTTAGAAAATTCCCTGACAAACGAACCCATAGAAATAGAATTTTCTGAAGAATTAGAGAGCGGAGATAATGCGTATCCGGGCAGGTATAGCAAAAGCACTTCTGATGATACAGTAGGGGCGTTTTTTAAAGAGATGGCACGTTATCCGCTGTTAAATCCAGAGGAAGAAGTGGAACTGGCTTACAGCGTTAAATTTTTGATGGATGCGGAAGAATGTAAGCAAAAACTCCAAGAAAACTTAAAACGTCCAGCGACAAAAAGCGAATGGGCCACAAGTTTAGGATTAGAAAACGAACGCCAATTAGAAAACCGACTGTACCGGGGAAGAACAGCGAAAAGAAAAATGATACGGTCTAATTTGAGATTAGTAGTTTCTATAGCCAAACGTTATTTGAATCGGGGTGTGCCGTTTTTAGATCTCATTCAAGAAGGTGCGATCGGACTCAATAGAGCAGCGGAAAAATTCGATCCCAATAAAGGTTATAAATTCTCTACATACGCCTATTGGTGGATACGGCAAGCGATTACTAGAACCATAGCCAACGATGCCCGCACGATCAGATTACCGATTCATATCGTCGAGAAACTGAACAAACTAAAAAAAGCCCAGAGGGTTTTAAAGCAAGAGTTACAGCGCAATCCTAACGAAAAAGAGTTAGCCAAAGAATTAGAGATAACGCCGGAACAATTGCGCCAGTTGTTACAACTGCGCCGTCAATCTTTATCCTTGAATCACCGGGTGGGTAAAGGCGAAGATACGGAGTTAGTAGATTTACTAGAAGACGACGGTCTGCAACTACCGGAAGAGAGAATGAATGAAATGATGATGCGTCAGGAAATCTCCGCCGTGTTAAGTGACGTACTTACCGAGAGAGAAAAAGATGTTATATCCCTGCGTTACGGGTTAGCCACCAGTCAACCCTACACCCTAGAAGAAGTGGGCGGGATGTTCAACCTCTCCCGCGAAAGAGTGCGCCAGATTCAAAGTAAGGCGATGCGGAAATTGCGCCGCCCCCAAGTTGCCCGCCGTCTCAAAGGCTGGTTAAACTAAATTGAAGTTTAAATTACACAGTCTCTATCCTCTGTGGCAGAGGATTTTTTTATGTCCTGGTTACTCGACTCTAATATCTGTTTTCTCAATCACGGGTCTTATGGCGCAGTACCCCAACCCGTTTTACAGTATCAACAGGCGATGCGGGAGAGAATGGAGAAACAACCTTTACAGTTTTTGGGGAGGGATTTAGAGGATTTATTAGACGACTCCAGGGGACGATTAGCGGATTTTATCGGAGTCAATAAAGATGATTTAGTGTTCGTGCCTAACGCCACCGTCGCGGTAAATTCCGTGTTACGGTCTTTGGTCTTCGAGGCGGGAGATGAAATTCTGGTTACTGACCACATCTATAACGCCTGTGGCAACGCAGTTAATTATCTGGTGGATAGATACGGGGTGAAGTTAGTCTTGGCGAAAGTGCCTTTTCCCCCGCAATCGTCGGCGGAGATAATTGCGCCTATTCTGGATAAGGTTTCCCCTAGAACTAAATTAGCTTTATTAGATCATGTCACCAGCGCCACGGCTTTAATCTTCCCTATCGAGGAATTGGTGGCGAGGTTAAAAGCGCGAGGTGTTGATACGCTAGTAGATGGGGCCCATGCTTTAGGATTTTTGCCCCTGGATGTGGGTAAGATTGGGGCCACTTATTACACGGGTAATTGTCATAAATGGTTATGCGCCCCCAAAGGCGCGGCTTTTCTTCATGTCGTCAGGGAAAAACAAAATTTTATCAGACCTTTATCTATCAGTCACGGCGCTAATTCTACTAGGAACGATCGATCTCGTTTTCAATTAGAATTTACATGGACTGGCACTGATGACCCGACGGCTTATTTATCTGTGCCCCAAGCGATCGATTTTCTCCATTCTTTATATCCGGGGGGATTTTTAGAGTTAGTGGGGCGTAATCACGATTTAGCCGTGGCGGGGAGAAAGATAATTTGTGAGTCTCTAGATGTGCCCCCTCCCTGCCCCGAATCTTTAATCGGTGCGATGGCTTCTATTCCTTTAGGGAAAATCGGTTTATCGGCCCAAGAATTAAACCTGAAATTACTGCGGGAATATAATATAGAAGTGCCGATCGTGCCTTGGTACGATGAAAACAGTTTCGTCAGAATTTCCGCCCAATATTATAATTATGTCGAACAATACGAGTATTTAGCCCGTTGTTTGAGGGAAGTGATTTAATGGGTTCAAAAACCAATAAGCATCGAGAGAAATTATCTCCAGACGATCGTTTCGGCTTGAAATTGTCCCGAATCGTCTAATTGCCAACTCAGACAATCTTTGACTTGACCTTTTTCCACGGAGAGGATGAAATAGGAATATTGGGGCCAGGCTAGAGATCGATCGGTCTCGGAAGCTACGGCGCTATAATCGGGATGGGAATGATAGATGCCAATTATTTCTAGATGTCTGTCTCTAGCTTCTTTCTGGAGTTGTAGTAATAGGAGAGGAGAAATACGGAAACGCTGATTCCTCTGGGCCTCCGGTTGCCAATCGTTAGGAGTTTCCCTTATTTCTCTAACTTGTTTCCCCTCCCTCGTAATGTGCCCCAGAAGTACCCCGCAACATTCTTGAGGATAGGTGTTTTCAGCGTGACGGCAAAGATGTGGATAATCGTCGGTATTTAAAATAAGCATGAATCTCCGGTTAGAGAGTGTAGATCAGTCTTTAGAGCCTAGATAGCCCCTACAGGATTAGTTAGCCTGTTAGTGTTAACAACAACAACGATAGGAAATTTTTATGACCACTAACATGACTTCCCCCGTCCCATCTAAGGGGATGAATAACCCCTTGCTGATGGGGATTCTTTTAATTATTATCGGTATTGTCGGGATCGTCCTACCTAATTTTTCCACTTTTGTAGTCGAAACTTGGGTGTCTTTAATGCTGATTTCAGCCGGTGCGGCTAAACTCGTTTACTCTTTTCAAACTCGCAACGAGGGGGGCTTCATCTGGAAATTGGTCTTAAGCATTTTATACGTGGCTACGGGGATTATGCTACTATTGAATCCCTTAAACGGTATTCTTTCCTTGACCCTACTTTTAGGAAGTTTCCTGCTTGCTGAAGGTGTATTCGAGCTATTTTTAGCTTTCCGCGTCCGTCCCCAACAAAATTGGACTTGGGTTCTCGGTAATGGCATAATTACTATTTTATTAGGTGCCATGATTTGGTTTCAATGGCCTTTCAACGCTCCTTGGTTATTGGGAACTTTAGTAGGTGCTAGTGTTCTTTTTACCGGCATTTCTCGCGTGATGCTGTCTCTTAACCATTCCGAGCCTTCCGTTTCCGCCTAATTCCATACTGGGGTTTTTATGCCCCAGTTCCCTCTTTTTTATAACCGTAGAAATCGATGCGATATTGGGTTATCTTGACTCCCGTTTCTGCCTCGATTTGTTTCAGTAAGTCTTCGGGTAATTGAATATGCACATCGATGATTTGCTGCGTGTCCAAACAGTTGACGTGACTGTGAGAATCGCTAACGTTACCGTAGAGTCGGCCATCGCACCTCTCCACACATTCGATGATGCCCCCCCTCGACAAAGCTTCTAAATTCTGATATACCGAAGTATGACCGATGTCTTTACCTTCTAGGTTCAGTCGATCGTATATTTCCCGCGCCGATAGATGTTCTCTAGCGTTCCATAGTAACTCTAGGATAAAGCGTCTCTGCTTGCTCACCCGCATTCCTAAATTCTGACAACGATTGATCGCGTCTTCGAGACATTGGATCGGTTTGACCTGCCCGCCTAATGTTTCCATACTTTCTTACCTAATACAAACTCATTACCAGTTTAACCTAGATTTTTGCCGATTGGTTGGTCACGCTTACTAGGAAGCCGTTAGTCAGGGCCACAAATAAAGAGTGATTAAAACTCGTGAGGGTACTGGGTATACCATAACCGGCAGTTTGAAGATTTATTAAAGGGGAAACATTACCGTCCGTGTCGAGGGCGATTAACCAACCGCCGTTAGTAGTGATAATCCATCGAGATTGATGGTAAGTAATATCGAGGGGAATACCGTAATTTAATCGGACGAGATTGGCCACAGAGATGATTTGACCATCGGGGGCGATGCGGAGAATATTACCGTCTTCTTGGGTCACTAAAAGAGTATCGGCGTTACTGGCGATACCGAAAGGGGAACTGGGTAAAGAGGATAATACGGATACCTTACCCGAAGGAGTAATTCGAGCGACGAGACCGAGCGAACTCACCACATCGGTAGAGAGGGCCACCCAGTAGTAAGGATAATAACCTTGATGTACGGACACCCCGAAAGGTGCGCCGAATTCCCCGATTAAATCCGATAGATCAGCGATGGTACTGATCTGTCCCCCAGTTGTAACCCCCATTAAAAAATGACCGGTTTCTTGAGCCGATAACAGCACGATCACGATATTATCATGACCCACTATACCGGTGGGGATACC
Organism: Chlorogloea purpurea SAG 13.99; assembly: GCA_016903695.1. Taxonomy (GTDB): domain Bacteria; phylum Cyanobacteriota; class Cyanobacteriia; order Cyanobacteriales; family Microcystaceae; genus Chroococcopsis; species Chroococcopsis gigantea_A. The sequence goes on from JADQBB010000007.1 coordinate 9,494, forward strand.
GTAACGGGTTAAATCTACCCAAGGGATGACGACACCATCGGGGGTAATCTGTATTAACTTACCCTCCAGGGTGGCGGCTATCAAAATATTTCCGAGAGTCGTAACACCTTGAAAATTGAGAAACTGTAAACCTTGAGCCACGATCGCTACATTAACGGTCATCCCCCTCCTTCAGCAACCCCTTGTCACTAAAAACTCTAATAAGAGTGCCTTTAGAAGGTAAATCCTGCTTTTTAACCAACAACTTATCGCCGTCGATGCTTTTAATATTCATACCTTGGGCCAATTTGAGGAAATTATCCACCGGTACTAAATCACACTTGGCTTTATCGGCTGCCCCGGTTAAAAACTGAGTCGGGATCATAATTTTCGGTGACAGAATCCCCATCGCCTGTTTAGCTTCTTCGGGGCTATAAGCTTTCGGGCCGCCGCCGACGGGAATAAAAGCTACATCGGGACTACCGAGGAGGATTTTTTGCTCTAATTCTACCGGTGCGGCAGCGCCGCCGAGATGGACGATACTAATTCCCGCCTGCGTCCACTTCCAAGCTACATTAATACCGAAGCGTTTACCGCCTACTCGGTCATGAAACATGGAGATACCCTGTAGCTTAAAATTACCGATTTCATAAACTCCAGGTTCAAACAGTACCTTGGGATTACCTGGTAAATTCTCCGCCGCGCCCTCATCCCATAACTGACTACTGATTAAAACTAAATCCGCCTCTACCTGCGGCAATTTATAACCAGCGGTACAACCGATCGCCCGAAAAGGATTCACTAACACTCTCTGCCCGCCCCCGGTTAATAAAAAGCAGGTATGCCCCAGCCACTGGATTAATAACCCTTCGCCTGGTTTATTTTGGGGTTTAACCGTTTCCGCGGTGGAAACTTTTGGCTTTCGCACGTTGGTTTGAGCTTTAACTTCGCTCGTGATTCCCGATGCGAGTAAGCCGGTGGCCGTGTAGTAGATGAACCTGCGCCGTTTCATGAAATGTTATGGTTTGATGGTGTATTTAATGATCGCAGAAAGTTACGCAGTAGTTCCTTACCGGCGGTGGTGAGAATACTTTCGGGGTGAAATTGTACCCCTTGTAGATGGGGATATTGACGGTGACGGACACCCATCACCGTACCATCTTCCACCCAAGCGGTAATTTCCAGAACGTCTGGAATGGTATCTTTTTTGATCACTAAACTATGATAGCGAGTAGCGGTGAAAGGATTTTCTAAACCGGCGAAAACTCCCGTGTTGTTGTGATATATGGGTGAGGTTTTACCGTGCATTAATACATCCGCCGAGACAATATGGGCGCCGTAAACTTGACCGATACTTTGATGACCTAAACAAACGCCCAGGATAGGAATTGTTTGGGCTAATTGGGAAATTAATTGCAGAGAAATCCCCGCGTTTTCGGGGCGACCCGGCCCCGGAGAAATAACGATCGCATCGGGATTGAGAGCCATTACCTGTTCGATCGTAATCTCGTCGTTGCGATAAACTTCTATGGGTTCGGCTATAGGAAATTCGGTCGCTAATTCTCCTAAATATTGCACTAAATTATATGTAAAACTGTCGTAATTATCGATAACGATTAACATTATATATTGATTTATTTCTCTTAAAAAGTAATGGCGTACAGGGGGGGTAATATGATGAAACAAGCCACACCGATCGCCGCCAAAGCCGATATTAACACCGCCCCGGCAGCGCAATCCTTGGCGATTTTAGCTAGTTCGTGATAGGACTGCCCGACAGTTAAATCTACCACAGATTCTAGGGCCGTATTCAGCAATTCCAGAACCATAACCAGGGCGCAGGTGAGGATTAACACGGACATTCCCACCGGGGTAACTTGTAGGTAGAGGCCGAGGGAAGTAGCGACTAAGGTAATCAGGGTATGGATGCGAAAATTCCTCTGGGTAGAGAAGGCGTAGGTTACTCCCGCCCAAGCGTAACGAAAACTGACGACTAGATTGGTAGCTACCTGCCAAGCATAGTCTCGTTTGAGATGGTTGGGGGTTTCGGGGAAAGCCGCGGTTTTTTTAACGTTGGCCGCCGCGGGCAGAATACTTATGGAGGCAGAGGCGGGGTTCGGTGAAGATGTCATTTTTTTTACTTTAGATTTCATAATTGTTCAGACGGAGTTTTCAATAGAAGTTTCAATAAAGTTTCCTGTAAAGATAACATTTCTTCTAAGCTGGAATCATCGGGATGATCCCACCCCAGTAAATGTAAGATACCGTGGGCCGTCAACCATGTTAATTCATGGGTGAGGCCGTGCCCTTGCTGTCGGGCTTGTTTATCAGCAGTGTCTACCGAAATAATAATATCTCCCAAGTATAAAGGTTCGTGCCAATCTTCGTCGGGGATGGGATTATCTACCTCCAAGGCTGCGAAGGCTAATACGTCTGTAGGTTGATCCTTGTGGCGATATTCTCTGTTATAAAATTGAATTTCCGTGTCTGTGGTGAGGCGAAGGCTCAGTTCATAGCTTTCGGCGGCTGGTAGATAGTCTTGGAGAAAGGTCAGCCAACTTCTTACCCAATCCTGCCAAGTTGATTGGTCGGGGTATGAATCCGATTTGGTCGTGGCGTAGTTATCTTGGAAGATTAACTCGACAGGTATCCTGAAAGAGTCATTCATGTAAAGGGGTGGTGGGGAATGATTACCTGGTTAGATAGGAAACACCGATGAAAAAAGCTAGTAAAGCGGTAGTGGTGAGGAAAAAGTGCTTTAAGGAGATTCCTTTCTTTTTGACCATGTTACGCATCGCTAGTTTAACGTAGCTAGGGGGCGGCTCTTTCGGGGCGGGGGTTTCTTCTTCTATATCGATATTTTCAGTCTGGGTTTCGGGATTGATCTCGCTCATACGCTCGTTATCTGGAGTGGAGGGTCGTTTCAATTCTACACCCGTTTTTTCCCATGTGGTTAACCGCCGTCGCGGGCGGTTGGGCGATTTATTTCGAGTAGTAGAAAGCGATTTCTTTATCTTTGAGGGGGGCGAAACCCGCGTCGGTTAATTTTCGGTTTAATTCTTCTTGAGGGATGTGTTTGGCACCGATGCGGACGATTCTCGATCGCATGGTGTTCGATACCCCACTACGTTGACGGCCGGCTTCTAAACCCATCACTCCATGATATAAATCCAGTTTGGCGGCTGGGATGGGAGTACCATCAAAATCGATACCTTGAGCGATCGCAACATCGATCGCATCCGCACCTGTCGTGGTTAAATTAGTTTCAGTGGACATAATAGCTTCGTGAAAGATTTCCCGCTATTGTATCAAGCATTAGCTCAGTATCCTTCTCAACCTCGAAGCGATTTAAAATTCTTCAACTCCAGTTTTCGGGTCTTTGCCGGTCAGAGCGCGCACCTCAAAAATTTCATCTTTATTTCATTTTCCCCTGAGAGACTGTGTGTTAATGATTTTAGGGGCATTATGTTAAACGCTATTCTCAAGTGGTCGATCGCACGCCGTTGGCTGGTAGTTATCGGTGCTATCATCATCACGCTCTGGGGATTACGCATTCTCACCGAGATGCCCTTGGATGTATTTCCCTCTTTCGCCCCCCCCGAAGTACAGATTCAAACCGAGGCACCTGGTCTGGCCCCAGAAGAAGTAGAATCTTTGGTCACTCGACCTCTAGAGAGTGCCATCAACGGTATTCCGGGGGTGGAAACAGTACGCTCGTCTTCGGGAGTGGGCATATCGGTAGTCAGGGTTATTTTTAGTTGGGATACGGAGATATATCGCGCCCGTCAATTGGTTAACGAGCGTTTACAGATAGCCCGAAACCAATTGCCCCAAGGAGTGGAGAATCCCCAAATTTCCCCTATCACCTCCCCGATAGGTACGATCGTATCCTACGCCTTCACGGTCAACGGTAAAGGTAGCACCGATCTGATGGAATTGCGACGGCTCATCGACTGGCAGGTAAAGCCACGTCTGTTGAGCGTTCAGGGCGTGACGCAAATCCTCACTTACGGGGGTGATTTACGACAATATCAAGTATTAGTAGATCCGGCTAAATTACAAGCGTATAAAGTATCTTTACAGGAAGTTACCGAAGCGGTAGAAAAGGCAAACGTTAACGCTCCGGGGGGATTCCTGCTCACGAGCGATCGAGAGATGCTCATCCGTGGAATCGGGCGCATCGAATCCCTAGAACAGCTTAAACAATCCGTAGTTACAGCCCGCGATGGCGTACCGATTTTATTGGGGCAGGTGGCAGACGTGAAAATTGGTGCCGAGCTGAAACGGGGCGACGCTTCTCTAGACGGCTCCAAAGCGGTAGTCATCGTCATCGATAAACAGCCTTTAGCCGACACACCGAGTGTAACTAGAGATATAGAAGCGGCGATGGAGAACATCAAAACTTCCTTACCAAAAGACGTGGGGGTAACGGCTACATTCCGCCAGGAAACATTTATCGAGGCGGCCATTAAAAATGTGGAGGAGTCCTTAAGGGACGGAATCATTATCGTCGCTATCGTTTTAATCCTTTTCCTCATGAACTGGCGAACTGCCCTGATCAGCCTCAGCGCGATGCCACTTTCTCTGATCACCGCGGTGATACTACTGCATTATTCAGGGGGGGGTATCAATACCATGACCTTGGGGGGCTTCGTCGTGGCTATCGGTTCAGCCGTAGACGATGCGATCGTCGATATGGAAAACGCCTACCGTCGCCTGCGTGAGAATCAACAGGCAGGAACACCCGTTGATCCTCTAGTCGTAATTTTCGAGAGTTCTGTAGAAGTGCGAGTGAGTATCGTTCTTTCCAGCGTGATCATCGCCGTTGTATTCGCCCCTATCTTCGCCCTCTCCGGCGTGGAGGGGCGAATCTTCACCCCTATGGGGATAGCCTACCTACTGACGATTTTCACCTCGACCTTGGTGGCCGTCACTCTCACTCCCGCACTCTGCGCCCTATTATTGGTTAACTGCCGGCTGCCGTCGGAGCAGGCTTGGTTGAGCCGCTTATCGGAACGATTGTATCGCCCCCTATTGCTTCTCTCGGTAAGGTATCCGAAAGTAATTATTTTGGGTGCGGGGGCAAGTTTTGTGGCGGCGGCGTTGATTTTTCCGACCATTGGTAAGGCCTTTCTACCAGAATTCCAAGAACGATCGCTCGTTAACGCCTACGCCCTGTATCCGGGTTTATCTTTGGAAACGACGAACGTGGCGGGATTAGCCCTACAGGAAAATCTCAAAGGTGATCCTCGTTTTACCTCCATCCAAATGCGATCGGGCAGAACCGCGGGCGATGCCGATGCGGGTAGCGTTACGCTCGGTCACATCGATGTAGAGCTAAGTGACGAGGGGATGAAGGATAGAAAAGCCAGTATCGATAAATTGAGGGAGGAATTTAATAAGTTACCCGGTGTCGCTCCTTCTATCGGCGGGTTTATCACTCACCGTATGGATGAAGTGTTATCGGGGGTGAGAAGTGCGATCGCCGTGAAAATCTTCGGGCCTGAATTGGACGAATTACGAAAAATCGGTCAGCAAGCCGAGTCAGCCATGAAAGGGATTTCCGGGCTGGTAGATTTACAATTAGAGCCGCAAGTACCCCTGAAGCAGATTCAAATCGAGTTCGATCGTCCCGCCGCCGCCCGTTACGGTTTACAGGTGGGTGATTTAGCTCAAACGCTCGAAACTGCGCTGAATGGGAAAGTAGTCTCTCAGGTTCTGGAACAACAGCAGGTGTTCGACTTACTCGTCTGGCTACAACCGGAGGCTAGAAATAACCTACAAACCATTAGCAATCTTCTAATAGATACCCCGGGCGGTTTGAAAATTCCCCTCGCTCAAGTGGCACGGGTAAAATACGGAACGGGGCCCAATACTATTAACCGCGAGAATGTTTCTCGTTTGATTATCATCTCCGCTAACGTTGAAGGTAAGGATCTAGGCTCGGCGATCGCAGAAATCCGTCAAACTATCAAAGACAATATCCAGTTACCCGCTGGCTATTTTATTGACTACGGCGGTCAATTCCAAGCCCAGGAAAAAGCGTCACAAACCTTGCTCTGGGCGGGATTATTATCGATGGTCGTGGTGGCGGTTCTCATGTACTATTCGATCAAATCTATCCCTTCAACGTTGATGATAATGATCAATTTGCCATTAGCGCTCGTGGGAGGAATATTTGCGATCGCTTTAGGAGGGGGTGTCATTTCCGTAGCTTCAATGGTAGGATTCATCACCCTTTTTGGCGTGGCAGTTCGTAACGGTTTACTTTTGGTAGATAACTACAACAATAAATTACGGGAGGGGATGCCCATGGATAAAGTAATTATCGAGGGTTCAAACGAAAGATTAGCGGCGATTCTCATGACCGCCTTAACGTCAGCTTTAGGTATGCTTCCTCTAGTAGTTGCAACCGGCCCCGGAAAGGAAATACTACAACCTTTAGCGGTAGTGGTATTAGGAGGTTTATTGACTTCGACCGCTTTAACACTATTAGTGATCCCGGCTTTATATAGTCAGTTTAAGAGTATTTTATTACCTAAAAAGTCTCTTTCATACTCTAACGTACAATCTGCTGAGCAACTTAACCACGTACAAAGATAATTCAAGAATAAAAGGAGTAAAAACATCGTGAAATTAGTAACTGCGGCATTTATAGCCTATACTATGTTCGGCTCTTTAGTTTTGGGAGGATGCACTTCAAGTACAACTAATAAAAACACCGAAGAAAAAAGAGCCACAATAGAAACGGGAAAAGACAATAAAGAGCCGACCCAAGAAATCGTCAAGAAAGAAACAAAAGAAGCTCAATCTCATGAAGATGTAGAAAATCATAGCCACGGAGCAGGGGAGAACCACAGCCATGATTCCAATGAGGGACAAGTGTTAAAACTAGAAGGGTATCAATTAAAATTCATTGCTGAAAGGGATGCTGACGAGTCTCACCTACACTTATACGTGGCAAAAGGAAATAATCAGGAATCGGTTGCCGATGCGATAGTTCAAGCTCAAGTGCAAGCCGCGGACGGTAAAGAAAAAACTTTAGACTTTAAATATGATGAAAAAGAAAAGGGTTATGTAGCAGTGATAAATAATTTAGCCGATGGCAAGCATCAAATCAAATTTCTAGTTAACGTTCAAAGTAAAAAACTTAATGGACGGTTTCAATTAGATTAGGAAGATAATTAAGTTTACTTCTAGCTTAATGAATATGGCTTATGAAATTGTTCAAAAATATTATACCAACTCTAAATGAGTTGTAAAAGCCCCTCTCCCTCAGGGAGAGGGGTGCGCCGCTCGTGAGGGGAATCTTACAACTCGTTTAGGATTGCTATATCAATAATATAAATTCATCTTAATTTCATGATTTGATTTCATAATGTACGTGTTGACTAATATGAATAACTTAATAAAAATGAAAAACTTATTGAGAGTAAGCTATCTTATCGCTTTACTAAATTTAACCGTAACATTGGCTCCGGTAAAAGCTGAATATAAAAACCAGAAACTTCCCACGATTTATAGTTCAAATTCAGAAACATTGTCTAATAAACGCTCGGTTTACCATAAAATTTTACTTGAAATAACAGACGATTATGCTATATCAGAAATTATTATTAAAATACCCTATGGTTTAAAGGCGAACAATAACATAAGGGTTCGCAACTCAAATGGTGAAAATATTAAAATTACTACTTCTATTAAAGGACAAGAATTAAAGATTGGTTTTCTAGAGAAATATCAAAAAAATGATATTTTAAAAATTAATTTAGATAATCTTTTAGTCAAAGGAATTCCTAATGGCTGGACGTATAAAATTAGTGTTATAGTACCAGAGATGAATAAAGAAATACCTATAGGAACAGCTTTTGTTAGGGTCTTATTAAGATAAAAGTGCAATAATTCATCGAATTTTAATTTTTTTAACGCAAAATATTAATTGTTCAAACAAACTGAAAAAATCATGAAGAATATCATCGTTACGAGTTTAATTGCTACATTATCATTAATAGGTTACGCTAACGTAAGTTTGTCTGGTAATAGAGCCAATGAGGCGCGTCCTTCATCTGCAGGTATTCAGGGAGCCACTCATCATTTAGACTATTATTTAGATAAAGGTAGCTTAACTCAAATGACTATAATCCCCCCTGAAGCTATTAAAGTTAGCTCTGTTGAAATTAAAGATTATTCATCCGGTAAAATAATCCCCATACAACAACAAGTAGATGGGAGAAATATTATCGTAACCTTTTCTGAAACCATCCAAGCTAAAACTAAGCTATCTATAGACCTAAAAGGAGTAAAATCTCCTAATTATGCCAGCACATGGCAGTACAAAATAATGGGGAAATTCAAAGATGTTAAGGAAGAAATACCTCTAGGCACTTTTTCAGTTAGAACTTATTAAAAAATAAAAATGAAAATATAAAAATAAGATAAACTTAAAATTATCTTATTTTTATATTTTCAAACTTAAATTACAGAGTAAAATAAAAAATGAGAGTTTTATTGATAGAAGATGAAGCAGATTTAGGAATGGCGATTAAGAATATACTAATCCAAGAAAAATATATAGTGGATTGGGTACAGGACGGGCAGGAAGCTTTAGATTGCTTAAATCTCCACTGGATGCAATATACAATAGCGGTGGTGGATTGGATGTTACCCTCATTGTCTGGATTAGAAATATGTCAAATAATCAGACGGAATGGTTCTTATATACCTATTCTGATGCTAACCGCAAAAGAACGTATGGAAGATAAAATTCAAGGTTTAGACGCAGGAGCGGACGATTTTTTAGTTAAACCATTTAATGTGGAAGAGTTACTGGCTAGATTAAGAGCGTTAACGCGCAGATCTCCTCAATATCAACCTCAGAAATTACAGGTGGGAAAACTAATTCTTGATTATGGCAATTATTCTGTCAGCACCGAAAATTCATTAGAAATTGCTTTAACCACCAAAGAATTTCAATTACTCGAGTACTTGATGAAGCATCCTAATCAGATTATGACCACCGAGCAAATCCGTAATCAGCTTTGGGAACTTGACTCAGAATCAGTCAGTAATGTAGTTGCCGCTCAAATGCGACTCTTGAGACGGAAATTAGCCATACTGACTTCAGTAAGTCTTATAGAAACTATCTACGGTGTGGGTTACAGGTTCAACAATGCAAGGCAATAAGCTTTTTAATCGTACCCGTATTCATCTGGCTCTTTGGTACTCGGGAGTCATGGGGGTCATTTTCAGTGCCTTCGGTTACGGTGTTTATCAAGCTATCGCCCACGCTCACCTGGTAACTTTAGATAGGGAATTGGAATCGATCGCTAAGACCCTCCATAATACCCTTGAACTAAAACTCACCCGTACCGGGAAATTAGACGCAATTATCGGGCAATTACTACCGGATTTATGTGTAAATAACGCCCCTTGTTTTTCCGATTTAACTCTCGAAGAGGGCAACACTTGCCCGATTAATTACTCTTCCCGTTTTAATGTAAATAATTCTCCGAGTCATCACTTATTCAAATTTATTGGTGGGGGTGAATATTATTTGCGGTTACTTAATTTACAACAATGCCCCCTTGCCTTCGCGGGAAACCCTCCTCCTCTGAAAGAGTTTTCTCTAACTTCAAAGTATCTCTCCTTGACCGATGACAAAGGCAATCGCTACCACGAGATTAGTCTATTGTTACACACGGTTAATCAAGAAGATTGGGGTTATTTGCAATTGGGTAGGAGCCTTAAAGATTTTGATGAGTACATGTTGATGGTACGCTGGATATTATTTTTGGGTCTACCTGTAGCGATCGCCTCCGTGGGCATATCGAGTTGGTGGTTAGCGGGTTTGGCTATGAAACCGATTTACCAATCTTATCAGCAAATTCAACAATTTACAGCCGATGCAGCTCACGAATTAAAAACTCCACTAGCGGCGATGGGAGCAACTTTGGAAGCAACCACCCGACGGCAGACGACCAGCACGACGGAGATAAAAGAGTTATTAGCTATTCTCTCTCGGCAAAATCATCGCCTTACCGCCATAGTTAAGGATTTATTGTTATTGTCTCGATTAGAACGTCAATCGCTGGGCAAAAAAACAGAGACTTGCTGTTTGAATGATGTTGTTAACGATTTAGTAGAAGAATTAGCCGCTCTAGCATTATCCGCAAAAGTCGATTTAACGGCGAAGGAACCGGGCGGACAAGCAATTTATATTAAAGGTGATTTAGAACAAATATATCGCCTTATCTCTAACTTAATGATTAATGCCATTCAATACACACCCTCAGGAGGAAAAGTAAGAGCGATTTTAGAAGCCACTCCCAACGAGGCGATAATAAAAATTGAAGATACAGGGATAGGTATTTCTAAAAGAGAGCAAGAACTAATATTCGATCGCTTCTATCGAGTCAATAGCGATCGTTCCAGACAAACGGGTGGTTCAGGTTTAGGTCTGGCGATAGCTCTTGCACTCGTCCAATATCATCGAGGAAATATTAGTGTTAACAGTCAGTTAGGGAAAGGTAGCTCGTTTATAGTTCGGTTCCCTCGATATTTAGCCTAGATAATTGACTGGGATTGTTCCATTAAAAGTTGTAATCGGTAGTAAATTGAAACAGAAATTTAATATGTCTTTATTAATTAAAAACACGTAACATAGATAATAAATAGTTTTATGGCTTTCTGAAACATAAGTAATTATCTTTGGGGCGAGATAATGATTATCACTATCATATCTGAACATATATTCAGATATGATATTAATCGTGTTAAAGTTCAGAAAAGAGATAACTTGAATGTCAAGATAAAGAACATATGACTCAAACTCCTTCCTTCATAACTCAGAAGCTTAAGATAGGGGGCATGGACTGCACCAGTTGCAAAATGAAAATAGAAGGTAGCCTAGAACGATTGAAGGGAGTGAGTGAAGCATCGGTCGTGGTGGCAACCGGGTGTTTGACCGTAACTTACGACCCGGAACAGGTGAGCGAGAAAACTATTCAAGAGCGAGTGAAATCCTTGGGATACAAGACCGACAACTCGATCTCACAGGGATCTCAAGCGGCAACAACAGATGATCTTAGTAGCCGTAACCATGACCACGACGGCGGTGATGAACACGCTCACGCTCACAATCACGGTAGCGGGGCGGGGGAATTTAATCTTAAGAGGGAGTTGCCATCGGTAGTGATAGCGATCGTCCTCTTTACCATTGCGATCGTGTTCGAGGAATCCTTACACAACACGCCCTATAATATTGCCGAATACGCAGTCATCATCCCCGCCTATCTGTTAAGCGGTTGGACGGTATTGAAAACGGCGGGGCGCAATATTCTCAGGGGTCAAATTTTTGATGAAAACTTTCTGATGACGATCGCTACCTTGGGCGCTCTGGCGATCCATCAGCTTCCCGAAGCCGTCGCCGTAATGCTATTCTTCCGCATCGGTGAGTTATTTCAGGAATACTCCCTGGGACGCTCCAGGCGATCGATAAAAGCGCTCTTAGAAGTTCGACCGGATACGGCCAACCTGAAAGTTAACGGCAGGGTGACGGAAGTTTCCCCGGAAAGAGTCACACCAGGTGACATCATCCTCGTGAAACCCGGGGAGAAAGTCCCCCTCGACGGGGAAATTCTAGAAGGTAGCTCACAGCTAGATACTTCCGCACTCACGGGTGAGTCTGTTCCCCGGACGGTAAAACCGGGATCTACAATCTTTGCGGGTGCGATCAATAAATCCGGGGCCCTCACGGTGAGGGTGACGAAACCATTCGCCGAATCATCGATCGCTAAGGTGCTAGATTTGGTGGAAAACGCGGCGAGCAAAAAAGCCCCGACAGAAAAATTTATCACCACCTTCGCCCGTTACTATACACCGGTCGTAGTCTTCCTCTCTTTAGGGGTTGCCCTGTTGCCACCTCTTCTAATTCCGGGTGCGAATCGAGAAGATTGGGTATATCGCGCCTTGATACTGTTGGTGATTTCCTGCCCCTGCGGGTTGGTAATTAGCATACCCCTGGGTTACTTCGGCGGTATCGGGGCAGCCGCCAAGCGGGGGATATTGGTCAAAGGCTCCACATTTTTAGATGCGCTCACAGCAGTAAAAACGGTGGTTTTCGATAAAACGGGAACTTTAACGAAAGGCAGTTTTAAGGTGACGCAGGTTATCGCCAGAAACGGGTTTTCCGAATCAGAATTGCTTTCTTTGGCGGCTAAAGCAGAATCTCGCTCCAATCACCCGATCGCTGCGTCGATTCAGGAGGCTTACGGGCAACCGGTTAACGAATCGGCAGTGGGTGACTATCAAGAAATTCCGGGATACGGTATTAAAGCGATGGTTCAAAATCAAGAAGTTATCGCTGGAAACGATCGCCTCTTACATCGAGAGAACATCGACCATGACACCTGTAATGTGTCGGGTACGGTCGTTCATCTGGCGGTGAACCGACGCTATGGGGGCTACATCGTCATTGCCGACGAAATCAAAGAAGATGCGGTTTCTGCCATACGAGATTTAAAACGAATCGGTGTAGAAAAAACCGTCATGTTGACGGGGGACAGTGAGACGGTTGCGAGAATGATCGCCCGACAACTAGGTGTAGATGCTTTCGTTGCGGGATTGTTGCCGGAAGGAAAACTAGAGGAACTGGAGAAATTATTAGATCCCTCTGCCAAAAAGAAACTTGCATTCGTCGGTGATGGTATTAACGATGCTCCCGTAATCGCTAGGGCTGATGTGGGGATAGCAATGGGCGGTTTGGGGTCAGATGCGGCGATCGAGACGGCGGATGTGGTCTTGATGACCGATGCACCTTCTAAGGTAGTAGAGGCGATCGAGATCGCTCGGAAAACGCGTCGGGTCGTAATCCAGAATATAGTAATGGCGCTGGGGATCAAAACTCTCTTTATCGTTTTAGGAATCTTCGGCCTGGCGACTCTATGGGAAGCCGTGTTCGCAGATGTAGGCGTTGGTTTACTAGCTGTTTTAAACGCTACCAGGATCGCCAAGTAATTGAAAGATGAGAATCTGTAAACCCTCCGGGTGCGAAATCTGGCAACGGTCGGACTTATGATACATTGATAAATAATGAAAGAAAAATGAAAAGAATTTATGTCGCTCGATCGCTCACCCAGTTTGCCCGAAGTGTATCGGAGTATTTCCATCCCCGACAGGAAGGGTTTTTGGCGGAAATTAATCGCATACAGCGGCCCGGGTTATTTGGTATCCGTCGGTTACATAGATCCAGGCAACTGGGCCACGGGTATTGCGGGGGGAGCGAGGTTCGGCTACACCTTGCTGAGCGTCATCCTCCTATCGAATCTCATGGCGGTGGTGCTTCAATCCCTCTGCGTGCGTTTGGGAGTGGCCACGGGAAAAGATCTCGCCCAACTGTGTCGGGATTCTTTCCCCCCCGCGATAAGTTTTACACTCTGGGTACTGTGTGAAATTGCGATTACCGCTTGCGATTTAGCGGAACTTTTAGGGGGGGCGATCGCTCTCAACTTACTTTTCGGTCTGCCGCTTCTGTGGGGGGTATGTATTATGGCGGCCGATGTTTTCGTCTTACTATTCCTCCAAGGTAGGGGCTTTCGATACGTGGAAGCTTTCATTATTTTTCTGGTGATTACGGTGGGCATTTGTTTCTTGGCAGAAATTCTGTTTGCGAGTCCCAATATCGGCGACATCCTTAAAGGATATGTTCCTAATGCCGCGATCCTCCGTAACCCGCAAATGACGTATCTGGCCATCGGTATTCTCGGCGCGACCGTCATGCCCCACAATCTCTATCTACATTCCTCGATCGTGCAGACACGAGCCTGGCGGACGACCGTGGATAAAAAACGGGAGGCGATTACCTTCGGGACGATCGATTCCACGATCGCTTTATCTTTCGCCCTGCTGATCAATTCAGCCATCCTGATCGTTTCCGCCGCCACCTTCCATCTATCGGGTCACGAAAATGTTGCCGAGATTCAGTCCGCCTATCGGTTATTATCCCCCTTACTGGGTGCGGGCGCGGCTAGTTTACTGTTCGGGCTTGCCCTCCTAGCGTCGGGACAGAGTTCTACCCTAACGGCCACGCTTGCCGGACAGATCGTGATGGAAGGATTTCTAAACTTTCGCCTCCCTTCTTGGTTACGCCGTTTGATAACTCGATTATTTGCGATCGTCCCGGCAATACTTACCATTGTTTTTTTCGGGGAGAGTAGTACGGGGCAGTTATTAATATTCAGCCAAGTGGTGTTAAGCCTTCAACTTCCCTTTGCCGTCGTTCCACTGGTTATGTTCACGGGTGATAAAAAATTGATGGGGGCTTTGGTCAATCCCCGCCCTCTTAGGGTTCTGGCTTGGGCTGTCACCACGATTATCCTCGGACTTAACGGTTGGTTACTTCTGGGGTCTTTCTTCGCCGTGTTTCACTCTTCCTAGAATTGAGAATTTATGGGATTTTTTCCGTCTTTTCTAAAGACTCAGAAGAAAGATGCTCGATCGTATCTTTAATATCTGCTAAGTCTAAACTCTGGCGACGCTTGCCGGACTTTAACCCCAGCCAGAACATTCCGCCTCCTAAAAGCCCCCCTACCGGAATTAACCACCATAGTTGCTCGAACGAGCTAACTTGAGGATTTTTTCCCTTCGCCTGCGGCTCTTGGGCTTCATCGTCGTGACTATCCGAGCCACCACCTTTTAAAGCTTGTGCGTAAAGTTGCGGTGCGCGTTGAGTAACTACTATATCCCCCGTAAATAAACCTGTTTTTATCTCCACCAAATCACCATAAGTTTCACCGAGGGTTACTTCTACGGCTTGATAGCCATTTCCATTCTCTACGTAGACGAGGTTTTTGTTATTGGCTTCCACGATCGCAGTTTGGGGGATGGCAATTATTTCAACCTCATTATCATCGGTGAGAATTTCTAAATTGGCGAACATTCCAGGTTTTATCTGTCCGCTCGGATTATTCAATAGGGCTTTAACCGGGATGACTCGATTCTCTGTTTCTACTGTAGAGCCGATAGTACTAATAAATCCCTGTAAGCTTCCAGTTATGCCATTAACCTTAACTCTGACGACTTGTCCAACTTTGACCCGGCTTAAATCTTTCTCGTAGATATTAGCACTGACTAGCACCCGACCATCATCGATGATGGTCATCAACTTACCTCCCGCATCTTGGAAAGATTGGCCTACGGTCACTTCCCTCGTGGCTACCCTTCCCGAAATCGGTGCTCGTATCGTTACTGAGCCATCACTATTGGCGGTAGTTTGTAACTGGGCTAAGCGACTTTTATAAGTTAAATCGCTCAAACGGAGTTTTTCTTGAGCTGCCTCTACCGCCGACTGAGCCTGATTAACGTCAGTCCGCACTGAGGCTAATTCTTTGCGAAAGTCTAACTCCGCTTGTTTTAACTTACTTTGCGCTTCTAGAACATTAGGACGACTCTGAGCTTGAACGAGTTTAGCCTGTGCGCTAGCGTATTTAGCCTCCGATTCTCTCATCTGCCGTCTTGTTATGGCTCCATTATCGGCTAATTCTCGATCTCTTTCGTATTGTTCTCTGGCTACGGATAGCTCGATGTTGGCACTTTCGATTTCTGATTGAGCTATTTGTCGTTGTCGATCGTAGTTATCCTTGGCCACCGCTAACACGGAATTAGATCCGAATAAGGAAGGATCTTTAGCCGCTAATTTGAGGTTATCACCAACGCTAGCCGCCTGAAAAATATTTTGTGTACGGGTATAGTTTTCTTGGGCGAGTTTTAAGTCGGCGATCGCTTGTTTTAATTCTGATTGAGCTATGGCTTTTTGTTCTGAAGCTTTTACCCGTAACTCGATCAATTCGGGACTGCTCATCAGCGCTACGGTTTGCCCCGCTTTTACTGTGTCTCCTGGCTTGACTAATAACCCCGTAATTTTTCCTGTGACTGGATTCGTCACTTCGGCTTTTTGATTGGGAGCTATTTCTATCTGCCCTGTAGTTTTTAAACCAGCGGATAATTGTCGTCTTTGAACGGTTTGAGTTTTGATCTGTAATTTTGTTGCTATATCTCGATCGATCGTTACATTCGTCGATTCTACCGCCGCCCCACTATCTTTAAATTCATTGCCATGACTGTGTCCCGCCCCCGCTATCGCAGTCATCGGGGAACCGAGGGAGGATAAGTTCAAAAGTATGCCTAAATTAAGCAGGGCATAGGAGAGACGAGAGAAAGACCGCTTCATAAAATATAGCTACTTCTTTTAATCAATTTCATTCACTTTAGCTTTGCAGATAAAAATGAAATCAAGATGAAATGAGTTTAATATTTATTTAATACACATAATTGATAACCATTGATTCAATTACTCATTTATTTCTTATTGTGGATTTTTATAGGTAGTTTTTTATAAGAAAATATTTCTATTAAAAATTTTATAAAAATAAAATAAAAAAATGGTAATTTAATTAACCTACCCTCTTGATTCTCTAGTCAACTGGAGAATTTAAACTATAGATAGAAACATTCATAATGTCAAATAAATTATGGAACGACTAGATTTAAAAATCAAAGGCATGAGTTGTGCAAGCTGTGCCAATAGTATAGAAAGAACTGTTACCTCTGTAGCTGGGGTGGTAAACTGCTTCGTAAATTTCGCCGCCGAGCAAGCAACCGTTAATTATGAGCCTAGAGAAACAAACTCAGAAATAATTATCGATACTATCAACAATAGTGGTTATTCTGCCTATTATCTACCTAAATTGCCAGATGAACAGGCACGAGAGAAAAAAAATCAAAAAAAAGAAGCAAGGAAGCTTTTAAATAAAATAATTACCGGCTCAATATTCAGTATGGCATTGATTATCGGTACATTAGAGCATATTGGCGTTAAAATTTCGCCTAATTTGTCTATTCTGAGTAATCCTTGGGTGCAATTTTTACTCGCTACTCCTGTGCAATTTTGGGTTGGCTTGGATTTTCATCGAGCAGCTTGGTCGGCTTTTCGCCATCGAGCTGCGGATATGAACACCCTCATCTTCTTAGGAACGAATGTAGCTTATTTCTTTTCCCTTTGGGCAACTGTTAACCCACAATTTTTTGTCAATCAAGGATTACGTCCAGATGTTTATTATGAGGCTGCTAGCGTTATTATTACCCTCACCTTATTAGGGCGCTATTTAGAAAATCGAGCCAAAGGGCAGACATCAGAGGCGATCGAGAAGTTGATGGGATTAGCTCCGAAAACGGCCAAGGTAATCAGAAATGGTCGGGAAGTCGATATACCCGTCCTGGAGGTAATTGTTGGGGATACGGTGATCGTCCGTCCAGGAGAAAAAATCCCCGTGGATGGAGAAATTATCACGGGTACTTCCACGATAGATGAGTCGATGATCACGGGGGAAAGTTTTCCAGTAGAGAAACAAATCGGGGATGAAGTGATCGGAGCGACCATTAACAAAACAGGAAGTTTCCAACTCACAGCTACACGAGTAGGGAAAGATTCCGCTCTAGCTCAGATTATCAATTTAGTACAATTGGCACAGGGATCGAAAGCTCCCATCCAAAAGATAGCCGATCGAGTGACGGGGTGGTTCGTCCCTTCAGTGATCACCCTAGCCATAGCAACGTTTATCATTTGGTTCAATATTATGGGCAATCCCACCCTAGCCATGCTCACTTTGGTGGGTGTCTTGATCATCGCTTGCCCTTGTGCCCTTGGATTGGCCACCCCCACCTCTGTGACGGTCGGTATCGGAAAAGGAGCAGAAAACGGAATTTTAATAAAAGGGGCGGAAAGTTTGGAACTTACAGGGAAGTTGCAAACGATAGTTTTCGATAAAACTGGCACGCTCACTCAAGGTAAGCCCTCCGTGACGAAATTTTTAAGCGTGGAAAGTACCGCAGGGGAAATGAATCTTCTTCAGTGGTCTGCTGCAGTAGAGAAGTTATCCGAACACCCCTTAGCCGAGGCGGTGGTTAAATACGCCCAAGCACAGACGGAGGAGATAAACTTTCCGAGCGTAACTAATTTCCAGGCTATCGCCGGGAGTGGTGTAGAGGGAATGATGGATAACAAGCTAGTCCAGATCGGGACGGGACGATGGATGAATGAATTAAATGTCGATACCACGTCCCTAAATTCAGAAAAAACCCACTTGGAAAGTCAAGCCCAAACTGTTGTTTTTTTGGCGGTGGATGGACACTTGAAAGCTTTAATAGCGATCGCTGATGCTGTTAAACCTTCCAGTGCCAAATCCATTCAACAGCTCAAGAAAATGGGGTTAGAGGTAGTGATGTTAACGGGGGATAATCCTCATACTGCCCAGGCTATTGCCGACCAAGTAGGGATAGACAGAGTTTTAGCCGAAGTTCGTCCCGACCAAAAAGCTAATGCGATCGCACAGTTGCAACAGGAAGGAAAATTAGTGGCCATGGTGGGCGATGGAATCAATGATGCGCCGGCCCTGGCTCAGGCGGATGTAGGGTTCGCCATAGGAACGGGAACGGATGTAGCGATGGCGGCAAGCGACATCACTTTAATGTTCGGGGACTTGCAGGGGATAGTTACAGCTATCCGTCTGAGCCGCGCGACCATGAGCAACATCAGACAAAATCTAATTTTTGCTTTTGTCTATAACGTTGCTGGTATCCCGATAGCCGCAGGGATTTTATTCCCCCTTTTCGGTTGGTTGCTCAGTCCGATGTGGGCAGGGGCGGCGATGGCTTTAAGTTCCGTCTCGGTCGTTTTAAATGCTCTACGTTTACGCCGGTTTCAAATTACAGCTTAATTTTTTCTACCTAATAAAAGTATTTATCGAGGTTAACCATGAATAAACTATATCTTCTCTCAAATGGTTTACTGGCTTTATGCCTGTTGTTAGTAGTAGCGACTACAGCCGGCGCCTCACCCCAAACTAAAGATAGCCACGACGAACCCTCACGGTTTAGCCGTATCAATCAACCTTTCAGCTTGAAAGTAGGCGTTACCCTGGGCGGCCTGGTATTAATCGGAGCGCAATTATGGTGGTTTATGGGCAAAAAGTACCAAATTAAACAATCTCAACTTAAACAGGGAATACAAGAATTAGATGTAACGGTAGAAGGAGGTTACGACCCAGATTATTTAGTAATTAACTTGGGAACTCCTGTTCGCATAAGTTTTTTGCGCAAAGATGATAATGCTTGTCTAGAACAAATATTGATTCCTGATTTTGGGATAAATACTAGATTACCATTAAACGAAATTAGAACGGTAGAATTCACGCCCCAAAAAGCAGGCGAATATGAGTTCACCTGTGGTATGAGAATGTACCGTGGGCTATTAAAAGTAAAGGATATTTAGTCTGATTTGGGTGACTATACTTTATTTTATCCCCAGAAAATGGTGAGAATTATCATTCTTACCATTTTTTCTGCCATTTTTGCATTTGCTCAATTTCTTTTTCTTGAGAAACTAAAATATCTTGAGATAATTGTTGAATTTCAGGTCGTTTGGATTTATTTAAAGCGTCACGAGCCATAACCAATGCTCCCTCGTGGTGCGGAATCATCGCATTGATGAACCTCAGGTCAAACTTATTATCAGCTTTACCTAAATCCATATTCATCATCATACTTTGTAGATCGTAATAATTTTATGAGCGCAAAATTTAGCTATTATATTTGTCGATATTTTCTAAAAAATTATTTATAAAAGCCATAAGATTTAAATTTACTGGAGTTATAAAAATGAAAAAGTAGAAGATAAGTCTCACATAGATAGTCCATAAGCCCAAGTATCGCTATTATGGTGATCAGGAAACTAAATTCAGGTTCAATATGGCTCAATTGCCCCCCTATCAACCGAAACAACTGTCTTTAGGGCCTTTAGAGAGCGAAATCCTAGAGATTATCTGGGATCGAGGCACGGTTAGCGTCAAGGATGTACACGATCGTATTCTAACCGACCCCGATCGAGAATTAGCCTACGCCTCCGTCACCACCGTACTGCGTCGTCTCACCAACAAGGGCTGGTTACAATGTTACAAAGAAGGCCGGGTCTTTTACTGGCAAACCTTGGTCAGTCGTGAACAGGCACAAGCTATCAAAGCTTATCATCAACTACACAACTTTCTCGCCATCAGTAACCCCGATGTAGTGGCTTCTTTCGCCGATAGTCTAGACACGGGCAGTTTAGAACAACTCAAAGCCATTACCTCCCGTCTCGATATTATCCGCCGTCAGAGGGAGAAAAAATAATGCACGGTATCCTCATCATTCTCGCCCTCGGTATCGCCGTTAATATTCGCCTGGTCTATCCCCGTCTCACCACCCATATCGAAAGACGATGGCAGGTGTCGTTATTCTTTTTCCTCTTCCCTCCATTACTTCTGTTAACTACGGCGGTAGCGGTTATTTGTATGGGATATAAGGGGGAAATGTTCGGCTTACAGGCGAGTATTTTCAGTTACGCCTTAGCTGTAATCTTTGCCGTCTTGACGGTTTTCACGGGCGTTAAATTGTTTGCGCGAGGGCTACACACTCAAGAATCTTTATCCCTCTACCCCCAGAAAATAATTAACGGTAAGTTAGCGCGGATTATCGATACTAACTTTCCTTACAGCGCTCTCATAGGTACGATAGGGCCGGAATTAGTCGTAACGCAAGGTTTAATAGATAGCTTGGACGAGGAACATCTAGAAGCGGTTTTAGCCCACGAACAAGCCCACTACGATTATGGTGATACCTTCTGGTTTTTCTGGTTGGGGTGGATCAAATCCGTTACTTCTTGGCTACCCTATACCGATGACCTTTGGCGTGAGTTACTGTTTTTAAGAGAAACTAGAGCCGATAAAAAAGCATCCCAGACGGTAGATAGTTTACTTCTGGCGGAATCTCTACTGATAGTAGCCTCTCAAATCACCACAGATGCTAACCCGAAATTGGCTGACGATTTTTGTGCCGCTTTTGATAATTTACCCCAGAATCGACTTTTAGAAAGGGTCGATCGTTTATTAAGCCCCACCCACGATGTTTATCATTTTTATTGGCAGGCTTGGTTATTATTATCTCTATCCCTAATTCCTTTTATCCTTCTCCCTTGGCACTCTTAATATGTTAGAAATTGGCCAATCAGCCCCCGGATTTTCGGCGCCGGATCAAGAAGAAAACCTCGTTAGTTCAGCGGATTTCGCTTCTCGATGGTTGGTGCTTTATTTTTATCCTAAAGATGATACACCAGGTTGCACCACGGAGGCTAAAGATTTTAGCTCTTACTATCAGCAATTTAAGGATTTATCGGGTTCCATACTGGGTGTTAGTCCCGATTCTACCAAGTCCCACTGTCGCTTTATCGAGAAACACGATCTCTCGATTCAATTATTGAGCGACCCTGACCATATTATCGCTGAAGCTTATAAAGTTTGGGGCTTGAAAAAGTTCATGGGTAAAGAATATATGGGGATAATCCGCTCGACTTTTCTGATCGATACCGGGGGAAAAATAGCTTGTATCTGGCCCAATGTGAAGACGAAAGGACACGCGGAAACGGTATTGAACAAATTGACTACTTTAGTCGGATAGTGGCTATCTCACAAGATTGATGCGAGTTTTAATAAAGCTATGAGATCGTAACAATAAGTTATTATTGTATTGAGGACGATCGTTGCATGAGTGAGTCAACCACTGATCTAGGGGCGCAAGCTATCAGTAAAGTAGCCGAGATGGGTATTACCAGCCAATTAGATGAAGTAGATGAATTAAAAGTAGACGTACAAACTGACCCGCTCAAAGCTGTGCAGGGAAAGATAGATTCTCTGTCTATAGAAGGAACGGGAATGGTGATTAAAGAAGAACTGAGAGTGGAAAAAATGCAGCTACAAACCGACGCTGTATCGATCAATCCTCTCAAACTAGCTTTCGGACAAGTGGAATTACTCCACCCTACCACGGCGACAACAGAAGTGGTTTTGACGGAAAGTGATCTCAATCGGGCTTTTAACTCCGATTTCATCCGCAAGAAATTACAGGATAAATTATCTTTATCTCTCGATGAAACCACAGGAATACTAGAAGCGCAAGAAATTGAGTTCAGCTTACCCGAAGAGGATAGAATTTTTATCAGTAGTAAATTTTCTGACGCTGGTACAGGGAATATATACCCGGTTAGTTTCACTGCCAAACCTCAAATAAGCGCCGATAAACAACAGGTTACTTTAGAAAAAATCCAGTACGGCGAAGAAAAAGATACTCACCCGGAATTAACGGGGATGCTAATAGAACAAGCTCATGAATTACTCAATCTCGCTAATTTTGAATTGGATGGAATGGAACTATATTTAACAGATTTAAAAATTAAGTTCGGAAAAATGCTGTTGATATGTCAAGCGGAGATCGAGCAATTCGCTACTTAAGCTTTTTTGAAAAACCCGATAGGGAGGATATTATTAGAGGCGCAAAAAAACACGTCTCTATTTTATTAGCGATTTAATTGGTTATATTAAAATAAACCTCTCTCAATTAATTTTATGACCTATTACGTGATTTATGATAGTTGCTGTAACCTCTGCGCCGGATTCACAAACTTATTGAAAACCTTTGATCGAGATAAACTGTTCCAATATATCCCCATGCAAGACGAGAGGACTCTGTCCCAATTTAACGTTACTCCCGCTAATTGTGAAATGGGGATGATGCTCATCGATGGCTCAAATCCAGACAAGCGATGGCAAGGTAGCGAAGCCGGAGAAGAGATTATCCGTTTACTACCCCTTGGATCCGCTTTTATCTTAGCTTATCGTGCTTTACCCGGAGCGAAATGGCTCGGCGATCGAACTTACGAGCAAATCCGTGATAATCGTTATCAATGGTTCGGCGTTCGAGAGCCTGATAATTAATTTATATACCGATTCCTTTGGTTTTTGCTAATATAACCTTTATCGATCGTGATTCGTGAGAACACCCTAGCTATTTTTAAGGCATAATACGCAGACTTTTGCCATGAATCTTAATAAAATATTCCAAATTCCCCATCAATGGTTATTAACAACGCCTCAAAGAGCATTAGACGAAGCTTATCGGGCGGCGATTAAAATTAAAGATATAGAGGATAAGCATTTCCAGGGGCAAAAAGTCTCGATTACCAGGGCTAATTACGGTACGGGGGCGAGTAATTATTTTCGGGGAGAAGTCAATGGATATTTACAAACTATTAGGATTCGTTTGACCGAATTTAAACTCAGTCGGGCTATCACTAATACTTTCCGCCCCAATCATCCCCTCGTGACCGCTTTAAGTAACGATTTAACGCTGGAAAAACTCAATATTATCGATCGTGTGGTCAGTAAATACGAGATTCCTGAATCGGAATTATTGGATTTACCACCTACCGCTAATTCTAGTAATATAACCCCTGTCAACTCTTCCACTCCCAAAAACTCTAAAAAACTCAAATCCGCACCAGCGAGATCCTTTTTGCAAGTGGGCAATTTAGAGGAAGAAGAGGTCAGAATTAATAAAAATGAATCAGCTTCGCGCAAAACCGGAGTTTTGCCCCGCTCATTCCTCAATACATTAAGCCGCATCAAACAGGAAATAGATCCCCAATCGGAAGAAATAGAAGAAGCAGTTTTAAGAAAATACCGGACTTCCCGCTATAAGACGGCAATTTCTATTAAATTCCTGCTGATGCTGATCATCATACCTTTACTGACCCAGCAGTTATCAAAAACATTTTTGATCAGCCCCCTAGTCAATAGATATTTTGAACAACACCCCCAATTCGTCTTTATCAATCAAGATTTAGAAGAGGAAGCTTTTACCGAATTAAAACATCACGAAGAATCTCTACGCTATCGGGGCATGATCGGTTTAAGTCCGAAATTATCTCAAGAAGAAATAGAAGGAGAAATTAAGAAGAAAGCGGAAGAGTTAACCGATGAGTATCGGCGGCGGGGGTTAAATGCGATCGCTAATGTTTTTGCTGATTTACTGTCGCTGGTCGCTTTCGCTATCGTCGTCGCCTGTAGCCGCCGGGAAATTGCGATACTGAAATCTTTCATGGACGGAATAGTCTACAATCTCAGCGATTCGGCGAAAGCTTTCCTGATTATCCTCTTTACGGATATGTTCGTGGGTTTCCACTCCCCTCACGGTTGGGAAGTAATTTTAGAAAGTGTAGCGCGACACTTCGGCTTACCGGAGAGTAGAAATTTTAACTTCCTATTCATCGCCACTTTCCCGGTTATTCTCGATACTATACTCAAGTATTGGATCTTCCGCTATCTCAATCGAATGTCTCCTTCTGCCGTGGCCACCTATCGCAATATGAACGAATAAGTTAAAAATCTCTTAAGCTTTCCTCCTTTCATATTGAGTTTGGTTTAGTGTAAAAAGGAAAGAAGCGTTTTGATGAAGCTATGACGTTAACTGAATTCGGTTTATTGATCGGTTTACTATTCCCCGGATTATTACTGTCTATTCTAGTCATGGGAAGTTTTTCTAAGGGTGGCTAGTGGCTAGTAACCCATCACTGGTCATTATAAGCAACATTATCAAAAAATAAAAGGAAAATTGATGAAGGAAATTATAAAAAATGCTCTTCACGAACCCGATGACGATCGCACCGAGAAAAAGTCAAAAAAGTTCAAGAAAAAATCCAAGCAACAAGAGGATACCTACGAACCTTCGCAACAATTAGACAATGATGATGAAGGTCGGGGAAGTAAACTAGATAATAAGTTTTACGAGAAAGAACTAAAGCGTCTTCAGGTGGAACTGGTGAAGATGCAATACTGGCTCAAGCAAGTGGGTTGGCGTGTTATCGTTATATTCGAGGGGCGAGATGCCGCGGGCAAGGGAGGAACGATCAAGCGCATCACCGAACCGCTCAACCCCAGAGGTTGCCGTGTCGTCGCTCTAGGTACGCCTTCGGATCAACAAAAAACTCAATGGTATTTCCAGCGTTATGTAGAACACTTTCCCGCCGGGGGTGAAATCGTTCTTTTCGATCGTAGCTGGTACAATCGGGCGGGTGTCGAGCATGTGATGGGCTTCTGCAGCCCCGAACAATATAAAGAGTTTCTCCATTCCTGCCCGGAGTTCGAGCGAATGCTAGTTCGATCGGGAATTGTTCTCCTCAAATACTGGTTTTCAGTTAGCGATCAAGAACAAGAGGTGAGATTTCAATCCCGCCTGTTAGATCCTGCCCGTCGCTGGAAACTCAGCCCTATGGACTTAGAATCTAGAGAACGTTGGGTGGAATATTCTCAAGCCAAAGACAAGATGTTCGCCCATACTAATATTCCCGAAGCCCCTTGGTTCACCGTGGAAGCCGATGATAAAAAACGAGCCAGACTCAATTGTATCAAACATCTTCTCAGTAAAATTCCCTATGAGGATCTGACTCCCGAATCTTTAGTTCTACCGCCGAGGAAGCCCGCCGCCGATTATATCCGCCCTCCTCGTAATGAACAGTTTTTCGTTCCCGATTATTATTAGAGAGAGTCTGTACTGGTCATGATATTCTCTAGAGCGTGCCTTCTTTCCACTTGTCCGATAAAATAGCCGGTCATCATGGCGGAGGCGAGAAGATTAGCTAGATTCTGCCTGTCGGTGGTAATCTGAACGTTAAATTCTGACGTTGGCAACATACCCACTAGTCCTTGCACGTTCTGTGAGATGATCTCTTTGACTTCATCGCTAACGCCTTGGGCGATTCTCTCGAGAGTTTCCGGTTGTTGCTCTTGGAGATAGTCCATTAAGCCTTGAGCTGCTAAGTTTTCGGTTTCCCAAGGGAAAAAATTAGGATTAAAATTCATTATTTCCTTGACCACGCTCAATAGTGGATATTTACTCTAGGGTAGCTCTTTTTTTAAAAAAGCAATTCTTCCCTTAGTAAAAATTTTACTCTTGCTTAAAGAATACCCATCTCTATTATTAATTCTATCAATCGGTTGGTTTTGCCAGTTCTTCCAGTTGCTCCACTTCAAAATATTGGTGAAATTTATCGGTTACTTCTAACCAGTATGACCGCCCCTCGGCTTGTCGGCGCTTACGGATGAAGCCCGATTGGATTAATTCCTGCACCTGCTGATAAGCGCCGCTACCCCGCATGAGAATTAAATCTGTTTGTAATATCGGCGATTTGAGGGCGATGGCGGCTAAAGTTCTCAATGTACCCGTACCTAATTCGGCGGGGATTAGTTCCTGGATCAACTCTTGAAAGCTCGATCGCAATTGTAAACTATATCCTAGCTCCGTTTCTATAACTTCCAGGGCGCTGTCGCGGTGCGCGTAGTCCGACATTAGTTCGATGATAGCGTTTTCTACCTCCTCACGATCGCACCCCGTTAATTGAGAGATTTCCCCCATACTCAAGGGTTGCCCTTTGAGATAAAGAATGGCTTCTATCTTATTAGCGAGTCTCATCGATATTACCTATATGCTAAGGTTAATTAGCCCGATCACGGAGTCAGTATGGATTTTTGGAGTCAGATACTGGATTTTTGCCATAGTAGCACTAAAGCGGTAGGAGAGAAGTTAATCGTCCTATCGGGAAAGATAACCGCCACGAAAAAAAACGATGGCACGTTAGTCACCGAGGCCGATCGTATTGCCGACGCCCAGTTAAGATCTTTGATTACCTCCACCTTCCCTAACCACGGTGTATTAACGGAAGAAACCACCCATATTTTCCCAGATAAAGATTGGTGCTGGATCATCGACCCGATCGATGGCACTACTAATTTTTCCCACGGACTCCCCATCTGGGGTATTTCTTTAGGGTTAGTATACCGCGGCACTCCTGTATTCGGCTTTGTATATATACCAAACTTGTCCAAGAGTTATTACGGTTATTGGTCAGATAGAGACGATCTTAATATCCCCACGGGCGCTTATTGTAATGGCGAGTCGATCCATACTAGCGATGCTTTACCGGATAAAAATAATCTTTTCAACCTCTGCGCCCGCAGCACGAAAATATTAGCGAAACCTTTTCCCTGTAAAATTCGGATGATAGGAGTAGCCAGTTACAATATTCTCTTGGTGGCCGACGGCGCGGCATTGGGAGGAGTGGAAGCCACGCCGAAAATCTGGGATATAGCCGGAGTATGGCCCATCATTCAGGCGGCGGGGGGTTGTTTCATCTCTCTGGGCGAGGAAAATCTTTTTCCTCTCACAGTGGGGGAGAATTATCGAGATAAATCCTACCCTTGTTTAGTGGTTGCTCGATCGGAGTTAGTGCCTATCTTTAAGCCCCTCGTCCATAGTATCGGTGGTAATTAGTAATACTGGGGCGCTAGGATTCGAACCTAGGAAATGGCGGGACCAAAACCCGCTGCCTTACCGCTTGGCTACGCCCCATCGCGTTTGCCTTATCTATAATAGCAAGTTATATCGGGAAGTTGTCAAGTATTTTCAAACAAAAACATCAAAAGCGATCGCAGACTGGGGAGATGTACCGAAAAGACTCTCTAAAGCTACGCGCTGGGCCGTATGGGTTTGAGAGTAGGAGAATACCCAGGGCAATTGGGATGATACTTGAACCTTAAACCAATCTACTATATAGGGACTACCATAGACGACGATTCCCTTTATATATCCAGACTCCAATAAAGGTTTATATACTTCCTGTAATTGGGGGGTCAATCCGGCGCTACCGCGAAAAGGATTACCGCGGATGAATACCTGTAACAGAGTCGGCAGCGATTGAGGGGTTAATAGGGGTAGAGTGGTACGATCGAGCAATTGTAATTCATAACCGAGTTGTTGCGGTAAGATCACGGCGGGGGAAGTACGATCAAGAAAATCGCTATTGAGTAAGTCGTCCACCACGATCAGATTCCTACCTTGGGAGACGCCTTTAACGGGTAAATCACCCCCCGATTCTAAAGCATCGATGGTTATACTGTTCACAGTTTCTAAAGCCTCTAACTGTCCTACTTCTTGCCATAAATTCAACCCGGTAGCCGGGGATAATTTCTGTTTTGCCCTTTGAATACGGGTAAAAGATGATTCGATTCTCGACTGGGTTATTATGCCGCCCTTTACTGCCTCATAGATAGATTCGATCGCTACTATCGGATCATCGGGCATTAACAATATATCCGCGCCGGCTATAACCGCTTTCACCGCTATTTCTTCCGGCGTGGCGCCTTTACTGACACCGCCCATGATCAATGCGTCGGTGACGATCAAGCCATCGAAACCCATTTTCTGCCGTAATTGTCCTGTTAGGATAGCGGGGGAGAGAGTAGCCGGATTATGGGCATCCCAGGCCGGTATTTGTAAGTGTGCCGTCATGATCGCGTCCACACCTTGATCGATCGCTTCCTGAAAAGGTGGTAATTCCAAGCTTTCCAAGCGATCGTTATCGTGTTTGATGATAGGTAATTCTAGATGAGAATCGGTGCTGGTATCGCCGTGACCTGGGAAGTGTTTCGCCGTGGTTAAAATCGGATAGGAGTGGGCCCCGGCGATGAAAGCCCTCACCAGATGCCCCACGATCTGAGGGTCGTCGCTGAAGGCGCGGATATTGATGACGGGATTGTTGTAATTGTTATTTACATCGGCGAGGGGGGCTAATATCCAATTGATGCCCATACTGAGGGCTTCTTTAGCGGTAATCGCCCCCATTTTGTACGCATATTCTGTGGCTTTTGTCAATGATTTTTTAGCGATCGCTCCCAAACTCATCGGCGGCCCGAAGAAAGTAGCCCCGGTGAAGCGTTGCCCTGCGCCTTCCTCTATATCGGCGCAGAAGAGAAGGGGGTTAGGCGACCAACTTTGTAGCTGTTGGGTGCGATAGGAGATTTCGGCGGCGCTGCCGCCCAGGAGGATAACGCCGCCGAGGTTGAGGTTTTTTAACCAGTTTTCCAGGGTGGCGTTAGGGGCTTCCCATCGCGGGTAACGGATTTGATGGTCGAATAGATGTCCAGAGGCGCGGACTACGATCATCTGACCGATTTGTTGTTTGAGATCGAGGTCATTCTTCTTCGTCATCGAAGTCGGGGCGATTGCTTTCGATTTGATTGAGTAAGTTTAACATTCGATCGCCCCTTTCGATCGAGGAATCTTCCAGAAACACCACTTCTGGCACTCGACGTAGGCGAATCCTCTGACCCAATTCCCGGCGCACGTAGCCAGCGGAAGCCCTTAACCCTTCCATCGTTTCCGCTTTGGCATCTTCGGAGCCGTATATGGACACGAAAACTCTCGCGTGTTGGAGGTCGTTAGACAAGTCCACATCGGTAACGCTAACCATACCCGCACCCACTCGATCGTCCTTGATCTCCATGAGTAACATTTGACTGACTTCGCGTTTGATCAGGGAAGATACGCGGGATACTCGACGATTGTTAGCCATGATATTAATCTAGTTTATATGCTCACAAGGCTTTTATATTCTAGCTTAAGGAGATCAAAGGGCTTTGTCCTAAATTTCATCCCAGCCTGTTAATCCAGAAGACATGACATAACTGGTAACGGTGGCTTCAAAGAAATTAGCCTTGGTGTGGGCTTCTTTTTTCGTATCGGAAAAACGTTCTAAATGAGTGTAGGGGCTTTTATTATATTTCGGCTCTTTGTAAAGAGGCTCGAGACCGATCGCTTTTAAGCGAAGATTAGCTAGATACTTAGTATATTGTTCCGTACTGCCTTCTGTAATCCCCAGAATATTATTACCCACGATATGATTCGTCCAAAGACATTCATGGTCAACGGCGGTAGCGAACATCTCATATATCCTATCCTTAGAGTGGACGAATACTTCCATCGCTTCCGGTAATAATTTCTGATACAGTCTGACGTGACTCAACTCATCCCGATTGATCATTTTAAATATATCGGCTGAGCCTGGCATGAGCATCCGCGAAGCCAAATTATAGAAGTAAATAAAGCCGTTATAGAAATATAAACCCTCTAATAAATAATCACCCAGTAAAGCGGTAAAATAATTCTCCGAAGAAGGCTCGTCTATATATTGCTGATAGAGACTGGCGATGAACTGACATCTATCTTTAAGAACTTTATCTGTGCGCCAAAAATCATAAACTTTAGTTCTTCTTTCGGGAGGGATGATCGTTTCAATAATATATTGATAACTTTGATTGTGCATCGCTTCCTGAGAAATCTGTTCGGCCATACACAAACTAATTTCCGGTGCGGTAACGGAACTTTTCAGATGGGGAATATTACAAGTTTGTACGGAATCTAAAAATGTTAGATAGGAGAGAATGCCATCGTATGCGTATCTTTCTTCATGGGTTAAATTCCAATAATCCGTTACATCCTGAGTAATATCTAAACGTTGAGGAATCCAAAAATTTTCCCGCATTTGTTGATACAATCCCACCGCCCAACTGTAGCGTACATCGTTCAGCTGCATGAGATTAGTAGTATTACCGAACCAAATAGAGCGATTTTCTACCGCGTCATCGCCGCTAGGATTAAAAATAGGATTCGTCGGCATTGTCCGACCCGATCGAGCGTTAGTTACTACCATTAAAATTACCAATAATCATTCAAACTTTGCCACTTAGAATCTAACAAAAGAAACCAGAAAAATCAATGATTGAAATTTTATCTCTTTTGTGGTTATCATCACTAATTAGCACAAGCGGAACAACCTTCCTCCCCATCTTTAAAATCATCCTTTTGGACGGTGCGGATATAATATATCGCCTTACAGCCTTCCTGCCAAGCGAGGATTAAAGTGTCATAAATATCTTTCGCCGAAAGACTTTTACCTAGGTTTTGCGGTTCGTAAACTCCGGCGTTGAGATTGAACAATAATTCCATAGAAATTCCCGTATCGATCCACTGTTGGATCACCGCTGTAGCCTTGACCACTTTTTTCTGGTCTAAATTTTTATTCTCAGGATAAAACCAGAAACACTTGTTGATATAAGGAGGGGCGATCGGGACTGTCCCCTTGGCCCATTTATCATAGAAGAAGCGACTGTAGACTGGCAGGATACTAGCCGTACAACCCTGTACCAGAGAGGAAGAAGTATTAGGGGCGATAGCAGTAATATGAGAATTGCGAATCCCGTAGCGTTGAATATCGGATGCTAAAGTTACCCATCTTTCCTTATGGGCGGCGTGATCTAAAAACCATTGTACCGGCTTCGAGCCGATCAACTTACCCTGACTCCAATCGCTACCGGGGAAAGCGGGATAAGGGCTTCTTTCCTGGGCTAACTCCATAGAGGTACGCGTACACCAATAACCGATATTTTCAAAAAGACCGCTGATGTCCGTCAAACGATCGTAAGATAGATGACGCTTGGCCAACCAATCAGCCAGACCCATGGCCCCCACGCCGATAGTGCGATACTTATTATTATGGGTTTTGGCCGCCTCGAAAGGAGGGAGGGTAATATCGATCGTATTATCCAACATCCTCACCGCTACTCGACAAACACGATCGATCTCGTGGTCTTCTATATTAGCCAGATTGAGACTGACCAGATTACAGCAATGGGCTTCCTCGCCTGGCGTGACGTTAGAAAAAGACTCGGTACAAAGATTGACGCCAGGAATATAACCCAGGTGCTTGTTAGGATTGGCGCGGTTGATCGTATCCTTGAAAGCAATATAGGGCATTCCCGTCTCTACTTGGGAGCGCATGATGGTTTTAAATAATTCCCGCGCGTTAACCTTCTTATATAGATGTATCTTGGTGTCTATATTAGCCTCGATTAATTCGTAGGCACGATCGAACTCCTCGCCCCATAATTCGGCCAATTCTATACCCAATTGCGATCGTACTTCATAAGGGTCAACCAGAGTCCAATCCTGCTTATTCACCACCCGGCGCATGAATTCATCGGTGATGACCAACTGGGGGAATATATCATAAGCCTTCCGGCGTTGATCACCGTTTTCCGTCTGCATTTCCAAGAATTCCGGTACATCTAGATGCCACACATCCACGCTTACCGTCACGGCCCCGGCCCTTCTGCCCCCTTGATTCACCGCTATGGCCGTATCGTTGAGTAACTTCACCCAAGGGATAATTCCCCCGGAGGCGTTGGCTTTTCCCATCACCTGGCTACCAGTGGCACGAATACGACTGACATTCACCCCGACACCGCCGCCATTTTTCGAGATTCTAGCTGTGTTGGTAATCTCGCCGAAAATACTTTCTAAATTATCATCTATGCCCAAGATGAAACAACTGGTGAGGGAACCGTTAGGGACTCGTAGATTAGCTAATATGGGGGTGGCGAGAGAGATTTTCCTCTCGGCTGTCGCCCTATAGAATTGTTCGGCCACCGCTAAACGCCTTTCTGGAATTTCCACTGTAGCCAGTAGTAAGGCGCAGGTTAATAAAGCTTCTTGGGGTAATTCGTCCGGCAATAAATAGCGGCCCGTCAATAAAACCGCACCGGCATAGTCGTAATCCGTATCCCATTCGCCGTTGATCCAGTTGCCCGCAGACTGTAATTCCGCCGCCGAGTAAGTTAAAATTCTGTCATCGTACTGGCCGTTGTTTACTTTTGTTCTGACCGTTGTTTCGTAATTACCGTACGCGTAACCTCTCGAAGCGAGAGTGTCTTTCCAGAGACTCCAAATATGTAATCTCCCCGCCACATACCGCCAATCTGGTTCATCGGGGCTACACATCTCCAAGGCGCAGTTTATTAGATTATTCTGTATCTCTCTGGTTGTAATACCATCCCGCAGGCGAGTTTTTAAACCCGCTTCTAAAGCGATGGGGTTTACTTCTTTGCCTTGACAAGCCCAATCTACCACCTTACGAATTTTACTGATATTGAGGGAGGTAGATGATCCATTGCGCTTGATTACACGGATTTCCGGCGATTGGGAAGCACTAGCCCCAACAGAAGCCGTCAAAGATTCGTTTTGGCGCGATAGGTCGGTTGAGGTGGTCAAGGTTTGATACATATTTACTGGAAGATTAACGTGGCAACAAACGGGGTAAAGCTCGGTAGCTTTGGCAACAGACCACAGATATAGTGTTCAAATTCATCTAGGTACTCTATATGTGGGTAGCCCGCATCTCATGATAAACTATTTTCCTTCAGAAAGAAATAGCTATTTAGATGAAATCTCCCGACTCTTTCTGATAAGCTTTTGTAACTATCGGTTGAAAAATCAGCCTCTCCATCACCAGTAATGGTCGCTCATCGAGGCGAGAAAATACTATGGCTATACTTTTCTAAATGATGAACTATGCCTCTAGCAATACTTCTTTTTCCGGTAAATTTTTCCACCGGCTCTTGTTGACAAACTAAGTAAGCTATTTGTTCCCCTTTATCGCCCTTTTCTTCTCCCCGATTAGCTATAACAACTTGATATTTTTGAAGTCTCTTCCGAGCGATGTTCATCAGTTCTTCGTGAGTAATATCATCTTGATATTTGAAGGTAATCATATATAAATCGGGGAAAGACTCCCTGACTTTTTCGATAACTTTTACTGTGGGAATCAAGGAAATATTATTGAAAGCCCCGCCGCTGGGAATTTTGCCTTTAAAGACTTCTGCGGGGCGATAATCAGCTACGGCAGCGGAAAAAATTCCTACTTTAGTATTTCCTAAAAGGGCGATTATTTCCCGGTAGTAGTCATCATAACTGTTGATAATTTTATGAGGTAAATAAGCCGGAGGAGAACAAATACTGCTTCCGTGAATTAACCTAACATCTGCACCTTTTAAATACAGTTCTTCGGCAATATAAATACCTAACTGCCCGGTAAATATATTGGTCAGGCGACGAATGTTGTCTATCTCGACCGGAGTGGGGCCGCCAGTTACTAAAATGGGTTTGTTTTTCAGATAAGATTCGGAAATAAAGCGACAAACCTCAACAGTAATATCTTTTTCATCGGGGATATTATCCTTACCGTAATCTTGCCTTGGCTTCATAATTTCTACTCCTTTCTGATGCAAAATATTTAAAGATTGAATCAGAATTGAGTTATGTAAGCTACCGTGCATCGTAGGAACAATTAAGATTTTACTCTTTCCCATTTCTAAACGACCTAAAGCGGAGGCCAGTGTAGATGTAATTACTCCGTCAGCTATACCGTGAGAGAATTTATTGATGGTGTTGTAGGTAGCGGGGGCGACTAAATAAAGGTGAAAAGGGTTATCATCGCTCAGGTGTTCGGCCCCGGGGGTTAGATGGGTTATAACCCGATTATTGGTACTCCAAGCTAGAGTTTCAGCGGTAACGTAGCGCAAACCGGCCTTAGAAACGAATGCTATGACTTGGGCCCCTTGTCGCCTGAGAGCGCGGGCGATAAAGGGGGCTTTCATCGCGGCGATGCCCCCGGTTATCAAGAGGGCGACGCGTTTTCCTTGTAAGTGATTTCCTTCTAAGGGGACTTCACGATCGCCCAAATCCGAGGGGGGCGGCCCCGAAAAATCCCACACCATTATCTCCTGCGGGGATTGAATATCTCGGTCAATCCCTCTCCTAACAAGGATAAACCTACCACCATGAGGGTCATGGCCAATCCGGGGTAAAGAGTCGTCCACCAGATGCCGGTGGATAAGTCGGGTAAAGCCTCTTTTAAATCGTGTCCCCATTCGGGTACTTCTTCGGCTAATCCCAAACCCAAAAAACCTAAACCCCCTAAAACCAGAATAGCGTCAGCCGCGTTGAGAGTGAACAGTACCGGCACACTTTGCACCACGTTCAAAAATAGGTATTTGGAGAGGATACGCCGCGGAGTTGCCCCTAGAGCTTTAGCTGCCTCGATAAACATCTCATTTTTGACGCTGGCGGTTTGATTGCGTACGACTCGAAAATATTGGGGTATATAAGAAATACTCACGGCGATGGCTACGTTAAGAATCCCTTGACCGAGGACAAAAGCGAGGGCTACTGACAATAATAAACCAGGCAGGGTATAGATAGTATCCATGATGAACAGGAGAATACGATCGATCCTCCCGCCGAAATAGCCGCTGATCAACCCCAGAGGCACACCCAACACCAAAGATAAACCCGTGGCGAGAATCACTACCTTTAAAGCCGCCGAAGCGCTGAATAAAGTGCGGGAAAATACGTCATAACCCCGGATGTTCGTGCCGAACCAATGGGCTGCACTAGGTGATTCCAGAGGATAATTACTCAGTAAATCCGTGGGGTCTTGTAGTAGACCGCTATGTTGTAAAAAGGGACTCAGGAGAGAGATCGATACGAACAGGGCCGTCATGACCAGTCCTAACCCCATGAAAGCGCCACCCAAGCTCGATGTGAATAAATCGCGGTACGGGAATTTGAGGATAGTCATAACTTTCAAAGGCACTGGTATTAACTAGCCGCCGTATTGCCAGCCAGTTTGTTCTAATAATAAAGGATCGCCTTGACGATGGATACCGGCGGCCACCACTTCCCCCACATAAACCGTATGGTCGCCGTGTGCCACCGAACCGACCACCCGGCACTCTATATAGCCTAAACTGTCTTTAATGATCGGGCAACCGGTTTCAGTACCTTCATAAAATTCAATTTCCTCGAATTTATCGCCGACTCGACGTTTAGGTTTAAAAAATTGTGCGGCGAGGTCTTTCTGGGTGTTTTCCAGAAACGTTAAGGCGAATACGCCGCTATTTTCGATCATGGCGTGGGAACCGGAGTCTTGACGCACGCAATTAACCACCAACGGTGGGGTAAAAGAAGATTGCATCACCCAACTGGCGGTGAATCCGTTCATCTCTTCGCCGTCGCGTACCCCACAAATGTACAGCCCGTGGGGGATTTTTCTCAGTAGAGTCTTTTTCGCTTGTTCGTCTAGCATGATTATGGGGTCGGGTAGCTATCTAGATTGATCTTGCCACAGTTAAGACCTGTTTGGCTTTATTTCTAGCCCAATTACCCGGGGTGGGGAGATTTTGTTTAAATACTTTAAATCGTCCCGCTTCTAGCCACATACCCTGACACTGACTGCATTTTTCGTACCAGAGAGGCTGTTGACCGAAATCCAACATTTGAACCATGGTTTTACCGCAACGGGGACAGCCCACCGATTGACAGGGGCGACCCTGACAGGGGGTGGGCTTACCAATGTCCACCGACTCGGAACCTTTTATACGTCTTAATTCTTCTGCTTCTAAACGATCGAACCAAATTCCGCGACAAAGGGAACAACGATCGATCTCAATACTTTGATAGATAACTTTTTCTAATTTGCCTCTACATTGGGGACAGCCGATACAACCCATATAATCCCAATCTATTTCTTAAGTATTAGTTCTTCTAGCCTAACGATAGATGGTAAAAATGACAATCGGTTTTTGAGAGAAGAAAGTTTTAAGGTAACTTAGATAAGCAAGTGTCTAGTTTACACGCAAAGGTCAACAACGATGACGATTCATCTCTATAAGAAACAACCGCGGAATATTTTTTTAAAAACTTGGCTATTGCTGAGCTTAAGCTCTATGTGGCTCTTAATAACCGGGTCGTTAGTAAAAGCGCAGATACCGGGGGCGGCCTCTCCTAATGCTGACGCGCCCAAAAAGGATGAACCGGCTCCCGATTATCTCAATCCTAATGCTAACCCCTTATTCTTCCCGACTAACCCGAAGGAAGTGGATATTAGAACTGTACAGCCGGTGACGCTCAATCAGGCGATCGAATTAGCTTTAAAAAATAATAAAGAATTAGCTCAAGCCCGCTTGACCGTGGAGAGGGCCCAAGCACAGCTCGAAACCGAAAGAGCGGCCCTCCTTCCCAGTTTGCAAACTCAATTTGATTTAACGAGGACGGACTCCGCCGTCCAGCAAAGGCAAAATCAACGTTTCAATCAAAACAGCCCCACCATAGCCAATAATCTCGACGGTCAGGTACAGTTGACCTATAATCTCTATACCGGCGGCGAGAGAGCGGGGAGGATTAAAAGAGCGGAAAAGGAAGTCAGACGCAACCAATTGCTGTTAGAACAAACGAGCGAGCAAACTCGTTTTAATGCTACAGACTCTTACTATGAATTACAGAGAGCTGATGCTAGAGTTGCGATCGCACAAGCCGCCATCGAAGATGCTACCCAAAGTTTACGTGATGCCCAACTTTTAGAACAAGCCGGTTTAGGTACGAGATTTTCGGTGTTGCAGGCGGAAGTGGATTTAGCTAATGCTAATCAGGATTTAACTACTTCTATCTCTAATCAAAGGATAGCCCGAAGGAGATTGGCGCAAATTCTCAGTTTAGGGCAACAGGTAGAATTAACCGCCGCCGATGAAATTCGTGAGGCGGGTACTTGGGGATTAACCCTCGACGATAGTATAGTGTTAGCTTATAAAAACCGTTCTGAATTAGAACAGCAGTTAGTACAAAGAGAAATTAGCGAACAAGAACGTAACATCGCCCGCTCTTCAATCACGCCTAAACTGGATTTATTGGCTAACTATAATGTCCTTAATTCTTTCGATGATGGTCTCGGTTTTACCGATGGTTATAACGTGGGGGCGCGCATGACTTGGGTTTTCTTCGATGGGGGTGCGGCTTTCGCACGAGAAAGGGAAGCCAATCGCAATATCGATCTAGCCGACACACAATTCGCCAATCTCCGCAATCAAGTTCGTTTTGAAGTGGAGCAAGCTTACTATGGTCTGGTGGCTAACCGGGAGAATATTTCTACCTCCGCCAAGAGTGTAGAATCGGCGACAGAAAGCTTGAGATTAGCCCGTCTGCGCTTTCAGGCGGGCGTGGGCACCCAAACCGATGTTATTAACTCCCAGAGGGATTTAACCGACGCTAGGAGCCGGTATTTACAAGCGATCGTGGACTATAATAAATCTCTCAACAGCCTACAGAGAGCTGTCAGCAACTTACCCAATAACTATTTATTTACTAATCCTTAATGTTCGGTGTGGGGGGAGAGGAATGTCTTCTCCCCGAAATTTTTGGGGACATCGAGGCCGGAGAAACTGGTTTCCGGGCAAAAATTCCTAAAGAGATATATATAATAAGCCTATGGCGAGCTTATTCGATTCGTGAAGGCGTTGATTGACAAAGGCAACAAACCCCTGGGTGTTTACATCTCATCGAGGATTGATATATTAATTGCGAAAGCTGTTTTTACTGAAATTAATAATTGATAAATATTAGTCTACATAACTTATAATCATGGCAGATTTAATTTAAAAAAAATGACCCCACAAGCTTTACTTGTAGTCATAGCTTGGCTACCTTTCACCCTTTATTTATTCAATCGTTATAACCCCCGTACGGCCTCAATCGTTAGTTTTGTCGGCGGATTTTTATTTCTCCCTCAAAGGGCGGGTATTAGCTTACCTTTAATTCCAGATTTTGCTAACAATACCGTAGCTAGCTATAGCATCACTTTAGGATTATTATTATTTGACCAGAAGCGATTATTAAATTTTCGATTCAGTTGGTTTGACGTACCAATGTTAGTTTGGACTCTATCTCCCATAGCCGCTTCTCTGTCCAATGGACTGGGTTTTTATGATGGTATTAATATAGCATTCACTCAAGTAGCAATATGGGGATGGCCCTATATTATTGGTCGTCTCTATCTCAGTAGCTTATTGGGAATGTCCGAATTATGTTCGCTCATCATCAAGGGGGGCTTAATTTACGCACCGATGTGTTTGATTGAAATCCGAATAAGTCCTCAATTTCACCACTTTATTTATGGTTATTACGCCCATCCATCGGGACTAAGTCAGGCTATACGCTACGGGGGGTGGCGGCCAATGGTATTCATGAGTCACGGGTTAGTATTAGGATTGTGGATGATGGTGGTGACTTTAGTAGCCGTGTGGCTATGGCAAGCTAAAAAAATCAAACAGGTTTGGGGTATTCCGATGATGTGGGTGGCTATTATTTTAGTAATAACTTTCATCTTGATTAAATCTACTGGTGCTTACGTATATTTTGCTGTTGGACTTGGTATTCTCGCCGGTGCTAAATGGGGTAAAAATTCTTGGCTTTTGTATTTACTGGTCGGGGGAATTATTCTTTATTTGTCTATGAATATATCGGGAAATTTTAATGGAAAATCCATTACATCTAGGCTGTCCAACTTTGTCCAACCCGATCGAGTTGAATCTCTACAATTCCGCTTCGATAATGAAGTGCTGTTAACTAATAAAGCTAGAGAAAAATTGTTATTTGGCTGGGGTGGCTGGGGCCGCAATAGAGTGTTGGAAGAGAATTCAGCGGGTGAACTAGAAGATGTTTCCGTTACTGATAGTTATTGGGTTATTGTTTTCGGTACTAGCGGGCTTTTCGGTATAGTTAGTTTATATTCCTCACTTTTACTGCCCCTGGTACTTTTTAGCGTCAAACGGTTTCCTGCGAAAACTTGGTTACATCCAGACGTAGCTCCTAGCAGTGCTTTAGTAGTGTCACTCGCTTTATTCACTTTTGATACTTTAATCAATTCAACTTTTATATCGGTTTACCCGTTAATCTGCGGCGGTATTACTGGCTTGGTAGCTCAACCGAGGAGAACAAAGACCCAAGTTTCCCTTCAACCGTCTTCCCAGAGGCGACGCCCCGCACTGCCGTTAAAGGAGTGATGGCTATCCCGCAGTAGTCGGGGAATATCTAATTTTTCTGGACACCGGGGCAGGCAATCGCCGCATTCTGTACAACGATTCCCTTTGCTACCTGGAAACCAATGTCCGGCGTTTTCTAGCATTTTGTAGCGATACTTGGCGAAATCTGTCATGTCGTATCCTAAACCCACATTTCTCAATCTCAATATCTCCGGTATATTGATATTTTCAGGACAGGGCAAACATTGATAACATTGACTACATCGATCGCTCCCCAAAACTTTCTCTAATTCCCCCGCCAACCCGGCTAGAATATTTTCTTCTTCCTCTGTCAACTGTCCGTCCCGGTCATTCCATTGATTCAAGGGTTGTCGCAGCTCTTCCGGGGTTTCCGGCCCGATACTGAGGGTAGTGATCCGTTTATCGCTCAAAAGGAATCGATAACTTAATACTAAAGGTGACAGGGGATAGCACAATTGTTCTAGCTTCGGGGGCGGAGTATATAGCATCCCTCCTTTATCCCCCGGTGAGATGATGAATATGCCCAGATCTTTCTCCGCCGCTAATGCTACTGCCGGGGCCTGTCTCTGCCAGAATAAGTAATAATGCAGATTTACAAAATCAAATAAATCTGTATTTATAGCTTCTAGAATAATCTCCAGGGGGGCGTGGGTGGAAAAGCCAATATGACGGATTATGCCTTTACTTTGGGCGGATTGTAAAGCCGACATGGAACCGTGAGGGTCTTGTAGCCACTGAAGATGTTCGCGGGTGTTAACGCCGTGGATGGCGACGCAATCGATGTAATCTTGTTGTAAGCGTTGACGGGATTCTTCGATCGCTTCATACATCACCCGACGATCGGGCGTGGGCGATAATTTAGTGGTGAGGTAAAATTCTTCGCGTCGTAGGGGTAAAGACCGCTGTAAACAATCACCTAAAACTTTTTCACTATTGCCGTAACCCCGGGCCGTTTCCAGGTGATTGATGCCGAGATTCATCCCTAAAGTAATAATCTCTTGCAATAGGGAAGGATCTGTGAAGCAGCGCATTGTACCGAGAGAAAAAACGGATAGTTTTAAGTTAGTTTTACCGAAACGCCGATAACGCATAAGTTCGATTCAAGAATTATCTACATCCCCTAATGGTCCCCGTTGAATTAAATCTTCCGGGCGTAATTTAGCGATAAATTCGCGGAAAGCTTTCCTTTCTTCTTCGTCCGCATCTCTATCAACAGGAATAGAGGCATCGGCGATGACTTCTTCCATCACCCAGATGGGCGTATTGGTACGCAACGCGATCGCTATGGCATCACTGGGGCGACAATCCATTTCTTTTTTGACCTCCCCTTTTTTCAGGCATAAAACCGCGTAAAAAGTGTTGTCTTGAAGAGAATGAATGATGATTCGTTCTAATTGTAGATCCCAGGTGTTAAAAACACTAACGATCAGGTCGTGAGTGAGCGGGCGAGGGGGTTTTTGTTGTTCTAGTGCGCCGATAATCGCTTTAGCTTGGTCTT
This sequence comes from Chlorogloea purpurea SAG 13.99, assembly GCA_016903695.1. Classification (GTDB taxonomy): domain Bacteria; phylum Cyanobacteriota; class Cyanobacteriia; order Cyanobacteriales; family Microcystaceae; genus Chroococcopsis; species Chroococcopsis gigantea_A. The sequence goes on from JADQBB010000007.1 coordinate 50,453, forward strand.
GTCCTATATAGATAGGTAGTGCGCGACGATCAGACCCATCTTTTAACAGGACTATCGGGCTACGAGTCACAGCGTCTAGAGCGATTCCAGCCACTTTCATTTCGATCATAGTTCAGGCTTCTCCAAATAAAGATCAGCAGGGTAAAAACCCAGTAGCGCGGGAAAAAACCAAGGGTAGATAGAGGAAATTATATTGGTCGTTCGGCATTACTAATGGGTTACACTCACAGTATGCCCTAGGATTGGAAAAATACAACTCATCTTCAAGGAAAAAAATATTCCGCCCAAGGTGGTAAATCAGGTTAATTATTCCTTTCACGGTGTAGCTTCTATCTTATTCTCTCAGAAAATTAAAGTGTTTACAGGATTAATTCAGTCCACGGGAACTGTTAGTGTAGAAGGAGACGATCGTTTGCTTGTGACGATCGATCCTCACGGTGTTAAATCGATCGTCACTGATATAGCTATCGGGGACAGTATAGCCGTCGATGGAGTCTGTCTGACGGTGGAAGAATTCACCGCTAATAGTTTCGTCGTCACCGCCTCCCCCGAAACCCTGAGTCGCAGCACCCTCGGTCATAGTCTACAGAGGGCGACAAAGGTTAACCTAGAAACTTCCCTGCGGGTAGGTAGTAAAATCGGCGGTCATTTCGTCAGCGGTCATGTGGACGGCATCGGTTGTCTAGTGGAGTCTATCCCCACGGGAAAAGCTTGGGAAATGACTTTTACTTCGCCCCCAGGGATGGAAGACCAATGGGAAATGTATATAAGCCGTTATATCGTTTCTAAAGGCAGTATCGCGGTTAACGGGGTGAGTTTGACCGTATCCCAATGTCACCCCCGCGGGCGTTGGTTCAAGGTTGCGGTCATTCCCGTGACTTACGGGGAGACTAATTTATCCAGGTTAGAAATGGGAGATGTGGTTAATTTGGAGGGTGATATATTGAGTAAGTACGTGGAGAGATTAATCGGCGGTAAGGGTTCTTCCGAGGAGATTAGCTTGGAGTTTCTCAGCGAACATGGCTATTAATAAGAGGTTATTTCGTGGCGAGGATTTGTAGCCAGGGAAGAAGTAGGGTGACGAAATAATAAACTAAGGGGGCTGTGAAAACATAACTATCGGTTCGATCGAGAATCCCTCCGTGTCCTGGTATCAATTGCCCGGAATCCTTAACTCCTGCGTCGCGTTTCATCATCGATTCGGTTAAATCGCCCAGGAGACTGACGATACCGATTAACAAGCCGAGAATCAAACCGGTGATTTGCCAATAGGGCCAATCTAAATACCATGCGCCTATCTCGCCGACGATGATACTGCCGGTGATGCCGAAAATAGTTCCCTCTACGGTTTTCTTGGGACTGATAGAAGATAGGGAAGTTTTGCCCAACCATTTACCCATGATATAAGCGCCTATATCGGCGGCCCAGATGCAACCGAAGGCGAGGAAAGTCAGGGTTAGGGCGGGGGGCATCAATTTAGGTTCTATCCATGACTCGGGCCAGTATCCCATCAGGGGTAAATTGGTACTGGCGATGGCGATGGGATGGGATTCGGGGGCGAATCCCACCCGTAAACGTATCCAATAACTGGGGAGATAACCGCCGTAGAAAAGACCGAGGATAGAAGTAGAAATATCGGCTATGGTGGCCAATTTGGGTTGGAAGAGGAGATAGAAACAAATTAGCGCCCCGGCGAGGGGAAACATGGCATCGGTGAGAGTCGGGGCGATCGTGGCGGTGATCAGTAATAATTGAGATACCACCAGAGTAGTTTTGGCTGCCGGTTGAATATTTTTGGCCCATACCAGGCGAAAGTATTCCATCTGTCCCAAGAATACGATCAAGCCTAATCCCAAGGTGAAATACCATCCCCCGACAATAATAATACTGAGGGCGAGAATAATCGCAACGATCGCACTAACAATCCGAGTCCAAGGCATAGACTATTCACAAAACAAAGGGCTATAGAGATTAATTATATAGATTAAGAAAACATTATCAAAAATTAAAAGTTATTTGAGTCACTCTTCCAGTTTTTCACCGCAGAGAATAAAGATGGGATTAACGGCAGCAAAAACTTGTTGGATACCGCGCATTTCTAAGCGATTGACGGCGGATTGCACTATTTCTATATTGCGCGCCTGTAAATCAGAAAACCCCTCCGACAGTTGATAAAGCGTCTCTAAACTAGAGGCCGTAGCGATGATTCTCCCCCCCGGTTTCAATACCTGCCAAACCTTCTGTAACACTTTCTTAATGGGTTTGCCGCCCTCGATACAAACTCGATCGGGTCTTTCGGTTAAATTATCCAGACAGGCGGGGGCGCTGCCTTCCAATACTTCCACGTTAATGACACCGAATCGATCACAATTTTTGCGGATCAAACTAGCCACTTCCTCATCCCTCTCCACGGCCACGATCTTACTCGCCGGACACAATAGCCCCGCCTCCACGGGAATCGTACCCGTGCCAGCCCCTATATCCCACAACACCGCGCCGTCAGATAGGCGCAGGGCCGATATGATCAGTACCCTGACTTCTCTTTTACTAAGGGGAATTCCAGGTAAACGCTCGAATAAATCATCGGGAATACCTGGCGTGCGATAAGACCAAACCATAGATAAATAAATAGACTGTATTTATTCTAGGAGATTTTCAGGAGTCGTTGCCGGAGCTTTCTTCGTTGCCTTACGTTGAGCCAGTTGAGACCGTAACAATTTCAATCGATAGGGATCTAAATCTTTCCGCCAGAAAATTCTATGCCCTTGAATCATCACCCCTCTTTCTTCGAGGCGGTTTAACCATCCGCGCCGATGAGTGATATTTTTAAAATCATCTAATAAGCCCCTGTCTCTTTCTTGTTGACTCAACTTGGCAAATTTTTCATAATCGGGATGCTCTGGGGTTACTAAACGTTCTTTCTCGTGTAATAAAGGGGGGTTTTCTTCCTCATGATAATCTCGATACCGTACCCGTAAGTAAGCTAGATCTATATCCATACGAGTTTGTAAAATAGGGTGCGCCTCTCCCTCGAAATCTCGATAATATAAATAAGAAATTTGCGGCTGGCGTAGGGAAAATTTTACCACGTTAGCATCCTCTAAAGAGCCGATGACTCTACTAGCACAAGCTTCGTATAATCTCAATAAAAGAGGTAATTTGTCTAAAGCGCTAATATGAACCGTCAGACTATCACGGGACTTTCGACCGGTCGAACAGCCCGCAGCCGCTTCAGTGATAATGGGCATTTTTCCCGCGTTTAATAAAGCAGAGTCAGCGTATAAACAAGCTCTTTGATAACTGCCGAATAAACTTTTAATATCTTCTTGCAAAGTTGCTGATAGTTGCGATAATCTGGGACGTTTACCAAATTTAGTTAATGCTAAGTAAAGGGTCAATTCTTGTCGGCACTTCTCGCTGATCTCGTCCCAATCTTCGGGCGCAGTTACTTGCAATACCACGGCGAAGGCACGACGGAAACTGTTAAATTCTTGGAGTATTTCCGCTTCGTTTTCTAACTCTCCGGTTTTCGGTAATCGCCCTCTCTCTGTATAAAATTCCATCAAAGGAGTTAAAATATTTTCATAATCTTCAAAACGTCGGGAGTAGGATTTAACTCTCGGAGTCGTGGCCCGGCAGCGCAAGCGGGAAAGACGGAAAGCTTCCGCCCTACTTTCTTCGCGAAAAACTAAATATATTCCCAATCCTATGGGGATAGAATCCACACCGAGAATATTATCAATATAGTCTTTGAGTTCTTCCTGCTGATAGTATTTCTGGAAGGTATTGCGACGGGTAATAATGCCGTCTTCGTAAGCCACTAAACCCCCAGCACGATCGTCGATCAGCACTTGGGCTGATACGATTAAAACTTGATGGGTCAACTGCCAAGCTTTTAATAGTGCCTCTTGTCTCTCCTCCCTATCTTCGATAACGTTGATCACGTAACCGAGATTGACAATATCGGCGGGGCGCAACTCGGTGTCGGGGCGATAATAGGGGTCGTATCCATCGCTGGTAAATCCTTGCTTTTCTATCTGTTTTATATCTTCTCCATGACCGCAACCGTAGTCGAAAAAGCTGACCCCGCCCGTGAATAAACCCGACTCCAAAGCCAGTCGCACTGGGCGCGAGAGATTCTTGCGGACGATCGCCGCCCGGTGTCTTTCGATAAGATGAGATTTATTACCGCCTCTATCGATCGGGCAGATGAGATAATGGTCAGAGAAACCGATGGAGAACCCTTTTAATCTTTCCAGCCATTGGGAACGAGTACCGATGCCCTGAGAATTATCTAGTAAGCCTAAAGCTTCTTCACACGCAGTCAGATGAGAGAATAGATCGTATAAGGGATAATCTCTCGTGACGAAGGTTTCCTTGCGGTGAAGGATGGGGGGGTTATGAGAGTCTTTGTATTCCCATTTACTGGGTGTCGCCAATTCCACGTCCACCACCAGGCTACTACTGAGGGCGGGGTGAGGGTCAGTGTCAAATTCGGGATAATCTAAATAGGAAACTTTCGCCTTATCGAAAGCGAATTTGATCAAGGTGAAATGAGCTGGATTCCCTATACTTCGGGCTTCTCTCTCGTACTCCTGAAGCTTGGGGTCAAGGGCGGTTAAAGCGCTGTGATGAATGTAAAACGCACTTTTGAGGAGTTTTCCCACAGAATTTTGTTGACATAGTTCAACAATTGTGCTTACAGGTAGCGGAGCCATAGAGTCAAGAAAGCGAAGTTATACCCAAAATAATACATAGGGATAACATAAAGCCAACACTATCTAAAGCAGACAGCGCTCAAAATAAATATTATCGATTTAAGACAAGTGACGAATAGCCACTACCGCGGGACGCGGGGGTTGATTCGCTTCTTTTCCCGGCCAATTAGAGCCAATAGGCACGAACCGCACTTGGGAAAATTCTTCACCGGCGGTAGTATATATAGAAAAGCGACGACTTTCGCTTCCCATATCTTTTCTCGTGCCTCCCACCTCCCCAGGATGTTGGACGCTCATAAATAAAGTTTTTTGATCCGCGGTAAACCATAACCCGGTTAACTCTGTATCCATAGGCCCGATAGCAAAAGGATAAGCTTTTTTCTCGCCTCTCGGTAATACCCAAGCCGCGTTATTACCGAATACACCCAACGTATCTTTCTGCCCCACTGGCTTATCATCTTCAGTACGACTCGGTAAAGCCTTATTGAGGTTAGCCGTGGAGATGTCATTAACCATCCACAGATTACCATCACCGTCGAAAGCGAGATTATCGGGGTTGGCAAAACCCATTCCTCCATCTAACGGCTCGCCTCCCGTGGCTACTATCTCCCATTTAAAGGTCATAGATGCCGGATTGAGATCATCTTCCTCTATGGCGATAATCCAACCGAACTCGTAGGGGGTCTCTCCAGAGGGGCCCCGGAAGATATTTTTATCGGCCCCTCCTTCTTCGTCTGCCGTGCCGCTGGTGAAGGTGATATATATTCTATTATCGGGCCCGATTTCCGCGTCTTCGGGACGGCCCGTACAAGTAACACCGGCAGCGTTAGCCGCGTAGTGAGCATCTATTAATATCGCTCCCTGTTTCTGCACCGTGTTACCCTCGTAAATATCCCCCAAGGTGCGATAAGCGGATTTATAGGTCATTACATCCCCATCTTCGCCTAATAATAATAACTTGCCGTCGTCGGCGCTTCGATCGCTCTTAGGTAACGCCACGACTCCAATACCCGCGATTTGACTCGGCAATACTGGATTGACTGGGGTATCGGGATTGAGCGCGATCCAACTGCCGGTTTTATCGGCATTAAATTTAGCGCCGTAGAGCATCCCCTTAGTAAACAGGCGAGAATTGTTTTTATCGTTTCTATTTTTAACGCTATTTTCGGAAACGAATTTGTAGATATGCCCCCCTCTTCGATCGCATCCCGAATAAACGGCCATGGGTTGATTTTCTTGGATGAAAAACGTCACCGCTTCGTGGCGAAATCTTCCCAACCAAGTATGTTTGGTTCCATAATCTTCGGGATTACCAGGATCTATTTCTACCATCCAACCGTACTTATTAGGAGCGAGACCGAATACATTGCCTCTACCGTTTATATCTTTTTTGTCCATCACGAAAGGCGTGGTGTCGGGATGGAGAGAAGACCCATCGGATAAGACTGGGTCGCTTACTTGGTCTTGAAAGTTCTCTTCCGCTGTCAATACCGTACCCCAGGGTGTTGTCCCCCCCGCACAGTTTTGAAATGTGCCGATAATTTTCGACCCTAAACTATCGTCGTAACCTTTTTTATTGGTTTTGGTGAATACGGCGACGGCGGGGCCGGTGGAGTTTAAATATTTACCGTCTTCTAACCCGGAAATACCGGTGATGCGCCGGTCTACCCCGCTATAAGTTCTTTCCCACACTCCTTGAAGGTTGCGTTTTATGGCGATTATTCCTACGCCTTGATCGATCAATCCTTCTCTCGATATTTCTTTGATTTGGCCTTTGAGGGTATCGCCATCGGGTAGAGTATAAGCTTTGATGGTTCCGTCTCGATCGAGGTGTGGTTTAACTGCCTCGAAAGGTAACTGTTTGCCGATAACTGCTTCGTAAGTTTCCGCCCAGGTTCTGCCGCTGATATACTCGAAATTAACGGTTAAGTAACCTGTATCTTTTCCCGTTTCTAAAAAAGATATGTAGTCATTATTATAGCCGAAGCGACTATCTCCTACTCGATCGCCCCATTTGGCGATCACGTCGTAAGTATAACCATCGGGCAAGATTAAATCGTCTTCTACTTTATATTCTTTATAAGCTTGAATCTGCTCCGAGGAACTTAATTTATCTATAGATAATGGTAGAGGTAATTTTAAGGGCGTAAAATGCCAATTCGTTACTTTATTCGCAGCTATGCCGGGAGATAAAAGGGGAGTCTTGAGGATTGAATTGCTCGCTCCCACTCCTAAACTCGTTCCCAAAAATAAGAGAAATTGACGGCGGCCTATACTCATAATCACGGCTCATATTTTTTCTTTCTCGGATTATATAGGGATGAGGTTATGAAGAAGTTAATAAAAGTTAATTTGACCGTTGAAAAAATTTGGGGTGAGTAGTGTTTAGTGGCTAAGGAATAGCCACTAACCACTATTGCCTATTTACTTTCTTCAAAAGACTTGTAAGCTTTTTCGGCATCGTAAATATGGCACTTATCAGCGATGTCGTGCATTAATTCCCAAGAAAATACCCTCTCTTTCATGTAGTGTCCCCACTGGTCTTTCATATATTCGTGAGTTTTTCTCAAATTATAAGAAGGGATAGCGGTAGATACATGATGGGGAATATGGACGTTAATATCGTGGCAGAGAACTTCTACCCATTTCGGATAGGTACAGTGTACCGTACCGGCTAACTGTGCTTCGGCCGCACTCCACTGAGTCACTGGACGGAATTGAATGTCACCGGCGGTGTGATGGACTAGGGTAAAGGTACTCATCCAGAAATGGTAAAACAGCCAGGGCATGAGCCAAAACTTGATCACTCCCCAGAATCCGGTGGTGATGAAAAGAGTGGGAAAGAAGATGAGGGCGAAAATTACGACTACAGTGATAGATAATTTGGCTTTAGACTTTTCATGGGGCAGAAACTCATTGAGATTAAAGTGTAATATACCCCAGTGAGCGATCGAGCCTAGGAACCAGAACCAACCGCGCATCGCTTGATAAAACCATTTAAGCGGTAGACTTCTCCCTTCATAATCGGGTAACTCCCAAGGGTCCCAAGCATTATCCACACCGTGTTTGTTTGTATGGGCGTGATGGCGATTGTGGAGGATTCGCCAACAGTGGAAGGGATAAATAAGGGGTAAGGTGAGGGTGTGTCCCACTAAATCATTAACCCAGCGACGATTAGCAAAGGAGCGATGGCCGCAATCGTGAGCCAAAACGAAGAATCCCGTCAGGGCTGTGCCGGTAAAAAGCCAAGCTACGGGCAATAAATACCAAGGGGAAAAGGCGATGAACACGTAACCGCCAATGACGGCTAAGACGTTAAATATAACTGAAAACCACGCTTTAATTCGGTTTTTCAGAAAGAATTCTTTCGGTATAGATTTGATTATATCTTTCAGTTGCAATTCGGGATTAGACCAGGTAATCGAGGCTCTGTCTGCTGTAGCTGTCACTCGCTGAAATCTCCATTTAAGGGTGAGTTAGAGCAAAAATGCTCATGATAGTATTTTATGCTGGACTTATCTAGCAATCGCTTACTTTTAGTTCCTCTTGGTGCTGTTTAAACTTTCTTAGAGAAACTTAATAAACCTTAACAGTTATATCACATAACAGACTCTGGGACAGGAAAATCTTGGAAAAATTTCAACATCTAAGGAAAATATTAATACTAAATATTCTTGTCAAATAAGATGTTATGTGCCGTTAAGAAGGGCTATTTCTGATAGGTTACTGACGTTCGTTAATGTTAAGCCTTCACAAGTACGTTTGATCAGTCCCGTGAGAACTTTGCCCGGCCCTACTTCGATTGCTTCTGTCACGCCTATTTTCGACATTTCTAACATCGTTTCCCGCCAGCGCACCGAACCAGTCATTTGAGCCACGAGTCTGTGTTTCAGGGTCTCGGCCCCGGTGCAGGGTCGGGGATCTACATTGGAAAGAACGGGTACTGTAGCGTCGTGAAAAGAAGTTGAATTTAATAACCGCTGAAATTCTTCTGCAGGAATTGCCATCAAGGGAGAATGGAAAGCGCCGGATACTTTTAAAGGTACAGCTCTTTTGGCTTTAACCTCCGAGAGAATTTTGTCTACCGCCGACGGTGTGCCGGAAATAACCACTTGTTCCGGGCTATTATCGTTAGCGATCACCACATCCGCCGTTGTGGCCATGAGATTTTCCAGGGCAGTACGATCGAATTTCATAATTGCCGCCATTTTCCCCCCCGCCGCCTTGTCCATTAACTGCGATCGATGACGCACCAAATTCAATCCCGTGGCGAAGTCGAACACCCCCGCAGCATACAGGGCTGAATACTCACCCAAGCTATGACCCGCCACCTGATCGGGGCTGTAACCTTTATCTTTTAATAAATCCGTGAGGATGCTTTCCACCACGAACAGACAAGGTTGAGTGTACACCGTTCTAGACAGAGTTTCTTCATCGCCCTGACATTTTTCCAATACAGACCAGCCTAATAGGGCTGAGGCTTCTGCAAATCTGTTTTTCCCTATATCCGTCTGTGCTAGATCAGCTTCCATACCTGGTGTTTGTGAACCCTGCCCAGGAAATACCCAAATTTTTGTCATTTTATTTTCCCCATTTAAATATAGCTGCTCCCCAGGTTAAACCAGCACCGAAACCCGAAGCGGCGATGATTTGCCCTGGTCGCACCCGCCCGCTGCGTACCGCTTCGTCGAGACAGAGTGGTATGGAAGCGGCTGATGTATTACCATATTTGCTTAAATTTGTCAAGACTTTGGCGTTATCGATGGCGAGACGTTCGGCCACTGTGTCCATAATTCTTTGATTAGCTTGATGGAGTAGAAGCCAATCCACATCTTGAACGGTTAAGTCGGCCCGATAAAGGGCTTTCTCGATAACTTCCGGCACTTTGGCCACGGCGAAGCGATACACTTCCTTACCGTTCATTTTGATAGACTCGTAATTTCCTTGAGCGATCGCTACTTCTTCCTGAAGGGTTTGAGATTGACCGTTATAAGAGATACTGAGGGCCTGTGCGAGAGAGCCGTCGCTGTGCATTTCAAAACCGAGAAGACGATCGTTTTCCCCGTTGGCCTGACAGACGATCGCTCCCGCCCCATCACCGAAGAGGACGCAGGTGGAGCGATCGTTCCAGTCCACCCACCGGCTCAGAATATCAGCGCCGATAACTAACACGTTACGATAAACGCCGGTACGGATAAACTGAGCTGCCGTCACTAAACCTACCACGAAACCCGAACAAGCGGCCGTGAGGTCGAAAGCGACAGCGTGATCAGCACCCAAAAGGGCTTGGATTTGGCAGGCACTACCGAACATATCATCGGCGGTAGAAGTAGCGAGCAGAATTAAGTCCACATCCGAGGCAGTAATACCCGCCATATCGAGGGCCCTGAGGGCTGCATTGGCTCCCAATTGCGATAAAAGCAGGGATGGAGGAGCTAAATGACGCTGACTTATACCGGTGCGAGTTTTGATCCACTCATCGGAGGTATCAACGATCGTACTGAGATCATCATTGCTCAGTAACTGTTCTGGGACTGCCGAGCCGATGCCGGTGATGGCAGTTCCTGTACCTGATCCTTTCAACAGTTTTAACCCCTTACGTGTTTATGATTCGAGCGATAAAGCTTTACTTTTGGGCGTTTGATGTTGCTCGGTGTAGACTTGGAATCTATCCCACACCTGCTTATCCACGGCTTCTTTAGCTTGACGGATGGCACTGTAAATCGAAGGTGCTTGAGAGCTACCGTGACTGATTATACAGACTCCATCGACCCCTAATAAGAGAGCGCCGCCGTGTTCCGCGTGATCCATTCTCTGTTTGATGCGGCGGAGGTTGGGTTTAAGAATGGCTGAGCCGATCTGTCCGCGGATTCCCTGGGGCAATTCCTCGCGGATGATCTGTAACATCACCCCGCCTACCGCCTCAGCGAATTTGAGAAGTACGTTACCCACAAATCCATCGCAGACGATAACATCGAATTGTCCAGAGAGTACATCTCTACCTTCGGCGTTACCGATGAAGGGAATCCGAGGATTATTTTTTAAGAGTTCGTAGGTTTCGATCGTGAGATTGTTCCCTTTCCCCTCTTCTTCACCGATACTCAGTAAACCCACCCCTGGGTTTTCAACTCCCATAACGTGTTTACTGTAAATCGTGCCCATGAGGGCGAATTGTTCGAGATATTTGGCTTTACAGTCCACGTTAGCGCCCACGTCGAGAACGATAACCGATTTGCCTGCGAGCATGGTGGGTAGTATCGCCCCGATAGCGGGGCGATCGATTCCCTTGAGACGACCCAAACCGAAGATAGCTGCGGCCATAGCCGCACCCGAATGGCCGGCTGAAACCACGGCATCGGCCCGTTTTTCTTTCACCAACCGCATCGCCACATTAATAGAGGCTTCGGGTTTGCGCCTGATGGTGGTCGCTTCGTCTTCCATCGTGATCACCTCGGCGGCGTGGACTATGGTGACGTTTTTGGGTTTTTGGTGATTTTGAAAATAAGATTCGATCTGTGCTGAATCTCCCACCAGGAGGACTTCCACGTCTAATTCTTCACTAGCCCGGATCGCCCCAGTGATGATTTCGTTGGGAGCGTGGTCGCCGCCCATCGCGTCTACTGCAATTCTTGCCCGATTTAATGCCGTTTCTGCCATTGAGTCAGTGTTATAGAAGCTTTTAGAATTTTACCATCTACTCTTGACAGGAGGAGAAGGAAAAGGGATTACCGATCGAGTAATTCTTAAGAAATTACTAATCTTCTTTATACAATAAAGCATGATCGACAGAGGTGAAAGATGATTAAAATATTTGCTTGGACGATGGGCGGTTTTTTCTTGAGTGTTTTTGGCGGCTCGGGGGAACCGGTTTCTTTACCTCTGGTTTCTTGGCAGTCCGCCCCTATTTTCGCTCTTCCTACCGCCCCTGACCCGGCTGTGGCCACGATCGCTCAAAATTATCTACAACGCCTGCAAAGCCGAGGATTAGACTTGTCCCGGCAGGGGGTGTCGATCGAAACCGACTGGGCTGATCTGGCTCTCCATAATCCCCGTATTCCCGCCTCGGCTGCTTCTCTGACGAAAATCGCTACAACTTTAGCTGCTGTGGAAACTTGGCCGATCGATCATCGCTTTACCACCCGATTTTTATCGAGAGGCAAAATCAATAAGGGGGTTTTGCAGGGCGATTTGATTATCGAGGCTGGAGGTGATCCGCTTTTGGTTTGGGAGGAAGTGATCGCGATCGCGAATAAGTTAAACAGCCTCGGTATCCGCGAGGTGAAAGGTAATCTTCTCGTCACGGGCGATCTGATCGTTAATTTTCAAGAAGACGTGGTTAAATCGGGGGAATTGGTCAGGGTGGGGATGAATAGCGATCGATGGTCTCTTGAGGCGAAAAAAGCCTTTCAGGATATGCCGAAGGGGACTAAAGAGCCTGGGGTGAAGATTTCGGGGACGGTTAAACTCATGGAGAAAGTACCAGAAGGAACTGCAGTACTATTGACGCATCAATCTTTAACCCTGGGAGAATTATTACACATAATGAACGTTTATAGTAATAACGTCATGGCGGAAATGCTGGCACAGTCATTAGGGGGTGCGGGTAAAGTGGCGGAAATAGCGGTTAAATCCGCCGGTGTTTCCCAATCAGAAATCTCGTTAATTAACGGGTCTGGTTTGGGTGTGGAAAATCGTATTTCTCCCCACGCGGTTTGTAAGATGTTAGGGGTTTTGCAGGAGAAGTTAGCCGCAGGGCCGATTAAGCTCCACGATTTATTTCCTGTAGCCGGTAGGGATAAAGAGGGGACGATGCGATGGCGGGCCATACCGGATGGGGTGATGATCAAGACGGGTACGCTAGCCCAAGTGAGTGCTTTGGCGGGATTAATCCCGACTCGAGAAAGGGGCAATGTGTGTTTCGCCATTACTAATTTCGGCAGTAGTAATATCGAGGGTTTACGGCACGAACAAGATGAGGTGTTACAAGCTTTGGCGGCGCACTGGCGGTTAGTTCCCGCGGTTACTAAAGGGAGTCTACCGAAGAAGCCTTTCTTGGGTGATCCGGGTCGGAATTTGAGTGATCGAAGTTGATATTATTGACGGGAACAGATGTAAATTCTTGTCTTAAAAAGTTACTGATTACGCTCTAATTTAACGTCAGGGCGAGAGCGATCGCAACGGCAGCACCGATCAAAGTATTGATCACATTGACTAATTCATTAGTCAACCAATCGTAACGAGATTGTAGGGTAGCCCCGATAACGCTCTCTAAGTTAGTGGCCATGAAAGCGGCGATAATACACCACACCACACCCACAATAGTAATTAATCCCAAACCCCAAGCTAAAAGAGCGATCGATAAACCGCCGACGATTCCCGCCGCAGTACCTTCAAGACTCACCGCGCCTTCCGTACCTCTGGGCACGCTTTGGAGGGTGGTGATTAAAAAAGTTCTCTTTCCGTAAGCTTTTCCGACTTCGCTTGCGGTAGTGTCGGCTAATTTGGTGGCGAAACTGGCTACATAGCCCACTATGAATAAGCCAGGCCAAGGTTCAGGCAATAATAAAGATAGTATAGCGCAGATAGAGGCTATCAAGGCGGAACCCCAAACATTTTCCGGGCCTCTCATGCCCGATCGTTTTTCGGCTATACCCTCGGCTTCTTTTCGTGCCATGCCGATACGAGTTACCGCCGACCCGACGAAGAAATAAAATAAAACTACTACATAAGCGCGCCATCCCAAGGAACCCCAAACGATCACACCCAATAGCCAAGCGTTGAGATAACCGGCGGGCGTTAATAATTTTTTCGGTAAGAGAAAAGCTATCCCTAGAAGGATGGTGTTAATAATAACGGCGATTATCGAAGGATTGGTAATATCAATAGTCATAAAATTATCACTCACTGGCAAGATTTTTATTTCCTAATCCTAGCTCACGCCTGAGAAGTTGTATGGATTTGTCGCCTATATAACTAGGGCTACAGATAATTTGAGGGAGACGGATCAAATCGCCTTGAGATTCGTGGATCAATCTTTTAACTATGTTGTGACTAGATCTGTCGCTGATAATAGTTTGGGATGTCCTTACTAATATTCTCATTTTCTCCGTATCTTGAATATGAGCGGACATGACTAAAATATCTTCGCCCCTGAGACTGTGAATGAGAACTTCCGCTACTTTAATAATGCCTGGACTGACGCTGACTATGCCCAGGTGACTATCGGTAGGAAGTTGTTTTACTAAAGCTAATTCTTGACTGTAGTCGTAGATGTCGATGGGGATGACCCGGATCGAGAAGGGAGTTGCGATCGCTTCCGCCACATTGATAAAATAACGACTGGTAACGACCGTCGCCGATTTGGTTTGAGCCAAAACCGCTGATAAATCTTCCAAGGGTACTAATTCTACCGGGATGTTCAATGATTGTTCTAATTCTTTGAGCATTAACTCGCCCGCACCTAAATCTGTATGGGGAATAGTAATTAGAACTTTGGCACTGCATCTTAGCCGCCAATCAATTTCCGCGAGTAGTAACTCTCTTATTTGTGAAAGGGTTAATTCGTGGCCGAGAAGTTCATCGAGATTTTGACAGATAAGCTTTCCCAGTTCTGGATACTGGGATAAAAGAGGGGAATTGAAGGAATTTTTACTCTCGTGTCCTTGGGCTTTAACGTAAATTCCCGAACCGGCGTAGGATTCTACTAAGCCATCTTCTTCTAGTTGCTGGTAGATTTTACTGATGGTATTGCGATGTAAGCCCGTGATCATAGCCAGTTGCCTCGTACTGGGCAGGCGATGCCCCGGCGGGTATTGGCGGGAAGCAATGGCGAAGCGAATCTGGTCTAGTAATTGCCGCGAGGCGGGTATGTCGCTATCGGTTTGAATTTGAAATCGCATCTCTATTAATTTGTATAAAAATTTTATATATTTTTTATTGTATCAGGGTAGCAGTGATGTTTATGGGTAGATAAATAGGGTATTGATGGCAAAATACTAGGGTGAATCTAAACGAACAGTAAATATAGTTAATTCATTAATCTCACTATATTGACTGTGTTAAATGTTGAATAATTATTAGATAAAATATTACTTTTAGGGGAGCATCCGATTTTTGCAACGACCGGCGGGGAATCAATTCCCCGCCTCATAGTCCAAGTCCTCTTAAGAGGACTTCTGCTATGAGACCGTAATTTTAATCACGGTCGGGTCAGGTATACCTTGCATAATTGGGATGCTCCCACTTTTAGAGAAGACGCTTAACTGTATCTGATAGTTCCCTTTTTGAGATTGCGGTTTGATAATGTTAATAAAGTAAGCGATTTACACTTGATTTTTATAACTATGACTCGTCGTATTATCGGATTAACTGGTGGTATTGCCTGCGGTAAAACAACCGTTTCTAATTATCTAAGTCACCATCACTTTATACCTGTCCTCGATGCGGATATTTACGCCAGGGATGCGGTCAAATCAGGCTCGCCAATTTTGGGGAAGATAATTTCTCGATACGGAAAATTTATAGTGAAAGAGGATGGGAATCTTGATCGCAAAAAGTTAGGGGAAATTATCTTTAACGACGCGGACGAAAAAGTTTGGCTGGAATCCCAGATACACCCCTATGTAAGAGAGTGTTTTATCGATGGGTTAAATCGTCTGGGCGATGATATTATAGTGTTTGCTATTCCCCTCCTATTTGAAGCCAATCTCACCGCTATGGTGACGGAAATATGGGTGGTATATTGTCGGGAGTCGGTGCAGATTGAAAGGCTGATGGCGAGGGATGGATTAACGGCGGAGCAGGCTTTAAGTAGGATTGAAAGCCAGTTACCGTTAGAGGAAAAGGTGGCGCGTGCGGATGTAGTATTGAATAATATCAACGGCCTCGATAGTCTGTATCGGGAGGTCGATCGTTATTTAAAAACTAAATAAAGTTCAATGTAAAATATTGCATAATATTATTAGTTCACTTGCATTATCAGCCCATGTCCCTCTGGCAAGTCCCTACAGCGACTTCGATTCCCGCTTCATTTCTAGAGACCGTCAGACGCTACACTCCTGATTCCGACGGTTATCGTGCGGCCCAAATCCTCTGGCAACGAGGTATTAGAGACGGTGAAGCATTAAAGGGATACTTAGATCCAGATCTGTACGTACCTAAAAGTCCTTTCGATTTCGGGCAGGAAATGAATTTAGCCGTTTCCCGCCTTCACGAGGCGCGTCAGAGGGGGGAAAAAGTGACAATCTGGGGGGATTTCGACGCGGATGGAGTCACGGCTACTTCCGTACTCTGGGAAGGCTTGGGGCAGTTTTTAACCCAGCACCAGGGATTGAATTATTACATACCCGATCGCATTATCGAATCTCACGGCCTCAATCGTCGCGGTATCGATAAACTAGCCCGAGAAGGGACAAAGTTAATCGTCACCTGCGACACCGGCAGTAACAACTTAGAAGAAATACACCACGCTAACAGTGCGGGCATCGATATTATCGTCACCGATCATCATACCCTACCGGACGATCGACCTCCTGTTATCTCTATCCTCAATCCCCGTTACTTTATCGAAACCCATCCCCTCTATAATCTTTCCGGGGTGGCAGTAGCGTATAAGTTAATAGAGGCGATGTATTTATCTTTTCCCGATATTCCAGGACAACATTTAGAGAATTTACTAGATTTAGTAGTTATCGGTTTGATCGCTGATTTGGTCAAACTGAGTGGCGATTGTCGCTATCTAGCCCAGAGGGGAATCAAAAAACTGGGTAATTCCAGTCATCCAGGCGTGAGGATACTTTTAGGATTATGTCAGAAAACGGGCGATCGACCCACCGATATTTCTTTCGGCATCGGCCCCAGGATCAACGCCGTCAGTCGTATTCACGGCGACGCTTCTTTCTGCGTGGAATTGCTCACCTCTCAAGACGAGAAACGCTGTCAAGAATTAGCCATGAATGCTGAATTAGCTAACACCCGCCGTAAGGAAATTCAGCAGATTATCGTCAAACAGGTTAAGAAGAAATTAGAAAGACTGGATTTATCCACCACTAATGTGATCATCTTAGAAGACCCTCAATGGTCTCCCGGTATTTTAGGATTGGTGGCGGGACAAATCGCTCAAGAATACTACCGTCCGACGATTTTATTAAGTACGAGCGAAGACGATCGCAGTGACCTGAAATTGGCAAAAGGTTCAGCTCGTTCTGTCGCAGAAATCGACCTCTATGGATTAGTCGCCTCTCAAGCCCATCTCTTACACCGCTTCGGCGGTCATCCCCTCGCTGCCGGGTTGAGTTTACCGGTGGATAATTTACCCCTATTCTGTGAAGGTATAAACCAACAATTGCGACAACAAGGGGTAGATTTAACTAACTTCTTTCCTAAAATAGAGGCTGATTTAATCGTTACCGTAGCCGATTTAAGCGCATCTTTATTTAAAGAGTTAAAGTTAATAGAACCCTGCGGAATGGGTAATCCCGCACCTAAATTATTAATAGAGAAGTGTTGGTTTACCGGCGTAGAAAATTCTAATATTCGAGACAGAAAAGGATTAAAAGTCAGCTATATAAAAACTAATTTTAAAATCGGGGATGGGTCTACTAAAAAAGGTTTCCCTGGTACATGGTGGGGACACTATCAAGATGAAATATCCACGAGCGCCCAGTACGATGCCGTGGTAGAACTCGATTACAATCCCTACCACGATCGCTATGAAGTGAGAATCATCGCCCTTAAATTACACGCCCACGAAGATAGTTTTTATACGGACGTAGTTAGTAACGATTATCTATTAGATTGGCGTAATCAAGAATTAGGGTTGGCTAACTTAATGAAACCGGATATAGAATTATTACAAACTTGCCCTCTGCAATGGACGGAGATAAAAAATCAATATTATGGAGCCAGGGAAAAAGCGAAAAAGTTAGCCTTGGCTTATAACTGCGGTTTGGAAACCCATCGGGAAACTTGGGTTCAATTAGTGGGTATAGCTAAATATTTAAGCCGTACCGCTCAGAAAATATCTAAAACCAAATTGCAAGCGAAACTGGGTCTCACAGCCTACAGCTTACAAGTGGGATTAAATACGTTAGAGACTTGCGGAATTAAAACTTATTACCAAGAAGAGGAAGTGGCTTTTAAATTGGAAGAGTTAGCAACACCGAATCAAGAAAACTACCGACAATTTCTGGAAACGATCGCCGAGGAACAATTTCAAAAACAATACTTCTCCAGCGTACCCTTACCGATCATCCAAAAAATTCTCAAAGGATCTTAGAATAAAAGAAGTTAATAAAAATCACAATGACCCAATTTCCCAAAATATATATACGCCGCAATAAAATAGATCCAGTAAAAAGATTTCACCCTTGGATATTTTCTGGGGCGATTAAATCCCAAGAAGAGGGTATTAAAGAAGGGGACACCGTAGAAGTATATAACGAAACGGGGGAGTATTTAGCTCTCGGTCACTACAACGCCAACAATATCGCCGTTAAGCTTCTCGCCTACGAAAAGGTGACGGATATAGAATCCCTCTTCCTGAATAAATTCCAGCAAGCTTATGACCTAAGAACCCGATTGGGCTTAACCCAATGCGCCCATACTAATTGCTACCGTCTCATCAATGCTGAGGGGGATGGTTTGCCGGGGTTGATCGTGGATTGGTACAACGGTACGGCGGTTATCCAAGTGCATTCTCTGGGAATGTATCACCAGAAAGAAACGATCGTCCACTGTTTACAAGGAGTATACGGCGATCGTCTACTGGCTGTCTACGATAAAAGCGCCGGGGTGATGCCTAAAATGGGTCAAAATCAATATTTACTAGGTGAAAAAAGCGATAATACGGTGCTAGAAAACGGTCATAGTTTCCTTATCGATTGGGAAACCGGGCAGAAAACCGGCTTTTTCATCGATCAGAGAGACAACCGGGCTTTATTGAGTAAATACGCTCACAATAAACGAGTATTGAATACCTTCGCCTATTCGGGAGGTTTTTCTGTGTACGCGGGGGCGGCAGGGGCCCTGAGAGTGGATTCGGTGGATAGTTCGGCGAGTGCGATCGATCTAAGCAAAGAAAATATCGCACTCAACGACCAGAAAGATACTGCACACTCTTTCTATACAGAAGATGTATTCGAGTTTTTAACTCATTGCGCAGCCGATTATAATCTGATCATCCTCGACCCTCCCGCCTTCGCCAAAAATATCTCGGCGCGTCACTCTGCGGTCATGGCTTATAAACGGATTAACTACCAAGCCATTAAAAAAATCGAGGCGGGGGGCATGATCTTCACCTTCTCTTGTTCTCAAGTAGTGAATATAGACTTATTCCGGGGTGCGGTAATGGCCGCTGCGATCGAAGCCCGCAGGCCGGTGAGAATTTTGGCTCAATTGGGTCAGGGGCCCGACCATCCTGCGAGTATCTACCACCCCGAAGGCCATTATTTAAAAGGCTTGGTGTTAAGCGTGGATTGATGGAAAATGAGCCGATTACCCGCCGGGTCATAGGCGTAGATTTCCAAGCCGTGAGAAGCGCGGGTAATTTCTGACGTTGGGGGATAGCCTAACCGGGCCAGATGTGCAATCGTTTCTTCTAAATTTTCCACCTCCACACAAAAACTCACCCCACTTCCCCCTGAATTAGCGAATTGGGACTGATGAGATTCTTTGGGGTAGAAGATAGCCAACTTTAATCCCATCAGGTTAAATTGGGCGTAAGCCCCCCCTTGATAAACATCGGCAGAAACAGAAAAAACTTCCCTGTAGAAAAGCACTACCGCTTCAAAATCAGTAGTACCGATAGTAATAAATACTTCTTGATAGTTCATTTTAGGAGCGAGTCTCTCCTATTACAGAGATTCTTTAACTTTAATGCCGTCTCTGCGCACGATATAAGCGGGGACACCAACAACCACACAATTAGGAGGAATATCTTTAACGACCACCGCATTCGCCCCCACGGTGACGTTATCTCCTACGGTAATGCCACCGAGGACTTTAGCGCCCGCTGTCACCCGTACGTTATTCCCTAACTTCGGTCTCTTTCCTTTATCCTTGTAGCCGATCGTCACCTGTTGATTGATCCAACAGTTATCGCCTATATCCGCCGAGATTATCGTACTGAATCCGTGCTGAATAAATAATCCAGAGCCGATATTACAAGAATTATCCAAGAAAAAATAAGGACACTGGCGGTAAATTATTTTCAGTATATACATCAGATTTTTACCGAGAGCGTTACCGTTTAATAAACGGTGGTAATAAATATTTCTGAATTCCGGGGCTAACTGTAATAAGGATAGTAACTGGAGCAAATCCGATTTTTTCTCTCTATTCAATACCTCTTGCCAGCGGTGGACATCGCTTAATATCAAACTTTTCTGATCGGTGGCGGCGAATAAAATTAGTAAAGGTGAATTCCAAATAATACGTAAATAAAGGACTATTTTCCCCAACATAAATTTTGTACAAATAAAATCATCGATTTTTATTGCTTTTGATTATAGTGGTAAAGTGGAGACTAATTCAACCGAAAAACTGCTTTCCATGTTCAATAGCACTGTATCCTATCAGCCCACAACCTCGGTTATCATCCCTGTTTATAACGGGGAGAAAGATTTACCAGCTTTGCTCCAGTGCTTGGGAGAGCAGACCTATCCGCGAACAGAGGTAGAGTATATCTTCATAGATAATAATAGTACCGATCGTACCGCCGAAATATTACAGGAAACCGTAACTCAGTGGCAGACGAGAGGACTAAAACTGATTACCGCTACAGAAAATAATATTCAAAGTTCTTACGCGGCGCGCAATCGAGGTATCAAAATGGCGATCGGGGAAATTCTCGCTTTTACCGACGCGGACTGTCGCCCCACGCCCGATTGGTTAACTCAATTGGTAAAACCCTTTATCGATCCCCGAATCGGGATAGTAGCAGGAGAAATAGCCGCCTTGACCGGAGGCAACTGGTTAGAGCAATATGCAGAAAGAAATCACTTCATGTGTCAGCAGTTTTTATTGGCTCATCCTTTCTCTCCCTACGGTCAGACTGCTAATCTGGGAATAAGAAAAGAGACTTTCCGGGCGGTGGGTTTGTTTCGTCCTTATTTAACCACAGGGGGCGACGCGGATATATGCTGGCGCATTCTACGAGAAACCCATTGGCAGTTAACCTACGCACCAAGGGCGATAGTTCACCACCGTCATCGCTCCACTTTAAAAGAGCTGAAAAGTCAATTACGGCGTTATGGGCGCTCTAATCGTTATCTCCATCAATTGTACGGGGTGGAATTGATGAAAGAGTTCACGGCTAAAGATTTAATCACCGGTCTAGGTCGCTGGTTACTAAAAGATTTACCCAAAAATAGCGTTAAGTTCCTGATCGGCAAAGGGGACTTGATCGACTTGATTAACACGCCGGTGAACCTGATCGGCTTTCAATCTCGCAGCGAGGGACAGAAAACCGCTATTCTTCCCGATAGAGCTGATTTTATCGATCGACTCAGTGAAGAGAAACCATAATCATAATAGTAATCAGTGGCTATTATATAGGTGCTGGACTATTCATTGTTGCCTGCTCGTTTCTCATTTCTGACTGCTATGAGCCACAATAATAAAAATAACGGTGACAATTAGTTAAGAATGGATGCCCCATGATAGATTTCATACTTTCTCTTTTTACATATCTATTCCATCCCTTCGCGAAGACCACAACCCCCGCCGATGAGCAGGGCATGGTTCAGCTTAAAAACGTTAAAAATACCCAAAAAATCAATATAGGTACGAATTTAACCGGCATCGCCGATTATTCACCTCAATTACCCTTCATCGATAGCTTTAAATCTTCCCGCGCTTGGGTTTGGAAAGGCCAAGAAGGCCCCTACTTACCGATCACCACCAATCTCGATCGCTCGGGGTGGTTAGCATCCGCCAAGCCGCCCGATGGCGTGGCCCCTGAAGCTGTGAGCATGACATTTTTATTCACCGGACTGAAGAACAAATATCCAGGCGGCCAGTACTTGGTGTTATACGAAGGACAGGGAGAGATGAAATATAAATTGGCTGCCACTAAAAATAAATCTCTTTCCAAACCAGGTAGGGACGTTATCGATATAAATGCTGCTAAAGGGAATGTAGTCCTTCAAATCACTAGCACCGACCCGAAAAACACGGGGGATTACATCCGTAATATCCGTATTATTCCTGCGGTCGCCGAAAAAACCGCCACTGATTTATACAAGGAGAAGAAAATCAATCTCTCTGCCGCCAAAATATTTAACCCCGACTTCCAGTCCGTGATCGAGCCGTTCAAAACATTGCGTTTTATGGATTGGATGAGAACCAACGGCAGCAATCAAGTCAAATGGAGCGATCGACCAACTGTGACCCAAGCCCAGTGGACGACAAAAAAAGGCGTGCCGGTGGAAATAATGGTGGCATTAGCCAATCAACAAAATGCTAGTCCTTGGTTTACCATGCCTCACATGGCAGATGATGATTATGTGAGGAACTTCGCCCAATACGTTAAAAACAATCTGGCCCCTGGAAAGAAAATTTACGTGGAATATACTAACGAAGCTTGGAATTTTGGCTTTACCCAATCTCGATGGATTAATGAGCGGGCAAAAGAAGCCGGGATGAAGAATGTAGAGTGGTATGCCCGTCGCTCGGCCCAGGTGATCAATATTTGGAAAGCGGTATTCGGGGAGCAATCGCATCGTATAGTCGGAGTATTGGGAGCGCAGGCAGGTAATCTGGATACAGCCTCTAGTGGCATGGCTTATTTAAAAAAGACGGGTAATGCCGGTGCGATTGATGCTATTGCGATCGCTCCCTATTTTGGTGGTTATTTAGGGAGACCCGAGTACGCGTCTCAAGTGCAAACTTTGAGTGTCGATGACTTGTTCAGGGAATTAACTACAGGAGGGGTAGTCATGAAACCAGAGGGGGGACAAGCCACCCCGGGTGGTGCCCTACAACAAGCCTATAGAAATATGCAAAATTATGTAAACTTCACGAGCAAAAATAATTTACAACTGGTGGCCTATGAAGGGGGTCAACACCTCGTCGGTGTTCGAGGAGTACAGAACAATAAGGCCATAACCAGCCTGTTTATAGCGGCTAATCGTGACGAGCGCATGGGGAAGCTGTACGAACAGTATCTCAATAAATGGAATCAATTGGGCGGTGGCTTATTCGTCAATTTCTCCGACGTGATCACGCCTACAAAATGGGGCAGTTGGGGGATACTAGAGGATCTTAAAGATGTCAATAACCCGAAATATAAAGCCGTGATGCGGGTCAAGGGGCAAAAGGAGTAGCGGTTCGTAGGTTTAGTCCAAGCTAATTAATAATATTGTCAGAGAGTAACTCAGTAGGTTATAGTCATACTATGACTCGACTAAGCACCTTAGGGCGCTTGCGGAGTAGAGCGAAATACTTCCGAAAACCGCCGAGTTTTTGAAAATAACGATTCTCCTTCTGTACAGTTGCAACAATCTCCTATAGGATTAAAAATTGTTCTAGAGATTTTTTCCTGAACTTGAAAAAGCCAACAAGTTAGAAGAGATTGTGCGGACGCTTTCATTGGGTATAACTAAAGGATTAATACATCACTTCCCCCAAGATTGTATTGTTTAACCATTGCTGGAATACAATCATAAAAAATGAAAAGCCAAAGTCTGGCAACAGTATAGGTGTAGGCGATCGTCTGCTTTTTATGCCGATGGGACTTAACCAATACATTCTCATCCAAAACTCAAGAAATTTACCGGAACACAGGTTTTAAAAGTCGAAAAAGTTCAAGGAAAAGCGCCATTAGTGCTGCCTTAACTGTAAGAGAAAGATAGAGGAAATTGAATGCCGAAACAGATAATTATAGCGGAACAGCATCATATAGCTGCCGTTTTCTGGGAAGATCAAATACAAGAATTAGTAGTGGCGACGGGCAATCAACAAGTAGGGGACATTTATTTAGGATTGGTAGAAAATGTCATACCTGGGATTGATGCAGCCTTCGTTAACATCGGGGATGCGGAGAGAAATGGCTTCATCCACGTTACGGATCTAGGGCCCTTAAGGTTGAAAAAAAGCGCCGGTGCGATCACCGAATTACTAGTACCACAACAGAAAGTATTGGTGCAGGTAATGAAGGAACCCACGGGCAACAAAGGGCCGAGATTGACCGGGAACATCACCTTACCTGGTCGTTATTTAGTCCTCATGCCCAACGGTAGAGGCGTTAATCTATCGAGGCGGATCAAGAGTGACGACGAACGCTCTCGATTACGGGCCCTGGCTATCCTCGTCAAACCGCCTGGGATGGGCTTACTAGTACGCACCGAAGCGGAAGGCAAAGCGGAAGAAGCCGTCATCGAAGATCTGGAATTTTTACAAAAGCAATGGGAATTAGTCCAGCAACAAGCTCTGACCACCAGACCCCCCGCCCTATTGAATCGGGACGATGATTTCATCCAACGTGTATTGAGGGATATGTTCACCGCTGATGTAAATCGTATTGTGGTGGACTCACCTAGCGCGGTAAAGCGGGTGAAACAACAATTGACCAACTGGAGCGGTGGACGATCGCCCGAAGGAGTATACATCGACTCCCACCGGGAAACCCAGGGAATATTGGATTACTTCCGGGTTAACGCAGCCGTCAGGGAAGCCCTGAAACCGCGGGTAGATTTACCCAGTGGCGGTTACATCATCATCGAACCCACGGAAGCCCTCACGGTCATCGATGTGAACTCCGGTTCCTTCACCAAATCAGCCACGGCGAGGGAAACGGTGCTATGGACGAACAACGAGGCGGCTACAGAAATCGCGCGGCAATTGCGCCTGAGAAACATCGGCGGCGTGATCGTGGTGGACTTCATCGATATGGATGCCCGCCGGGATCAATTGAAGTTATTAGAACACTTCAATAAGGCTTTAAAAACCGATAAAGCCCGCCCGCAAATCGCTCAACTGTCGGAACTGGGTTTAGTGGAACTAACCCGCAAACGCCAAGGGAAAAATATTTATGAACTCTTCGGGCATCCCTGCCCCAGTTGCGGCGGCTTGGGCCACTTGGCGCACTTACCAGGAGAACAAGGCCCGATCGCCTTGGAATTTATCCCCCAACCTTCCCCCGGCTTATCCCTGCCCAGTCTCACCGCCCGTCTTACCATTCCCGCTGTAGATCAGGAGCCGGAATTCGACTCTTTCTCGGAGTTTGAAACAACGGAAGAAAACGGGCAACCTTTAGAGCTCACCTATCATCCCAATTATCAAGAACAGGGGGGCAATAGTGCCGCCCGCCGTCGCCGTCGCCGTCGCTCACCGGAGTTGTTACTAAAAGACGACAGGAACGAGAAAGCCCCGGTGACTCCCCCACCCCCTGAACCGGAACCGGAATACGAACCCCCGGCGGCGAAGGTGATCGAAGATCGTCGGGAGCGCCCCACCCGCGCCCCCCGGCGCGAAGAAACACCGCTAGAAAAAGAACGCATCTCGGTGGATATGAGTCTCGTCGAACAGGAAGTGTATTCGATGATGGGTATCTCTCCCCTGTTACTGGTTAATAAGGAGATTAAAGATCCTAAAGGGGTGATCATTTCTATTAATTCTACAGAAGCACCCGTCCGCAAGATGGATTCCCCGGTAGCGGAAAAGGTCAGCGAGCCGGAAACTCCCAAGGCGGAAAAAACGAAACTGGAAAAGGCTCAAGTAGAAACATTCCCGCCGGAGCCGGAACCGGAACCTATAATTCAAGCCGAAGCCGAACCCCTACCGCCCGTCGAGGATGAGCCGGAAACCACCGAAGGGGACGATCGCCCCGTGGTTCGTCGCCGCCGCCGTCGCTCTTCAGCTGCCGGTGATTGATGGAATCTCAAGATTTTCTTGATTTGTCGAGTCGGTTTCTACTTCCGCAAGAAGTGGAGACCGATTGTTTTGTGGCGGGTGTGGATGAGGTGGGTCGGGGTTGTTTGTTCGGCCCGGTGGTGGCGGCCGCAGTGGTTTTTCCCCTGTCGGTATTACCGGCGCTGGTGGATCTGGGGGTGCGCGATAGTAAAAAGTTATCCCCGAAACGTCGAGAAGCTTTGACTCTATCTATAATAGAGCTGGCTACGAGTTACAGCATCGGTTACGCTAAGGCTAGGGAAATCGATCGAATTAATATTTTACAAGCTTCTTTATGGGCTATGAGTAGGGCGGTGAAGAAATTAAAGGTTCCACCCGATTTCTGTCTCGTGGATGGTAAATGGCCTATCCCGGATTTAGCAGTGCCGCAAAATTTATTGATCAAGGGAGATGAGCGATCGCCGGTGATCGGTGCGGCGAGTATTGTCGCTAAGGTGTGGCGGGATGATTTAATTAGGAATTGGTCGCCCAAATATCCAGGGTACGATCTGGCGGTCAATAAGGGTTACGGTACGAGGAAACATTTGGAAGCTTTAAAGATTCACGGGGCCACATCTCAACATCGTCTTTCGTTTCGTCCCTGCCGGATGTCATGAAAAAATGCTCTCACGGATATTATCCCGGTTTTGGTTTTCACCGCGCCTGGCGATAATTTTGTAGGGCGGCAATTGAAGATTGATGATGTTGGGTTGTCTCAGGAGCGATGAAAAGGAATTGTTGGAGGTGATTCACAATTGCGCCCAACGCCTTCACCAGATAACCGAGAATTTCTGGCTTTACACAAGTTGCTTTTTGAGATTATCAGTAACGCTTTCAAGTTTTCTGAATCTGGCACTCCCGTTGAGGTGGAAGGAGTGGCGGAGGGGGACAGGTATCGTTTGACGGTGCGGGATTACGGTAGGGGCATGACCGAGGAACAGTGTGATAATATGGGTGCGTTTGTACAGTTCGACAGGAATCGCTACGAGCAGCAGGGTTTGGGGTTGGGGTTGGCTATAGTGAAGCGTCTGGTGGAGATATACCGGGGAGAGATCACTATATCTTCGGGGGGATTGGGTCAAGGGACTTGTGTGACGGTTTTCTTCCTTTGTGTAGTACAAATTGTGTAAAAAATGTGTTAGGGGGGTAATCTTCAATTTTACCTTTAGGGGTTATTCTCCTTTAAGACATGACGGTTTTGAGGAGTGAATTTTATGGTAACTATATATGATCCTTTATTGAATAATGAACCCACTTCGCTTACTGCTAGTCGAATTAATAGTCGAGTCTCTAATAAGACTGCTTCCATAAATACAGTTTCCTCTACTTCAAATAATGATTTTCTTATGGGCGGAACGGGGGCAGATTCTATAGATGGAGGCAATGGAAACGACCTGATCGTGGGGTTTTCTGGCGACGATTCTCTTATTGGAGGGGAAGGAAATGATACTCTTATAGGCGGTGATGGTAATGATACTTTAATAGGTAACGGAGGTTCAGACCTTTTAGCTGGAGATAATGGCAATGATTATCTTGTAGGTGGAGACGGAATTAATCGATTATTTGGAGGTGATGGAAATGACACTCTAATAGGGGGCAACGGGATAGATATTATGTATGGAGGTAATGGAAACGATACTTATTATATCTATAATTCTAATGACTACGTCATGGAATATCCTACTGGAGGCATAGATACTCTATACTCTTCAGTTAACTATACTCTGTTTAGTGATGTAGAAAAATTTTGTCTTATCGGTTCTGCGATTCAAGCAATAGGAAGCGGCGGCGATAATTTAATTGTAGGCAATTCGCAAAATAATCTGCTTGACGGTGCTGGTGGCGAAGATACCTTGATAGGCGGAGCTGGCAATGATACTCTTATAGGGGGATCTGGGAGTAATAGTTTTGTATTTAATTCTAATACTAAATATCGTCAAATTGATTTAGGTAGAGATATTATTACCGATTTTAGTTCGTCTGATGATCAGATAATTTTAAGTAAAAATACTTTTACAGCCCTTAAAAGTGTCTTAGGAAATGGATTGAGTAATGTTAATGATTTTGCTATAGTTAATTCTGATTCAGCAGTTAAAGATAGCTCAGCGATTATTATTTATAATAAAGCGAACGGAAATTTATATTACAACGAGGATGGATTACCTAATACTTCAATAGGATCACCTAGAAATAATAATATTTTTGATACGGGTTTGTTTGCTAATTTAAGCAATCGCCCCGATATTAGTGCAAATAACTTTGTCTTGAATAATAGTAACTATGTTAGTTAATAAACTCTAACCGTGAGATTAGATAATTATAGAAAAGAGCCTTCTTCATACTCTTTTCTATAATTATTTATTCTATAAGACTATCGCTTTTTACGTAGTCCGCCTAACATACCCAAACTAATAACCCCTAATCCAACCATAGCAGATGGTTCAGGCACTGGAGTGCCTCGTTCTTGGAAAACGGTGTACTCAATCGTGTAGTCTAATTTAGAAAACGTACTAGGTGTAAAACCGGTGTTGCTATTAGTTTCACCTGTTAGTGATCCTTGAGTAAACGTTCTAAATACGCCAAAGTCTACATTATTTAACGGTGTTACGCCAGATAAAGCTGCTAACCCGGCTCCCACTATGCCTACTGTAGAAGTACTGCCTGTTAATTCCTTATCAACTTGTACAAATTGTACGTTCTGAGCGGGTACTGGACCGTTACTGTCTTGAGATAGGCTACCTATAGGGGTTAAACCCAATGAACCTTCACCTATGAGTGAATCTACTTCATAACTAGCTGCAACAGTAGCTGTCAGTTGACGGTTTTGAGGACTTCCATTTGTGAAAAGTACACTATCATATCTAAAAGTCGGCGTATAGGTAGCTTCAGCAGTATTCAAACTGATCGGCTGCGTCGGAGTACTAACTAGACCTACGTCTGCTAATGCCTGGGCAAAGTTTCTAACTTGAATGTTATTAATATTGTTAGGGTCTTCAACACCTGTCCCAATATTATCAGGACCGAACGCGGTGGTTTGTGAGCAAAGAATAGTATACGTAATTCCTGATGGAGTTACTACTGAACCAGTCTGTGTACATGCGTTCACCATAGGTGTACTGGAAACAGATGCAGCATTGGCATTACTTACACTCACCGAGGTCATTAGTGTTGTGGCTAGTACTCCAGTAACAAAATGGAGATTTCTTTTTGTTTTCATGGTTTTCCGACTTAAAGTTTGTAGATTTTACCAAAGTTTCAAAGATGTTTAAAAACGTAACCTAGAGAGTATATTTTCTGGTTGCAGATGCAATATAGCATATTTATATTTATCTGGCAAGTTTTTCTGTAATATTTTAACAATTAGTTAAAAAACTTAACCACTAAAATATTTACCCTCCTTCCAACACTTACAAGTCGTCTGCTATTAACTTCCAGTGCCTAAAGAATTTACCTTTTTAATCATCACTGACACGATATTGAGCGTTTTATAGAAAATTAGTGACCACCACTAACTTCATGAATGCTAGATTAGAGAACTAATTCAAAGAAGACACGATCGGCTTTCACCTTCACATATTCGATTGAAGAGTGAATTATTTACCATTATGCCTAATTTTTGTAAAAAATCAAGAGTCTTTTGTGAGATTGTAATAACAAATTTACCGGACTAAACTCTTAAACGGACACATCGAACAGTACCGAGGTCATATACCTATCCGCCCACTCAGTACCGAAAGCCTTTTCCAGTACCCGCCTCGTCTTATCATTCTGCAGCTGTTGCCGACAATAATTTCTCTGCCCTTCCAGATAAACCTTTTCTCCCTCCGGCGGGAGTTGCTCACTGCCCATAGCGCAGCCACAATGAATCCTCAAGAAATCGTCAACCCTTCCCAGAAACAGATCTTCTTCCTCGGTTGAACGAGGACGGATGAACAAACAATGGGATGAGAAAATCCCACCCCAACCCGGCAACTCCCGCGGTTCCGAAAAATCGATCGCCCCCAATACCCTCAAAGCAGACTCGTACAGGTTCGGCAAACGGCCATCACCGGAAACGGGAGACAGATCCGCGATCGCAGCACTCACCCCCGCCTTACCCGCCACCAGATCGCAACCGAACACGGGTAAAGGATACTGGGGGCGGGGAAACATAACACAGTGAAGAATATCGAGATTACTACCCACCTTCGCCAGTTCCAAGTGCATTTTACGAAAATGCGTCGATTGATAACAGCGATTCTCGATGATCAGTTTCTCACCCTCTAAGCGCCCCTCCACGTAACCCAACCCCTCCGGCAACTCGTAGGGGGACAAGTCTAAACCCTGCCAATGACCCAGAATCGTCGAAGCCAAGCGGGTCATTAAAGGATGAAGGGAGGGTGCGATCGAGGGTGTTTCGATATGTATCATAGGTGTAGGGTATGGTCAGCATATTAAATCTTAACTCCAAACAGCACCTTTACTTGATTGGCGGAATTAAATTCATTTCAGAATTTTCGTCGCAATCGCTAATAGCCTGTTTGTAGTCCCATATATATATTTCTTTAGTCAGTAACTTAGATATATGTCTGACATTTTCGGTTAATATGATGACTCTGTTATATTGTTGTGATGCTTTTAGATGTATTGCTTGAGCGACTAGTATGCCATCATTGCTGGGAATATTAATGCTGATTGGTGAACCAGTCAGAGCAAGTTCTGTTTCTAGTATTGTAGCTATGTCATAATCATCTGGCTCGATTAAATTTATAATCCTCCCTTGGTTTCTCATTTTATTGAGCTTTCTTAAGCTTTTAATAAAACCACATCTCGATAATTCGCCTGATAGCTCTCTCTCTATTATTTCTGGAACCAACAAGCTGATTCCTTTATTCTTTGCGTAGCTTTCCAATGCTTGTATTTCATCTTCAAAGGTAGATTGTTGGTGAACCATTTTTCCCAAAGGCCCACTATCTAAAAGAACAGCATCGCCCATTCATGATAGCCCTTTTAATCGGGAGCATCCCATTTTTGCAACGACAGGCAGGGAATCAATTCCCCGCCTCATAGTCCAAGTCCTCTTAAGAGGACTTCTGCTATGAGACCGTGATTTTAATCACGGTCGGGTCAGGTATACCTTGCATAATTGGGATGCTCCCTTTTAATCTTTAACTGTTGCAAGAATTTGTAGTGCATCCTCGTCAAAATCTTTAACCTTAGCCATTATCTCCTGGGCATTTTCCCGTCTCGCCGACGACATCTCACCACTACAAATACCGTTTTTTCTTTTTAAAAAGTATTCATGACTTGCTTTTGCCAAAATCAAAGATAAATTTTCTAATTTTAATTGAAAATATTGGAGAACGTCATGTATATTTTTGCTTTTCCATTCAGACATAGATAATAAATATTCCACATCGTCCAATAGTCGAAATATTTCTAAAGATAGTTGATTGGTAGGATCTGTATCCAAGGTCAACGAATCATGTTCAATTTGCTTGACCATTTTTTCTATTTGAGAAGATACTTCATTTACTATATTAGTAAATTCCTCGGTTATTTTTAATAAACTATGTTGGTTATCAGGAGATTCTACATTAGAGAATTTATCCCCATTTTCAATTATTTTAATTATTCGTGCTTTATCTAAATATAATATGGTAGACATCATATTGAACTATTTTCATTACTAAATTGAAACTATATTCAGAGTTTTTGATTGTTGTATATTGTTTTCGTGTCGGGTGATTTTTCGATTATTAAAACGCTTTCACCATCAATCATACCAAATTTTCCCAAAACCCGATCGCAATCCGTAACCCCGGATCGGGAATACTAACATCAAAGACTTATACATACGATTATGGTTACTACCGCCGATCAGCAACCGCGGAAAAATAAATTCTTAGAGAAACTCCAGAACTATACCCCCGCCCCCACGGAAGACTCAATTCTCCTGCGCGCCCTCGTGCAAAGTCTCGTTATCGTCGGGATTATCGCCACCGACATCGCCACCGGTAGCCAGAATAGTCTCTGGGCGATTCCCTTGAGCATCATCGGCTCTTGGTGGAGTTGGCGACAGCGCAAGAAACGCAATATCCCCACCAAATTCGCCCTCGCCATCGGGATGCTGACGGTCTTAGCCGTATTCCTCAGTAACATCGTCGTCAATCTCCAAGATAGCCGCATCGCCCTGGCGGGATTATTAATACAACTACAGGTATTACACAGTTTCGACCTGCCCCGCCGCAAAGACCTGGGCTATTCCATGGTAATCGGACTGATCCTCATCGGCGTGGCCGGCACTATATCGGAAACCGTCACTTTTGCCATACCCCTGTTAATCTTCCTACTCCTCGCCCTGCCCACTCTCGTCCTCGATTATCGTTCCCGCCTCGGATTGGAAAGACTCGATCGAAAAATATTAACCAGAACTCCAGAGCGGATTCAACTACAAAACGCCTCCCTCTCACCGAAAAAACTGGGCATCGTTTTTTTAACCACCCTGCTTCTCGGTTTAGTTTTATTCGCTATCATGCCCCGTTTCGCCAGTTATCAAATCCAAACCTTCCCCGTCACCGTACCCGAAGGTCTCGAAAATAAAGGATTCGACGGGGAAAGCCGAGGGATTGTCAATCCGGGTTACGCCTCACCTGGACAAGGAGGGGCCGGACAAGCAGGGGATAATACCAAAGCCGAAGGGCCCGGCTCGGTAGACCAAACCTATTACTACGGTTTTAACACCAAGATGAATCAAAATCTGCGGGGCAACATGAAACCGGAAGTATTGATGAGGGTTCGATCGCAAGCCCCCGGATTCTGGAGGGTACTGGGATTCGATCGCTATACCGGCCAAGGGTGGGAAATATCCCAACCCAAACAACTATACGATATTAGAAGAGCGCCCTGGTCTTATCGTTTCTTCGTCCCTTTACCTTACTCCAAAGCCAGAACCAGAGAAGTCATCCAGAGTTACAGCATCGTTTCCCAACTGCCCAATTTAATACCCAGTCTCGCCTCGCCTCAATTTCTCTTTTTCCCCACCAAAGAAGTCAGCCTCGATACAGAAGGAGGAATGCGATCGCCCACCGGATTAGTAGAAGGGCTAACCTACACCGTCATCTCCCAAGTCCCCTATCGCGATCGTACCGAATTAAGAGGCTCACCGGAGCAATATTCACCCAGAGTTCGCGAGTTATATTTACAAGTACCCCCGGAAATCGCCCCGAAACTCAGAGAAGCGGCCGAACAACTTCTCGCCCAATCCCCCAAACCCCTCACCTCCAATTACGAGAAAGCTTTATTCCTCGGTCAAGCCCTGAAACAAAATTATCAAATCAGATCTGACTTACCATTTTTTGCGCCCGATGAAGATTTAGTCAGCGCTTTCCTGTTCAAATATAAAGGCGGCTATCCCGATCACTTCTCTACAGTTCACGCCATGTTACTGAGATCGATCGGTATACCGGCCCGGGTTGCCACCGGATTCGCCCCAGGACAATTCAACCCCCTCACCGGATTCTACATCGTCAAAAACACCGACGCTTACGCCATCACCGAAGTATTCTTCCCCAATTACGGCTGGTTTACCTTCGATGCCATTCCAGGTCACGAATTAATTCCCCCCTCCTTTGAAGAAGCCGACACCTTCGGGGTTCTAAAACAACTGTGGAAATGGGTGGCGGGGTGGCTACCTTCCCCCATCACGGCCTTTTTAGGATTTCTCTGGGAGAATATTATCGGGTTTTTCTTCGGCTTATTGAGCAAACTCTGGCAGTTCATCTCTGCTAGCCTTCTGGGAGGGTTGATCGGCTTGATCGTCGGCACGGTTTGCGGGTTCTTGGGCTGGCTGGCCTGGTGTTATCTGAGCGCAATAATCCATCGCCGCAGATTACGGAAACTACCACCGATGGAGGGACTATATCAGCAACTTCTGGGAGTTCTCAAAGAAAGGGGTTACGCCAAACACCCGGCGCAAACCCCTTGGGAATACGCCACCGCCGCCCGACAAATACACCCCCAACCCCTGGCCGATATTATCGAGGAAATTTCCACCGCTTACGTGGGGTGGCGTTACGGGGAGAAATCCCCCGACTTGAAAGCTTTGCGTCTCAAGTTAGGGGATTTCATCTCTGGAATTAAAAAAACGAAGCCAAGGTAGAATTAGATCGCTAAAGCCGCTTTAATTTGGGTTAGAGCGACCGCTTCTTTGTCACTGACTTTCGCTCCTGATCCGAACAAACCGCTACCGGCCGCGTTAGCCACCGCGTCGGCACAGGAGTAGATAAAGCCTTTAAATTGTTCTATATCTTCGGGGCTGGCTTTACCTCCTAACACCGCCAGAGCATCATTGATAGCCGTAATCGCCGTAGCTACCGCGGTGTCGGGTTGCATATCTTTGGGTTCCACTTTTAAAGCCGTGGGTTGGGTTTTATTTTTTTGAGCTTGTTCGATCGCTTCTTCCGAGAAAAGAGATTGAATGATCTCGTTGTTGGGGTATTTTTTGGACGCATTAGCGATTTCTTTGGCGAGGGCGGTAGCTTCGATCGCAGTGGATATAATCCCCGCGTCCACCATGGCCACCGCCATTCCTGTCAGCATGACGCTACTGGCTACTTTGCTTAAATCTTCCGTTGAATAAGTTCCTTCAATGGTCATAATGAATCTCCGAGATCTTTTAAAGTTTATTAGTAATCGCTTAAACAATTCTTAAAATAATTTGCCAGGCGATTACTTCCATCAAGTATATAGCTGGGATAAATCGAAAATTTCTTAAGATTACCTTTATTCTCTTTTCTTATCTATCACTACTATTTAAGACCAAATCCTGTTGTCAAAGATTCCTTATAAAGGCAACATCCTGATTATCCAATTCTTATCGTTTACCCGACCGTGATTAAAATCACGGTCTCACAGCAGAAGTCGTTTTTAAACCGACTTGAGCTATAAGGCAGAGAATTGATTCTCTGCCGGGTTGCTAGAAAACCCTACTAAATTGGAGGTTAACCACACTTTCAGCTAACAGCTAAACCTGACAATATAGTAAATGTAGTCAAGAAAAAATCACACCCCGAAAGCCATGAACTCGATCGTAGAATCCTTCTATACCTGGTACAGCAATTCAGTTCGCAATCCTAAATATCGTTGGTTGATCGTTTTAGGTACATTCGCTTATTTATTCAGCCCGATCGACATCGCCCCCGATTTCATCCCTATAATCGGTTGGCTCGATGACACGATCGTTCTCGGTTTATTAACCACCGAATTATCCCGTCTGGCGATCGATTTCCGTAACGAGCGCAAAAACATGAAAGCCCAAAGCACTCAACCCACCGAAGTCACCACCAACGCCGTTGAAGTTCCCATCCAATAATTACCTTTCTTCTCATTCCTCTACTTCGTTACCGTCTAAATTAAATCTTAAACAAATGATTACATTCACGCGCACATTCTGGCTCGACACCGACGCGAGATCCGAAGCGATGGCGAAAATCCAGCGCCTTTACACGGAAGTGATGCCCCTACAACCCGGATATATAGCCTCGAATCTGATTTTCGCTCAAGATGGAAATCAATTGACAGCAGTGGCTAACTGGGAAAGCGAAGAACAATTTCTAGCATTACAAGATACGGACGCTTTCCGCGATCTAGCCCGTTACATCGGTTAAAAAAAATTTATATGGAAACATGATATAATCTCTCTCTAGAAAGGGAGTAGCTACCAAGAAATCAATCTTGGGTCTGTAATCAACACACTGGCTTAAAGCCTGGTTCAGAAAGGTTTTTAAAGTAAAACCAATAGCGAGACTTTCACTAAGTTCACCTGCGAGGGGACTTGGTGAAGTCACGGTCATTTCACCTTTGTTCTCACGCAGATCATTGTTTGGGACAGAGCCATGCTAAATGCCTTCACCGCCGGTTTATTACTGATAACCATCTCCGAATTAGGGGACAAAACTTTTTTCATCTCCGTCATACTCTCCACTCGTTACCCCCGTCGCCCGGTGTTTCTCGGTGCGGTTTCGGCCCTGATTGCCATGACGGTAATCTCGGTGATGTTGGGAAGTGCGATCGCTTTCCTGCCCAAACGGTACGTGGATTATGCAGAGATTATCATGTTCATTGTTTTCGGAATTAAATTGATCATCGATGCTTGGAAGATGCCCGCGCATCACGAGCGCGAGATTATCCAAGAAGCCGAGGCGGAGATAGCCACCAAAGCCATTACCCTGGAAAAAAATCACAGCCCCTGGAATATATTCGCCGAAAGCTTTCTCTTGACCTTTATAGCAGAATGGGGCGATCGAACTCAAATCGCCACCATTACCCTCGCCGCCTCTAATAATGCCTTGGGAGTAACCTTAGGAGCGATTACCGGCCACACCATCTGTGCTTTAATCGCCGTCATGGGTGGCAAAATGATCGCAGGTAAAATATCTGAAAAAACCATCACCTTTATCGGCGGCATTCTTTTTCTGATTTTCGCCGCAGTAGCCGTAGTGGAGATGGTTAGCGGTTAGTAACGAGGGATCGGATTTGGGATAGAATACCAATTAGACGATTATGGGGGCAGATTGTGAAGTCTCGGTCTTTTTTCAACCTTTTAGGAACGGTAGTAATCCTCTTACTTCTTAGTGGTGCGGGCGGTTTATACTGGATTTTGAGCGATAGCCCTATCGGTTTGATAGGCGGCGGCGTAACTTCCCGGCCCCTGGGCAGTCAGTTTATATCCAAGAATGCCCCCCTGATGGGTTCTCTTCTAGTCAATCCCCAACGATTAGAATCTTTGAGCCAACTGATTGCCTCCCCGCAAAATCGTCGCCAAACCGGGCAACAATTACAGGATTTAGAAAAAACTTTACTGGCCAATACCGGTTTAAATTACCAGAAAGAAATACAACCTTGGCTGGGTGAAGAAATCACCTTCGCCGTTAATGCACTCGATTTCGATCGTAACCCCGATAACGGTGCTACGCCAGGTTATCTTCTGGTAGTGCAAACGAAAGACTCTAACCGGGCTAAAGAATTTCTAGGGGCTAACTACTCCAAACAAGCCCTATCGGGCAAATACGATCTAGTATTTGAAACTTATAAAGGGGTAAATTTAATCTATCAACGGCCCGTGTCTCCCGCCCCTAACAGTCGCTTACTCGCCAGCGGTATCGTCGGGGATTACGTCATCTTCGCCAACGATATGAAAGTTCTCCGGGAAGCTATCAATAATCTGCAAGTACCGGATTTGAACTTAGAAAACTCCCCCGCCTATCAATCGGCT
The DNA here is from genome assembly GCA_016903695.1 of Chlorogloea purpurea SAG 13.99. Lineage (GTDB taxonomy): Bacteria > Cyanobacteriota > Cyanobacteriia > Cyanobacteriales > Microcystaceae > Chroococcopsis > Chroococcopsis gigantea_A. The sequence goes on from JADQBB010000007.1 coordinate 87,314, forward strand.
CTAGCAACCATCACTGAACCCCGTATCGGTATATTTTACGGTAACATACCGGGCCTGAGCGCGTGGTTGGGTAAAGCCAGCCTACCGGAAAATCCAAGAGTTAGTCAAAGCGCGGCCGTAGGTTTAACGATTAAATCCGAGGGTTTAGTGGCCCAAACCGCCTTACTGGGAGTCCAAGGACAAGAAAATAGCCCCCCCATTTTATCGAGTCCCGTATCAGCATTATCTTATATCAGCGATCGTTCCTATTTAGTCGCGGGTAGTAAAGACTTAAATCAATTCTGGACGAAAATTCAGCAAGGATTAGAAACTAATAGCCCCCTGCAGATAGCTTTAAACGAAGTGTTAACCCGGATTCAAACACCCCTGGGCCTCGACATACCCCAAGAAGTTTTCGGGTGGGTAACGGGAGAATACGGCCTCGCTTTATCGCCCACTTCTGACCCCACTATACCTGATTGGGTTTTTATCGCCGAGAAAGTTTCCCCCGAAGCCGATAAGGGCATCGCCCATCTCGATGAGTTAGCCCAAAAGCAAGGTTATACGGTGGCTAAATTACCTCTAGGAAATACTACAGTCACGGCTTGGACGAAACTTAGCACCACGGACAAAGATGGTAAAGCGACTCTGAACACTATAGTTAAGGGAGTGCATACGAGTAAGGATAAGTACGAAATATTCGCTTCGTCGGTGGAAGCGATAGACTCGTCCCTATCTTCTGCCGCTTCGATCGTGGACAGTAAAAAATTTCAGCAAGCTATATCGGCCCTGCCCATGGATAACGATGGTTATTTTTATATCGACTGGCGGGAATTTAAACCGGTGATAGAGAAGAGAATCCCCGTGGTGCAGGTTTTAGAATTCGCTATCAAACCCTTGTTTAATAATCTCCGCTCTCTTACGATCAGTAGTCAGGGTAGCGAAAATAGCGTTCGTAGCGGTAGGATATTTTTTAATTTAGGCGTGCCCCAAAAATAATGCCGAGGCTACCTGTATTAAAATACGATCGAGGCACTTTAATCCTTCATCCCCCGCCGAAGGGCAAAGCCTGGTTGGAATTTGCCGAGTGGGACGATCGTATCGAGAAGTATCGTATTCTGGGCTTCCATTATCGCCCCCTGGTGGAAAGTCTCCAGAAAGACGGGATTGAATTCACTGACGAAGCGAAAGCCTTTATTCCTTTAGAATTAACCCCTCGTTCGGGTCCCGAACCCTATCCCCATCAGAAAGAAGCTTTACTAGCTTGGAAACGGGCGGGGAGGAGGGGCGTGGTAGTTTTGCCCACCGCTAGTGGTAAAACTTATCTCGCCCAATTGGCGATCGAGTGTACCCCCCGCAGCACTTTAATTCTAGTACCCACGCTGGATTTATTACATCAATGGTACGCGGGGATGTTAGCCGCTTTCCCCGATTCAGACATAGGATTACTGGGCGGCGGTTCTAAAGATAAAAGTGCAATTCTTATTTCTACCTATCACAGCGCCGCTATTCATTCAGAAGCTTTAGGTAATCGTTACGGGTTATTAATCTTTGATGAATGTCATCACCTTCCTTCTGATTTCTTTCGGAAAATCGCTGAAGATTCTATCTCACCTTATCGACTGGGCTTAACGGCAACTCCCGATCGCTCCGATGGTAGTCATCAAGATTTAGACGCTCTGATCGGCAAGATAGTTTTTCGCCGAACCCCTGAAGAACTTAACGGTAGTGCTTTGGCTCAGCATAAAGTGGTACAGATAAAGGTTAAATTATCCCAAGAAGAAAGGGATAGATATAATCAAGCTATACAAACCCGTAATCAATTTTTAAAAGCCAATAATATTAATATAGGTGGTCTCAGTGGTTGGCAAAATTTCGTCATGGTTAGTTCCCGCACTAATGAAGGTAGACGGGCCATGTTAGCTCACCGGGAAGCCAAGGAAATATCATCGGGGACGGGAGGGAAGTTAAGGGAATTGACACGATTAATCTCTGAACATTACCCGGAATTAACCTTGATTTTTACCGGTGATAATGATACGGTCTATCGCATCTCGCAAGAGTTTTTGATACCCGCCCTCACCCACCAAACGCCGGTGAAAGAGCGTCACGAGATCTTGAGTAAGTTCCGCACCGGGGAGTATAAAGCGATCGTTACCTCTCATGTGCTTAACGAGGGGGTAGATGTGCCAGCGGCCAAAATAGCAATTATTCTATCGGGGACGGGTTCGGAGCGAGAATATATCCAAAGACTGGGGCGGGTTTTGCGCAAAGGTAACGAGGGGAATAAACTAGCTATCCTGTACGAGGTCATAGCCGAAGATACCGGCGAAGAAAAAACCTCTCAACGCAGAAGAGGAGAGGCCAATCGCACATCTTATCAAGAGCAACAGAATCATCAACAATTGGATACTATAACTAGTTATTCTGCGGGTAAAAACAAACCCCTGCCACTACCTAAAGTAGCAGAGTCATCTACTGAGTGGAATCTTGAGTCGGATGTTTAATTTCTTTCTGGAGTGGCAAAACACACGCGGTTGGGTTAAACTTTGATGGCACGGGAGCAGTAATATCTCCTCGTGGCGCATTATGATATGGAGAGGGTGCGGTTTACGAATACTCCTTTAGTATTCCCCACTGCCGACTCCCGTTATGAGCTTGTGACAAGCAATAGTATATGTAGCTGTTGATACTGGGCATTTCTTGAAAATGGAGTTAGCCTAGGCAATAGTTGAGTTTTATAAACTCATCCATCAAAACATCTAATATAAATAACTCAATTTCAACGGAAAAGATCTTAAAAAACTATTAAGATTTTATAATTGAGGAGTGTTGTACGGAGGAATAACGTGTTTACTCGATTAGCAGAACAGCACCGCCAATTAGTGAAAGACCTGGTAATGAACTTACAGGCCTTGGCCATAGCCCTGGAAAACCGCGGCTATCTGGCTTCTTGTTACACTTGCGGCGGTCAAATGAATAGCGCTTCGTTCATGGTGAGTTTGGGCGAAAACCATTTGATCAGGTTTTTAGTGTCCGACTATGGCATTACCTGGACGGAGATGAGAGACGATCGAGAATTGATGAAACTAGAAGGGGCAGAAGCCATCAGTCAACTGGAGGATCTGGCCAAATTAGTCAAATATCAAATAAAATCAACAGATTTCACGGGCAAGAACACCCAAGAAATGTATAAACAAGTACAAACGATCTAAAATAACGATCGAGCTAAAAAGGGATATATAGTGAGATGATGAAACAGAAAGTCGTAGTGATCTAACGATAGTGATGCGAATATCTTATCTATACCTTGTGTCTTCCCTATTAGCTCAATTGGTGTTACTTCCCGTTATCACCCCGGCACAGACTCCTAATAGTAGTGATTTTAATTATTTTTTTACCACCGGTAGAGTGAGATCACAGCAGTTAACTTTAACTCAACAAAGACCGAAAGACGATAATATACCATTCGTGCCGTCGGAGTCGTGGCGGTTGATGGTTCTCAAACAGGGTAACGCTTTGGTGTGGATGCCCCCAGGTACGATCGCCCAAGATAACGTTAATTTAAATACGATCGCTGGCCCGATGAACTTTTATACCATCAGTTCCGATTCGCCAGAACGTTTATACATACTAGCTTACGGCGGCCAATTAACCCCCGCTCAATTAAAACAACCGAAAGCCATTTTAGACGCTATTAAAAGTCGAGTAGCTCCAGCACCGGAATTTAAAGTAACTGGGGACAAAGAGATAAAATTTCAAAATTCCCCTGGTAGGGAGTTCGTTTTAGAAAGCGAGACGGAGATAATAACCATCCGGGCTTTTTTAATTAACAGCAGGGCATACGTTTTAGGTGTTAGAGATAGCAAAAGTAATCCCCTACCCCGCCAGACCAACTCGTTTTTCAATTCTTTTGACTTAGTTAGTGGCTCTTGATCGATTAATCTTATTTAGCCGCTATCCTGTACCCGGAGGTGGCTTATCTGCCCCAGTTGCGGGACATCGATCGACCGGAGGATTTAGAACTGTATGATTAACTTATAGGTCTTTACATAAGTTAATAACAGATGACAGCACAAGATTTAATGCAGCCGGAAGTATTAAAAAAATATTCTTGGGAGTGGCGCGGCTATTCGATTCCCTATACAGTCATGGGCGAAGGTGAGCCGTTATTACTGATTCACGGGTTCGGTGCTTCCATAGGCCACTGGCGCAAAAACATCCCGGTGCTATCCGAGAAAGGTTATCAAGTGTACGCCCTGGACCTCTTGGGATTCGGTGACGCGGATAAACCTACTTTAAATTACACAGTGGAACTGTGGCTGGAACAAATCAAAGATTTTTGTTCCCAGCATATAGGACGGCCGACGGTGTTGGTGGGAAACTCGATCGGTGGCTTATTAACTATGATGGTAATGGCAGAGTATCCCGAAGTGTGCGCCGGTGGGGTATTGATCAACTGCGCCGGGGGATTGAATCACCGCCCCGATGAATTGAACTTTCCCCTGCGATTGGTCATGGGAGCATTTACCAACCTGGTCAGTTCACCCATCACCGGTAAATTCATCTTTAACCAGATTCGCCAGAAACATCGCATCAAAAAAACTCTAACTCAAGTATATTGCGATCGTACAGCCATCACCGATGAATTAGTAGACATCCTCTATAACCCTTCCTGCCACCCTAACGCCCCCGCCGTCTTCGCTTCTGTTCTAACCGCACCACCGGGGCCCATACCGGGTCAATTATTACCCCGTATCTCCCAACCCCTACTAATACTGTGGGGTGAAAAAGACCCCTGGACTCCCATCACCGGCGCGGATATATACAAAGAAAGGGTGAAATCCGATAGCAGTACCCAATTTCACCCCATCGCCGGGGCGGGCCATTGTCCTCACGATGAAAACCCGCGAATTGTCAACGAGTTGATTCTAGATTGGCTAACTAAACAGTCACCTTATCGCGGTTTAAATGCACCGTTGCCTGTTTAACAAACTCCCCTAAAAAAGCTACCCGTTGATTTTGTTCAAATACGTTTTTCATTTTCGCCCCCAAGCTTTCTAATGAGAAAGCCGAGGGGGTAACAGTCACTTCTAAATCCTGCCAGTATTCGATCAAGCTTAAACCTGCTAAACGAGTCAGATAGGCGGCGCTAATACCTTGAATCGCGCCCCCGGCCGCATAAGTAACCGCGTGACTTTTTAAAACCGCGCCGATAGCCTGACTGGATAATTCCACTAACCCCAACTGTACCATCAACTTTCCTAAAATCGCGCCGATGGTTTGGGCTTGGGAAAGGGTTAATTTTTGTCCGTAGATAGCCCCAGTATCGAGAATCATCTGTCCGTTAACCGCGGCGGTAGCCACTAGATCTAAAGCGGCTACCGGGTTAGCGAAGGCGGCTGCGCCCGCTATCCATTGATACTGTTCGATAATTGGCATCGCTTTCTGTCTACGCACCTCGTTTAATAAGGTTTTGCCTTCCCGTTTGATGTTCAGGGCGGCGCGCCACTGAGATGCCAGAAGTAATTGCGGTTTCTCGGTTTCTACAAGGGCGGTGACTAAATGGGGCAGCCCGTTAAGGGCGGGGGTTTGGGCTTCCATCCATTCTTTAACTTCTCCATTTTCTTGATGTTGGCGTACTTTGATGGGATTGGGGGCGGGAGCGATCGCTATCACATCTTGCTGAGCTATTATGGGTTTAACCCCGGCGACTATATTCTGTAATATTTGTTCCCTTTCATCGGCGGGATATATATCGGCTTTACCTAAAGCCAATACCAGTCTTTGATGATTCTTGGTTAGTTGACGGATGATCGTCCACTGTGACTGGGTTAAATCTCCATCGATAATATATATCACCGCGTCGGCTTTTAAAGCGCTGGTGATAGCCGCTGCTTCGGTTTCTTCGACTGTGGTTAAAAGGGGCAGGGTTTCGATAAAGTTAATTTGCGGGTACTGAGTTTGTAACGACTCTTTCAGGACGGTTTTACCCGTCTTTCTGATGCCGGTGATAGCCACATCTATAGTAGTACGAGTCAGTATCCCCGGTAGTTCTTGTAGTTGAGCTTCTAAAGATAGAATTTGTTGCGCGGATACTTCCGTGGCAATTTCTGCGAGGATTTTTCTGGTTTGGGCGATCGTTTTATCTACTTCCGCTCGCGTCAGAGTAATGGGACGATGAAAGTCTATCTTAGCTTTACGGGGGCGTAATAAGCTGAAAACGCTACCTAGAGCGATCGCTCCTAATAAACCCCATTCCCCCACCCTGAGTAATTCCGTATCCATCCCATGCCAGAGGGCGAGTATTGCTGTAATTCCCAATCCTGATAATAAAACTGGTTTATTTAGATTTGCGGCCATTTGCTTCGGTCTCTAGGTAACTTCTCCTACTTTATTCTAACTTTTCACACACCATATCACCGCTTCATTTTGGAGAAGACTAACACCACAAACCTATTAATAAGATGGTATTTTATTAACAGGTTTTTGCAAGAAGGATTCAGTATATTGATGATCGATCGCCCCCATAAGCATTCCCGTCAATACCACAACAAACTAGTCCGGGATAGAATCCCCCAAATCATCGCAGACTCTGGCAATACATACGAGGTGATCGATTTAGATGAATCGGAATTTCTCCGAGCCTTAAAAGATAAACTGGTAGAGGAAGCCCAAGAAGTACGGCAAGCTGACCCTGATGAGTTGGTGACAGAATTAGCGGATTTATACGAAGTGATCGACACTTTAATTGAAAAATATAATCTATCCGCCCAACAAATCAAAGCGGCACAAGAAAAACGCCGTCGAGAAAGGGGTGCATTCGAGGAAAAAATCTATCTACTCTGGACAGAAAACAATAACGGCTAAAAGCAATAATCATGGTAGTAGCAATAGTAAATCTCATAGATACGATCGAAGATTTTTTAATTAACGAGATCGCACCCCAAGCCCAACTGATCGATCGAGACCCTCTAGCCTTGAAAAAAGCTTTGCAAAGTATGGGAGAAAGATCCCTGTTAAGCTTAAGAATTCCCCAACAATGGGGCGGCGGCGGCATAGACCAATTAACCTATCGACAATTCCAAGTTCTCATCGCCCGATATTCCGGGGCTTTAGCTTTTCTCCAAACTCAACACCAAAGCGCGGCAAATCAAATATTTTCCGGTGATAACGAAGACATGAAAACGAATTATTTGCCCCCAATGGCTAGAGGTGAAACTTTAATCGGGATCGGTGTCTCTCACTTGCGACGGGAGGGTAAACCACTAGTTAGAGCCATTCCTTTAGAAAATAATCAATACCGGTTGACGGGAGAAGTGCCTTGGGTGACAGGTTTAGGATTTTTTGAAAGCTTTATTATCGGGGCCACTTTACCCGATGGCAGATCTTTATATTCCTTCATACCTTTCGGGGAAAGCCGACAGGAAACAGGAGGAAAAATAATCATCGGTGAAGTCATGGAATTAGCGGTTATGGGTGTGACACGAACTGTGAAAGTTACTCTGGATAAATGGATTATTTCCGAAAGAGAAGTGATCAAAATCAAGCCCGTAAGATCGATGGGGGAAAACGATCGAGAAAATGTTCTCTTTCACGGTTATAATGCTCTCGGTTGCGCTAGAGCCGGATTGGATATATTAGGGGCCGCATATGATAAAACTCTCTTGGATTCCATACAGCAAGCCCGAAAAACATTGCAGGCTCGATGGGATGATTGCTATCAAAAAATGCTATCGGGAGAAAAATCCGAGTTTCCTTATAGATTGCGATTGAGGGCGGAAGCCATTAACTTAGCTTTCGCTTGTAGTCAAGCGGCGGTGATCGTTTCGGGAGGAGGGGGAAATTACCTCGATCACCCTGCCCAGAGAGTGTATCGAGAAGCATTATTGTACGCGGTATCGGGACAAACGATCGATGTGATGGAAGCCAGTTTACAGGGGCTTGTCAACCAAGCCCGGATATGATCTAGCGACGACTAAGATTCAAACCGATTTCTTTGGCGACGGTGTTCAAACCGCGCTTTTCAATAGTTTTAATAGCCTTAGTAGATAAACGTAACCTAACCCAGCGCTTACCTTCTTCCCACCAGAAACGTTTCCACTGTAAATTCACTTCTTGTAACTTTTTCGTGCGGCGATGGGAGTGGGAAACCGCATAAGCGTTATTAGCCTTCTTACCAGTAATCTCACAACGACGAGACATAGACAAATCTCCGATAAACATTCAACCTATCTAGTCTAATGAACAAAGCACCCGGTAGGCAAGATATTTGTTGCCGATGGCTTTGATCGTCAACGTCTAGGGACTTCCCCTAGGTTAAGATATAACAAATAAGCCTTAAGTTATAACCAATTATGTTAAAAGCTTTACTCGGAGACCCTAACGCGCGGAAAGTTAAAAAATTTCAACCCCTCGTTACAGAAACAAATTTATTAGAAGAAGAAGTTAAAAAACTCTCGGACGACGAATTAAGAGGCAAAACCGCCGAATATAAACTCAGGCTAGAAAAAGCCCGCAGTTATGAGGAAAGAGAAGAAATCCTCGATGAAATTCTCCCCGAAGCTTTCGCCATCGTCAGAGAAGCCGGGCAGAGAGTCCTAGGAATGCGACACTTTGACGTACAACTACTGGGGGGCATGGTACTTCACAAGGGTCAGATAGCCGAGATGAAAACCGGGGAAGGTAAAACCCTGGTGGCTACTTTACCCGCCTATCTTAACGGCTTAACAGGGAAAGGTGTTCACGTAGTCACCGTTAACGATTACCTCGCCCGTAGGGACGCGGAATGGATGGGGCAAGTACATCGCTTCCTCGGCTTGAGTGTGGGCTTAATTCAAGCGGGGATGACACCGGATGAGAGAAAGAAAAACTACGCCTGTGATATTACCTATACGACTAATAGCGAATTGGGTTTCGATTATCTGCGGGATAATATGGCGACGACGATGGGGGAAGTGGTACAGAGACCATTTAACTATTGCATCATCGACGAAGTGGACTCGATTTTAATCGACGAAGCGAGAACACCTTTGATCATATCCGGTGCGATCGATCAACCCACGGAAAAATACGTGGAAGCGGCGCAAATGGCCCGCCAGATGGTCAGACAACAAGTAGAAGACGGCCCCGGTGACTACGAAGTCAACGAGAAAGACCGCAATATACTTCTAACCGACGACGGTTTCAAAAAAGCCGAAGAATTGCTAGGCGTGGCCGACCTGTACGATCAAGATAATCCTTGGGCCCACTACGTGTTCAACGCCATCAAAGCCAAAGAATTATTCACCAAAGACGTTAACTATATCGTGCGGAATAACGAAGTGGTCATCGTCGATGAATTCACCGGGCGGGTATTACCTGGTAGACGCTGGGGGGATGGATTACACCAAGCTATAGAAGCGAAAGAAGGGGTGGACATCCAACAAGAAAGCCAAACTCTCGCCACCATCACCTATCAAAATTTCTTCCTCCTCTATCCCAAACTCTCCGGGATGACGGGTACAGCGAAAACCGAAGAAACCGAATTAGAGAAAGTTTATAACCTGCAAGTCACGATCATCCCCACTAACCGTATCTCCAAACGTCAAGACCTAGCTGATGTGGTTTATAAAAACGAACAAGCTAAATGGATTGCCGTGGCCGAAGAATGCGAAGAAATGCACAAGATGGGTCGTCCGGTATTAGTCGGTACAACCAGCGTCGAAAAATCGGAAATCATCGCCGCATTACTGCAACAGAAGAAAATCCCCCACAATATTCTCAACGCCCGTCCCGAAAACGTGGAAAGAGAATCAGAAATCGTGGCTCAAGCGGGGCGTAAAGGGGCGCTAACTATAGCGACGAACATGGCGGGAAGAGGTACGGACATTATCCTCGGCGGTAACTCCGACTATATGGCTCGCTTGAAAATTCGCGAGTATTTAATGCCTAAATTAGTGCGCCCCGAAGATGACGACAACTTCGCTTTTAATGTACCCGCTTTAAGCGGCGGGCGCAATCGCCCGCAGGGTTTCGGACAGGGCAAGAAACAAAAAACCTGGCGCGCTTCCGGGGATATATTCCCCACCACCTTATCGAAAGAAGTGGAACAAGAGTTAAAAGACGCGGTTAAATTCGCCATCGACCAATACGGTACTCAAAGCTTACCGGAGTTGGAAGTCGAGGAGAAAATCGCCGTAGCCGCCGAAAAAGCCCCTACTAAAGACCCGGTGATTCAAAAATTAAGAGCCGTTTACAAGTCTATCCGTAACTCTTACGAAGCCTATACAGGTAAAGAGCATGATGATGTAGTCAGTTTGGGCGGTTTACACGTTATCGGGACGGAAAGACACGAATCCCGCAGGATTGATAACCAATTACGAGGCAGGGCGGGAAGACAGGGCGACCCCGGTTCCACACGCTTCTTTTTAAGCTTAGAAGATAATTTATTGCGTATTTTCGGGGGCGATCGAGTGGCTGGTTTGATGTCGGCCTTCAAAGTAGAAGACGATATGCCGATCGAATCGGGTATGCTAACGCGCTCTCTAGAAGGGGCCCAGAAGAAGGTAGAGACTTTTTATTACGATGCCCGTAAACAGGTATTCGAGTACGATGAAGTGATGAACAATCAACGACGTGCCATCTACGCCGAACGTCGTCGGGTGTTAGAAGGATTGGATCTTAAAGAGCAGGTTCTACAATACGCCGAGAAAACGATGGATGAAATCGTCGATGCTTACATCAATCCCGAATTGCCACCCGAAGAATGGCAGTTAGATAATCTCGTCAGTAAGGCGCAAGAGTTCGTTTACCTGCTCAATGACATTTCTGATAAAGATATGGAAGATATGAGCGTCAGCGAGATCAAACAGTTCTTGCACGAGGAAGTAAGAAAAGCTTACGAGATCAAAGAGGATGGCGTGGATAAGATCCGTCCTGGTTTGATGCGGGATGCCGAGAGATATTTCATCCTGCAACAGATAGATACTCTCTGGCGGGAACACTTACAGGCGATGGAATCTCTACGGGAATCGATCGGACTGCGGGGGTACGGACAGAAAGACCCTCTGATCGAGTACAAACAGGAAGGTTACGAGATGTTCTTGGAAATGATGATCGATATTCGCCGTAACGTGGTCTACTCCCTGTTCCAATTCCAACCTCAACCTCAACCCCAAGCGGCCTAAATATTATGCCACTTGGAAAACCGTCACTATACCTATTCCCCTCCCAGGATAATTACAGTATTCTTGAGTAGTGTGAGGAGTGAGAAGAAAGCAAAGCCCCTGAGGTCGAAACACGGAAAGACTCTCAAGGGCTTTTCCATTTTTTAGATAAATGAGACAGAGAGAGCCTTTAAGTAGCTTAATATCCTATAGATTGTTGAAATGGTCTGTAGTCCACCCCCTTTTTAAAACTTATTTCCGGGGGCAGATTCACGGGGCCGACAATGTGCCGCGGACGGGGCCTGTGATCATCGTCAGTAATCACGCCAGTTATTTCGACCCGCCCCTACTATCTACCGCGGTATGTCGTCCCGTGGCCTATATGGCTAAAGAAGAATTATTTCAAGTACCGGTTTTAAAAGGGGCTATCTCCCTTTACGGGGCTTATCCGGTGAAAAGGGGTGCGGGAGACAGGGGGGCCATTCGTGCCGCTTTAGCCGCCCTGGAAAACGGTTGGGCCGTGGGGATATTCTTAGAAGGCACTCGCACCGCCGACGGCAGTATTAATGACCCCAAACCGGGGGCGGCGATGATCGCTGCTAAAGGCGATGTTCCTTTATTACCCGTGAGTTTGTGGGGCACAGAAAAAATTTTAAGGGTCGGGAAAACCGGCAAATTACCTGTTGCCACTCCCATTACTATCCGCATCGGCGAGTTAATCCCCCCCCCTGAATCCGCAAAAAGAGAACCCTTACAAGAGGTGACAAACCGATGTGCTGAGGTTATCAACGAGTTACACGGGTTGGGGCGTTAGATAGGGTCGATCAAGCGGTTAACCCATTGGATGCGACCAGATTGGGGATGGTCACTCCCTTGAGGCTTCGATATAAATCATCTCGACTCTGGAAATCTTCTAAACGGGCGATCGGTTCTCCCCCGTGAAATAAAATTATTGTCGGGAGATTGCGAAGACGGTAGCGATTGGCGAGGCGGAAATTGTCGTCCGCGTTGATCCCCACTATTTCTAAATTCAGACACGATTCTGACTGGAATTTAGCTAAAGTAGGAAGAATTAAACGACAGAGACCGCACCAGGGGGCCCAAAAGTGAACGAGAACAGGGTTAGGGGATTCTAAAACTGTTTTAGAAAAGTTTTTTTCGCTGACAGATAGCATCATTACCGGATTAGGTAGTTGTTTAAGAAGATTTTTTATGGCTTGAAACTAATGTTAACTTAATTGGGATCAAGTGACCATGGGTATTTTTCCCTTTACCAATAAATTTTATTCGTAACCTGCATGAGCCAGGGATGGGCCCACCAAAGCAGGGCGATAAATCCGCTGACACCCACGTAGGCGGGTTTGATAAATTCTCTCCATTGAAACGATTGACGACCGTCTATAATAGCTAAAAAAGGTATGACAGAGGTTCTTTCTTTTACTTTCAAGAAAGCATCGCCGTAGCGTTTAGTCAGTCTTCTATCTCCATGCCAGACAGCGAAGAGATGATGGGCGATCAAACCCAGTGATGTGAGTAAAGTAAAACTCGTACCCAACCATAATGTATGGGCGATGCACCAGATAACTTGTCCTACCATTTGGGGATGACGACAAACCCGAATTATGCCGGTCTCGTAAAGATGGACTTGAGGTTTTTCGATCGCGGCGATTTCCAATAAGTTAAAAGTAGCCGGATAAAGTAAAAAGAAAGATAAGGCGGAGAGAATCCATACAGTTTCTTTCATTCCCCCCACTCCTTGTAAATTCCACAAGCGCAGACCGTCATAACGATGATTGAAGAAATAGACTACTAGGATTACTGCCAGGGGTAAACTCACTAAAGCGAAACCAACCCGGTAAAGCCTAGCACCGATTTTACTTTCTCCCCAAGGACGTAAAGCAGCCCCGCCGCTATGAGCGATCGCAAACCCGAATAACATCCCCAACATGATCCAATGACTATCCATGATCTACAGCAATATTTCTTAAATTCACGCCATATAACATCCTACCGCCATTGCCCATTTTCTCTTCCCTCATGCCGTCTAAAAAGTAGCCAGAATGAATCAATGATCCCCGTGTTGTGATACTGTCAATGTCAGTATCAGTAAACGCGCCGGGTAAGCTTGATGATGTCGTCTCCGTACCAATGTTTACGAAACCCTCTCCTCGCTCTGTTTTTAACTAGCTAAACCCTATGACAGATATTCCTTTCACCTTAGATCAACTGAGAATTCTTAAAGCCATCGCAGCAGAAGGGAGTTTTAAACGGGCTGCTGATACTCTTTACGTCTCTCAACCCGCCGTTAGTTTACAAGTACAGAATTTAGAGAAGCAGTTAAATGTACCGCTGTTCGATCGAGGCGGGAGGAAAGCACAATTAACGGAGGCGGGGCATCTCCTGCTAAGCTACGGCGAGAAAATCATCACTCTCTGTCAAGAAACCTGCCGTGCGATCGAAGACTTACAGAACTTACAGGGGGGCACTTTGATCGTCGGCGCCTCCCAAACTACCGGTACTTATTTACTACCGAGGATGATCGGTTTATTCCGTCAGAAATACCCGGAAGTTTCCGTACAGTTACAGGTACATTCCACCCGTCGCACTTCTTGGGGCGTTGCTAACGGACAGGTGGATTTAGCGATTATCGGCGGCGAAGTCCCGGCGGAATTACAGGAGATGCTGAAGATCATACCCTACGCCGATGACGAGTTAGCCCTGATCTTACCCGTATTTCACCCTTTAGCGAAAGTGGAAATGATCCAGAAGGAAGATCTTTATCGCCTCAAGTTCATCACCCTCGACTCTCAATCGACAATTAGGAAAGTCATCGATAAAGTTCTCTCCAAGTACGATATAGATAGCAAACGCCTGAAGGTAGAGATGGAATTGAACTCGATCGAAGCGATTAAAAATGCTGTCCAGTCGGGATTGGGAGCGGCTTTCGTCTCGATCACGGCCATCGAGAAAGAGTTACAGATGGGAGTTTTACACGCCACCCACATCAGGGAAGTGGAAATCCGTCGCACTCTCAGCGTGATCATCAATCCTAACCGCTATCGTTCCAAAGCGGCGGAAGCTTTCACCCATGAAATTCTCCCTCAATTTTCCACCTATCCCGAACAATTAAATATAGATACCTTCTTCACTCCCAACACCCCTTTATCGGCAGCGGAAATACTCACCAAATAATCTCATGAATCAAGGCAAGCTCGTCGCTATCATTACCGGTGCGATTTCTATCATCATCGCCCTCGCTTATTTAGTTCTAGTACAATTCCTCGACTTTCGCGGCGAAATGATTCCCGCCCCTATCGAAGTAATTTACCCCTTTTTTAGCTGATAATTATGTACTATGATAGATAGATTACATAACTATCACTATGATCCCTCTCCAACTGCGTCTTATTAATTTTCTCAGCTATAAAGAAGCAACAATCGATTTCCGCGGTATCCATACGGCTTGTATCTGCGGTGCTAACGGTGCTGGAAAGTCATCTTTATTAGAAGCGATTACCTGGGCGATTTGGGGCTACAGTCGCGCGCAAACCGAAGACGAGGTGATTCATAGCGGGGCCGATTCGGTGCGGGTTGATTATGAGTTTTCCCTCAACGAGCAAGTATATAAAATTATTCGCTCTCGCACGAGGGGGAAAAGTAGTTCTTTAGATTTCCAAATCAAGGCAGGTAACGATTTTAGAACTCTCTCTGGCAGAAAAGTGAGGGATACTCAGGCGCAGATTGTGGGTTCTTTAAAATTAGACTACGATACTTTTATCAATTCCGCTTATTTACGTCAAGGTCAGGCCGATGAGTTCATGAAACGCTCGCCAGGTGAGCGGAAAAAAATCCTAGCAGAACTTTTAAAACTAAATCAATATGAAGCCCTCGCGGAAAAGGCTAAAGATCGAGCGAAGGAATTTAAAGCCCAAGTGCAACAATTAGAAGATAGTTTAGAACCGATCAGACAGAGAGTGAGCGAGAAAACTTCTTTAAGAGAGGAGTTGAAATTTAAAGCTAGAGAGATCGAGGCGCTACAAGCAATTTTAGACGAGGATATTCAACAATTACAAGAGCTGACGGCTAAACAGAGTAACCGGAAAACATCGGAAGAACAATTGAGCTGGCAACAAGATAATTATACGCAAACTCTCAAGGAGTACGATCGTTTACGGCGGGAAGAAACCCAGTTGATGGATAACTTGGCGCAACTACAAGCCCTGATCGATCGTCAAGATACTATCGTCGGGGATTATCAAAACTATTTAAGCCTCCAAGAACAGGAAGAAATCTTCAGTCAAAAATTACAGCTCAATGGAGAAGCCCAAGAGCAAAAACAAAAATTAGAAAATCAATTAAATCAGCAAGCTACTGAATATGCTTTACAGTTGCGGGATCAGAAAAATAAGTTAGAGAACTTACAACAGCAAGAAGCGCAAGCCCAACAAACTTTGAGCCAAGCAGAAAAAGTTAGACAAGATTTAGAGAAATTACTTACAGCCCGTCGGCGGCGGGAAGAGTTAGATAAATTACAGGAACAGGTAGAGCCTCTCATAGCTCGACGTACGAGGGTAGAACAGGGAATTAATAATTCTCTAGCCACCTTAAGGGCTAATCTACAGCAGCAAGAAGAGCAAAAAATTAAACTTGACGCTAAAATCGCTAAAATTCCAGGATTGCGGGAATCGGCTTTAAGTATAGGCAAAAGAATTCAAGAGTTAGAAAAAAAACAGGTTTATCAGAAACATATAGAAGAAAAGGGTCAAGAAAAGAAACGAAGTCAAGAATTTTTGCACTACGAGAAGAAAAACTACGAAACCCAACTGGAAGAGTTAGTTAAAAAGTTAGAAACTTTTAATCTCACCGAGTCCATATGTCCCGTGTGCCAGCAAAATTTAGATGCGAATCACCGCCATCATGTTATTAGCACTAATGAACAGCAACAGGAAGAAATAAGCAACAAAATTTGGGATTTGGAAACAAAAATAAATCTGGGCGAAACCCAATTACAGAAAATCCGCGATCAGTACGTGGAGATAAAAAATGAGTTGAAAGAATATGAAAATTTAAAGAGACAGTATAATCACTACGAAGCTCAATTAGAAAATTGTGAAGATTTAGAAATAGAGTTGGATTCTTTGGAAGTAGCTATCAAGAAAAATAAAAACCTGTTAGCTAATGGCCATTATTCAGAAGAGCTACAGCAAGAATTAGAATCTATTAATCAAAAATTAACCGAGCTGAATTACGATCAACAAACCCACGCCCTAGTAAGAAGCGAGGAGAATACATTCAGGGCGGCGGAGATAAAACAGGACAGGATTAACGAAGCCCATAAAAAACTGCAAAGTTTACAAGCCGAGAAACCGAAAATATTAGAGAAGATCGAGGAGCTAGAAAAGAGGATTAAAAATTTAAACACCAACTCCATTATCAAACAGGAAATAGACAGATTAGAAGAGAAAATTAAAGAAATAGGATACGATCGCTCACAACATCAAAGAGTTAAAGTATCTCTCAAAGAGGCCCAGTCCGCACTATTGGTTCACGAGAAGTTAAAACAAGCTCAAGAAAAATATCCTGAAGAAGCAGTGAAACGGGAGCAATTGCAGGGGAGAATGGGGGAGAATATCGATAATCAACGGCAAATTCAGGAAAATATTCGGCAGATAACCCAGCAAATTAATAATCTTACAGATTACAGCGAAGATATAAAACAGAAAGAAACCAGTATTAAAACTAAACGACTGGAGTTGGATCACATATTAGGTCAAAAAGGTCAGCTCGAGGAAAAACTGAACCAGATTAATAATTTAGAAAAAGCCTATGAAGAAACGGAGAAGAAAATTAAAGAAAGTGGTAAAAAATATCGAGTTTATAACGAACTGTCCCTAGCTTTCGGGAAAAACGGGATTCAATTACACATGATCGAAAATGTTTTACCGCAATTGGAAGCCCAAACCAATCTAATTCTCGGCAAATTATCCAGTAACCAGCTTCACGTTCAATTCGTCACCCAAAAAGCGGGGAAAAGTGGCAGTGCGAAAAAAAGAGAAGCCAAATTGCTCGACACCCTAGAGATTAATATTAACGACGCTAACGGCACTAGGGCTTACGAAACCTATTCCGGCGGGGAAGCTTTTCGGATTAACTTCTCTATTCGTCTAGCCCTCGCTAAACTTTTAGCCCATCGGGCGGGTATAGCCCTACAGATGTTAATCGTCGATGAAGGGTTCGGCACTCAGGACGCGGAAGGGTGCGATCGATTGATCGGTGCTATTAATGCGATCGCTGATGACTTTTCCTGTATACTTACTGTAACCCATATGCCCCAATTCAAAGAAGCGTTTCAGAATCGTATAGAAGTACGAAAAACGGGTCAAGGTTCTAAAATAGTCCTATTGTCTTAGTATCCAGGCTACCACCCCATCAGCGATCGCCTCTGCTAACTTCTTCTGCGCCCCACCGTTGGTAATCCACTCGAATTCATCGGGATTGATCATAAATCCTAATTCCAATAACACCGAGGGGGCGATTTGGGGGCGAGTGAGGGCCAGATTATTCCAGAATACCCCGTAAGAAGGCCGATCGAGCTTTTTCACCAGATAATCGTGTAAAAATAAAGCTAAGTCGTGGGCTTGGGGATGATACCAAAAAGTGCCGATACCTTTGGTATTCATCGCGTCGCCTCCATCGGGTAAGGCGTTATAGTGAACCGAAAGAGATAAGTTTGGTTTGAACTGGTTGATTTTTTCCACCCGCGCCTGGAGAGATAAATCCGTATCCGTATTTCGAGTCAGATAAACTTCCGCCCCCCGTTTGGTTAATTCCTTTTTCAGCAGTTGAGAAACCAGAAGATTAACGGATTTTTCCGGGTAGCCTGTAGGGCCTAACGATCCCGATTCTTTGCCTCCATGACCCGGATCTAAAAGTATTTTAATTCCCTTTAAAGGTTGGGAGGGCGAGTTAGATATTTGGGGAGGATGGCGTAGAGTTAAAATTAAATTCGCTCCCTGATATTTTAGATCGTATCCCCATTGTTGACTTTTAAAGAGATGGAAAGTGTACTCTATCTTATCGGCTTCTATTTGCCGCCAGTCCAAACGTCTGATTAAAGGATTATCTTCCAGGGCAATAGTATCGGTTTGAGCTGCCGTATTATAAAGGGTGAGAATAAATTTATCGTCCTCTTGCCTCACGGCTATGGGGACGGGATACTGTAGGGGAAATATGATCTCGGTAGCGTCTTTTAAAGAGCGGGAAGAAATCCCCCTCACTATAGATTTATCGATAACTTGACCCGGTAATAAACGAGTTTCTCTCTCTAAAATCCACGCCCCATAATCTAAGCGTAACCACTCCCCTTCTCTGCCGGTAATTCTTGTTCGTGTGCCTTTCGGTAAAGGTGTTAGGCGGGAGTAATCAGCGCCGGGGCCGGTTCTGGTAACGCCGGAATCGACGATGATTTCCACGACGGGTAAGTTATCACTGTCTATAATCTCTAAACTGCCAGAGGTTTTTTGTGTTACCGTTCGATCGTTGAGACTAGCGGTAAAAATTGGTGTGCCGAGATTACCGATTGTGCGAAACCGTTTACACCCCCGGAATAAACCCGTAGTTTTATCGATGTTACCTTGATTTTGTCCCGTTAAAACTGCTGAATTGGGAGGCAATTGATAGGAGAAAGATTGAGGTAGTAGGCTCATAGTATGAGAGCCAATTTGAACCCGTACATCGGCAGTGGGAAAACTGATCGCACTAAAACAAACTAGCTCCCCTTTAAGTCTCGTGATTCCCATATTAGGGGATAAACTACTATTTATAAATCCCAAAGATTGAGGAGGATTGACGGTGTTACTGCGGCGGGTAATTTTCAGGGTTAATTTTTGTCCGTTTTGGGAGATAGTAAACAGGTTATCTCCTAACTGTAGGGGTAAACTGGGGGCGAAATAACCTTTCTTACTGAGTTTAACTCGTTGATTATTGATCCGTAATTCTTGATAGGGATGGGCCGATCCGATCAAGAAAATACTATCGGCGATCGTTTGATGGTTGTTAGGGGGATAAACTATCTTTAAAGACGACTGGGCTTTCACTGTATACACCTGACCGGTGACTATACTAAAACTTATTAATCCTATCCAAGGGTAGATTTTCCACATCAGATGGCGTTGACTCCAATCACAACAATTAGGCGAATCTGGGGCCTACAATAGAAACAATCGCTTATGTGTACTTTTGTATATGACCCTCGATACCGCTTCCCTAAATGAACTTAATGTAATTGACACCAAAGAGCAATACCAACCCGTAACTATTCGCCTCGAAAACGTAGCTAAAACTTACGGCAGCGGGGAAACAGAGGTCAAAGCTTTATCAAACGTGTGTTTGAACATTACTCAAGGCGAATACTGCTCGATCATGGGGGCTTCAGGGTCTGGAAAATCCACTGCGATGAATATTATCGGCTGTTTAGATCGACCGACTTCGGGGGCATATTATTTAGAAAGTGAGGATGTGTCTCAATTGAGCGATTCTCAACTGGCTTCGATTCGCAATCAGAAATTAGGCTTCGTCTTCCAGCAGTTTCATCTTCTCCCCCAGATGACGGCTTTAGAAAATGTGATGTTGCCGATGATCTACGCTGGTGTGTCAGCAAACGAGAGGAAAGAAAGAGCGATCGTAGCTTTAACTAGAGTAGGATTGAGTAATAGACTCCATAACAAGCCGAATCAACTGTCTGGAGGTCAACAACAACGGGTGGCCATCGCTAGAGCGATAGTTAATCAGCCGGTTTTATTACTCGCCGATGAACCCACGGGGGCTTTAGATTCTAAAACTACTCAGGAAGTGCTGAATATCTTCGGGGAATTGAACGAGGGCGGTATCACCGTTGTTATGGTAACTCACGAGCCGGATGTGGCCCGCCGCACAGGGCGCATTATCTGGTTTAAAGACGGGGAAGTCATCTATTCGCACCTCTCGCCCGATGAATTAAGTTCTGTTATGTATCATTAACGAATGATTAAAGAATATTTAGTTTTGTATAAGAGTTGTAAATTTAGATTAAAATGTAAAGTGTGAAAGTAGCATAATAGAGAAAACCTTGTGAGTCGGAATCAAGATAGTTTAATTGACCAAAAGCAAGAAGAAATAGAGATAAGGCGCTATAGTGCCGAGGCGATCGCTAGACAGTATAAATTTAGACCTTGGTCACTAGTCTGGCGGGCTGTAGTAGTGAGTTGGTCATTGGGGACATTCCTTTTTAATCTGCAGTGCGATAAATGGACGGATAAGGAGAAAGATAATCGCCCCAGAAGAGCGAATCAGTTGCGGGAAATACTGACGCGATTAGGGCCCACTTACATTAAAGTCGGTCAAGCTCTCTCCACCAGACCGGACTTAATCAAAAAAGATTTTCTCGATGAATTAATTAAATTACAGGATCAACTACCTCCCTTTGACGACGTGACCGCTTTTAAGATCATCGAGCGGGAATTACAAATGCCGGTAGAGGAAGCGTATAAAACCATCTCCCCCAGTCCCATAGCCGCGGCTAGTTTAGGGCAAGTTTATAAAGCCACTTTGCATACAGGGGAAGAAGTGGCCGTCAAGGTACAACGTCCTAACATTCGCCCGCTGTTAAGTATAGATTTGTACTTGATGCGTTGGGGAGCGAAAACTTTCGGGCGCTTCCTGCCCCTGAATTTAGGGCACGATTTAGCCACCATAGTTGACGAGTTCGGCACGAAACTTTTTGAAGAGATCGATTATCAAAACGAAGGTAGAAACGCGGAAAAATTCGCTCATAACTTTCGTGATAACCCCGAAGTAAAAGTGCCGTGTATATATTGGGACTACACTAGAAATAAAGTTTTAACCCTAGAGTGGATCAACGGTTACAAACTCACGGATGTAGACAATATTAGAGCCTTGGGATTAGACCCGAACGAGATCGTTAAAATAGGTGTGACTTCCGGGCTACAACAATTATTAGAGCATGGTTTCTTCCACGCTGACCCCCACCCCGGCAATTTATTCGCCACCTTCGACGGGAAAATGGCTTATATAGACTTTGGGATGATGGATCAGTTAGAAGAAGAGACCAAAGAAACGATCGCTAGTTCCGTGGTGCAATTGATCAACAAAGATTACGAAGCCCTCGCCCTAGATTTCGTCAAGTTAGGTTTTCTAACCCCGGATACCGACATCAAACCGATCATGCCCGCCCTGGAAAAAGTGTTAGGCAACGCTTTAGGTCAGAGTGTCAGTAGCTTCAACTTTAAAACCATCACCGACGACTTTTCCGAGTTGATGTACGATTATCCCTTCCGCATACCCGCTAAATTCGCCCTCATCATCAGGTCATTGATCACCCAAGAAGGATTGGCACTGAGTCTCGATCGTAATTTCCAAATCGTCAAAGTAGCTTACCCCTACGTGGCCAAACGTTTACTCACGGGAGAATCGCCCCAACTGAGACGGAGATTGATCGACATTCTCTTCAAAGACGGTAAATTCCAATGGCAACGCTTGGAGAACATGATCAAGATGGCGCGAACAGAAGGCGAATTCGACATCATTCCCACCGCGCAATTAGGCCTCAGGTATCTCATATCAGACGAGGGTAGTTATCTGCGTCGTCAGCTATTACTGGCGTTAACGGAGGATGATAGACTACACACCGATGAAGTGAGCCGTATCTGGACTTTAATTCAAGGTGATATTAAACCCCAGAGTCTCTTTGACGTGGCTGTTAATACCTTTCGTGAATTATCTATTCAAGGTGTAGCCGCGCTCATTCCCACCGCCACAGCTATGCGGTAAAGTAATCATGGTCTTTCCATGCAATACGCCCTTATGTCTTATTACTATTTACCTCAACCCTCGTACGTGCTTTTAGTAGTCGGGTTATTTACCGGCCTCACCTGCGGCTTAGCATTTGAAGCTACTCTCAAAGAAGTCGTCAACACTTGGTATCGTAACCCCAGGCGCAAAGACGAAGATTTATTAAAATCAGGGGCTTTACAGTTGCCTTTTATCGGTGTTTGTGTAGGTATTTGTGTATTTCTTGCTTCCGGCTTAGATATATTCATCCTCAATAATTGGATAGCCTACGCCGTCTCTTTACCCATGACCATATTTATCTGCGGATTGATCTGGGTACAATTGGGCAAGGTGTTGAGCGAGTTACAACGGGGAGGCTCGAAAGCTTTAGATTTAGATTCTTTTTAGTCCGGTATCTTAAAAACCGCCGAAACGGCGGTTTACTCGGGTTTCACTTTTCCTCCATAAAAGTTCTCACTGTGCCATCGGGACTCAATACAAGGCGTAATTCTGGATTCCCCGCTATTTCCAAGGGGGAAACGAAAGGCTCATTGAGGAGCGGCATACTGGTACGATCGAGATATATTCTCGCCGCCTGCCCCAGAGGGATAATTTGTTTTAAAGAGCCATCTTGATTCAAAACCAGACGGTACTCTAAAGTTTGTTTCAAACTTTGGGGGGGTTGCCAACGGGCCTTAAAATACTCCCTCGTCTCGGCCACTTGAGGGATAGTATCTAATAAATTCGTCGAGGGGTTAGCTTTCGCCGCGGCATTAACCCGATTCATCTGATTAGTGCCCCCGTTAAGCGATGTATCCGCTTTATCTTGGTTGCTTATGGGGGGTAAAGCGGGCAAATTCGGGGCGGCGGGCGTGGGATTCATGATCTGGGGCGGCACTGTAGCCACCGCACCCGGCCTTTGGCTGGTAGGGGCCGCCCCGGCTACTATAGGGGTTTTCGAGGAAGTGTCGGGGGTGATGACGATCGCGGTACTATTGGGCGTGACGTTGCCCAGGGAGGGAGGCGGTGGTAAATTAGGGCGGGGCGGCACTACCAGGGGGACTGTGTTGACGCGACTCGGTGCGTTACCCCCTTCCACTTTTCCTGGCGTGGGTAAAGGTGTTTGTTGGTCTAAGGTGGTGGGAATGGTAGGTGAAGGGGCGGGCGCACCTGTAGGGGGTAATGGCACGGAGGGGAGAGTATCTTTAGACTTGTTCTGAGCCACGGGCGGCGGCGTGATAGCTACCTCTCGATTGCTCTCTTGATACATTTTCACCCCCCAAGCACCGGCGGCGACAGTTGCCACCGTAGCGGCGGCGATGCCAGTCCAAGTTAAACCCAATTTGCGACTTTGTTTTCTAGTGATTTCCGGGATAACATCTATTTCTGCCTCATATTCTTCTAAGGCGTTAGCCAGGTCGAACAGTTGGGAGGTGGTTAAATTGATAGAATTACGCCCGTTATCGCCCGTTAAACCTCCCAAGAATAATTCGTGATTTACTAATCCCTTGGGTTGTAGGGAAGGGAGAGAGGGAATATTATTACTGTGAGAAAGGCTATAAGAATCATTGAAAGCCAAGGAAAGGGATAATTCTTCGGCGGATGTCTTTAAAAGATTCTGAACGTAGTTGCCCACTACTTCCGAGAGGAATTGTAATCCAGTTCGATCGCCTTTGATGACCATCTGGTCATTTTCTAACATTCTGGGGTCATCGAGGCGTAACTCGAACTTCAGGTTATCGAGTAGGTTTTTACCCGCCCAAACCGAGAGGGGTGACACTTTGCCCCAAATTTCCAGGGTGCAAGTAGGCGGCGTATAACGACGTATGAGACTGTTAGGCATGGTGAAGAATTAAGACTGCAAGAGAGCGAGCCAGAGACGACGATGACCTTGGGGACTACTATAAAAGAGTAGATCGATTAACAGTTTAAATGCTAACTGTGTCAATTTCGGCGACGAAATTGTCTCTCCGTCTTCCATTCGCTCTTGATAGGTATTACTGAAACTATCGAGATAATCTCCTAAAAGAGCGGTGCGGTGCGGTTCTTGATTTTGGGCCGTTACCTGTTCTAATAAGATGACAGCGCGGCGGATTAATTCGCTGTGTTGTTTGGCTAGGTGACAGGTAATCAATACTAGTGAGCGCGCTTCCTCTACGTCTAGTTTTTTCCTACCCCCGGAACTTTTTCTACCCGGATTGGACTGTCGTAATCGCCATAAACCAACTCTGTCGCTCACTATATCCTGTAAATTTAATTCTTGGGCCGCCTGTAACATGGATTCCGAACTAATTCTCGTCAACGACTCCAGGGCTGTCAGAATCAGGTCTAAATGGGTTTTAATATTTTCTAATTGTTGGTCACTGGGAGCCGGGGATAGGCTCGATTCCTTGCCAACACCGGGAGATGAAAATTTATTGACGATCGTACCCATATCCACAGACTTTTCCCCAAAATCGTTTTAGGCCCAAGTTCCCTAACATTCTAGCTTATCTACGTCTGTAGTCTATATTCTCCCCAGGATTGAGTTATCATAAAGATACAGAGAATTATATTTATCGATCGCCTCAATCATTCCCAAATGTCGATTGCCAAGTCTGCCCGATCAACTACAATTGATCATTTATATCCCTTGGCGGCTACCTTTTAAATCCAAGCAAACCACTATAAAATGACTGCTGACATTGCCTCCTTGAATTCTGGTGGTAATCTAGAAACTATGAATAACTCCTCTGGAGTTGCCCTGACCCTGTCTAGAGAACCTTTTTCCTTTCTTTCCGGTCTAGTCAAAAAACTGCAACAAATATTAGAAAATCATCGGGGTGAGCGTCAGATCATCGTCATCCAAGACTTTCCCGATCCCGATGCTCTCTCTAGCGCTTGGTCCTATAAATTAATCGCTGAGCAGTACGATATTTCCTGCGATATAGTTTACGGGGGAACTTTATCCCATCAAGAAAATATTGCCCTTGTAAAACTAACGGGATTACCAGCCGTTAAATGGAGCGTACAGAGTTTAAGAGAAACTGATCTTTCTGTATATAAAGGTTGTGTTCTGTTAGATAGCCAAGGTACGAACACACAATTAATGCCCTTCATCAAATCGGCGCAAATACCCATTATCGTCGTCATCGATCACCACAGTAAGCAGGGAGAAATAGCGGCCGAATTCATCGATATTAGACCCCAGATCCGAGCCACAGCCACCATATTAACTCAATACATCCAAGGCGGTTTATTAGAATTTAATAATAATAACAATCTTCACGTTAAATGTGCTACAGCCCTGATGCACGGCTTGCGCTCCGATACTAACGCCTTGATGCAAGCGCAAGAAGCAGACTACATGGCGGCAGCGTATTTGAGTCGCTATTACGACGCGGCATTATTAAACGCTATCTTACAATCTTCCCGTTCCCGGCGGGTCATGGAAGTGATCGAAAGGTCTCTGAAAAATCGAATTATCAAAAATAACTTTTCTCTTGCCGGTGTGGGATATTTACTGTATGAAAATCGAGATGCCATTCCGCAAGCGGCTGACTTTCTAGTAACGGAAGAAAACGTGCATACGGCGATAGTTTACGGCATAGTTCACGACGAACATAACGATCTGGAATTAATAGTAGGTTCCTTGAGAACTAGTAAGCTAACTTTAGACCCGGATGAATTTATTAAAGAAGCATTCGGAAAAGATACTCAGGGAAGGTATTATGGTGGGGGGCGCTATATGGCCGGGGGTTTTGAAATACCGATCGGTTTCTTAAGGGGCTTTAATAATACTAGCGAGTATGCCCGATTAAAGTGGGAAACCTTCGACCATCAGATCAAGCAAAAATTAGGTCAGTTAATTAACCCCGAAGATAAGGTAATTCATACATAAATGGAACTCTATTTGATCAGACACGGATTGGCGGGAGAAAGGGGGCAATATACAAACGACGACGAGCGCCCCTTAACGGACGAAGGTGAGAAAAAAACCGCGGCGGTGGCGCGACAATTAAAAGACAAAGGGATTAGATTCGACCTAGTTCTTACATCGGGCTTGATGAGAGCCAAACAAACCGCGGCCATTTTAGAAAAAGCGAAATTAACACCTAGAGTGGAAGAATCGGCTGCCCTGCGTCCGGGAGGAGAAATAGAAGAGTGGATAAATTGGTTAGGGTGCTGGAGCGATTATAATGACAGGAGCAGACTGGCTTTAGTAGGTCACGAACCGGACTTGAGCCAGTGGGCGGAGTTATTGGTGTGGGGAGAAATAAAAGAAAAATTGAATCTCAAGAAAGCCGGCATAATCGGGCTTAATCTACCCAGTAGAGAAAACCTCATCGCCCAATCCGAACTATTTTTATTGATCTCACCAAAATGGTTCATCTAGACTAGAAGAACTAGAAAGATTTTAGTAAAATCAACGGTGTTAGCAAAACTTAGAATCAAGAAATATACCTTGTCTCTATCAGTGCCACCTTACAGGTAAAACTATGACAGTTTGTGAATATCGGCCAGGTTTAGAGGGTATTCCCGCAGCTCAATCGAGTATCAGCTATGTCGATGGGCAAAAAGGAATCCTAGAGTATCGCGGAATCAAAATTGAAGAATTAGCGGAGAAATGTACTTTTCTCGAAACTGCCTACTTATTAATTTGGGGAGAATTACCCACTAAAGAAGATTTGGAAGAATTCGAGACCGAAATTCGCTATCATCGCCGGATTAAATACAGTATCCGGGACATGATGAAGTGTTTTCCCGATAGCGGGCATCCCATGGACGCACTGCAAACGTCAGCGGCGGCCTTGGGACTATTCTACTCCCGTCGCGCCCTCGACGATCCCGCTTACATCCGCCAAGCAGTGGTTCGTCTTCTAGCGAAAACTCCCTCACTGGTGGCCGCTTTTCAATTGATGCGAAAAGGGAACGATCCGATTCAGCCCAATGACGATCTAGATTACGCTACCAATTTTCTTTATATGCTCACAGAGCGTAAACCGAAACCCCTGGCGGCGAAAATTTTCGATGTGTGTCTGACCCTTCACGCCGAGCATACCATGAATGCTTCTACTTTCAGCGCCAGGGTGACTGCTTCTACTTTAACCGACCCTTACGCGGTGGTTGCTTCCGCCGTCGGTACTTTAGCCGGGCCTTTACACGGCGGGGCTAATGAAGAAGTCCTATTGATGCTGGAAGAAATCGGCTCAGTCGCTAACGTGCGCGCCTATGTAGAGAAGTGCGTGGAGAACAAACAGAAAATTATGGGTTTCGGACACCGGGTTTATAAGGTGAAAGACCCTCGCGCCACAATCTTACAACACTTGGCCGAGCGTTTGTTTTATGAACTGGGTTCCGATGAATATTATGACATCGCTCTAGAATTAGAAAAGATAGTGGAAGAAAAATATGGAGCGAAGGGTATTTACGCTAATGTAGATTTCTATTCGGGTTTGTTGTACCGCAAATTGGGTATACCGACGGATTTATTCACCCCTATCTTTGCCATCGCCCGCGTCGCCGGTTGGTTAGCCCATTGGAAAGAACAGTTAGCCGCCAATCGTATTTTTAGACCCACGCAGGTTTATACGGGTTTGCACGATATTGCTTATGTACCGATCGATGAACGAGTTTCTGTAAATAATAACAACGGGAGTCACGGGAAGATTTATTAATCCTCCCTGTTAAGATCTCCCTCTAGAGCCGCCTTTGATGGCGGTTTTACTGTTTTACGGGCATACCGAGAATATCTTCGATACGGGGCATCTCTTCCAAAGGAATCACCCGCCCCTCGTCCTCGAAACCGCCGATCTGATCGAAATTGAGATAGCGATATAAATCACCGGCGAAAGGATCGACCTTCTCTTTGACTATAGCCATATACTCATCAAGCGTGGGTATTTTACCCAATAAAGCACAGACGGCAGCTAACTCCGCAGAACCGAGATACACCCGCGCATCCTTGCCCATACGGTTATTAAAATTACGGGTAGAAGTGGAGAAAACCGTGGCCCCATCTTCCACACGGGCTTGATTGCCCATACATAAAGAGCATCCTGGCATCTCGGTACGCGCCCCGCAAGCGGCGAATATCCCATACATCCCCTCTTCCCTTAACTGTTGTTCATCCATACGCGTCGGCGGACATATCCATAGACGGGCTTTGGCCACTCCAGCCCCTTCTAATATCTTCGCCGCCGCCCGATAGTGGCCGATATTGGTCATACAAGAGCCGATGAACACTTCATCAATTCTGTCACCTGCGCACTCGGACATTAATTTAATATTATCGGGGTCATTGGGGGCGGCGACGATCGGTTCCTTGATCTCGTTCAAGTTCACTTCTATGATGTCTGCGTACTCTGCGTCTTGATCCGCTGTCATCAGTACCGGGTTAGCCAGCCATTGCTCCATTTTAGCGACGCGGCGCATGATTGTTCGACCATCTTGATAACCGCGGGCTACCATATTTTTCAGCAGGGCGATATTCGATCGTAAATATTCGGCCACGGTTTCCGTACTGAGAGCGATCGTACTTCCAGCGCAGGATCTTTCAGCGGTAGCGTCGGTCAATTCAAAAGCCTGCTCTAATTTTAGATCCGGCAGTCCTTCCATCTCCATAATGCGCCCGTTGAACACATTCTTCTTATTCTGCTTCTCTACCGTCAACTTACCCTGTTGCATGGCCACGTAGGGAATAGCGTTAACAATATCCCGCAGAGTCACCCCTGGCTGTAACTCACCGGTGAAGCGCACCAACACCGATTCGGGCATATCTAGAGGCATGACACCGAGAGCCGCAGCGAAAGCCACCAATCCAGACCCAGCCGGGAAAGAAATCCCCAAGGGGAAGCGGGTATGAGAATCGCCGCCAGTGCCTACCGTGTCGGGTAATAACATCCGATTCAGCCAGGAGTGAATGATGCCATCGCCGGGGCGCAGGGCCACACCCCCTCTGGTGGAGAAGAAATCCGGTAACTGATGGTGAGTTTTAATATCCACGGGTTTAGGATAAGCTGCCGTGTGACAGAAACTCTGCATCACGAGGTCGGCGCTGAAACCGAGACAGGCTAACTCTTTCAACTCGTCCCGCGTCATGGGGCCGGTGGTGTCTTGGGAACCTACGGTAGTCATGAGAGGTTCACAGGAAGTACCGGGGCGCACTCCAGGTAAACTACAAGCTTTGCCCACCATTTTTTGGGCCAGGGTGAAACCTTTACCCGTATCCGCGGGCATTGCGGAGCGCACGAAGAGGGTGGTCGGTTCTAATCCCAGGGCGTGACGGGTTCGATCGGTCAAACTACGTCCTATGAGTAAAGGTATGCGCCCGCCCGCCCGCACTTCATCAAGGATGGTGTCGGGTTTGAGGGTGAATGTGGAGATAGTTTCGCCCGCCTCGTTCGTAATTTTCCCTTCGTAGGTGTGAATAGTGATCACATCGCCTGTATTGAGGTTCGTCACATCGCACTCGATGGGGAACGCGCCGGAATCTTCGGCGGTGTTGAAGAAGATGGGGGCGATTTTATCGCCCAGTATATAACCGCCCGATCGTTTGTTGGGCACATAGGGAATATCATTCCCTATGTGCCATAGTACCGAGTTGATGGCGGATTTACGAGATGAGCCAGTACCCACCACATCCCCTACATAAGCCACCGGATAACCTTTCTGCTTTAACTCGGTAATGGTTTGTAACGAGCCAGGAGGCAGGCGGGTTTCTAACATTACGAGGGCGTGGAGAGGAATATCGGGGCGGGTGGTGGCGTGGGGGGCGGGGGATAGATCATCGGTGTTGGTTTCCCCTGGAACTTTGAAGACGGTAACGGTGATTTGTTTGGGAGGTTTGGGTTTATTGATGAACCACTCGCCATTAGCCCAGGCATCGATCACATTTTTGGCGTGGGGATTGGTTTCCGATAGTTCTAAAACTTCGTTGAAAGCGTCGAATACGAGCATTGTCTTACTCAGGGCAGATGCTGCGGCAGTCGCTATATTGGTATCTCTAGACTTGAGTAGACTAATCAGGGATTGTACATTGTATCCGCCGATCATCGTGCCTAACAGGCTGACTGCGCCCTGGGGAGAGATCACGGGTGAGGTTATTTCTCCCTTGGCTATGGCGGTGAGAAATCCGGCTTTCACATAAGCTGCTTCGTCTACTCCTGGTGGTACTCTGTCTCTGAGTAACATCATCAGTTCTCCCTTGAGTTGTTCGGGAGGATTTTTCAGGAGTTCGCATAATTCGGATGTTTGTTGGGCATTCAGGGGCAAGGGAGGAATACCCAGTTTCGCTCTTTCTTCTACGTGCTTGTGATACGCTTCTAACATTCCATCTTTCTCCCTTTAGTTGGCTCTTATTCTCTATTCTAGGGTACTAGTTTTTGTTACTCCGCTTCACAGGTGCGGGGCGGCTATATCTTAAGGTCTTGACAAATCCAGGGTAGAAAAAATAATTTTTCATCGTGGCTCGATCGTGCTATTATATAAGACGCATTCGCTGGTGTAGCTCAGTGGTAGAGCAGCTGATTTGTAATCAGCCGGTCGCGGGTTCAAATCCCATCACCAGCTTTTCCTTTTGTACAGTGTCCCACAGAAAAAAATTGAAAAATCATAAATCCGATGGGAGAATGTGTTTATAACCCTGTAGGGGGGGTAAACTAATCCTATGCAAATCTGGGTAAATAATCAGATCCCATATTCATGTCTTTAATTGCTGGATTCATCGAAGAGTAGTTATGGTTGTAGCACGTTGTCGAATTATGGAATGATTCTACTACCCGCTTCTATGCTTATCCGTTCCTTCTACCCCTGAAGGAGATAAATACATTCAAGTTGTAAGGCTCGCTTCTTGATATTCTCGTTAGAAGATAACTTCGGGGAAGTTTCCATCCAACCGAGAGCGATAGCGTCTCCTACGGTTTTTCCAAGAGAATGTAAATACCGAATAGTGCGATTCAACAACACATCTAACACTTCACTCGTCTTCATAAATCGAGTGATTTCCGTGTCTGCACTCCGAGCGCGGATGTTTAGAGATGCGTTGTAGTCAGCTTGTATTACGTCCCCAGAAATTCTGATGAACTTATCTCCTCTTCTCGCGCCTAACAACACGCCGAGAAGCGAATCAAGTTGCGACGTATAAGCAGGGTTAACCACTGACACTTTTGACCCTGTTTCCAATGCGATTTTCTCGATTGAAAGCTGTAACTCTGATTTCATCCACTGGTTCAACCGACGATTCATTCGCTTACCGAGCGAGCCTGAAATTGATGAACTGAGGTCTTCACAAACGATCTCAAAGGGTTCGCTTATCACCCGCCGTATATCGCGTCTGATAAAATTCTTGAGCGTGGCTTTCTCGCGCTGAAGCTTACGAGATTTTACCTTGTAGCCAAGATTTTTCTCAAGGATCGTAGCCGCTTTTTTAGGGTCATGTCTTTGAACATTTTGAGCGTAGGATCTCAATCGGTATCGATTACGGTTCGTTCGGGCTATCCGCTCGGTTTTTTTGGTCATCAACTTACCCAAGCCGAGGGCGATTACGTCACCTTCGCTCGTGTAGAAAGCTTCGGTATAACCTTTATCTAACCCTATTTTTGCGACGTATTTAGAAATGACAGGAACCGTTAGAGATCGCTTGCGGTTAAAATGTACTTCAAGCAATCCTCGTTCATTTTTGATTAATCGAATCTGACCTTTTATCAGTTGACGGCATCTTACTTTTAGCGATATTTTCCTTCTAGCGTCGATTCCACTAACTTCTAATTGGACAGAGTGACGATTGATCCTTTTACAAGTGTAACCTTGTCCCTGCCATACG
The DNA here is from genome assembly GCA_016903695.1 of Chlorogloea purpurea SAG 13.99. Taxonomy (GTDB): domain Bacteria; phylum Cyanobacteriota; class Cyanobacteriia; order Cyanobacteriales; family Microcystaceae; genus Chroococcopsis; species Chroococcopsis gigantea_A. The sequence continues at coordinate 119,069 of JADQBB010000007.1, forward strand.
ATCTGGTTACGTTTGTAAGTATGACCTCGACGATATAAAGTGCGAAATTGACGGTGTAACCACGGATCACCAGTAGGATTGGTATCTAGCAGATGAAATAAACGCGACCGGCTCAACTCATGATCACTCTTCGGATGAATAGCCAACAGCTCATCACCCTTTAATCCGGTTTTGAGCGCATACTCTTGGCGATTTTTCTCGTACTGAGTCAAAGGATATTTCTGCCAAATTTTCCGATTAATTAATGTTTTAGAAGCGGATTGTTGAGCATTAATGAGTTTAATAGCGTCTAAACACTGCCATTCATGCAATTTTTTGGATTTATCCAAACCATGCAAGCCATACAAGCTTCTGAGTTTTTTATCGGGGGAAGACATCGCCGTAATTCCCCAACCCCGTAAAGAACCGAAGACATTGTAAGTTTCGGCGCGGAGAACACCAGCTATTTCCATGAGAACATTAATCTGTTCGGTGTCGGAGCAAGAAACAACGGGTGCGATCTGCGTTGTCACCTCTTCAATTTGTTGAGTACGTTGTCTCTTAGATTTAACCATATTTCATCAAGCAAATCTTCGTATTTAATCTAACCTGCAGAGATTTATTTCGTCAATCCTTTAAGCCAATTATTTTTTCACCACATTCATGTAAAGCTTGCATGGCTTTTAAATTACGTTTAGAACGCTTACCGTATAATCTGGCACTCATGACCGTAATCACGGCAAGTACGTCTTCCACCAATTCCTGTTCGGGTTCAAGTTGAACGGGTTTGTTCAGGATGGTGACTTCGGCTCCGTTGTTCTCGCAGAGAGCGAATACCAATTCTGAACCGAATCTTAACAATCGGTCTTTATCTGTGATAATTAGACGTTCAACTTCATTACGCTGTAAAAGTTCAATGAGTTTAAGTAAACCCCGTTTTTTATAGTTCAATCCAGAACCAATGTCTTTGAGCGTATAAATCTGTTCATATCCTTGTTGTCGGCAATAAAGCTCTAGGACACCAATTTGACGGGATAAATCATCTTTCTTATCAGGGGTGCTTACTCTGCCATAAATTACGGTATACCTCAAATCTGGATTATCTACCTTGAGTAAGTCAGCAACTCGATAACGACGATGCCCTCCTTCGGTTCTAACGGTTTGGATCTTTCCCGATTTTTCCCAACGTCTCAAAGTGTCGATGCTTACACCACGTAATTTTGCCGCGTCCCCAATCTGAAGTAAATCCTCTAATCTGTGCATAAGTTATCATTTTTACAGATATGCACAGATTAACATAGATTTATTCAAATCTGATTAACCGCGTAATTTTCTACGGTTGTGATACGGCTTGGCTCAGCCCCGCTTACGGTGTTAAAGGTGTTTACTATCGGGTGGTAACTGCTCCCCAGGGAGAGCAGTTTTAGGAGGGAATTCCTGAATCTCTAGGCTAAGATGTTACCCTCCTTGTTATTGTAGAAATCAAACGCAGTTGCCAAGGTATTGTCATCGCTCGTTCCAGTGGTAAGGAACGCGTTTCTGGTAGCAGTGATCACTTCTCCCCTCGAGTAGTAGTAATTGACCCTGGAATGAGCGGAGTTGAGAAGTGCCGCCGTCGATTGACGCAGTAGATTCTGGCTATTGCTATTGCCACCCACGTTAAGGGCTTCCAACAAAGTTACTCGACCGTCACAATTAGTATCGGCGCTGGTTTTGGTCGCACTGGGAATACCAACCCCGAAGACAGTTTCGTAGTTATCGGTCGTCGCATAAACTTGCCATTGGTTCTGTCTGATGCCATTATTGCGCCAGTAGCCGATGGTGAAGCCTTCTAAGCAAGACGGACGGGGATATAATCCGGCATCTACGGTTAAGTTATTGGCGTTGGTTATGGCAACCGGGGCAGTTAGACCAGTGAGAGGATCGGCATTGCTATCGATCGAGCGATCGTTTCCGGCGTTAGCGGTGGTGAAACCGTATCCGTTAGGACTCACGAATTGTACAGTGTAGGTTCCGGCGGATACTTGGAAATTGTAAGCACCGTTAGTTCCCGTCGTGGTAGTGGCGATAACTTTGCTAGTGCTATCGAGCAGGTTGACCGTCGCTCCCACGATACCGGCTTCGCCGTTATCTTGAAGACCGTTACCGTTGGTGTCAGACCATACACGATCTCCTAACAACACTTGGGGGGTGGATTGAGGCAGTAAACCAGCATCGACTGTGTTGTTTGTTTCACCACTGGCTAGAGTCACCGGTGCGCTTTGACCACCACCCAGGATATTGCTATCGGTAGCGGTGTTACCACCTTGATTGGCAGAGGTGAAACCGCTGAAAGAGTTGGGGACGGTGGGCACTTTTATGGAATAGGTGCCGGGGGCGAGATTGGTAAAGTTGTAGTTACCATTGGCATCGGTAGTAGCAGTGTTGAGAACCGTGGTTCCATTAGCGGCCACCAGTTGTACCGTCACTCCGCTCACACCGGCTTCACCGCTATCTTGAACGCCGTTGCGATTCGTGTCAGACCAAACCTTGTCTCCCAAAGCAGCCGGGCGGTAGAGACCGGCATCTACAGTATTGTCACTGGTGGTGGTGATAGTTACCGGCGCTGTTACACCATTAACGGCATCGCTATCGATCGTGTCA
>JADQBB010000013.1 GCA_016903695.1 Chlorogloea purpurea SAG 13.99
AGTACCACCACATGAGCAAGGGTTAACCCCCTAATATATCGGAAGCTGAGTGCGATGAAAGTCGCACGCTCAGATTTAATCGAGAGGTGCGGAGTATAATAACTCCCACCGACTCTACCTAGACCCATTTTTCCTGATAATCAGCGGCTGGAATAGTCATAAATATCTGAAAAACTCATTTTTTAGGGGAGCATCCCAATTATGCAAGGTATACCTGACCCGACCGTGATTAAAATCACGGTCTCATAGTCCAAGTCCTCTTAAGAGGACTTGGACTATGAGGCGGGGAATTGATTCCCCGCCGGTCGTTGCAAAAATGGGATGCTCCCTTCTTTAGCTTCATAGCGTGAAAAAATAATTTCCTATCCTAAAGCCTCGAAAACTTTGAACATCGGTAAATACATAGAAAGTAAGATCGTCCCTACCATCCCGGCGATACCCACCATCATCAGCGGTTCGATAACGCTCGTGAGGGCTTTCACCGCTTGTTCCACTTCATCTTCGTAGAAGTCGGCTACTTTCATCATCATCGAATCCAATTCTCCCGTTTCTTCGCCAATGCTGATCATTTGAATTGCCAAGGGCGGGAAAACATTAGCTTTTTGTAGGGCTAAACTCATCATCCCCCCCTGTTGGATCTCTGTTTTCGCCCCCTCTATAGCGTTAGCGATGACCTGATTACCCACGGTATTACAGACGATTTCCAAGGAATTGAGGATCGGTACGCCGGAACGAGTTAAAGTTCCGAATACACGACAAAAGCGAGCTACGGCTGTTTTCACGTTCAAGTCACCGAACAGGGGCATTTTCAGGAAAAAGCCGTCGATCTGTACTCTTCCCATCGGGGTTTTATAATAGTTTTTGAGAACGAATACAGTACCTATGATCGTACCGATCGGGATCAAAATCAAAACACTCCGCATGATGCCGCTGAGAAAAAGCATGAATTCAGTCAGTGCGGGTAAAGGCACTTTCAAATCTTTGAAGATTTTGGCGAATACCGGGATTAAAAAGACCGTCATCCCGAAAAACACGATCACGGCTAAACTTCCCACAGCTACCGGGTAAGCCATCGCCGATTTAATCTGGTTTTTCAATCGCGCCATATCTTCTAAAAGTTTAGCAAGGCGGTTCAGCACTTCGTCTAGTACCCCCCCTGTTTCTCCCGCTTCGATCATACTTACATAAAGTTGGTCGAAGCATTCAGGGTGTCTGGCCATAGCGTCGGACAGGGGTTGACCCTGCTGTACGTCGGCGCTGATAGCGGTTAAAGCCCTTTTCAACTTGGGATTGCTACACTGTTCCGAAAGAACCCCTAAACATCTAACGATTGCGACCCCGGCATTGATCATCACGGAAAATTGTCGGGAAAACACCGCTTTATCTTTGATGGTAACGTTGGCGAAAAATCTTTCTAAAAAAGACAGGTCAATTTCCATGCCCGCTTTTTTAACTGTACCGACAGAGGCATATTTAGTTTTCAGGATCAACCGGGCTTGTTCCGGTGTCATCGCTTCGACTTTTTCCTGGAATACTTTTCCTGTATTGTTCTTGACTTGGGCGACGAAAGTGGGCATAGGATTAACGAGTTAAACTTACAAAAGGTTTTTAACGTTTGACGGGGGGGCGGTTGCCCGCGGGAATTTGCGCCCCGGCTACGAGGCGTTGTAGTTCATCGGGTTTACCGCTTTTAGAGATGGCTTCTTCAAAAGAGATACTGCCGTCGAGAACTAATTTACACAGACCTTGTTCCATCGTTTGCATTCCCAGTTTCATTCCCGTTTGGATCGAAGAGTAGATTTGGGCTGCTTTTCCTTCCCGGATCAAGTTTGCGATCGCCGGTGTGATAATCATGATCTCCTGCACCATCGCGCGACCGAATTCACCAGGCTTGGGGTTTTTCTTCTTCACCAGACACTGGCTGAATACCGCCAGCAGGGAGTTAGATAACATCGCCCGGATTTGCGCCTGTTGATTGGCGGGAAATACGTCGATGATCCTGTCCACCGTACTGGAAGCAGAGTTAGTGTGTAGAGTGCCGAAGACCAAGTGACCGGTTTCCGCTGCGCTGATAGCTAGCGCGATCGTTTCCAAGTCCCGCATCTCACCCACGAGTACGATGTCTGGATCTTCCCTCAGCGCCGCTTTCAAGGCGTTGGCGAAAGATTTGGTGTCTTCTCCTTTCTGGCGTTGGTGAAACAGGCTCTTGGCGTTGGGGAAAACATACTCGATCGGATCTTCCACCGTGAGAATATGTTCTGCCCTCGTGCGATTGATCAAGTCTAAAATCGATGCCAGGGTGGTAGTTTTCCCGGAACCGGTCTGGCCCGTCACCAAGATCAGCCCCCTGGGGCGTTCCGCCATTTCCCGGATGATGGGCGGTAGGTTCAACTGCTCGAAATTGGGAATTTTTGACGATAAAGCCCGTAAACAAGCGGCGTAACAACCGCGTTCTTTATAAACGTTCACCCGGAATCGAGCCAATCCTTTAATACCGTAGGAACAATCTAATTCCCAATTCTGCTCTAACTCTTTTCTCTGAGTATTATTGAGCATACTAAAAATTAGTTTCTGACACTCTTGGGGGGTGAGCGGTTCTTCCGTTACCGGCCCCAGTTTGCCGCTGATACGGAAATAAACGGGCGCACCGGCTTGAATGTGCATATCCGAGCCACCCATTTCCACCAATTGTTCCATCAAATCTTCGATCATCAAATCCATCGCTCTTTCTCCCGTTTATTGAACTAATCTTGGAATCTAGGTGTCATACAGTAGGGGCAATCTAACCATTCCGGTCGCAAGTCGCCGGTACACTTTTTACAAACCAGTCCGCTCTTGCGTTTGGCTTTTAACTCCGCTTCCACGCCGGAATCGGTGAAGGTGACTCTCTCTACTTCTTCGAGGGTGGTGTGTCCCTGTCTGACCAGATTGATACTGTAGGCGAGAAGAGTGACCATCCCTTCTTCGACGGCGGCTTCTTTGATCCGATCAGTTGTGGCCCCCTGGTTCACCAAACTTTGTATCCGTTCGCTGTTCTGCATCACTTCGTAAACGCCCACCCGACCTTTATAACCGCTACCGCTACACTTGGCGCAGACCGTGCCCTGTTGGCGGGCTTCGGACATTTCTTCCGGGGTGAGGACGTTCGCTTTATAGAAGGTGACGTTCTCTTCTTTGGCGGCGCTGAGTCCGAAGTGGCCTAGCTCTTCTTGAGTGGGATGATAGGAGATCTTGCACTCGCTACAAACCCGCCTCATCAATCTTTGGGCGAGAACACCGAGGAGCGCGCCGGAAATCATGAAAGGTTCGACCCCCATCTCGTCGAGACGGGCGATCGCACCCGCCGCGTCGTTGGTGTGCAAGGTGGTTAATACCAAGTGACCAGTCAAGGCTGCCTCGATCGCCGTTTTCGCCGTTTCTTTGTCCCGTGTTTCACCCACCAGGATCACGTCCGGGTCTTGACGCATAAAAGCGCGGAGAATCGAGGAAAAGTCCATTCCCTTCTCCCGGATCACCTGTACTTGGGTGATGCCAGGTAGAGAATATTCGATCGGATCTTCCGCGGTACTGATATTAACCCCCGGATGATTCCTCTCCGCTAGTACCGAGTACAAACTGGTGGATTTACCCGAACCGGTGGGGCCTGTGACTAATATCAATCCGAAAGGACGACTGGCTAGATCCCGCACGATCTGCAGGGTATCGGGATCGCTGATCAGTTTATCCAATCCCAACTGAGTAGCGGAGTTATCGAGGATACGCAGACAGACTTTCTCGCCGTAGCGGCTCGGTAGGGTATTGACCCGAAAATCTACTTTCCTGCTCTGATACATCCTGCGAATTTTACCGTCCTGGGGTAGGCGACGCTCGGCTATATCCAGCTCCGCCATGATCTTGAAGCGGGCCACCACCGCCGGGATCACTTTTTTCGGTAGCGGGTCGAAGGCTTGGTGTAGTACCCCGTCCTTACGGAAACGGATACGCATAGTCTCTTCCTGCGGTTCGACGTGAATATCGGACGCTCCTTCCTGTAAGGCTTTAGCGAGGATCTTATTCACCAGGTTGATAACGGGCGCTTGATTGGCTTCGCTGGCATCCAGGTTATCCTCGTCCGCGTCTTTAACTTCTTGGACGGGAGAATCGATACTGCCCACGATCTCCGTTAGATCTGACAGCTTTTCTAGTTCTTTTTCTTTGGCTATTCTTTCCTTTTCCTTGTCTAAGTCCGATTGTGCCAAATGAAATTTTTCCAGTAAGCGATCGTAGTCTTCCGAGGTGATCACTAAACGCTGTAAACCTAATTCTCTGGGGCGTAAAATTCTGTTTATATCATCTAATGCCTCCAGGTTATCGGGATCGACCATCGCTATCAGGACACTCGTACTCGTTCCTTCGATTCTTTTCAAGGGTATGAGTCGATAACGGCGACAGGTATCTATGGGGATGAGGCTATCTATTAAACGGGCTATTTCTAGACCGTCGTAATCGCTGAACTCCGGGTCGAGCGATTCAACACCATAGAGGATCTTTAATTCAAATAATTGATGTTTTTTATACTGCCGTTGCAATTCAGGGGGTAAAGGGCGACCGGTGAGCATCTGTAGCACTTCCACCAGGGATTTACCGGATTTTCGCGTTTCTACCAGAGCCTGTTGCATTTGGTCAGAGCCTATGTACCCCGATTGCACCAATTTGTTACCAAAGGGGGAAAAATAATTACGTAGAGCAACTGCGCGGGTTCGCTTTGAGGACGAAGAATATGTCATAGACCAGTAATAACCTTTCCATTATTCTTATTCTTCCCAAGAATATGCCAATAGTTATAATGGGGACCAAAATTTTTCGTCCCGCCTCACGACCACCAGAAAATGTTACATTTGTTTTACACGGTGCGTGGTTTTGAGCGCCTGTCTCAAGCTAACCATTTCAAACCACTCTCTGATGTGTCCACATTTATTTGACTTCCCGTATAAATTTTTATCGTGTTATGAGTGAAGAAAAACAATCATTGGAAAACCTAGAAATTAACGCTCACGGTTCCCAAGGGGGCGGGTCTATACCTGAGCTTACCCGAGAAGCAGATGATTTAGCCGCTGATGACTCCACTACCGACTCCGGGGAAGAAACCAAGGCCGACAGAGACGCCTCTGGGCAAACATCCTCAGCAGATTCGAGCGTCACGGCTTTAAACGAAGAAATTTTTCATCTCAAAGTTAAACTACAAGAGCAAACGCAACAGGAAGAAGTCCAGAAAAATCGTTACATTTCCCTGGCGGCAGAATTTGACAACTACCGAAAAAGAACCGCTAGAGAAAAAGAAGAACTAGAAGGAAAAATTAAATGTAAAACATTAACGGAATTATTGGCGGTAGTAGATAATTTTGAAAGAGCCAGAACTCAACTGAAGCCCGTTACCCCAGGTGAAGAATCGATCCATAAAAGCTATCAAGGGGTGTACAAAAATTTGGTGGATAGCTTGAAAAGATTGGGAGTTTCACCGATGCGCCCCGAGGGTCAGCCTTTCGATCCTAATTATCATGAAGCCATGATGCGAGAATATACTGACGAGTATCCCGAAGGCACAGTGATCGAACAGTTAGTCAGAGGCTATGTTCTAGGGGAACAAGTTCTCCGCCACGCTTTAGTTAAGGTGGCGGCCCCGAAAGATCATGACCCTAACTCGGAGCCGGAACAAGTTTCCGAGTTTTCAGGTTGAGGAAAATTGGCGAAATGGGGTCGTAAAATCGCCAAAAATAGAGAATTGCTGCTCGATCGTTGACTAAGCAGTGGAGCTAGGCTATGGTTTAAAAACTGGTCATTAATGACGATCGGTCTCAGGGATAGCACCTGAAATAATCTTTTGGAAAACAAATTGATAAATTGACGGAATTTACTGTGAACAGGTTGTTATGATCTAAGAGGAATTCAGGTACTCTAAACAATAAAGGTAAGCCTAGTTGATTCAATCACTCTAGATTGACCAAGCTCATGCACATAAAAGAGAAGCGTTATGGGGAAAGTCATTGGCATCGATTTAGGTACTACAAATAGTTGTGTGGCCGTGTTAGAAGGCGGACAACCGATAATCGTACCTAACTCGGAAGGGGGGAGGACAACACCGAGTATCGTGGGCTTTAGTAAAGCCCAACGTTTAGTGGGGCAACTGGCTAAACGCCAGGCTGTAACTAACGCCGAAAATACGGTGTACAGCATCAAGCGTTTTATCGGGCGACGCTGGGAGGAGACCGCTAATGAGAGAAATCGGGTTGCCTATCGATGTATAAAGGGTAGAGACGAAACCGTTAATGTGAAAATCCGCGATAAGGATTTCACCTCTCAAGAAATCTCCGCCATGATATTGCAAAAATTAAAAACCGACGCGGAGGCTTATATCGGGGAACCGATAGGCGAGGCGGTAATTACCGTACCCGCCTACTTCACCGACGCTCAACGACAAGCCACCAAAGACGCGGGCACGATCGCTGGATTAGAAGTATTAAGAATTATCAACGAACCGACCGCAGCCGCTCTAGCCTACGGGTTGGACAAACAAGCGGAAGACCAGATCATATTGGTTTTCGATTTAGGCGGGGGCACGTTCGACGTATCAATCTTACAACTGGGTAACGGCGTTTTTGAAGTGAAAGCGACCGCGGGAAACAACCAACTAGGAGGGGATGACTTCGATAACCTATTGGTACAGTGGCTGATCAATAATTTTAAAATCCAAGAAAAAATCGATTTAGCCACTGATAAAATGGCGATCCAAAGGCTGAGGGAAGCGGCGGAAAAAGCCAAAATAGAACTATCGAGCATGTTAAGCACTTCTATAAATCTACCCTTCATCACCGCCGACGAATCGGGGCCGAAACATCTAGAGACGGAATTAACGAGAACCCAATTTGAAGAATTGACGAGAAGTTTGGTAGAAGCCACCTTAGAACCGGTACAACAAGCTTTAAAAGACGCCCAATTGAACCCGTCCGACATCAATCGGGTGATTTTAGTGGGGGGCTGTACCAGGATACCGGCGGTACAACAGACGCTCGGCCGGTTATTCAATTCCAGTCAGATCGATCGTTCCATCAACCCCGATGAAGCAGTAGCCCTAGGAGCCGCCATCCAAGGGGGCGTATTGGGGGGAGAGGTGGAAGATGTTCTGTTACTAGATGTAACTCCCCTATCTTTAGGGATAGAAACCCTGGGGGAAGTATTCACGAAGATCATCGAACGGAACACCACTATTCCCACCAGCAAGGCGCAAGTGTTCTCGACCGCGGCCGACGGACAAACCTCTGTAGAGATACATATTCTGCAAGGGGAGCGAGCGATGGCCCGGGACAATAAGGGACTAGGTAAATTCCTACTAACCGGTATCCCTCCCGCACCAAGGGGAGTACCCCAGATAGAGGTGAGTTTTGATATAGATGTAAACGGCATTTTAAAAGTGTCGGCATCGGATCAGGGTACAGGCAGAGAGCAAAGTATCTTAGTCAGCCACACGGGCGGGCTGAAACCGCAAGAGATCGACAAAATGCGAGAGGAAGCGGAAAAATACGCGGATTACGATCGGAAACGGATGCAGATGATCGAAATCAGGAATCAATCCGATAGCCTGTTCTATACCCACGAAATAACTATCAAAGAAAACGGCCATCTCATCGAAGCCGACTTGATACAGATAAGCGAACAAAAACGCCAACAATTAGAAATAGCCCTGAGAGACGCGTCGATTCCCATGGACAAATTAAGTTCGATCCTCGAAGAATTCCGCCAATCGGTGCTAGAAATAGGTACGAGGATCTACACGGGAAGACAACAGGAAACCTCCACCAGAACCGGATACGAATCGCTCGATCCTACCAGACTAACGTCCGCGCCCAGTCAGGAAACAGTGACCAATTTAAACACTAATTTCAGAACTCAAACCAGCATAGATAACAAAGCCACTCAAACCTACGCCGGGGCAAAAACTTACACCGGGGCCAATGCTAAATCAACAGAAACCATGAGTTATGAAGATCCCTACGATGCGGATGAAACGATCACCTCGGATTATGAAGCAGTAGACTAGGAAAAATGTAATAATAATAAATGTTAATCAAATAGCCAAAGAAATTTGCTTAACCCCCGCTCAAGAAGCAATCAGATCAACCCATTCTACACACAACTTATAGCCCATGCCTGGTGATTACTACGAAACTCTCGGCGTATCAAGAGACGCGAATCAAGAAGAACTCAAAAAAGCCTATCGCCGTTTAGCCCGGAAATATCATCCCGACGTGAATAAAGAAGCCGAGGCCGAAGAGCGTTTTAAAGAAATTAACCAAGCTTATGAAGTTCTCTCGGAACCGGAAACACGGGCGCGGTACGATCGCTTCGGAGAAGCGGGAGTATCGGGCGGGGGTGGCTTCGATCCCGCGGATATAGGATTAGGTGATATATTTGAAAGTATCTTCGGTGGTTTCGGGGGCATGGGCACAGGCGGAGTCCGTCGCCGCAACGGCCCCAGTAAAGGGGATGATTTACGCCTCGATTTCAAACTCAAATTTCGCGAGGCCGTTTTCGGCGGCGAAAAAGAAATTCGTATCCGTCATCTAGAAACCTGTCAAACCTGTAACGGTAACGGAGCGCGTCCTGGTACAGGAGCGAGAACTTGTAGTGGTTGTAACGGGACGGGACAGGTACGCCGCGCCACTCGCACGCCTTTCGGCACTTTCGCTCAAGTGTCCGCCTGTCCCACCTGTGAGGGTACAGGGGAAGTGGTAGAGCAAAAATGCGACGTTTGTGCCGGGGCCGGGCGTAAGCAGGAAACCAAAAAACTGAAAATTACCATCCCTCCAGGGGTGGATAATGGCATTAAATTACGCGTGCCTAGAGAAGGGGATGCGGGTTTAAAAGGCGGGCCCCCAGGAGATTTATTCGTCTATCTCACCGTGGAAGCGGATGAAGAGTTCCAACGGGACGGCATCGATATTAAATCCGATGTACCTATCAGTTATTTGCAAGCGATTCTCGGCTGTGTGATCAAGGTCAACACCGTCGATGGTGCGGAAGAATTAACCATACCCGCAGGTACTCAACCGAATACGGTACTGACTTTAGAGAACAAGGGTGTTCCCAAGTTAGGCAACGCGGTCAGCAGAGGCGATCACCGTATTACTATTAAAGTAGTCATACCGGGTAAAATCGGTCACGAGGAACGGGAGTTACTGGAAAAACTGGCCAAACTGCGGGGAGATGCCCACGGCAAAGGCGGCTTAGAAGGATTTTTAGGGGGCTTGTTCCAAAAATGACCTTTTCCCCTCTCGACCTGCGGGGGACACCCTGCCCGATCAATTTCGTCAGGACGAAGTTAAAACTAGAACAAATGCCGCCGGGGGAACTTTTGGAGGTGTGGTTAGACGCGGGAGAACCGATCGAACAAGTACCGGAAAGTTTAACGGTGGAAGGCTATACGATCGAATCCGTACAACCGCGAGATAGTTTTTTCGTCCTCAAAGTTCGTCGCCCCATAGCCTCGTGACCGATGATTACAAGCCCATAGGTACTGTGGTGGCGGTGCAGGCTAATTACTACGGGGTGAGGTTAGATCCTCAACCGGAAAGTCATCTGTTACTGTGTACCCGCCGTACTCGCTTGAAGAAAATCGGACAGAAGGTAATGGTAGGCGATCGTGTGGTGGTAGAGGAAATCGATCTAGAACAAGCACAGGGAGTGATTTCGGAAGTATTACCCAGAAATACCGTACTAGAAAGACCTCCCGTGGCTAATGGAGACCAAATACTTTTAGTGTTCGCCATAGAAGAACCGAGTTTAGAAGCTTGGCAATTGAGCCGTTTCTTGGTCAAAGCCGAGTCTACAGGTTTAGAGATGTGTTTGTGTCTCAACAAAACCGATCTCGTTACCCCCATCCTCCGTCAACAGTGGCAGGAAACCCTAGAAAAATGGGGTTATGAACCGGTTTGGGTGAGTGTCAGCGGGGCAGATGGCATCGGGGAACTTTTGAGCCGTTTGCGGGACAAAATAACGATTATGGCGGGTCTTTCGGGAGTGGGTAAATCCAGCCTGCTCAATTATTTGCTCGGTAGCGCCAAACAACGCACCGGAGAAGTTTCTGGCAAACTGCAAAAAGGTCGCCACACCACCCGTCATGTAGAATTATTTCAACTGCCCGGAGGCGGTTTATTGGCGGATACACCAGGATTTAATCAACCGGATTTAGATTGTGAACCGAGTCAATTAGCATATTGCTTTCCTGAAGCCAGAAAAATGTTAGAAAGTCGATCGTGTCAATTTAACGATTGTTTGCATCGGGATGAGCCTAATTGTGTAGTGCGGGGAGACTGGGAAAGATACGAACACTATTTAGAATTTCTCGATGAAGTGATAGCTTTACAAGAAACTTTACAAGATAGTAAAGACCAGCAATCAACCCTCAAGTTAAAAAGCCGAAGTTCTGGACAGTCGGGATACGAACCTAAACTAGAAAGTAAGAAATATCGACGCTACTCGCGCCGGGAAAAACATCAATCTCAAGAAAAATATGAGAATTTATCTTTGAGAGATATATCAGAAGAGACCGAAGAATATTGATACTAAATCCTGCTATTGAGCCAATTCATAGCGGCGGAAATCAGTAGATTGAGGAATAAATAAGTACACATCACCACCACTAACATCTCTACTGCATTACCGGTTTGATTGGCGATCGTACTAGATACAGCGTAAATGTCGCTATAGCCGATTGCGATCGCCAAACTCGAGTTTTTCACCAGATTGAGACAATCGTTAGTCAGAGGGGGAATCATCACCCGCAAAGCTTGAGGGAAAATGATCAAAGCCATTACCAGATTAGGTTTCAATCCCAAAGCTTTAGCAGCTTCCCATTGACCACGGGCAATAGATTCTATGCCCCCCCTGACCGTTTCGCCGATAAAAGCCGCCGTATAGGTAATTAAGCCCAGTAGTAAAGTGGCGAACTCGGAAGTTAGATGTAATCCAGAAGTAAAAGGCGCGCCGGAGTTCAATTGTAAATAGATACCGCTATTGGCGAGGAAAATAAGATTACCGATCTTGAAAGGATTATCGATCCGGGGTAATTGGAGAAATACAGCGAAATACCAGAAGAATAATTGCAGTAACAGGGGGGTATTGCGGAACACCTCCACGTACAGCCCCGATAACTGCTTGACCAGCCAATTATTAGAAATTCTTGCCAGACCGATAACGATACCGAGAAATAAAGCGCCGAAAGTGCCTAATATAGCTACCCGCAGAGTATTGACCAAACCCACTAGAACCGCTCTACCGTAACCGTCTCCTGGACTATAGGAAATCGGACTATCAGAAATGGCAAAGCCCGCGGGCCGATCGGGGTCAAAGAGGAAACCAAAGCCGAAGACGAGGCCCAAACGCTGAAAATTCAGGATTAAATTGCGCCCGAAGAAAGCCAAGATCACTACAAGCAGGATAATTATCACCCCTTGTAGGAGAAGGCGACGGAAACGGGAATCGTACCAGATGCTCATGTTGAGTTTACCGGAAGGGTGGGGAATATAATATGCCCCCCTTCGTCGAGAGATTATTGATGCCCCGTTCTAATTTTAGGGGTTGACCGATATTTCGATCGTACATCTCTCCATAATTACCCACGTGTTTGATCACCCTAGCGGCGAAGTCAGCCGGTAATCCCATGTCTGCCCCTAACTTATCTTCTTTGCCCAGGAAGCGTTTAATACTGGGGTCAGTAGTATTCGCAAAAGAAGCGATATTCTTGGAAGTGATGCCGAATTCTTCGCCTTGAATCAGACTGTAGACGATCCATGTAACCGCGTCGTGCCACGGGGCATCACCTTTAGCCACCGCAGCCGCTAGAGGTTCCTTAGAGAGGAGAATATCGAGAACTTGATGAGCGTCGGGTTTGGGTAATACCGACCGACGCGCCACCAATTGAGAACGATCGGAAGTTACCGCCGAACACCTCCCCTGCTGATAAGCTGTATAGAGAGCATCCACATCGTCGGACACCACGGGTTGATAATCCTTGACCCCCACTTTAGCCATTTGATCGGCCAGATTCTGTTCGGTGGTAGTGCCAGAGAGTACACAGATAGATTTACCTTTCAAGTCGGTTAAAGTTTTGATGCCGCTGGCTTTAGTGGTCATAATCCCCTGACCATCGTAGAAGATGGGGGGGGCGAAATCCATGCCTATCGATGTATTTCTGCTTAAAGTCAAAGTGGTATTACGGCTGAGAATGTCGATCTCTCCCGTTTGTACGGCGGTAAAACGCTCTTGAGCGCTGACTTTACGGTATTCTACCTTAGACGGATCATCGAATAGGGCGGCGGCGACGGCCCGGCACAGATCCACATCCATACCGGAGTATTCACCCTTTTGATCGACAAAACTAAATCCAGGTACTTCGCCATTGATACCACAGATAACTTTACCCCTGGTTTTCACGGTTTCTAAACGGTTACTGATGGGCGTGGTGGTGTCGGTTTTTCGAGTGCTTTCGTCGCCACAGGACACCAAAATCAAGCTTAAAGCGGAAATGATAGCTAAAGATAGTTTTTTCATCACGGTGTGTTTAAGGGCTTTGCCTGCCAATCTCTGCCAATTTGAATGGTAACATCGGAATTTAGATTGCCCGTGCTTTCCACAAATACCTCGCCGATACCGAGGCCCGATTGTAACAGGTTAGCGCCTCTTTCGTCTCCCGTTTGGGCGATGACGCGGGTGACAGCGAGGGGTTCCGAGGTGGGATTACCGATGGAAATCCTCGAATAGCCAGCTTTTTGTAAGCTTTCCATCACTTGTCGGGGGGCGTTGGGGTCATCAGTGCCATTCTGTAGGGCTATCTTGATATTGGTAGTGTCTTCTGAAGCCAGATCGGTTTCTCCGAGTTCAAAGTATCGCGCCATCAGGTTTTGTATTTTTTCCGTATCCGGTAGCCAGTAGCTGATAGACCTTCTGCCGTTATCGTTGAAGTTTCCAGGTAAGAGTAACATTTGCACTTGGGATCTTTGGGTTTGATACACGGTTCCCGAAAGAGCGAGTAATTCTTCTAGGGTCAGGTTACTATCGATATTTTCTTTGATTACATTTAATATAGTCGGTATCTTCATTAATATTTGTGGATTTAGTACCTGTTCGGTTACGGCTCGCATCAGTAACTGTTGACGTTGTATCCTGCCAATGTCCCCGTATTCGTCGTGGCGGAAACGTAAAAATTGCACAACTTTCTCCCCGTCTAGATGTTGTTGACCCGCTTTGAGATCCACGTAGAAATGTTGACTGAAATCGTTATATTTCATGTCTTTGGGAACGTACATATTCACGCCGCCGATAGCGTCGATGAATTTTTCGATACTTTGCACGTTGACCCGGATATAACGATCGATCTGCACCCCCCCCAGTAAATTACTCACGGTTTTTACCGCCAAGGCCGCTCCACCTACCGCGTTGGCTTCATTGATCTTGACCGTGCCTTTGCCTTCTATTTCCGTCTGGGTGTCCCTGGGGATGGAGAGAATCGTCACTTTTCTACTGACGGGATCGAATCTCACCAAGAGCATCGTATCGCTCAAGCCTTCAAAGGAATTTACCAGGGCTTGATAATTTAGATTCGGTTCTGGATTCGTCTTTAAATCCGTTGTTAATACTTTTGTACCGAGAACCAGGATATTAACCGGACGAGTTAATTGGGGGAGTTGCAGATTAGATGTGGCGATCGTTGATGAGGGAGTTAAAGTTTCCGTCGGGGAGTCGCTCAATTTACTTTGTAATAACGGAGTTGATGACAGAGAAAAGGCTACTATCGCCCCGAGGGTGGCGGACATCATAGCCGTGGTGGGTAATCCTACCGCCAGTAATAACCACGGCTTCGCTTTCTTTGAAGATGTTTTCAAGTATCCTTTTTTGCCTGACACGAATTCCTCGACGTTTTAATAAGAATAATTAAGCTTAATATACCAAAATCATCCTTTAAAACTGACACGAGAGGGAATTATTTCCCTACCAGGGGAATCCACTCGTGGGAATTAACGATTCCTTGAAAATAATCGTTGATAGTTTCTCTAGAATAGGGGACTGCCCCCGTTTCCCCGAACCATTTATCATAGATGTCCACGGATTTCTGATTGTCGGTGACTATCCCCTCCATGAATTGCACTAAACTGTAGTTCACCAGATCTCGCCATTGAGATTGATCTTGGGGGAGAGTACAGGCGTAAGCTTCATAAGCGTAGGGAAAATCCGGTACTACTTTAAATTCCCCCGGATTTTTGGCGGTCTTTCTCAATCCCTCCAAGGTGATACCGTCACTAGCAAATCCATCTATTTCACCCGCCGAGAGTTTTTGTAATCCCTCGTTACGATTTTTCAGCGTCACAATTTTTGCGGCGGGTTGTTGAGTTTTGATCACTCTAGCATTCGTGGTGTTAGCGATAACTCCGATGCGTTTTCCCGCCAAACTATCTATGGAGTTTAATGGGCTATTTTTCTTCACTAATAGCTGTGTGCCGTTGGCAAAATAACTCACGGAAAAATCGACTTCTTTTTCCCGGTTCCAGGTGACGGATGTGGAACCACACTCTATATCTATATCGCCTTTTTTAAGCTTCGAGAAACGATTCGCCGGGGTAACTTCTACTATTTTTAATTTAATAGGTTTACCTAATTGTTTTTGGGTTTGAAGGCGAATTAATTCTAACATATCTAAAGAGTAGCCTACCCATTTACCCTGCTTATTAACGTAGCCGAAAGGGATAGTATCTTTTCTGGCTCCCGCGGTTATCACTCCCGTTTGTTTGATCCGGTCTAAAACTTTACTAGCCCAGCTAGAGGGTTGATAGGAAATGGTTAGCAGTAAACTTAACCCGATAATGGCGATTTTTTTCGACATGGCGACTGAGTTCTCCTCTTTATTTATCTGTCCAATCTTTATAAGGATATTCGATTAAATTGACGTTGTAATATTTTTTATCTCTTGTAACTTCCTTTCCTATCCAACGGGGTAACACGATCGCTCGATCGTCCCTATCCAGTTCTACTTCAGCGATTATTAAACCTTCGTTATCACCGCTGAATTCGTCTACCTCCCACACCAGTCCTTCTAAGGGGATGCGATAGCGAACTTTCTCGATCAAGGGACGATCGCAAAGGGTTTCTAACATATCTTCGGCATCTGCCAGGGGTATTTCGTATTCAAACTCCGCCCTG
The DNA here is from genome assembly GCA_016903695.1 of Chlorogloea purpurea SAG 13.99. Lineage (GTDB taxonomy): Bacteria > Cyanobacteriota > Cyanobacteriia > Cyanobacteriales > Microcystaceae > Chroococcopsis > Chroococcopsis gigantea_A. The sequence continues at coordinate 15,229 of JADQBB010000013.1, forward strand.
GCGATGCCTTGGGTTTTACCTTTAATAGTTATATAACCTCGTTCCCCCGCTTGACGAATTCTGACGGTGTTACCCCCGTCTTGCCTGTTGATATAACCTTGGCGATAAACTTTCGCCGTTCCTGATTTTTTCCACTCATCTCCGACCACTAAAAATTTTCGTTCTATTTCTACTGCCATATTTCTAAATTTCTTTTTTTAGCAAATCACCGTTACTGGAACCATTTGTAATTACATGAAATTCAGTCATGTTTTTCAAGGAGGCTTTTTCTCCATATTTTCCACTTATTTTCATTAATTCATCTTGAACATCTTGGGCTTCTTGTAATAAAATTTCTCGTACTTTCTCTCTTAAAACTAATCTCATATATTCATCAATTCCGCCTAACTCATAAAGAAGATCCATTCCCAAACGAACCGTTTCTAATTTTTCTTTCGTGGCGGAATTAACGTTAACAGATTGATTGACGATCAAGTAATTATTATTAGATTTAATAGCGGGTATAATTTCTTGATTGACCCATTGTTGAAAACTTATCATTAAAGGGTTATCAGACTTAGCGATCAAGAAATTTAACCCCGACTCGTAAAGAGTAGATACGACCATCTCTCCATCGGCGGTGACGATTTGTTTCTGACTTTTCCAGATAGGCGGAATTTGATCGAGGTAAGTGGAGTATTCGTCCTTATTAACTTGGGGATAAAGAATGGGAAGAATATCAGAAAAGACCCATTCAGGTACATCTGATGTTCCCACCACTTTAACTAACCAGTATCGTCCAGAGTCTTTATCTTCAAAGCGAAAAACTTTAGCGACGGAATGATTGGGCTTATTCATGAGGTTAACAGACAAAGGTAACATCTATTAAGACCCTGAAAAAGCAAAAAAGTTCGCGGCACTCCGGGTTAAATAATTTTCACTCTATATTGATAGAAGTGGGAGAATCGTTATCGGAGGGCATTTGTGGAGATATAGTCTGACGGTATTCACGATAAAGACGATCCCGCCAGGAGAAAAACGGGTCGTAGGCGCCCTGATCTCCTAATCCTGGAATACCTTTCCCCTGTAATTCTTCCGGCAGTTTAAAGTAAGAACCAGCGGGAAATTTGAGTAGGATACTGTGAGCCGCCACGGTTAAATCGGCTAAAGTGGGTCGATCGCCCACCAGGTAGGGACGGGAAGATAAGATTAAAGTTAAAGCTTCTAAATCCTGTTGTAATCCGATTTTAGCGGATTTAATAGCCTCCTTACCCAAGCCCACACCTGTACCCAATATATCGATCAATTCCGCGGGCACTGACCCCAAAAGAGTTTTCAGAAAATCGGGGGTTTCCTTGGGTAGAAAAGCCGTCCGAAAATTCTGATTCTGGGCGAAAGCGCCGATAAAAGCCGTGCGACCTTTTATACCGATCGATTCGTCGGCCCACTCCTCGATTAATAGGCACATGCCTCTCTCTACGGGGTCTGTGGGGACGATCGGTTTTTCCGGGTATTTGCGATCGAGATAAAAAGCGATTTCCGTCGAATCAGCGATATAGGTATCACCGTCTTTTAAAACCGGAACCTGTCTCTGTCCCGATAGGCGGAATAAGTCTAACTGTCCCACTCCCGGAACTACTTCGATCTTACGATAGGCGAGTCCCTTGTAATCGAGGATGAGACGGACTTTCTCGCAATATTGGGAGAGTTCGAACTGGTATAACTCAAGCACTGCTATTTATCTCCAGATTAATAGAGTTTTCCAAGACTTATTCTAGCCGTTTCTCAAGAATCGCCCCAGAAAAATGTCCTGCCGTTAGGAGTGACATTTGTCATAGGATAGACGTGACATTCTTCAGAAGAGGAGAAAGGGGCAGTCGTCATACATTAAGAGCATACAAGTTATGCAAGACGCAGGAATCCAATATGCCTACTTTTAATGGAACAAATAACAACGACCTTTTTAACACCGATCTGATCAGCTCTAATGAGCCTTGGACTATTTACGGCAATGGCGGTAACGATACCCTTACCGGTAGTTACTTGAATGACACCATCTACGGTGGCGAGGGCAACGATTTAATCGACGGTAGCTACGGTTCTGATATTCTCGTCGGTGGCAACGGCATCGATACGGTAACATATAATTTTTATAGCGGCCCGATCAATGCTAACTTAGCCACCGGTACTGTTACCTTCTTTGGAGTTGCAGGCATCGACTCACTAGGTAGTATTGAAAACTTGATCGGTGGCGGGGGTAACGATAAAATCACCGGTAGTGACGGCGATAACGTTCTCAGGGGCGGTAACGGCAACGATTCTATCTACGGTGGATTCGGTAACGACAGTATTTATGGCGACGGTGGTGACGATTTCTTAGACGGTGGGTTCGGTTTTGACTCGATCGATGGAGGTGCTGGAATCGATACGGTCACCTATGATTTTTACGGTTGGGGAATCAATGCCAACCTGACCACTGGGGTCGTTACTTTTCCAGGTAATGGTAACTTGGCCGATACTCTCAAAGGGATCGAAAATATTATCGGCAGTTCTGGTGATGACTCGATCACTGGCAATAGTCTCAATAATTATATTAGCGGTGGTTACGGTAACGACACCCTCAATGGCGGGGGCGGTAACGATACCCTCGACGGTAACGCTGGCAATAACCTCCTCAATGGCGGGGCCGGTAACGATACCTTCTTCGTCAACAGCGCCGGTGACTTGGTGGTAGAAACCCCCAATAGCGGCACAGATACAGTGTACTCGGCGGTTGATTACACCCTCACGGCTAACGTGGAAAATCTCAGCATCTACGGTAATGCCAGCACCGCCATCGGCAACGATCTCAACAATGTTATAAAAGGTAATAATGGCAAAGGAAACATCATCAATGGTGGTGGCGGTAACGATACCATCACCGGCGGGATTGGTCATGATTACATCACTGGTGGTAGCGGTAATGACGTTCTCAATGCCTACGCGGGCGGGTATGAAGTAGATGACCTTTCTGGTGGTGCCGGTGCCGATAAATTTATTCTGGGAGACACGAGCCAAGTTTATTATACTTACCCCGGTCTTCCTGCCGGTAACTACGATTACGCGGTGATTGCTGATTTTAAAGTCTCTGAGGGGGATAAAGTCCAACTGCGCGGCAACGCTGGTAATTATTTCTTGGGGATTAATACCGGGGGTGGTTATGGCACTGCAGCCGCAGATACCCTTATTTACTCCAACAACGGTGGTTCGATCGGTTCCGGTAACTTGGTGGCCATTCTCGCTGACGTTTCCACCCTGTCACTGACGGGTAGTTCTTTCACTTATGTTTGAGGACTAACTTGACAGTTAGAGCTTTCGAGGGAGGGTTACTGGGAGTAGCCTTCCCTCGCTCACTTATTGTTCGAGGACTAACTTGACAGTTTGATCTTCTCGGAGGGATAATTGTAGTCTGTGTGAACTTGAGCTAGACTAAACGACCCTTGGCTAACGTTATAGTGATCGGCGCTCAGTGGGGCGACGAAGGAAAAGGAAAAATTACGGATTTATTGAGTCGATCGGCCGATATGGTCGTTCGCTCTCAAGGTGGAGTAAACGCCGGTCATACGGTGGTAGTTCAGGATCAAACCTTCAAACTACACCTGATTCCTTCAGGTATTCTCTACCCCGATACAGAATGTATCATCGGTTCGGGAACGGTTATCGATCCATCGGTGTTATTAGAAGAGATGCAGCAGTTACGAGACCTGAAAGTTTCCACAGAGAATCTTTTTATCTCCCAAACCGCTCACGTGACGATGCCCTATCATCGCTTGATCGATAAGGCATCGGAAGAGAAAAGAGGAAAACATAAGATAGGCACGACGGGCAGAGGTATCGGCCCCACCTACGCCGATAAATCGGAACGCACCGGCATCAGGATCATCGATCTGATGAACACCGATGACCTGCGGGCGAAATTGGCCTGGGCTATCAATTATAAAAACGCCATTTTAGAAAAGCTGTATAACCTCCCCCCGTTAAACCCGGAAACGGTGATTACTGAATATCTAGACTACGCCGAACAATTACGCCCTCACGTTGTCGATAGTTCCCTGAAGATTTATAAGGCTATACGCCAGAAAAAAAATATCCTCTTTGAAGGGGCCCAGGGAACTCTCTTGGATTTAGATCATGGTACATATCCCTATGTAACTTCGTCTAATCCCATCGCCGGGGGCGCTTGTGTGGGTTCGGGTATCGGGCCGACGGTGATCGATCGCGTGATCGGCGTGGCGAAAGCTTACACGACGCGGGTGGGGGAGGGGCCTTTCCCCACCGAGTTAGAGGGGCCGATCGAACAACTACTGTGCGATCGAGGTGCGGAATTCGGCACGACCACGGGCCGCCGCCGTCGCTGTGGTTGGTTCGACGCGGTGATCGGTCGTTACGCAGTGAGGATCAACGGACTCGATTGTCTGGCCATCACCAAACTAGATGTGCTGGATACGCTACCGGAAATTAAAGTTTGTGTAGCTTACGAATTAGACGGGAAAACCTGCCGTCACCTGCCCAGTAGCGCCAGCGAATTCGCCAGGTGTCAACCGATGTATCACACTTTACCCGGTTGGGAAAAGCCCACTTCCGATTGTCGCAGTCTCGATGATCTCCCCGAACAAGCGCTAGATTATCTACGCTTTCTGGCGGAAATCATGGAAGTACCGATCGCGATCGTCTCCCTCGGTGCCAGTAGAGATCAGACGATCATCGTCGAAGATCCCATCCACGGCCCGAAACGGGCTTTATTAGACCACAACGGCTCCCCTTGGGATGCTATGACTTATTAATTTTAAGGAGGATAAATATTATGCAAGTTAGTATCGAATGTCAGAAACGCCCAGAAAAGAGTAACCCCAATACTCTCCGCCGTACCGGTTTCATCCCTGCCGCTCTTTACGGTCACAACGGCACGGAATCAGTATCGTTGGTGATCAAGGAAAAGGACGCGGTCAATATGTTGAAAAAGGCTTCCATCAATAACACCCTCGTAGATGTGGCCGTCCCGGAAATGCCTTGGGCGGGTAAAGCTTTAATCAAGGAAGTACAAGCTCATCCTTGGCGCAAAAATATCTTCCATATCAGTTTCTTTTCCGTGGCCGCCCACGGTAAACTCGATATTGTCGTCCCCCTGAAAATGGTGGGTGAACCCCTGGGAATAAAGCAGGGTGGATTGATCGAACAGTCGGTAATGGATATTAACGTGGAGTGTTTCGCGGAAAGCATTCCCGAAGAAATCGAAGTGGATATTACTGCTTTAGAAGTAGGGCAATCTATGCTTCTCGGTGACTTGACCATGCCCGGAGGCGTTGTCCTCAAAGGTGATAAAAACGTTACCGTTATCGCTATCGTGGCGGCTAAAAAATAGTTAACGGGTCAACCAGACCGGGAGCATCCCATTTTTGCAACGACCGGCGGGGAATCAATTCTCCGCCTCATAGTCCAAGTCCTCTTAAGAGGACTTCTGCTATGAGACCGTGATTTTAATCACGGTCGGGTAAGGGATATATTACATAATTGGGATGCTCCCACCAGACCGCTATCGGGGGCGTTTCCACTACCGCAGGAAGCGCCTTTGTTTTTGCCGGAAGAATTTGCAGTAACATCGATCAATGATTTATTTTTAAAGGACTAACTCGGATTTATGGCTAAGAAGTATCACGTATACGGTATCGGTAACGCCCTCGTGGATATGGAAATCGAGGTGACACCGGCGGCATTAGAAGCTTTAGGGATCGATAAGGGGGTGATGACCCTCGTCGATGAAGACCGACAAGCTTTAATACTAGATAAACTGGGGCATACCACTTCTAAACGCAGTAGCGGCGGCTCGGCGGCTAATACGATGGTAGCGATCGCTCAATTGGGCGGCAAGGGTTTCTACTCCTGTAAGGTGGCTAAAGATGAGGCGGGTATGTTCTATCTCCAAGATTTACAAAACTGTGGTTTGGATACCAATAGCCACGATAAAGGGGCCACAGAAGGCATCACGGGTAAATGTTTAGTCCTCGTCACTCCCGATGCCGATCGCACCATGAACACTTTTTTAGGCATCACCAGTAGTATCAGTGAAGCGGAATTAGTGCCGGAGGCGATCGAGGATTCCGAGTATATTTATCTGGAAGGGTATTTAGTCACCTCCCCCACGGGTAAGACTGCGGCTATTAAAGCCAAGGAAATCGCCGCCTCTAAAGGCGTGAAAACCAGTTTGTCCCTGTCTGACCCCAATATGGTGAACTTTTTCAAACCGGGATTATTAGAAATGATCGGCGGGGGATTGGATTTCGTCTTCGCTAACGAAGATGAAGCCTTGAAAATGTCCCAGACGGATGATATTAACGGTGCGATCGAACATTTTCAAACTTTCACCCGGGGATTCGCTATTACCCGCAGCGACCGAGGGTCACTGATCTACGACGGGGAAAAAATCTTAGAAATTAAATCCCATCCCGTGAAAGCAGTAGATACAGTGGGAGCGGGGGATATGTACGCCGGGGCCTTTCTCTACGGTATCACCCACGGCATGAGTTATGAGAAAGCCGGGGATCTAGCTTCTCTAGCCGCTTCCAAAGTGGTGAGCCGTTTCGGGGCCCGCCTCGATACCGAAAGTGTGCGAGCTTTAATGGGTTAAGTTTTTCTGGCTGGGATATAGCAAATGCTATATCCTGACTCATAATTGGGTAAACTAAATTATTAGGGGGATTAACTTTTTAGTATCTTTGAATAAAGCTTTCCCTGGATCTAGGAAATACGGTAACTCTCAATATGTGGTGGATAAATTACGGACTCCTATCGATCGCTTCCTTGCTAATAATGAGTTTAGGGATTATTGCTTGGCGATTGCGTGAAGATAACCGGCGATTGCAGCATCGTCTAGAAAGTCGTAACCATCAATTAGAAAAGCAAAAAGTAGAATTCAGCCAACGCACGGTCTATTATAGTCGGGACTTACAACAAGCTCAAGAGAGCGCCGAAAAAGCACACCGCACTAAAAATCAGTTTCTCAGTAAAATTAGCCACGAACTACGCAACCCCCTGTATACGATTTTAGGTTACACACAACTTTTAGACCGCCACGTTCTAAGTCAAGGAGTGGTGAAAGAAAGCATCGGTCAGATTCGCTACAGCGGTGAACATTTACTATCGCTCATTAATGACGTAGTGGAAATCGTGCAACTCGAAGACAATCAGTTACAGTTAAATCCCACTACTTTCAATTTGAGAAGATTCTTGAGTGCGATCGAAGCGACAATACAGCCTCAAGCTTTATCCAAGGGATTACAGTTGATATTTTATATCCCTTCCGAGGCTCCAGTTAATATAACGACCGACGAGAATAAGTTAAGACAAATCATCATTAACTTATTGGATAATGCCATTAAATACACGGAAAATGGCAGCATCATACTACGTATAGGAGTGGCTGATAAAGCGTGGCTATCATCTGAGGTGATAGAAACGGATATTAATAACAGCATAGTGCTATTTTTTGAAGTGGAAGATACCGGTGTTGGTATCGAAGCCCAAGTTTTAGAGAAAATATTCGATCCATTTTTTAACATTCAATTCGATCAAGGACAAAAGGGAATGGGTTTGGAATTAGCCATCTCCAAAAAACTGATCAATTTGATGGGGGGTAATATTAGTATTTCCAGCACTCTTGAAGAAGGAACGCTGGTAAAATTCAGTACGCTCGTCAAGGGTGCAGAATTAGATACTTGGGAAGGCATTTTACAGGGAGGGGGCCGTATTATCGGGTTGGCGGGAAATCAACCCCGCTATCGGATCTTGGTGGTGGATGACCGGAAAGAAAATCGGAATTTGTTAGTCAAATTATTAGCCCCCTTGGGTTTTGAAATTAGAGAAGCTCAAAACGGACAGGAAGCCATAAGACTTTGGTCTACTTGGCAACCTCATCTAATTTGGATGGATACGAAAATACCTTTTCATGAAGGTATCGATAGCCAAGAAGCTATTCGCCGGATTCGGCAACTGGAAACGTTACAAGTAGCGCCCGCACCCGTACAAAGAACTATCATCATCGGTTTAGTGGCCAGTAATCTAGATCAGGAAACCCAGAATTATGTCGTGGGCTACGATGGCTTATTGAGAAAGCCCTTCGAGATTGATATGATCTTGGAAAAAATGGCCCAGTATTTAAATGTACGCTACGTGTATGAAACACAATCTATTCCTGAAGACCCCGCTAGTGAAGACAATTTAAGCACTATTCCTCTAAACGATCTGCCCCTATCCGGTGGAGATCCAGATTCTAATATATCTTTACTAGCTCGTTCTAGCCGCTTGATGATGAAAGGGGTTCAAGTTAAATCCTTGCGGGTGATGCCGATAGAATGGCTCAGGAAAGTTCACGACAGTGCTAACGCTGGCGATAGTCAAGAACTATACGATTTACTAGAGCAAATTCCTGATATAGATAATTCTTTAAATACTTCTTTAAAAGCTTTGGTTGCTCAATTTAATTTTCGCAAATTACAAGAGTTGACCCGAACGGCGCTCGAGGAAAAGACATCATGATTTCTTCATCTCAAACTTATAAGGCGGATATTATCATCGGCGATAAAAGCCCGGAAGAATTACGTTTATTAACAAATATCTTGTGCCAACAAGGTTATCGGGTGCGTCAAGCTTTAGATGGAGAAATGTTATCGATCGCCTGCAAAACCAGAAAGCCGGATTTAATCATAGTTGATTTACAGTTGCCCTATATCAAAGGAGCGGATATAGGGGAGCAATTGCGGAGTGATCCAATTACCGAATCTATCCCCTTATTTTTTATCACTTCTCTCGATGATTCGATCAGTAAAAATAAAGCGTTTGATTACGATGCTATAGACTGCTTGAGAAAGCCTTATAACGTTAATGAGTTAGTAAGCAAGGTAAAACTTTATACTAGCTACAGGGAAAAAATTAAAAATTTAGAAGGGAAAGTTAAGCAGTTAGAACAGCAATTAGAGTTATCGGAACTATTACCATCTAAAGATTCGCGTCTATCTTTAGGAATATTAAAGAGCGCGATCGAGGCGGTACATAATGGCATAGTCATCGTCGATGCCACCACCCCCGACTACCCGATCATTTACGTCAATCGTGGTTTTGAACTGATGACAGGCTATAGCGCGGGAGAAGTAATCGGTAAAAACTGCCGTTTCTTGCAGAGAAAAGAAATCGACCAACCAGGCATCAGAGAATTACGGCAAGCGGTGGCAGACAAAAGCCCCTGCTGTGTCACCCTGCGTAATTTTCGCAAAGATGGTTCTCTCTTCTGGAATGAAATTTCTTTATCGCCGATATTAAATAATGCAGGAGAAGTAATTTACTACATCGGTGTACAAACCGATATAAGCGATCGCCAACGCAGTCAAGAAGAACTAGAGCGATCGAGAGCCTCGATCAAAAAAATGAACCAAGAACTGCATCGCCTAACTAATCTCGACGGTTTAACCGGCATAGCCAATCAGCGTTGTTTCGATGAGACATTAGAAACGGAATGGCAAAGATGCTCACGGGAGCGCCTCCCCCTCGCTCTCATCCTGCTGGATATAGATTTCTTCAAACCTTTCAATGATACCTACGGTCATTTAAGGGGGGATGACTGTTTAAAGACGGTAGCGTCGGCCTTGAATAGATGCGTTCAAAGGGGAACTGATTTAGCCGCTCGTTGCGGTGGTGAGGAATTCGCTGTGATCTTGCCCAATACAACCGCCGATGAAGCTTTAAAAGTAGCCGGAGAGATTCAAGAGGAATTGAAAAACCTAAAAATCACCCACGAATCCTCTAGGGTTTCCGATCGTGTCACCATGAGTATAGGTATAGCTACAGAGATACCTCAACCTGGTCTCTCCGCCAAAGATTTACGCAACAGTGCTGACCAAGCTCTCTATTTAGCGAAAGAACAGGGACGCGATCGCATCGTGATCTATCAATCGCTCATCAACAATTCTTGACGTTGATGTTTCCGCACCGAGACAATAAAATCGGTAACAGCACGGGTGTAAGTTTCTCCATCCACGGTGATTAAATCATTGTGCGACCCGAAGGGAACGATCACCAGTTTTTTCAGTACGGTGGCTTGTTTATAGAGGACTTCGCCCATAGATGGCGGCACGGTGCGATCGTTGGCGCCGTGAATTAAGAGTAAAGGGCTTCTCAGGAGGCGTAGTTTACCGAGGGAATCGAACCGCTCTCTCAAGAGTAAATCAGCGGGGAAGAAGCGATACAAGGGTAGATAGTCCACCATCGCCCGCATCGAGGTGAAAGTATTGTCAGCGATGACCCCCGCTACCTGCGGCTGACGGATGGCTAGGTCTATAGCGATCGCCCCGCCGAGAGAATGACCGTATAAAAAAATATTCCGGGGTAAAATGCCCTTAGTTTTCACCAGATAATCCCAAGCCCCTTGAGCGTCGCGATACACTTCCGCTTCCGTGGGAAAATTGCCCTCACTACGTCCGTAGCCGCGATAATCAATACTGAGAACGGAAAATCCCAACTCGTGGTAAGTGGCGAGGGTATTGAGGTTATAGCTCATATTGCCCCCGTTGCCGTGGAGGTGTAATAACACCAGACCATCTTCTTTTTTCCCCGGCAACCACCAAGCGTGTAACCTTTCCGTCTTACCCTGCCAAGTTCTCACCCCTATCCACACCTCTTGATATTCTATTCCCATCGTTTGTGGGGTATTGGCCACAATTTTCGAGGGTTGGAAGATAAGACGGTTCTGGGCGATAACAAGAGCTATACAGATGAGAAAATAGGCCAGAAGGCTAATTCCCAATCCTGATAGTAGTAGTTTGAACATCAAGGCTACGGTCATGTTCTGTATCCTCTGTTGACTTTATTTAATATATTAGCTCGAACTATATTAATAATAAATAAATAATAAATTTTCGGGGGTGTCGGCTCGGATTTTAAAGCTCAATTATCGTCCTCGAACTTATACCCCACGCCCACTACAGTCTTAACGAAAATTGGATTAGCCGGATCGGGTTCGATCTTTTTCCTCAACCTTCTAATATGAGTATCCACCACTCTTTCATCCCCGAAAAAATCATTACCCCATAAGTGGTCGATTAATTGGGTGCGACTCCATACCCGCCCTCGATAACTCACTAAAGTCGCTAATAAATTAAATTCTAAAGTAGTCAAATCCAGCTCTTCCGGCTCATCTTGGTCTGGCAATTTTCTAGTGGCGGTGTGTTGATCGAGATCGATAACGAAGTGACGAGTTTTGTGCTGCTGACTTGCCGGTGTATTCTGTCTCAAACTCCTTCTTAAAACGGCCCTGACCCGCGCCACCAATTCTCTAGGACTGAAAGGTTTAACCAGATAATCATCCGCGCCGGTAGATAAACCGATAATCCTGTCTATCTCCTCTCCCCTGGCGGTTAACATCAGAATATAAGGGTCTTTCGTGCCTGGTTTTTGTCGGATGCGGGTACATACTTCTAACCCGTCCAAACCCGGTAGCATAATATCTAGAAGGATCAGATCCGGTTGTTTCTGATAAAACATATTCAATCCATCAGTACCGTTATTGGCTACATAACAGGTGAAAGATTCCCTTTCTAGAGTTTGCCGGATCAGTTCGGCTATTTCCTTTTCATCCTCGATAATTAATATATCCATGATCAATCAGAGTTAAGAAATTCTAAATAGGAACCGGTCAATTCTTTCACGGCTAATTCGTAAAATCGCCCGCCGTGTTCGGGAGTGGCTAAATTGGGATTAGACCCCATCCTGCCATCGGGGTAGTGTTCACGAAAATCCTTCGCCCCGTAAATGGGATGACCCGAAGGTGCGGGGGTTAACTCGCCCACGTTTTTAATGAAATCGGGATAAACATACTGGGTGACGGCTACTTCGGAAGGGGTGGCGTGAGAGCCTTCCTGGTTGCCGTATAACTCTTTGGCTAATTGATATACTGACCGACACATGAACCAGTTAGCCACTTGGCATTTTACTTCATCAGCACGCTCGATCCCTAGATTATCCACCCGGTCATAAGCTTCCGAAAAAGCAGCCTTGAGAGTGGCGATATTGCCCCCGTGACCGTTGATGAAGAAAAACTTAAGAAACCCCGATTTTGTCAAACAGGATACATAATCAACGATAACATTGATCAATGTACTGGGACGGAGGCTGATAGAACCAGGAAAAGCTGTATGATGTAAAGCCATACCCACGTTAATCGTCGGGCCGACTAAAGCAGAGGTGGCCTCGCCTACACCTTTAGCGATGACCTCGGCGGAAATGGCATCAGTGCCGATTAATCCCGTGGGCCCGTGTTGTTCGGTAGAGCCGATGGGGATAATGATACCTCGCGAGACTTCGAGGTAAGATTCCACTTCTGGCCAAGTACACAAGTGTAGTAACATTTTTTCGTGCCTTCTTTTAAATTACGTTGACGAACTTACAATAATCATTAACCAAGATAGTGTTTTTATGTTATCTCTTGAAGGACATCAATTAACCGCCTCGTCCGAGTTAGTTACCAAACATCGGATTCTCGTGGTCGAAGACGAAGAAGTGATCAGAAATATGGTGGTGATGGCTTTAGAAGAAGAAGGATACCAAGTCACAGCCACGGGTGATGGACGCAAAGGATTAGAATTGCTACAGAGTAACGAGAACAATGGCTCTAACCCCAACTTCGATCTCTTGGTACTAGATTTAATGTTACCCCAGGTCAACGGTTTGGATATTTGCCGCTTACTGCGGTATCAAAGTAACATTATCCCTATATTGATACTCAGCGCCAAAGCCAGTGAAACCGATCGAGTGTTAGGCTTAGAGGTAGGTGCTGACGACTATCTGGTTAAACCTTTCAGTATGCGGGAATTGATCGCCCGTTGTCGTTCCCTCATCCGCCGTCAGGGATTTAGTAGTTTATCTACCGCCCCGGTGAGAAAGTACCGCGATGTGTTCCTCTATTCCCAGGAATGTCGGGTGCTGGTTAGAGGCACGGAGATTAATCTCTCCCCGAAAGAGTTTCGCCTGTTAGAATTGTTCCTGAGCTATCCGAAACGAGTTTGGTCGCGAGAGCAATTGATCGAACAGATCTGGGGGCCTGATTTTTTAGGAGATACGAAAACCGTAGACGTGCATATTCGCTGGTTACGCGAGAAACTAGAGTTAGACCCCAGTCAACCAGAATATCTGATCACTGTCAGGGGATTCGGTTATCGTTTCGGTTAACAGTATTCACCCCCAATGGCAACTTTTACTTTTATCCTCGGTCTCTCCCTCGGGTTAATATTCTGCTATTGGCAAAGATTGCAATTCAATAAACAGTTAAAATATACCCTATCTAGTTCCTCGAAAACAGCGGATTTAGAGCCTTCCCTGCCCATGACTTCTCTAGTGAGGCGGGAATTATTGGCTTTAAACCAACAGTGTCTGGAAATCGAACTCCAAGCGCAGATTCAAAAGGATTTATTAGATCGAGCGCCAATCGGTTATCTCCAAGTAGACGCGGATAATCAACTCCTCTGGTGTAATCAACAAGCGATCGAATTACTGAAGATCGATCGCTGGCAACCTGGACAGATCCGCTTATTGTTGGAGTTGGTTCGCTCCTACGAATTAGACCAATTGATTCAATCCACCAGACAGCAAAACGAGGCTCAAGTTCAATCTTGGACATTTTACCCCAGTCAACATTCCCTCGATAGGGCCAAGTTATGGGGTTCACGATCGATCGCGCTCAAGGGTTACAGTTATCCCTTACCGGCGGGACAAATCGCCGTATTTCTCGAAAATCAACAACCTTTAGTACAGTTGAGCCAATCTCGCGAGCGGGCTTTTTCCGATCTCACCCATGAATTACGGACACCCCTGACTTCTATTTCTCTGATTGCCGAGACACTGGAAAAACGCTTGGAGAATCCAGAGAAGCGCTGGGCGCAACAGATGTCTAAAGAAATCGCCCGTTTGATCAAACTGGTTCAGGATTGGTTAGAAATAACTCACTTACAGGCTAATCCAGGGCAGTATTTAAACTATCAATCTCTTGACCTCAAGGAGTTGATTTTCTCGGCTTGGCAGAGTGTCGCGCCCCTCGCCGTCCAAAAAGAGATCAAAATCCTATACGAAGAAGGGGAAAAGATATTTTTAGAAGCCGATAAATCTAAATTAATGCGCGTGTTTCTCAATCTCTTGGACAATAGTGTCAAATATAGTCCCGCCAGAGGGGCTGTTGAAATCAAAGTCGAGAGACAAGACGATAAAGCGGTGATCAATCTCATTGACTATGGTTCGGGATTCGATGAAGAAGATTTACCCCACGTTTTTGAAAGATTGTATCGCGGTGACAGCGCCCGCAGCCGGGAAGAAGGCAACGAACAGGGTAGCGGGTTGGGATTATCCATCGCCCAGCAAATTATACAAGCTCACGGGGGATCGATCGAGGCTAATAATCACCCGGAAACGGGGGGTGCTTGGTTGACCTTGAAAATCCCTTTACGGAGAACGATATAATTTAACGATATTAAACACGATTATTTTTATGAAGCAGTATTATACTTTTTACTCGCATCAAATATCGATGAAACCTGATTCCGCCCATGAGATTCATGATGTTATGTGCGCTAACGCTACCGCTAACTTAGATCATCCTACTATCCTCGTTTACCCAGAAAATCAAAAACTTTCCCCTAATTTTTTCCACTGGATCGATACTTTTAAACCTCAAGAACCCCAAAAGGAATTCAGCGATTTTTATAACACGCAAAATAAGTTAAAAACAATTCAATTACCCCGAAACAGCTTGATTGAAAAATTTAATATTAAACGAATAAATTCTAGCGCATTTATTTATAAATATTATTTACCATTCCATATTTTTCCCCGCACTAAAGCCGTTCACACGAGAGATTGGAACTGTGTTAAAGTAGCTGTTAAATGTAAAATCCCTGTGATTTATGAGCGGCATTATTTTCAAGAAAAGCCTTTAGAATCCGCTATTACCGAAAGCCCCTATTTCAAAATAGTTATCGCCCAATCGCCGTTAATTCAAAAAAGTTTGATCGATGCCGGTGTCCCCCCCCATAAAACAACTTGGATGCACAATGCTTTCAGTCCAGTATTTTTAGAGAGACACCCCGAAGAAGCCCTGAATTGGCGTAATGAGCTTATAAAAAATGGACGTGAATATTTAGTGGTCTATTCGGGGGCGTTATATAAATTTAAAGGCGTTGATATGCTAGTTGATGTAGCTAAACAGTTACCCCATATTCAATTTGCCGTTACGGGAGGTACTAACGAACAAGTGCAAACTTATCGTCAATTAGCTAAAGATAAACAAGTGGAAAATATTGATTTTCTCGGCTGGCTATCACCCCAATCGAAATTAGTGAGTATTCTTCAAGCTGCCGATATTCTCGCTCATCCCCATTGTTCAGGAAAGTCTGCAGATTTTACCAACCCCCTCAAATTTTTTCAGTATATTGCTTCTGGAACTCCTATGGTTATTACCGAGATAGAGCCTTTAAAAGCATTCCAAGGTAGTTCCATGATAGCTAGTTGGTGTCAACCAGATGACCCCTACGCCTTCGCTCAATCTATTCTCTATACTTTAGAAAAATATCCCAGAAAAGAAATTGGGTACCAAAAAAATTTTGAATATTCGCGTCAATTTACTTATGAAAAAAGAATGGAGAAAATATTAGATTATCTAGAAACTTGAAAATTTCTAAAACCGCAAAGATAGTTAATCAACGAATTTGACGATAAAATTGATAATCATAGCAAAATAATGGCGAAAAACATATGATGCGTCGTCGCTCTCAACCTTGGATTCATCGTTATTCCCGTTTGCTGATCGGGGCGATCGCAGTGGTAGGACTGATCATCTCCACCTATCTAACTATTGTAGAATGGTCTGGAGGGCAGGCCGCCTGTCCCATAGACCCGACCACTGGCGTTTCCGGCTGTCAGAAAGTAGCGGAAAGCCCCTACTCTCACTTATTCGGCGTGCCTTTATCCCTACTGGGGATGTTCGGTTATTTGGGAATTATCGTTCTCGCTCTGGCTCCTTTGGTTTTCAACGCCGAGCAAGATAAAAAAACCCGTAATCAGATCGATCAATCCACATGGTTACTACTATTGATAGGAACGACGGCGATGGCCGTATTCAGCGCCTATCTGATCTTTACCTCGACCACGGTAATCAAGGCCCTCTGTGTATATTGTTTAGCTTCAGCCATCTGCTCGTGGCTGTTATTTATCATGACTATTTTCGGTCGCCAATGGGAAGAAATAGGCCAACTAATTTTTACCTGCTTAGTAGTGGGCGTTATTACCCTAGTAGCGGCACTAGGACTTTACTCCGGTGCTAATAACGCCATAGCTTCGAGCGGGAAAACCGATATTCCCCTCCCCACCGTTGCCGCTGCTCCCCCCTACGGATGGGAAGTAAGCACCACCTCTGGCCCTGCGGAAATCGCCCTCGCCAAACATCTAGCGAGTAAAGGTATTAAAGAATACGGCGCTTTCTGGTGTCCCCACTGCTACGAACAAAAACAATTATTCGGTAAGGAAGCGGTGGCTATCATTAAAGAGGAGAAAGTGTACGTGGAATGCGATCCCCAAGGTAATGCACCCGACCCTAAAGCTTGTAGCGCAGCCGGAATTAAAGGCTTCCCTACTTGGATAATCGCTGGGGCGCAACACTCTGGAACCCAATCTTTAGAAAAGCTGGCCGAGTTATCGGGTTATCAAGGCCCGATGGATTTTAAATATAAACTACCAGGAAGATAATTCATGACCCAATACGAAGCGATTATCGGTTTAGAAACCCACTGTCAACTCAATACCAACAGTAAGATTTTTTGTAACTGTTCCACGTCTTTCGATAGCCCCCCCAATACCAATATTTGTCCCGTCTGTTTGGGCTATCCTGGGGTACTACCCGTATTGAACGAGGAAGTATTAGCCTCGGCGGTTAAATTGGGTTTGGCCATCGACGGGCAAATTACTAAATATAGTAAATTCGATCGCAAGCAATATTTCTACCCGGATTTACCGAAGAATTATCAAATCTCCCAGTACGACCTACCCATCGTCGAACACGGGAAACTGGAAATCGAATTAGTAGATAAAAAGACGAAAACGGTAGAAAGAAAAACCATCGGCATCACCCGCCTGCACATGGAAGAAGACGCGGGTAAATTAGTTCACGGTGGGAGCGATCGCTTAGCCGGTTCTACTTACTCCCTAGTAGATTTTAACCGTACCGGCGTACCCCTTTTAGAGATCGTTTCCGAACCCGATTTACGCACCGGGCAAGAAGCAGCGGAATACGCCCAAGAATTGCGGCGTTTAGTGCGCTATCTCGGTATCGGTGACGGTAATATGCAGGAAGGCTCCCTCCGCTGTGACGTGAATATTTCCGTGCGCGAGCGGGGTGCGAGCAAATTCGGCACGAAGGTAGAGATCAAGAATATGAACTCCTTCAGCGCTATTCAAAAAGCGATCGAATATGAAATCGATCGCCAAATACAAGCTATAGAAAACGGTGAACCGATCTTCCAAGAAACCCGCCTCTGGGAAGAAAGCGCCCAACGTACTATCAGTATGCGGAAAAAAGAAGGGTCTAGCGATTATCGCTACTTCCCCGAACCCGATTTACCTCCCATGGAAGTCACCGCGGAACAATTAGAATCTTGGGGGTCGCAATTGCCCGAATTACCCGCCCGTAAACGTCGCCGCTACGAAGAAGAATTCGGCCTCTCCCCTTACGATGCTAGAGTTTTAACGGACGATCGTTCTGTAGCTCAATATTACGAGTCCGCGGTCATGGCCGGAGGTAACGCTAAATTAGTAGCCAATTGGGTCACTCAAGATATAGCGGCCTATCTCAATAACAATAAGTTGACCATCGATGGGATCGGCTTAAAAGCCGCCCATCTCGCGGAATTGGTGGGGATGATCGCAAGCGGCACCATCTCCGGCAAAATCGCCAAGGATATACTGCCGGAATTACTGAGCGAGGGCGGCTCACCGAAAGCCATAGTGGAGAAGAAAGGATTGGTACAAGTGTCTGACCCAACCCAGATCGAGAAAACGATCGACGAAATCCTCGCCGCCTTCCCCGATGAGTTAGCCAAATTCCGGGCCGGAAAAACCAATCTCAAGGGCTTTTTCGTCGGTCAGGTAATGAAGAAGAGCGGCGGTAAAGCCGACCCGAAACTCACCAGTCAAATACTAGATAAAAAGTTACAGGGTTAAAGCCACCGCCATGATCATCGCTGAAAATGTCGAGAAATGGTATGAAAATCGTTTCCATGTTCTCCGTTCGGTTAATCTCACCGTGGAGAAACAGGAAGTGGTGGTGATCATGGGCCCTTCTGGCAGCGGCAAATCAACTTTCATCCGCACTTTTAACGGCTTAGAAGCTTATCAAAAGGGCCGGATCATCGTCGATGGTATTCCCGTTTCTCATAACGTCAAAGAAATCGATTCTATCCGTCAAGAAGTGGGGATGGTGTTTCAACAATTTAATCTTTTCCCCCATCTGACGGTCTTGGATAATATCACTCTCGCTCCCATTTGGGTGCGTCGCTGGCCGCGGGCGAAAGCACAGGAAATCGCCCTGGATTTACTAGAGAGAGTGGGTATTCTCGAACAAGCCCACAAATACCCCGATCGATTATCGGGCGGTCAACAGCAGCGGGTAGCCATCGCCCGCGCCCTGGCGATGCAACCTAAAGTGATGTTATTCGATGAGCCGACTTCAGCCCTAGACCCGGAAATGGTCAGGGAAGTATTGGAAACGATGAAAAATCTGGCTCGATCGGGTATGACGATGGTATGTGTCACTCATGAGGTGGGTTTCGCCCGCGAGGTGGCCGATCGTGTGGTATTCATGGATCAGGGCGTAATTATCGAAATAGCCCCCCCGGAAGTGTTTTTTACTAAACCGGAACACGATCGTACCAAACAATTCCTCGACAAAATTCTCTAATCCAACCACGGCCCGTTCTGAGTTAATCTAAATTCTGTAACAATTTATTTAGGCTCTCGTCTATGGAACGCACTTTTCTCATGATCAAGCCCGACGGCGTACAGCGTCAACTGGTGGGTGAAGTGATCAAACGCTTTGAAACTAAAGGTTTTACCCTCGTGGGTCTCAAGTTCATGAAGGTTTCCCGTGAACTGGCCGAACAGCATTACGCTGTCCATAAAGAGCGCCCCTTTTTCGGTTCTCTCGTTGAGTTCATCATTTCGGCTCCCGTGGTGGCGATGGTGTGGGAAGGTAAAGGAGTTATCGCCTCCGCTAGAAAAATCATCGGTGCTACCAATCCCCTCAATTCCGAACCAGGCACTATCCGCGGCGATTTCGGCGTGGACGTGGGCAGGAATTTAATTCACGGCTCCGACGCGCCGGAAACCGCACAGCAAGAAGTGAGCCTTTGGTTTACCGAGGAAGAATTGGTGAGCTGGCAACTTGCCGTCACACCTTGGTTGTACGAGTAACTACCAGGGGATAAATTCCCTGGCTGATAGCTAAAGTCGGTGATCACCGACTTCTGCTTTGAGACCGTGATTTCAATCACGGTCGGGTAAACCCCAAGAATTGCACGATCGAGATGTTCCCTTTTATTCCCTGCCGGTTATAGCAACTAACTACCACCAAAGAATGTGGACAGATCTTCATAGTCGCCTGAGTCGTACTTTAAAAACCCGTCAATTATTACCCCCCCACAGTCGCTTATTGGTGGCAGTATCGGGTGGACAGGATTCTCTGTGTCTCCTTAGATTACTATTGGATTTACAGCCGAAATGGGACTGGTATATAGTGGTGGGACATGGTGATCACGGTTGGCCCCACGATCGAGGTGTCAGCGATCATGTGCGTAATATCACCGAGTCTTGGGGCGTGCCTTTTCGGGTACGCAACGCGATCGATCTCCCGCGAACCGAGGCCGCCGCACGAAAATGGCGTTACGAAGTGTTAGGGGAAATGGTCGCCGAGGAAGGTCTGGATACGATCGTTACCGGTCATACTCTCAGCGATCGAGCGGAAACTTTCCTTTATAATCTCATGCGTGGTGCTGGCGGTGACGGATTGGCTTCTTTAACGCAAGAGCGATTATTAGAAAATAACCAAAAAGCCGGTTTTATCAGGTTGGTGCGTCCTTTATTGAACGTTAGGAGACTCGAAACGGCCCGATTCTGTGAAACTTTAAATATACCTGTTTGGACGGACGAATATAATCAGGATCTCGATTATGCTCGTAATCGAATCCGCTTGCAATTAATGCCTTACCTTCGAGATAACTTTAATCCACAAGTAGAAAAGCATTTGGCTCAAACGGCAGAGATCCTCGAAGAAGAAAATAAATATTTAGAACAGGTTGCGCGAGAATACTTACGAGAATTAGTGGACACTACCGGCAAAGAAATCGATCGTCGGGGATTGAAAAAATTACCTTTACCGTTACAGCGTCGGGTCATCAAACAGTTTTTAACCTACCACTGGGGTAAAACAGCTAACTATCGAGAAATTGAATTGATAATCAATCTCATTGACGCGGGTAATCGCAGTAGTAGCCCTTCCTTGAGAGGGGATTCGATCGCTATTGTCAGGGACGATCGGATCGTTTTAAGCTGAGGCGGAGAAGGGATAGCTGTTGTTATTGGCGTTAGCGTCCGTTAACCAAGGGGACAGATCATCGAGGAGGCGACGGATTTCATCGAGCCGGTCTTGAATCGGCTGTAGAGAACTTTCATATAATTGAACTTGCGCGCGTAGAGTTGCTAAATTAGAGTTAGCCTGTTGCCATTCTTGTTCTTTTGCTTCTAATTCTTTCACCTGTTGCTCGTGTTCCGCCGATTGTTCGCCCAAGATCTCCCGGATCTGTCTCAAGCTACTTTGTAAATGTTCGATTTCTCTTTCTAGTAGTTGACGTTCTCCTTCCGTACTTTGTTGACGTTCGGCTAACATGATGATCAGGGGTTGTAAATTGATTTGGTCTCTGGAATTAATCTCCATCAAGCCATTTCTGCGTTTAAAAACTTTGAGATGCCCTTCGAGAACCGCTTGCCTCTCACTGATGTTACGTCTTTGACCGATCAGAGTTTGATCGAGCATCTTTTTTCCTTCCATAGCTTCGGCTAGATCGCTTTCCAAGGTAAGACGATCGTAATCGCTGGCTGAATTATATTTATTTCTCAGTTCTTCTACTTCTTGGGACTTATAAGATAGTTCTTCCTCTTGTTCATCCACAAATGTCATTAAACGATCTAGCTCTTTTTGTAAATTATTAACTATTGTTTCTAACTCTTGTAGGGGCATATTTTCTAAGTTTTCTACATCAACTTTCGGCTCTGTATCTATCTGATCCCCTCTGGCAATTTTCGTTATATTCTGTCGGAGTTCTTCTGTAGTTTGTAGGGTAAGATTGACTCGACCTAATAATTCTTTTTTGTTATTTAAAACTGCTTCTTGAACGTAAAGTTGTGTTTTTGCTTGTTCTAAAGAATTTTTAGCTATATAGATCTCTTGGCGACGTTCTGAAATAGAGCGGGTCAATCTTTCTACTAATTCCTGTTGTTGATTTAATTGACCTTTCTGTTGATTTAACTTTTGCCAGTGACCGTTTAAAAGACTTTGTTGACCGTTGACACTTTCTTTAGCCACTAAAAACGGTCGGGTTATCGGCTCTATCCCATTCGTGGTCTGACTGAACCGCTCGATCACCCCTTGAATCCACTGGGCTTGTTCGGGGGATAAATCTCCTGTAGAACCCAGGTTAACTTCCTGCTGCTCTAATTGCCTTTGCTGGAATTCTAATTGCTTCTGGAGACTCTCTAACTCCTCTCGTTGTTGTTTTAAATAAGAATACTGTTGTTCTAGTTCGGATGATTGTTGCTCGAAATGTTCTGCTTGAGCCTCTATATCCATTTTCTGGCGGTTGAGGATCTCGCTTTGATAGGTTAAGGATTGTTTCCATTGCTCGATTTTCTCTTGGTCTTCCTTATTCTTTTCCATCAAGCGGGAAATTTTTTGGAGTTGACGCACCATTTCTAAACCGGCAAAGTCCGCATTACCTTGTATTTGACGATTATTACCGAGTTTGACCAGAAGTAGAGTTCCCTCTCCCAAAGATTTATTCTCGTCGTAGGAAATCAATTCTTCGGTCGTGACTGCACTCCAAGTCTGATCATTATGTTGACACGCCAGCAATTTGATTTCAGTCTTGAGACCGCCCATAAAACCTTTCACTTGCTTTTTGACTTCTGCGAGGTATAACACAGGTTGTTGCCCTTCCTAAATCTTGATCTAATGCTGTAGATTAACCTATCAATCCTAGTTTACCCAGATTTTATTTAAGGATTTACAATGGTGGTACAATTCCCAAGATATTCTCTCAGTGGTTTTTATCCTAGGGTACGTATTACTGAAACACCTAAGCTAAGTCAACTAGGTTATTAATACTCAGAATATTCAGGTGAGATACAGTATACCTGAAATATTTCATCCATCTAGAGGTTTGTGTGCTGACAATGATCTGTGAAACTGGAACCGAGAGCCATTATTGAGGGTCAGGTTAAATTTGGGCGAGATAGCTGGAATTTTTGGGAATAGATATAAATCTACAAATAATTATGCAGGGAACACTTAATGAGATAGACATCCGCAGTATCTTGCAGTTGATCGAGTTAGGACAGAGAACGGGAGAATTATTTATCGAACCCTACGATAATAATTCATCCTCTAAGCGAATGGAAATAGTCCCCAGGGGTTGGTTCGTGTTTTTCGTTAACGGTCAGATCGTTTACGCTACCGATCGCAGTAGCCATAACCTGTTACGGCTGAAGGATTACGTGCGCTTCCACCGGATTCAACAGGGGCCTAGAGAAGAGGTAAGTACAGCGAATATTCTCAACACCCCGGAATATTTTTATATCTGGCAATTATTAGAAAAAAATTTAATCACGCCGGCCCAAGCTAGAGAGATAATTGGCTGTATGGTGCGGGAAACACTTTTCGATCTCTTCTGTTTACGTCAGGGCGCGTTCACGTTTGAATTAGGTTCTCCCCTAGCCCCCCAATTGATGACGATGGCGGTGGCCCCCCTGGTGAGGAAAATCGTCGGTCAAGTACAACAGTGGAAACATTTTCACCCTCAGATACAACACCCGGATCAATTTTTCGTGATCGTTGACCCGGAAGAGTTACAGGGCAATATACCCGATCGAGCCTACAGGAACTTAGATAAATGGGCGAAAAATAAAACCAGCCTCCGTCAACTGTCCCGCTATCTGGGGCGGGATCTAGTTCTGGTGGCCCGTACCCTCTACCCTTACGTGCAAAGGGGCTGGGTACAGTTCGTTCACCCGGGCGCTCAAAAGGAGGAAGCCGATCGTCATCACTGGCCGCAACCCGATAATATGCCCCTCAAAATAGCTTGTATCGATGACGATTTAAGCGTGGGAAAAACCGTGGAAGCGATTCTCGCCGATAATGGTTATGGGGTCACTCTCTATACAGATCCTTTGGAAGCCTTACGGGGAGTCTTTATCGAACCACCGGACGTGATCCTCTGCGACCTGACCATGCCCAAATTAGACGGTTACGACCTGTGCGCCATGTTGCGTCACTCGGGTCAGTTCCGACAGACCCCTATAATCATGCTTACCAGTAAAGAAGCGTTTATAGATCGTGTTAAAGCTAGAATTATAGGAGCAACTGACTATTTGACTAAACCCTTCGGCGGCAATGAACTATTATTGCTACTGGAAAAATTTAATAAGTCATAGTGGATTTATTCTAGAAAATTGGGAATATTAAATGTGAATCCAAGTATGAAGATTGTCACAATCGGATGCCGAGATTCAATTTCACAGGTACAAGTTTACTAGAATAGGGTCAGAATGAGCTATCGGACATCTATGATTGTTGTCCTCACCAACCCATTAGGTAGGGAGTTATGAGCGAAATTTTGCTGGTAGAAGACAGCCAAGTACAACGGGAACTAATTTGTAACCTTTTAAGGAACAATGGCATCAAAGTGACTGTAGCTCACGATGGGGTCGAAGCGCTGGAACATATTCAAAAATTCAGCCCAGATCTCGTCGTGTTGGATATAGTCATGCCGCGCATGAACGGTTATGAGGTTTGTCGTCGCCTCAAATCTGATCCGAAAACGAAAAATGTCCCCGTGGTCATGTGTTCTTCCAAAGGAGAGGAATGGGATCGCTATTGGGGGATGAGACAGGGGGCCGACGCTTATATCGCTAAACCCTTTGAACCTGTGGAATTAATCGGCACGATCAAACAACTCTTGAGGGGATAAAACCCCCCTAATTGCTATAAACACGCTTAAACTCAAATCATGGTCAACACTCCCGATTTCTTCACCAACACCGAGCAGGATATATCACCGGATATACAGGCACTAAAAACGCCATCAGGGGAACTACATTTAAGATTTTATCTGAGTTCTAATGATGAGTTCGCCCTACCGGCGATCGGCATCAAAGAAGTAATGCAGCAACCACCCGATCGTATTACTGCCATCCCCAACGCCTCGCCGCTGTTATTGGGAACGATCAATCTGAGGGGACAAGTGATCTGGGTAGCGGATTTAGGGCAATTTCTAGGAGATAGAAACTATTTGAATACGGATAGACCGGAAATACCAGTCATCGCCATCGAAGAACAAGAAGTCTTGTTGGGTTTAGCGGTCGATCGATTGGGAGATATGGACTGGTTGGACTTAGAACAACTACAGAGTTCCACTAACGCCCCAGACCAGATCGCCCCTTATGTACAGGGGGAATGGGTACAAGAAAACGTAGAAACCCCACTGCGGTTATTGGATCATATTGCCATTTTACGCTCGGCTCGATGGGCGGCCTAGAATCACCACTTAACTTTTAGTAACTACTATCACTGGAGGGCGGACGATGCCGTTAGGGAATGATTACGTAACACTGTACGGACAGGCCAACGCAGCCTATTGTCAAGGTAACTTGGACGAAGCCAATCGCATTATCGAGTCGATGCTGGGGGAGTACCCCGATGATCCCAATATACTGTTATTACAGGGTCATATTAATCTGGGAAGACAAGAATACAAAGCTGCCCAAAGACAATACGAGAAAGTTTTACAACTAGCCAAAGCTTCCGACCAATCCGATCTAGTTGACTACGCCAGGCGCGGCTTAGAACAGGCTCGCCACAGCCAATTACAGGACGAGTTCAGCTCTTTTGATGAAATGGAAGCCACCGAGGGCATCACTTTCGGCGCAGCCGATTTCAAAGGGGGTCAAAGTTTTGCTAGCCAGGAGTCGGCAGAAACGGTTGACTGGCAACCGGAAGAATTCGACTGGGGCAACGGCCTATTCAACGAAGCGGATTTGGACGAACCTACAGTGGGACAGCCCCAACCCTACGTCAATCCATTCGACCACGACGACCAAGAGGAAACAGCCTTTCACGGAACCCCATCGGGTTATTCTTTAAAGTCTCAAAACTCTAAATCAGCAGAGACTTTTCACGAAGGTGAGGAATTTCAATGGGAACAAGATACGGGAGACGAAACTAATCCTTTTCCCTTTTTCGACGGCAACGCTCAGCCCAATCATGCCTTCGCGAGTGGCGGAGATTTTTACGATGAAGGGGAATCTACTTTTATGGTTTCCGGGCAGTTAAATAATAGCAGTTCCGGTTTCAGTAGATCTTCTCATCCAGGGATGAAAAATAATGCCAACCAAGATAACTTATTACATGATTTATCCAGTTTTCCAGAAGATGATCTAGAAGGTATTTCCGGGTTAGATATTACCGATGTGGCCCAATCGATGCAATTGGGCCGCACGGGAGAAGACTCGGGTTTGAACAGCAGTCTACCCAACAATACGGGATTAAATGTCGCTCCTTCCCAAACCCAGATCAATTGGTCAACTCAAATAGAGGACCAGGAGCAAGCTTATTCGGCGGAACGTTTACTCAAACCGACGACCGATGTGACCACGGGTAAATTAGGCTTCCTGATCAACGCTCCCTTGAAAACCAAGCGCCTGATTGTGTCACTCGGTGCGGGGTTGGCTCCCATCTTGATAATTTTTGCCGTCACCGCCGCCACCGGCTTATCCACTTCCCCCTCGAAACCCGTGGGGAAAGCACAACCGAAAACAGCTCAAGTACAGAAAAGCCAAGGGAAAATTTCCCCGTTGAGCCAGCCCGTGTTATTAATGATGCTTTTATCGGGGGCCACGAGTTTCGGGTTAACCTGGCTTCTGGGCCAATTGATGATGAACAGGGTAGAACGATCGATCAATGACCTACGCTCTCAGTGCGACAAAATCACCGATGGGGATTTCAACGCTAAAGCCCTGATTTACTCCCAAGACGAATCGGGTCTATTAGCCCACAGTTTCAATCAGATGGTGAAGGTGATCGCCACTACCACCAGAGAAGCACAACAGAGAGCCAGCGAAACCGAGCAAGCTAAAGAAGATCTACAACGTCAGGTTATTCGCCTCCTCGACGACGTGGAAGGGGCGGCTAGAGGTGATTTAACCGTACAGGCGGAAGTAACGCCGGACGTACTCGGGGCCGTGGCCGATGCCTTTAACCTGACGATTCAAAACCTGCGGGAAATCGTCAGACAGGTGAAACAGGCCGCCAAGCAGGTGAATAAGGGTTCCACCGATAGTGAATCCTACGCCCGTAATCAATCCAGCGACGCTTTACGGATGGCGGAAGAATTGGCCGTGACTTTAAATTCGGTACAGATGATGACCGAATCGATTCAAAGGGTAGCGGAAAACGCCCGCGAAGCCGAAGAAGTGGCTCGTACTTCCTCGATTACCGCCCTCAAAGGCGGTGAATCTGTAGAGAGGACCGTGTCCGGTATTTTACAAATCCGAGAAACTGTATCAGAAACTGCGAGAAAAGTCAAGAGGTTGGCGGAAGCTTCTCAAGAAATTTCCAAGATCGTCGCCGTAATTTCTCAGATCGCCTCCCGCACGAACTTACTAGCTTTAAACGCCTCGATTCAATCGGCAAGGGCGGGAGAAGCGGGTAGAGGTTTCGCGATCGTAGCGGACGAAGTACGGCAGTTAGCCGATAGGTCGGCCAAATCCCTCAAGGAAATCGAACAGATCGTTTTACAGATTCAAAGTGAAACAGGGTCGGTGATGACGGCGATGGAAGAGGGGATTCAACAGGTACTCGACGTGACGGAAAGATCGGAACAGGCGAAGAAATCCCTCGAAGATATTATTCAAGTGTCCAATCGGATCGATAGTTTAGTGCGATCGATCACCGGCGATACCGTCAAACAAAGGGAAAATTCCCGCGAAGTAGCCCAGGTCATGCAATCGGTGGAACTCACCGCCCAGGAAACCTCTCAAGAATCCCAACGGGTAGCGGGTTCATTACAGAAATTGGTGGGCATCTCCAGAGATTTATTATCCTCGATCGAAAAATTCCGAGTAGAGGAGGACGATGCGAAATAATCGGAAAACACCCTTAGAATAATAAAGAACTATCACCCCATGAGATTCTATGAGTTCGGCTGGCTCTAACACTGGCTTAAATTTGTGGTTCGCTCGTTTAACCGCCGCGTTTTTCTTGGGAGGTCAGGTTTTTTACCGCATACTAAACACAAAAGGACACTGGCGCAACACCAAAGAGCAAATGTGGATGGTAGGGCCCCAATCTCTCACCATCGCCCTGATCACCGCCGGTTTCGTCGGCATGGTGTTCACCATTCAAGTCGCACGGGAGTTCATCTATTTCGGAGCCTCTAGTTACGTGGGCGGAGTCTTATCTCTCGCCTTGACAAGAGAACTGGCCCCGGTTTTAACTGCGGTGGTGGTGGCGGGTAGAGTCGGTTCGGCATTCGCCGCCGAGATCGGCACAATGCAGGTGACAGAACAGATCGACGCTTTATATATGCTGAGAACCGATCCTCTTGATTACCTAGTCATCCCTCGCGTGATCGCCTGTAGCTTGATGTTACCCCTATTAACCATCATTTCCCTGCTAGCGGGGATGACCGGGGGCTTATTCGTGGCCGAGTATCTTTATAAAATTTCTCCCACCTTATTTTTACAATCGGCACAGAATTTTTTACAATTCTGGGATCTCGTCAGTTCCATGATCAAGGCCGCCGTCTTCGGTGCTTTAATCGCCGTTATCGGCTGTAGTTGGGGCTTAACTACTACCGGCGGCGCTAAAGGCGTGGGACAATCTACCACTACCGCGGTGGTAACTTCCTTGATGGCGATTTTTATAGTTAATTTCTTCCTGTCTTGGATCATGTTTCAAGGCACAGGTAACAAAAGCTTGGGCTAAGATCGAAATAAATCCGGTGGCACAAAATGACAGGTAGTAATAAATGGGACTTCGGGAGATTTTGGCAGACTCTAGATTATTTTGAAGTGATCCCCTTTATGGATTGTATTCAAAATTTATTCGGTCAAAAAAAGGAAGATAAATCAATTTTTGGTAATGATAGTTTAATGAATAAAGCTTTAGTTATTTCGCCAAGTAATATTTCTACAATAGGGCAAAAATTACAAGACAAATCCTATCAAGTCCAGACTCTCAGTGATTTTAGTAATTGTAATCCTTCCCTGTTCCCTCATCTCGATCTGATCGTCTATGAAGGTGATGATTACTTACAATTAGTAAATTTTCTGAAAAAACTACCCGCGGATTCAGAAAAAATACTATTTGACTTCAGCCAACCAACCCCGGAAATGAAAGAGATTTGGGGGGCTGTGGATGATGTGGTGATGGGGGGAGTCAGCGAAAGTCAGATGCGTTTCACTCACGATCGAGGCGTATTTACAGGCAACGTATCAACGGCTAATAATGGGGGCTTCGCTTCTGTACGTACTCGCAACTTCACCCCGGCCCTAAATTTATCCGATTACGAAGGCATAGAATTACGGGTCGAGGGCGATGGTAAGCGTTATAAACTCATCTGTCGTTGTGAGGGGCGTTGGGATGGGGTGGGTTATTGTTATTCCTTTGATACCATCTATAATTTTCCCCAGACGATTCGCGTCCCCTTCCGAGAATTAATTCCCGTCTTCAGGGCGAAAACCCTTACCGACGGCGAAGCTTTCGATAGTAGTAAAGTGTATTCGCTACAGTTGATGCACAGTAAATTCGAGTACGACGGCGCTCTTAATCCCCGTTTCTCTCCCGGAATTTTCGGCATCGATGTAGAGTGGATCAAGGCCTACGGCAGAAAGACACCTCGTTTAGTTATTGTCGGTTCTGAAACGGCGGATAGGAGGGTATTGGCAGAGAGTGGCTGGAAATATAGCGTCGTCGGTGATGTCGATCGATTTTCCCCCCTGTAGGTGATTCGGTAGGACGGAATTATTACACAATGTAACTATTTTCCCGTCGGGGCAAAACAAGTTGGGAAAGGGGGCTGGGTTCAGGATAACCTAGATCGAGTCTCCTATTGATACCAAGTTAATCGTACAAACTATGACCGTGGAAAGTCCTACTCGCCCGATTCGCATTGGCTCCCGTAAGAGCCAATTGGCTCTAGTACAAACCTATTGGGTACAATCGGAATTACAGAAGCATTACCCCGATAGACAATTCGATGTGGAAACTATGAGCACCCAGGGCGATATTATTCTAGATGTCGCTTTAGCAAAAATCGGGGATAAGGGTTTATTCACGAAAGAGTTAGAAGTGGGAATGTTGAATCGTCAAACCGATTTAGCGGTACATTCTCTAAAAGATCTACCTACTAACTTACCCGAAGGATTGATCCTCGGTTGCGTCACCGAAAGAGTTGACCCCGCCGATGCCCTGGTGGTCAACGAAAAACACAAAGATAAACAATTGGCTAGTTTACCCGAAGGCGCGGTAATCGGCACTTCGTCTCTGAGAAGATTGGCTCAATTACGCCATCATTTCCCCGGTTTAACTTTTAAAGATGTGCGGGGCAATGTTAATACTCGTCTGGGCAAATTAGACGCGGGCGAATACGACGGCATTATCCTTGCGGTAGCGGGATTACAGCGATTGGGAATGCACGATCGAATTCACCAGGTCATCCCCCCGGAAATATCTCTCCACGCTGTAGGACAGGGCGCACTGGGTATAGAGTGCCGGGATGGTGATCAGGAAGTTCTCGATATACTGAAAGTTTTAGAAGACGTGACCACTAGAGATAGGTGTTATGCCGAGCGCTCTTTTTTACGGGAATTAGAGGGGGGCTGTCAAGTACCGATCGGTGTGAATACTAAAATAGAAGATGGCATCCTCACTTTAACGGGTATGGTGGCCAGTCTCGACGGTCAGAGGTTAATTAAAGAGACGATCACCGGCAAGGCGGAATCCGCCGAAGAGTTGGGAAAAACCCTCGCCCATCAAGTGAGAGATTTAGGCGCGGGGGAAATTCTAGCAGAAATTTTCGCCACGATCCAACGGCAGTAATGCTGAAATTTTTTACCCGCTCCGAGCTTTTCCAGTAAAGCTCGGATTGTTTTTTTATATAGAATGGATTAAATATAAAATTACTGTAGGTTATCGAAAGTCTCGCCTATGGATACAGTCAACGAACCGATCGTGACAGCTTCACCCGAAATTAGAACGATTATCGAGAGAGTATTAACCCTGGAGAAAGGGAAACTCTATCAAAAGAACCTACGTAATATTAACGATGATGTTTTGACGATTATTAAAGAAGTAATCCAATGAAACTACTGTCGATCAGACTTTGTAACTTCCGTCAGTTCTACGGTAAAACACCAGAAATCCAATTGGCTAGAGGCACGTATAATACCACGGTTATCCACGGTAATAACGGGGCGGGAAAGACAACTATATTGAACGGATTCACATGGGTACTGTATGACAAATTCACCGCCGCTTTCGCTTCACCCCAATTATTAGTCAATAAGCGGGCTATATACGAAGTGAAAACCGGCGCATCGGTGGAATGTTGGGTCGAGGTGGTTTTTGAACACGATAACCTGCGGTATGGGGTGAAGCGCAAATGTTTCGCCTGTTTGGATATAAACGGCGTGGTGCAATACAGTCAAAGTCAATTGTTCATGTTAATAGGCAAGGAAGATGGCAACTGGTATCATCCCCTACAGCAACCCGAAGAAATTATCAATCAAATACTACCGGAAAGCCTGCACCATTACTTCTTTTTCGACGGGGAACATATAGAACATATAGGGCGGCACAGTAGTAATAGTAGTATCGCTGAAGATACGAAAGACTTACTGGGGGTTAAGGTGTTAGATAGATCGATCGAACACCTGAAAAAAGCCAAGAAAACCTTACAGGATGAAATTAAAGAGTTAGGCGACTCGGATTTAAAGCAATTAGTAACTTTACAGAATAAGTTAGAGGGCGACTTACAGCGCGTCAAGGAGAAAGAGAGGGAAATAATCGGACAGATAGAAGAACAAGAAGAATTGAAAAAACTGCTCACGGGCAAACTGTTAGAGTTAAGAGGTGCGGAAGATCTCAAACAGTTAAAAATGGGGTTGGATAATCGGGAGAAAACCTTAAGACTCAACCTATTAGAAGCTAAGGGCAATCTGAAAAAACATATATCCGGCATGGGCTATTTAGTATTTCTGCCCCGCGTGAGCGATAAACTCTATACCCTCGTGAATGATTTACGGAGTCGCGCCCAATTACCTACCGGTATCAAGCAGGAATTCATACTGGAGTTACTCCAGAGGAAACGGTGTATATGTGGCAACGAATTAGAGGCATCGGGGGCGGCTTACGAGCAAGTGCAGGGGTGGATAAGTAAATCCGGTATAGCCGAGGTGGAAGAAGCGATAATCCGCCTAGAATCTCAAGTGATGGTTTTGGATAAACAGGTAGATGAGTTTTGGCGACAGGTAGATAGTTTACAGAGTAACGTTCAAAAATGGCGGGGAGAATTATCAAGAGTAGAAAATGACTTGGATAATATCAGGGCTAAGTTTAGAGAGTATCCAGACGAGGATATTCAGGGTATACAGGGTCAACTGGACGAGATAGAGGAGAGATTGAAAGAGGGGCGCTTGGAGCAGGGGGGATATAAACATCATTATGATATTAAAAGTAAGGAATTAGAAGCGTTAAATAAACAGATTGAGAGACAGAAGATCAAGGAAGAAAAGCAACATCTAGCCCAGAGGAGAATTTTGGCCGCCCAAGAGGCTATAGAGAGATTGATAGAGGTGAAGAGACGCTTAGAAAATCAATTCCGTCAGTCCTTAGAGAGTAAAGTGGGGGAGATATTCGGTCAGATTAGTTTCACCCCTTATATTCCCCGTCTGGGCGCTGAATACCAATTGCGACTGGTGGAGAATACTTCGGGGAAAGCTTCGCCCGTAGCCGCCTCTACCGGGGAGAATCAGATATTAAGTCTGTCTTTTATCGGCGCGATGATCGATAGAGTGCGAGAGTGGCGGCAGAAGAATAATTTCGTGGGTGTGGATAGTTCTACTTTTCCGATAGTTATGGATTCTCCTTTCGGTAGCCTCGATGAAATCTATCGCCGTAGGGTTGCTCGCTCAATTCCCCGATTAGCGAATCAGTTGGTCATACTCGTCACGAAAACCCAATGGCGCAAGGAAGTAGAGGAGGAGATGAATTCCTATATCGGTAAGATATACGTGTTAAGTTATTACTCTAGTAAAACTCATTGTGAAGAAGACTCGATCGTCATCGACGGTCAAGTATATCCTTTAGTCAGGAAGAGTCCCAATAATTTCGAGTATACGGAGATCGTGGAGGTAGAAAGATTTTAGAGTGTAAAGTCTTGTAAAAAGCTATTTCCTCTGTTGCCTATAATCTTGCAAAGTATTCTGTAAAGAACTTTAATTTTTGGAGTTAATTCGCAATGCTATCTGATACCCAAGTTTTAATCGCTTTAGTAGTCGCTTTACTTCCAGGCTTGATGGCTTTCCGCCTAGCCACGGAACTTTATAAGTAGAATCAGGCTCTTTAACCCTGACAGGTCCATCATCGATCGATAACCCGTCAGGGTTCTCCCCCGGTGATGGATTTGTTAGGATGATCCATATTCTCAGCTTTTGTTATGACAGCACGATCGACCCGTAAATCTCCAAAGGTAACTAAAAAAAATTGGAAAGCCCGCCGTTTAGCTCATAAATCTCAGGAATTACTAACCTTGGAAATTTTCGTCAAACTGGGTGCGCAAATTTTTCTATCTTTAGCAGCCATCTCCGCGATCGTCAAACTACTTCCCTATCAACAAGTACAACAAGCTAAACTAGAAGAGATTCAGATGGCAACCCAAGAGAAAGAAACGAGGGTTAATCAACTCAGGGAGGAATTCACCCGTAATTTTGACCCTAATCAAAGTAAACAGGTGATGCAGGAACAGACTTCACGCCGCGACCCGAATCAAAGGCCTATCTTTTTAACTGCGCCTTAGGGAGCCATTTATTTTTTTATCGTTTATTTTACATAAAGCTTATCGATTTCATTGATTTCTATTTGGGCTACTTTTTGAAGATTTGTCAATCCAAGTTTTTTTGCTAAATAAGATTTAACAGTTAAGTTGAATCCATAACGTTTTAGCCTAAATTTTAGACAGCCTACCCTATTTTGTAGTTTAAGTTGTTTAATTTGTGCTGGAGAAAGTTCAATAATAGGTAATCCAGAGTGTTCGTATCCCCTCTTTTCCAATAACCCTTTTAACTGACATTCAATCAGTTGTATATCTTTGGGGTTGTTTTTTTCTTTCCATTTATACGCGTATTTGCTGTTGGGATACTTGTAGGTAGTATGAGCGGGGTAGCTCAACATAGCGGCATCATAATCAATTCCCATAAAACTACATATTTGGCTCAGCACTTCTATAGGAGAACCGAGCAAATTTTCATATTGTATTTCTATATACTTTTCTGGAGGTAATTGATTTTTCATCCTTTCCCATAAGTTTTCAGCCTCTATCCATGCTTTAATACCATAAAAGGTATTACTAGCCCATCCCATTTCAATACAGGAATAAGCCACGTCTCTCGGATCTCTGACAATATGTACGAAACGAGCTTCCGGCCAGATATAAAGCAGTTTATCAAAATCTCGATGGACTGTAGCTCCTATAATCGGCTTATTATCTCTCTCTTGCCACTGATGAAGGAAGCTATTAAGTAATTGCTCATATGTTAAGCTTTTATCAATATTCAAATTTGCTTCTTTGAAAATCCTGTTAACTTCTAAAAATTCATAATATGAGTCTAAATCGGGAAACTGACCATCATTCCCCATTAAATCAACGGAGTATTCAAATTCAAAAGACCAAGAAATAAGGGGGTGATAACTTAACATTAACCTTAGTAAGGTTGTTCCCGAACGTTCAGCACCTACTAAAAATAAAGGGTTTTTCACAGTAGTTGGCATAAGGCAATTGAACAAATTTTTGGGGCGAAGATTTATAAGGCTAGATTATATCACAAACTATTTATTTGATAAATCTGATTTTTAATTACAAATTGTCTATCTACTTAGAGGAATATTGGCGAATCCAATATTCCCTTAACTAAATTTCACCTATGGCGTTTCCCCGTGGTAAATTTAATATCTTGCTTAATAGGGATAATCCCTTGTAATGCCAGATGGAATTAAAAATACTTCCCGGATGCTGACAATGTTCTTAAATCAGTATTTCACTTAATATCAATAAGCCAATCAACAATTTTCTTGTGAATGTTTTCTATCATTTCTGTGCCGTCTATTTTCAGGAAGTTTCCCTCGTAATTAGCGAATATTTTCTGAAAATTATTGCTTACTTGGATCAGTTTATCCTGTTGTTCGTAAATTTCTCTTTTTTCTCGCTTTTCCAATCTATTTAGAGACACCTGCACGGGAAGATCTATATAAATAACTCCATCTGGGTTAGGAAATTTCCGGTTCAGTTGACTAACAAAATGGAATTCTTCGTCGTCATTACAATTATAGGCTAGAGAAGAAAAATAATAGCGTGTAGAAATTACGTGGGTTTGTTTTTTACCCGTTAAATATAAAATCCCCGCTTCTTCGTTATAAAGATGATAATGTCTATCGGCGGCGAATAAATAAGCCATCTGCTCATCAAATCTTTTTCGATCTTCTATGGCGATTATCGGTGATTGCATCGCCTGTCGGATCAGTTTTCCGATCGGGCCGTCCGTCGGCTCGGAACTGATGACGGCTTTCTCTCCCCTAGAGATAAAATACTCCTGTAATAAACTCGCTTGCGTGGATTTACCCGAACTATCTATACCCTCTAATACGATAAATTTCATCATGGCCATAAAGAAGCTGTTTGACCAATTATCTCTGATAATCCCGTAAAAGGATAGGCAACTTGGGCGAGATCCTGAGCCTTGATTTTATGTTTCATCGCTAGGGCGATCGTGCTGATCAATTCTTCCACTTCCGGCCCGATAAGATGTGCGCCAATTATTTCTCCCCGGCGGGAGAGGATTAATTTACAGAAGCCGGTAGTATTATCGAAAAGATGGGATTTAACTATGGCTTTAAAAGAACTTTTCAAAACCCGCACCTCGTCTTCGTAATCAAGTCGCGCTTTCGCTTCCGTTAAACCGATTCTGGCGATACCAGGATTAACTCCCAAGGTATAGGGAATACTTCGATAATCGAGCTTCTTCTTAGAACCTGATAGAAGATTATTAACCACCCGCCGCGCCTCGTGAACCGCTAGATCTAAATTAGGCGAACCCCCCAACAAACTACCGCAGGCGTAAATATCCGGGTTAGTGGTTTGCAGATAATTATTGAGCAAGATGCCCCGACTATTGTGCTTAACTCTGACGCCTTTCAAGTTTAAACCCTGTAGGTTGCGCTGATGCCTCGATGCGAAAATAACCTCTGCCGATTCTATAACTTGGTTGCCTACTTGTAACCATTTTTTTCCATCTATTAATTTAATTTGAGTGACCCGATTACCGATGATCACTTCGATTCCCTCCGCTTCTAATCGAGCTAAAAATAAACGGGCAATATCTCGGTCTTCATCGGGTAAAAAATCTGGGGTTTCTACTATTAAAGTAATGTCTTTACCGCAACGGGTCAGGGTTTGACTCAGTTGCAGAGCGATCGCACTTCGCCCCACGATAGTTAAATTCCGGGGTAAATACTCCAGATTACCGTGAAGCCAGACATCTTCTGCCGTGGTGTAACCGATCGACTCCAATCCTAGGTCTGGGGGAATGGTAG
The DNA here is from genome assembly GCA_016903695.1 of Chlorogloea purpurea SAG 13.99. Taxonomy (GTDB): domain Bacteria; phylum Cyanobacteriota; class Cyanobacteriia; order Cyanobacteriales; family Microcystaceae; genus Chroococcopsis; species Chroococcopsis gigantea_A. Next base: position 51,458 of record JADQBB010000013.1, read on the forward strand.
GGCCAGAATCCGTGGCGATGAGAAAAGATTTGGCGGTGATTTGTCTTTTACCGATGATAAAACTCAATCGCGGTAGAGGTGCGAATTCCCCGGCCCCCTCGATAATATCGATGCCGTGAGAAGCGAGGAAAGGGAGGTATTGACAGGGATCGATCGCATTATAAACATTCTTCGCCCAGCTCTCCCCCCGTTGCTCTCGGCCTACAGGGTTATTATCGGGAGCGAATCGGTGCGATCGATCGTCAAGCTCATCAATCCCCCTGTAGGTCATGGCAGAAATAGCCGTATTAGCAGCCGCTGAACCTCGATAAGGTTGTTGGATCAAAGCGACTCTAGATTTAAACCGCAAAGCCTCTAGGGCCGCATAGATTCCCGGGAAAGTGTGGCCGATAATGACTAGATCGTAATCGTATGCCATGATTTTGACTTCTGACGATATTTTGTTATGATAGTGAATTGTGTCTAAAAATAACTAATTAAAAAGGGAGAGAATTAGTAATGACGAAGAGAACATTAGAAGGAACTAATAGAAAACAGAAGAGAACTTCTGGATTCCGGGCGAGAATGCGTACCGCTACCGGGCGTAAAGTTATTCAATCGAGACGGAAAAGAGGACGTTATCGTTTAGCGGTGTAATGGGAGAGTGTGGGATTACCGCGAGCTAATCGACTCAAATATAGACGAGATTTTGAGGCAGTGTATAAAAGGGGGAAACGTTATAGCGATTCCCACTTGATCCTTATAGGTTTGAACGAGGCCGATGCGGAAAATCCCCCGGAAACGAAATTCGGTATATCTATAAGTCTAAAAGTTAGTAAAAAAGCAGTAATCAGAAACCGCCTGAAAAGACAGCTAAGGGGGGTGATCAGAACCCTGATGGGGGAAATTACCCCAGGATGGAGGGTAATTATCATAGTGAAGCCCAGTGCGATCGAGTGCAAATATGAACATTTTTTGCGAGAATTAAAACAGTTGTTAATCAAGGCCAAAATAATCAATGGGCATTCGTGAAAACACCTTTTATGAAGGCGGCCCCCATGTGGGAGATTTAATAGTTAATATTCTCTTGGGCTTCACCGTCATCTGCTTGCCCCTTACCGTGGGCGCGATAGTAAGAGCGATCTGGTTAAGGTTCAAGATCACCGATCGAAGAATATCGGTGATGGGCGGATGGATGGGGCGCGATCGTACCGATATTATCTATTCAGAGATCATCAAAGTCGCCAAAATGCCGAGAGGGATAGGATTATGGGGGGATGTAGTAGTCACCCTCAAAGATAGAAGCAGATTAGAAATGCGGGCTTTACCCCAGTTTCGCGAGATACACGACTATATAGCGGAAAGAGTAGCCGAAAAAACCGGTAGACCTTTAGAGGCGATCAAAAGCAACTAAACTAACTCGTAAAAAAACAACTATAAAAACCCAACACAGAGAATTAGACGCATGGACTTCGGAGTAGGATTTATTTCCACAAATATCATGCTGCCGATCTTGGACTTCTTTTTCCAGATCCTACACAGTTACGGCTTTGCGATCATCGCCCTAACTCTTGTAGTCAGGTTAGCAGTATTCCCCCTCAGTGCCGGACAGATACGCAATATGAGAAAAATGCGTATCACCCAGCCGCTGATGAAAGCGCGACAAGAAGAAATTCAACAGCGCTACAAAAATGACCCTGGTAAGCAACAGGAAGAGATGGCCAAACTTATGCAAGAGTTTGGTAATCCCCTAGCCGGCTGCTTACCCCTGTTGCTACAGATGCCGATTTTGCTGGCTCTGTTCGCCACCTTGAGAGGATCACCTTTTTCCGATCTTACCTACACCGTTGATTTACAAGTTCTCCCCAGAGAACAGATCGAGCTGGTACAAACTCAGCCTTACTCTACTAAACCCCAGAACGTTTACATCAGCGAAGGGACTCACTACCCCATCTCGGCCTTTATTCCCGAAGGTAATAAACTGAGCGCGGGGGATAAGCGACAGATTCTCCTGGAGACGACCCAAAATCAGACTCTAGAACAATTGGCGGCCAAATATCCCGAAAACGATCTCAAACCGTCTTTTGAAGTCCTCAAAGGCGCGGATAAAGTGGAAGTTGCCCCCGATGGGTCGGTGAAAGCTCTCGCCCCTGGAGATGCTAGCGTTAAGGTGACAGTACCTGGTATCGGCGCTAACACGGGTTTCCTCTTTATCGAAGCCCTCGGTAGAATCGGCGCTAAAGGCCCTAACGGGGAGATCCACTGGGATATTCTCGCTATGGTTATCTGTTTCGGTTTGAGCATTTACGTCAACCAAGAGTTATCGGGCGGTGGCAATAATACCAGCGCGGCTACTCAACAGCAGCAGACTGTCAATAAGATCACTCCGGTGATTTTTAGCGGTATGTTCTTGTTTTTCCCTTTACCCGCGGGGGTGCTGATGTATATCCTCGTGGCTAATATTTTCCAGACGATCCAGACGGTGATTTTAATGCGCGAACCACTACCGGAAAATCTGCAAAAATTATTAGACCAACAGGAAAAAACCGAGAAGGGAAGAGATGCTATCCCCTTTGAAAAACGTAACACCAAGAAAAAAGAGAAAACTTCAGGGTAGGAGTCATGAGGGAGCAACAAAAAGAAAGGGGCAAAGAGTGGTTGGAAACCCTCTTGAATTTAATGGGATTACCCGCCGAGGTGACGCTCGTGGATGGGGATAGTATGACCGCATCGGCTGCCGATTGTTGGCTGAATATCAATGAGGCCAATCTTAGTCGGGAACAGGTAGAACTCCTGACCGGCCCCAAGGGTGAAAGTTTAGACGCGATCCAGTATCTGGCTAATACTATTTTAAATATTACCGCCGAACCCCAAGACCATAACTCTTTCACCGTCGAACTCAATGGCTACCGTCTCAAACGTCAATCGGAGTTACTGGCCATCGCTAACCGGATAGCCGAACAGGTGCGGGCAACGGGTCAGGAAGTAGAGATAAAGTCCCTATCTTCCGCCGAACGCCGTCAAATGCACACTTTCTTCCAAAACGAAGCAGATCTGGCCACAGAAAGCAGAGGGCAGGAACCCGATCGGCGTTTGATCGTCCGTCTACGTTAATATACTCGGGGATGGACTCGATCTATCCCCAGCCTAACCGTTGCCCTCCCGTGAGGAGAGGTGATTATCATGGAAAAGATTTACATACCCCATCTGCTCAATTCCCCCAATCGTCAGAGAACGATCGTTATAGACGATCCCATTGAAGGATTGAACTTACTTACGCCGGTGCGGGGGCAGATGACCGTAAGACACGGTTCAAATTTTTTAGAAGTGACCGTTAGCGCCGATACTATCCTCGCCCTGACCTGCGATCGATGTCTTAAACACTATAATCAGCGCTTCCATCTCGACACATCAGAAATAATCTGGCTCGATAAAAATCAAGAACAAGATCGATCGTACCCCTTGGAAAGAGAGATAGCTTGGGAAGACCTTTCCGAAAGCCTCGCCCCCGAAGGGGATTTCGAGCCGACAACTTGGCTATACGAACAATTATCTCTAGCGATGCCCCTACGACAACTGTGCGGCGAAGATTGTCAAGCCCCGGAAATCGAACAAGCCGCCCCGCCGCCGATCATAGATAATCGCTGGGCTAGATTACAATCGATCAAAAACCAACTTAATTGAGTTCAATTGCCATGAGTTTTTCGGAAGAATTGCAACTACTCCTGCGCGCCTGCTATCCCCTGATTTATATTCCGACTCTAGAGGAGGAAAGATTAGAGAAAGCGATCGCAAGTTGTGCGCGGGACTTGAGCAATCGCCCCGTTTACATATGGGATTTCGTGGAAGGCTATCAAGACAACCCCAACAACGAAGGTTTCGGCAAACGTAACCCCCTGCAAGCCTTGGAATGGATCGATAAACTACCAAAAAATAGCCAGGCGATTATCATTCTCAGAGATTTTCAACGCTTTCTAGAAGATGTATCCATCTCGCGCAAGTTGCGAAATCTAAGCCGCGCTCTCAAATCCCAACCGAAAAACTTGATCATCATCGCTCCATCCTTGAATATACCCGCGGATCTGACAGAAGTATTAACGGTGGTGGATTTTCCCCTACCTTCGGGGAGCGAAATCAGACAGGAGATACAACGCCTCCTGCCGGCCACGGGGCCAACCGTGGGAGAACAATTATTAACGGATTTAGTCAGGGCGGCCCAAGGATTATCCCTGGAGAGAATCCGCAGAGTTTTGACCCTCTGTCTCGCCCGTCAGGGCAGGATCGAAACTGATGACGTGGAACTAATCCTCGAAGAAAAACGCCAATCTATCCGTCAGACACAAATACTCGACTTTTACCCCACCAGCCAACAAATGGGCGATATAGGCGGTTTGGAAAATCTTAAAGATTGGTTGCTGAGGCGGGGCGACGCTTTCAGCGATAAAGCCCGCGCTTACGGATTACCTAACCCCAGGGGCTTGATGTTAGTTGGTATTCAAGGCACGGGGAAATCTCTAACCGCTAAAGCGATCGCGCATCACTGGCACTTGCCCCTACTGCGTCTGGACGTGGGTAGATTATTCGGCGGCCTCGTGGGCGAATCGGAATCTCGCACCAGGCAGATGATCAACCTCGCTGAAGCCCTCGCCCCCTGTATCCTCTGGATCGATGAGATCGATAAAGCTTTCGGCGGTTTAGAAGGAAAAGGGGATAGCGGCACTACCAGCCGGGTATTCGGCACATTCATCAACTGGTTAGCTGAGAAGAAATCATCGGTGTTCGTGGTGGCGACGGCTAATAATATCCAATCTCTACCCCCGGAAATGTTGAGAAAAGGGCGTTTCGATGAGATCTTCTTCGTCGGCTTGCCCAATCAGGAAGAGAGGGAAGCTATCTTCACGGTTCATTTATCCCGCTTACGACCCCATAATTTGAAGGAATACGATATAAAACGTTTAGCTTACGAAACCCCGGATTTTTCCGGGGCCGAAATAGAACAAACGATCGTGGAAGCCATGCACATCAGTTTCAGTCAAAATCGCGACTTTAACACCGACGATTTGTTAGAAGCCGCCAGTCAGATCATCCCCCTGGCGCGTACGGCCCAAGAACAAATACAATTTTTACAAAACTGGGCTAGCGCGGGTAAAGCCCGACTGGCTTCTAGAGATAGTCGATTTCAACGTCAGTTAAATTAAACAGGTTGTATATGAAACGTTTATCGGGATTTTTCCAATTTATAATCGGCTTTATATTAGGAATCGTCATTTTAGCCGGGGGGGCTACCGCTTTAGGTTATGTATTCCTATCCCGTCTCAACAATAATCCGGGCAAACCCATATTTAGCGAAGAAAAGCCCGCCGCCAAACGGGTTAAAGAGGCTAAAGTTTCTCCCTTTAAAAGTCCTACGGTTGTCACTGCCACTCCCGCGCCCGCCGAGTCTCCCAAAGACGAACCCTTAGCACCTGGAACCTATCGCGCTCGTGTTACTTGGTCTAGTGGTTTAAGTCTACGGGCCGATGCTTCCACCGAATCGGAGAGAATTGGCGGTGTGGGCTACAATCAGGAAGTGATCGTTATTGGAACCAGTAACGATGGGTCATGGCAGAAAATACGTCTCGCGGGTGGTTCCCAATCCGGTTGGGTGAGAGCGGGAAATTTGGAAAAATTAAACTAATCTTTGTGTCTTTCGTGTCAGAAGTGGTTATCACTTTTGCTAGAGGATTAACCAAACTCAAACGGTTAAGGTAAAGGAGATATAAGTATGAGGTATTCCATGAAAACTTTAATAATTAACTCCCTTACCGCAATCGAGCATCTCTGGACAAAAATCACCAAAGCGGCAGTTTTAGCCAGTGTTATGATCGGGTTTTTAGTATTAGGCAACGTTCATAATGTGGCAGCAGACGAACAACCCCTCGGCCAAAGAATCGGTGAACAATTGCACGAAACCAGTGTTAAATCCGAGAGACCCAAAACCACCGGCGAGTTAATAGACGAAGCCCGTCAGGATATACCCCTGGGTGAAAGATTGAAAAACATCACTAGAGATTCGGCCGAGGCTTTCCAACAATTCGGACAGGGCATTACCACCTCTGCCAAAGAAAGCGTTAAAGAAGTCGGGAAAAACGCCGCAGAAACCGTTAAATAGCTAACCCGTTACTCGATTATCTGTGAAGAGCGATCGTCAAACAGGCCACCCAGGGCCTGTTTTATTATTCACGAGCGTGTCCATACCTGCCAGACGATAAACAAGGTGAAGCCGATATAAACAAAAACCGTCAGCCAATCAAGATATATATAGGAAATCATAAAAAAAACCAATCTTTAAAGCTTTCTGACCGATGATGATAGTGGTATGATCTAAGACTCAGGGTAAACCGGCTTATGGCGCGGCTAACACTGAAATTATATTTTTCCAGCAAAAGTATTGAGATATTGAAGATAAAAACATTTTACCTTCGATCATCGGATCTACATAGTAGGATATAAGAAAAAACCATACGACCAATGCCCAGCGCTCGCGACCTAAAATTATTAAAAATAGTTAAGCAGGTTAACGATCCCAACCCGGCCAGAACCGGCGAAGATACTGCTAAACAAACCGAAACTGGAGAAAAATCCGAGGTAGAAAGCAAGACTAGCGAAGCCCAAAAAAAATCTGAGCTTAAGTCTCCCATCGGCGAAAATAAACCCAAAACCGAGTTTAAAGCTCCCAGTTTTAGTCCAGAAAACCGACCGAAAACAGAATTAAAGCCCCCCGCGGCTTTAAGGGATAAGCCTTTAAAAGTTGAAATCGCCTCCGGCCCCGCCCCGGAAGCAGAGCAAAAAACGAGCGATAAGCCCGCCGAACCTAGCTACTTTCAAGCTATAGGCACACTATTAGCCACAGTGGAGCGGAGGGAAGGACAAACTTTTATCCATCTCAACGATAAAGAATATCGAGCCTACACGCCCCCGGCCAAGTATCGCGCTTTCTGCCAATTCATGGAAACCCATGACGGTAGCCCCCTCTACCTAAGGGTTTATCCCAAAACCTTCGTAGCGCCGAAAGTACCTTTACAACTATCGGGCTGGATCATCATCGCTTGGTCTAAAGAGCAACAACCGGATCAAATAGCTAACCAATTTATCATCAGGGGGGTTTGGCAGTTCATCCCCCAACATCGATCGCCGGTCATCTCCGTTTATCGTAACCGGGACGCTTACGATCCGATGAATAAATTCAAGGCCCTGCATATTCCCATCCTCATGCGTCGTGAGGATTGTTTACCCTTCCGCTTTAACCCCAAAGCTGAAGAACAAGCCAAACGCTATTTCGTCGATGGGGTCTTCCGCTTCGACCTAGCGAGAGAATGTTTCCTGTGGAAGGGAGATAGCGCCCCGCCGAGCGATCGACTCCCCTACTATCGTAAACCGGTCAAAGCAGGAGAAACTCCCCCACCGCCGCCCCCGCCGCCTAAAGGTAACAAAAAAAAATCCGAGCAACAGGAAGTTAAAGAAGTCATTATGGTAAATGGTAGAATACCTGAAATTAGCGTGAAGTTCACCGAACGTCCGCAAATACCCGAAAGTGGTAAAAAAATAATTCTACAAGTAACCGGAGAAAATGGCGTCACCGTAAGAGCCGAATTAAACCGCAAAACCCTCGCCAAACAGATCGAGAAAATGGACGAGTTCGAGTCCTGGGTGGCCGCTTTATCGGGCAGAGTGGTCGGTGTTAACGAAGGCACTTTAGAGTTAGAAGCAGCCGGTGTCACGGTTTTTGAAAGGAAACCCAGAGACGAAGAAGCGGAACAAACCTCCGCCGAAGTCGAGGAATTAGATACCGATACCGATGATGAAGCACCGGCAGAAGTAACGGCAGAAGCACCCCCGGAAGCACCCCCGGAAACACCCCCGGAAGCACCCCCGGAAGCACCCCCGGAAGCGCCCCCGGAAGCTATAGAAGAAACCGTGGCGGAAGCCCCCCCGGAAACACCCCCGGAAGCGCCCCCGGAAGTCACAGAGGTAGTAGCGGAAGTTCCCGAAGAAACGCCGCCCCCCCCCAAGAAAACCAGGGCGAAATCCACTAAAAAAGCCTAATATATCCAGCCTATTGTTAACACGATAGGCTTTTATATATCCTGAGCGATGCGAAAGCCCGCGTGTTGGTAGAAGTTAGGACGGAACCAGTTACGATAATAAGGTAAAGCTGCTGTCCCATGAGTTACCCAAGCTCCTCCTAACAGCATCTTATGTTCTAGATCGAAATAAGGAGCGGAATAATCCTTATAAAGGTGATGGGGTTCAAAGCCTTGGAAGGGATTGAAGTTATCTCCCAACCACTCCCAAACGTTGCCACGCAGGTCATAAATTCCTTGGCAGTTTTTAGCCTCACTCAACATTCCCACGGGGCTAGGCGAGCAAAATTTCAAGTTGAGATTATACCTATCCGTATCGTCTACAGCTTTTTCACCATCGCCGTACACCAGTAAATTCCATTCGGCTTCTCCCATCAAACGCACTCCCTCACCTTGCGAGCGACAGTACGCCATCGCTTCGTAATGATTAACTTCCACGGGCCAATCTAAAGGTAAGTCCATAATATCGAACATGGCCCGATATTGATAATTACCGTAATCATCTACGAGCCAGAATTTAGGATATTTTACATTGTGAGCGTTTTTCCACCGCCAAGATCCTTCGTCCCAGTTATCTTGATTTTCATAACCCCCCTCGTCAACGAATTTTTTAAATTCCCCGTTGGTGATCATGTATTGACTGACTCGGAATGGTTTAACTTTTACCCCGCGGCGGCCGTATTCATTGTCCCAGCCGTAGAGGGCACAGTCTTGGGGTTTACCGATTTCCACGTCTCCCCCCGCGATCGGAATCATCCTATTCACGGGGATTTCGCCGTGAGAAGGGGCATAATGCCAATCTCTAGGGCGTTGCAGATGGCTCACGGGTAATTGTCGCAGTAACATCGATGAAGTTTCAAAATGGATGCGCTGATGCTCTATGCCCATTATTAAGGCCCACATAGGGTCATGGGGAGTGATAGGATGATTGAAAACACTGTTTTCGATCAGGGTTTTAATAACTTCATGAGCTTGGTTGCGGTATTGCCAAACCGGGGTTAGGGCCGGCCATTTAAGATTATGGGTTTTGGTTTTTAATTCATCGGCTGTTGTCGGATCTACACCCACACTAAACAGTAGTTCAAAATCCGAATTTAGTCTTTTCTCTAATAAATTGACCGCGATTAATTTATTAATATAAAATGCCGGGCAGTGACCTAAATAAAAAATTAAAGGGTTTCTTAATTTGTCGGGACTGTGATAAAATGTATCCTCGCCTATAATGGTCTTTAATAGGATAGATTCTAATTCCCAAGCGTTTTCAAAGTAATTTAGGATTGATTCTTTGGGACAGTTATCTAGTTGTAGGGCAGAAACAGCTTTCAGCATTTTCTAGTTCGATCGGCTTTTAAAGCTATATTCTAACTCAATCACGACCGGGGATAGGCAGAGTTAGCTTATTTCGAGTTGGATTGGCGGATCATGAAATAACTTACCGATAAAGCTAAACTAGCGATCGCTAAAGCTATCAAGTCATCTTTGGCAAATTTGTTAGAGTCAAAAATAATAATTTTTCTGGCGACGGCGATCAAAGCAGTAACCACGACTAATTCTACTTGAACTATATGTTTCTTCAAGTAAGCTGTAATATTCTCTAACAGTTCTAGGGCGATTAATATATTTAAAAATAAGCCGAATATTTCAATAAGAGTCTTGGTAAAAAGTCCTTTAGGTTCGAGGGTAAATAAGTCTCTAGAAAGGATGACAATTAAATCTGCTAAAGATACGAGAATAACGATGATTAAAGCGATCGAGAGAACTTTAGAGACTAAGTTTTCTACTCCATGAATCGTTTTTATAAATTTAGCGTCTTCAAATTGTCGGGCAACGATCGCAAAGATTTTTTTGATTTTTTCCATAATAAAAACTAGTTCCCACACCAATAAAGGGCAGGCGATTCGCCTGCTCTAAAGAGGGAAATTTTTACTTCAATACCAGCAAATAGGGTTTATTCTACATCGTCGTGAGCGAAACGGTTGTAGAGGAAATCTAAAGCATAATTACGGAGTTTGTAGTATTCCGGGTCTTCCATGATCCTTTCACGATCGCGGGGACGGGAAAAAGGAATATTGAGAACTTCGCCGATACTAGCCGCGGGGCCGTTGGTCATCATCACCAAACGGTCAGCGAGGAAGAGCGCCTCATCTATATCGTGGGTGATCATCAACACGGTGCAGCGCTTATCCTGCCAGATTTTCAATAATTCTTCCTGTAATTCCTCTTTAGTAATAGCATCGAGAGCGCCGAAAGGTTCATCGAGAATTAATACTTCGGGACGGATGGAGAGGGCGCGGGCGATAGAAACCCGTTGTTTCATACCACCGGAAATCTGGGTCGGTTTTTTATCCATCGCTTCCGTTAAACCCACCATAGCGAGATGTTCTCTCACTACAGCACGCTTTTGAGCTTCGGGAGCGCTCGGACTAACCGCGTCAACGGCGAGATAAACGTTTTCAAATACGGTCAACCAGGGTAACAGAGCGTAGTTCTGGAATACTACCATGCGATCGGGCCCCGGCTTGGTGATTTGCTTACCGTTAACCGTCACCTGGCCGCTCGTGGGGGTAGCAAAACCGGACACCATATTTAACAGGGTAGATTTACCACAACCAGAGTGACCGATCACACAGATAAATTCCCCCTCTTTAACGCTAAGGTTCACGTTTTCTAAAACGGTGTAGGGGCCTCTACTCGTTTTATAAACTTTCCCCACGTTCTCGATCGAGACGAAAGCTTCTTGATGGGGGTGGGGGTGTTCTTTAAATTGTATGGAAGTTTGTTGCTCGCTTTTGGTGGTGTACATCGTTTTCCTTATTTAATTTGTTATGGGGAAAGATTTTATCGAGCGGGGGGATTTCTCCCCCTGACGCTCTAAGCTACTTGACTAACGACGGGACGATTATCGATGTGAACTTCAGCCATGGTGACATTCGATTTAATCTTCAAGTTATTGAGATAACCGATCGGGTCTTCCGCGTCGAATTCCACTTCGTCAAAGAGGCGAATCGGGTTGCGGCGGTACTTAATATCACCCAATCCTAATTCGCGGGCGGCGGTACTGAATACACCTACACGACAGACGCGCTCTAAAATTTCTACCCAGTTGCGGGGGAAAGGAATATGCCCCCAGCGGGCCATTTGAGTCATCATCCATAAATGTTCAGTACGACTGGGGCGATTCACTCCCTCACCGTAGAATAAGTGATGCGCGTATTCTCGCATAGGTTGGTCAAGGCTACAAGTTTGAGAGTCGGGGTCTCCTAATTGAATGTAGTCTATATTGGTACTTAAATACTTACGATCAGCCAGCAAGTGGCGTATTTCCTCGGCGTTATTTTCATCAGCACAATAGCGACAGGCTTCGAGAAGAGCTTTTACTAAAGCAACGTGAGTATTGGGGTAAGTATTCGCCCAGTCTTCTCTAACACCGAGAACTTTACCTGGATGTCCCTGCCAGATTTCCAAGTCGGTGGCGACGGTATAGCCCGCGCCTTCCATTGCCGCTCTCAAGTTCCAAGGCTCACCCACACAGTAACCGTCGATGCTACCCGATTTAAGATCCGCTACCATTTGCGCGGGGGGGATGGTTTCTAAATGTACATCGGTGTCCGGGTCGATTCCCGAAGCGGCTAACCAATAGCGCAACAGGATGTTGTGCATGGAGGAGGGGTGGACTATCCCGAAGATGTGACGTGAGTCGGCGGATTCTAACAGCATTCTCTTTAAGGAAGTACCGTTAACTATGCCTTGCTCGTAAAACTTCTTGGAAAGAGTCACGCCGTTGCCGTTACGGGTCATGGTTAAAGCGCTTACCATCGGTATGGGCTGTTCTTGATGACCGCCCGCGGTTAACCAGGTGGGCATTCCCGATGGCATTTGGGCCGCGTCTAAATAGCCGCCGTTGATACCATCGACGATGCCGCGCCAACTGGTTTCCCTTACCAGACTTACTTCATCGAGTCCGTGTTTGGTGAAGAATCCTTTCTCTTGAGCTACTACCAGGGGCGCACTGGCGGTTAAAGGTACGAAACCGATTTCTAGATTGATTTTCTCTAAGCCGTGACGGGCGACCGCAACTGTCTTCCGGGCCCGCAGTTTCTTGATCCGTTTCTGCTGGTTGAGGAAGTAGATGATCTCGCTGCGGAGGCTGTAGTAACTGGGGTGGCTCACTACTTCCATGCGTTTGCGGGGGCGCGGAATATCTACTTCGAGGATGCCACCGATTTTGGACGCGGGGCCGTTGGTGAGCATGACGATCCGATCGGACAGTAACACCGCTTCGTCCACGTCGTGAGTCACCATCACCGAGGTCATTTGGTATTCTTCACACAGTTTCATCAACTGTTCCTGTAAGTTACCTCTGGTGAGCGCGTCTAAGGCTCCGAAAGGTTCGTCTAACAGTAATACTTTGGGGCGGATGGCGAGGGCACGAGCGATCGCTACCCGTTGTTTCATCCCTCCCGATAATTCTTTCGGTCTTTTATCTACTGCGTGGCGCAGGTTAACCAGATCTATATATTTTTCTACTTCCTGTTGACGCTCTTTTTCCGAGAGACCCGTCAATACTTCATTGACGGCGAGGGAGATATTTTCTTTCACCGTTAACCAGGGCAGGAGAGAGTAGTTCTGGAAGACTACCATGCGATCGGGCCCAGGCTTTTTAATCTGTTGCCCTTCCAGAGTCACCACGCCTTCGGTGGGTAAATCTAAGCCCGCGATCATGTTCAGCAAAGTCGATTTACCACAACCGGAGTGACCGATCAAGGAAACGAATTCGCCTTTCTTGATTTGTAAATCGATTCCCTTGAGGGCTACATATTCACCGCCGCCAGTTAGAGAGAATACTTTATCTATATTGTCTACCGCTACAAATAAGCTCATTATTTTCTGTCCTTTATCATTATTTTGTTATAAGCCCAGGCAAAAGCTATACTGCTTACTTTTGCCCTTGGTTATTATTCGCCTGGAGCGATCAAAGTTTGAATCCAAGCTACTAGTCTGTCCAGTATTAAACCTACTGCGCCGATATACATCAGGGCGAGAATAATATCGCTGATGTAGTTATTTTGGTAAGAATCCCAAATGAAGAAGCCGATACCTACAATACCAGACATAACGATTTCTGCCGCGATAATCGCTAACCATGCTAAACCGATAGCGATTCTCAATCCGGTGAAAATGTAAGGTAAAGCGGAAGGAATTAAAATTTTAAAGAAGAACTTCTGGTTAGATAACTGCAAGACTTGTTTAACGTTTAAATAGTCTTGGGGTATCTGTTGTACACCGACAGTGGTGTTAATTAAAATCGGCCATACCGCTGTGATGAAAATTACAAATAGTGCAGCCGGTGCGTTCTGTTGTAAAGCCGCCAAGGATAGAGGAACCCACGCCAGAGGAGGAACTGTTCTTAAAAATTGGAATAAAGGGTCTAAAGCTTTGTTGAGGAAAGGATTCAATCCTATTAAAATTCCTACACCGATACCAACTATCGCAGCCATTGAGTAACCGATCATTACCCTTTGTAGACTCGCCATCGTCTGCCAGAACAGTCCTTTATCCGTACCACCACGATCGAAGAAAGGATACATTAAATAGGTACGGGTACGCTCGTTAGTGATCAGATCCGATGGGGGGGGTAATTTGATCAATCCGATCGAAGAAACTAATTGCCACACGAGCAAAAATCCGAGAATACCTAAAATAGGAGGAATTATATCTCCCGAATGCTTCTTCCAGAACTTACTTAAATCAAAACCACTATTTTTAACTTTTACCGCTGTTGCCATTTTGCCGTTTTCCTTGCTTTACGAGAACTTAATAAATGATACTTTGCTTTTGGATTGATTATTCTCAATAGCTTAACCGAAGTTGTGGGAAAAGTCTAGAAGAAAATCGATTTTTCTAGACTTTTTCGTGATTAAATTTTCTTGATAGCGAGACTATCTAAATAAGCTTGAGGATTTTCAGGATCGAACACTTTTCCGTCGAAGAATGTTTCCTTGCCTCTGGAGGTGCTAGCGGGAATATCCGCTGCAGCTACACCCAATTCTTTCGCTGCTTCTTTCCAGAGATCTTCGCGGTTAACTTTATCGATCGTCGCTTTGGCGTTAGCTAAAGTATCTTTAGGTAAGAAGCCCCAGCGCACGCTCTCGGTTAAGAACCAGAGGTCGTGGCTCTTATAAGGATAGGACACACTACCGCGACCATCTTTCCAGTACATTACGGTCTTCTTGATGTCCTTGACTTCCGGCTTGTTATCGCCCATCTTATAGTCACCTTTGAAAGGCCCGGCGAGAATCTCCGGTTTCAGGTTGAAGTAAGCGGGTTTAGCGAGAATTTTCGCCATTTCTTCCCGGTTTTCCTGTTTATCGCACCACTGTTGAGCTTCCATGATCGCCATTAACAGCGCTTTAGTAGCTTTCGGGTTTTTATCTACCCAGTCGGCACGAATGGCTAAATATTCTTCCGGGTGGTCGGGCCAAATATCGGCGGTCAGAGCGGCTAGGAAGCCGATACCATCACCTACGATACGATAAGGCCAAGGGTCGCCCGTACTGAAACCATCCATGCTGCCGGTTTTCATGTTGGCTACGGTTTGGGCTGCCGGTACGGTTAAAAGGTTCACGTCTTGATCGGGGTTAATCCCCGCTGCGGCTAACCAGTAACGTACCCAAAGATCTTGGTTGGCTTTGGGGAAGGTGTAAGCTAATTTAAAAGGTGTATTCGCTTTCTTTAACCCTTGGATGTAATCTTTAGCACCCTTGAGATCTAAGCCGATATTTTTGCCTTCGTGTTTGTTTGCGATCGCAATCCCGTTACCTTGGGTATTTAATTGCACCAACACGTACATGGGGATTTTATTGTTATTTTTGGTGATCAAACCCTCGCTGATCATATAAGGCATGGGCATTTGCCACTGTCCGCCATCGATACCACCACCGGCGGAACCGATTTCCACGTTATCCCGCGCCGCGCCCCAGTTAGCTTGTTTGGCCACTTCTACATCGGCCATACCGTGTTTGGCGAAAAATCCTTTTTCTTTGGCGATAATTAAAGGAGCTGATTCTACAATGGGAATAAAACCCAATTTGATCGCCGTGGTTTCTACCGCACCCGCAGCCGCGGTCGGTGCGGCAGGAGAAGCACCTGCATCCGCCGGACTAGCGGCGGTCGTCGTGCCGCCCGTATTGGAGGCCGTATCCGTGGGAGGATTACCACAAGCTTTTAAAACTAAGGCTCCTGCCGCCGATACCGTGGCGGTTGTTAAAAATTTTCTTCTGGAAAAGTTAGACATAAAGACTCCTACTCGCCTTTTCACCGTGATTGAACTAAGATATGCGCCACTTACACGCTAAATTTCGCCAAACCCCATCGAGAAAACGGTTTGACCCATTTTCCATAAAAAGTAGCATTGAAATTTAGCTATGGAATAGTTATGGTTGATTGAACTTAATAAATAAGTGTACCCGAATTTGGAAAAAATAATTAATTTTATCCATCGGTTTACAAACAAAAATTTAATTTGATCGATAAGGATTAATTAAGAGTATTGATTTCTCTACCGTCTAGGGTTTTTAAACTATCGCTGTCATTGACTTATATCAATGAGCGCAATTGACCGAGTATTAATACTCAGAAGAGTATAGAAAAAATTATGGATTAACATAGATTAAAATCTATGAGTAGCACCGAAACCAATACAAACGCCTTAGCGGTCATAAGTATTTTTTATCTCCAGTGGCGCAATTTTCCTAAACACATTGTTTGAAGAAACTATATACTTGTGAGTCAGGTCTATAGTGGACACAATTAACTAGGGCATTATGCTTTCTGTTCTCTCTTCGATTTTATTAGCGCAAGCCACATCCGTATTACCAACGACTGAAAGGCAGTTTGTAACTCAGTACCAAGAGATTCGCACTCTGCCAGGACAATTGGACGATGTGATGGTATTCAATAGCAATAGTCCCGAAGTAGTTCAGTCGGAAGGTATTCTACTATCAACTTTTCCATCAGCCGGGAAAAAATTTCCGGTGGCTCATCTTAATCAAGCTCTAAAAGGAAGATTCGACGTATTCACCCATCATATCGCTCGCCCCGCTCAACCGGAAAGGACTCTCTATCAAGGTTTATTAATACACAATCCCACCTCTAAAGTGATAGTCGTCAAGATATTGCAAGGCATTACTTACTTGACTTCTCCCGATGCCCCATTTATAGAACTACCTCCTCAATTAGAAGACCCCAGCGGTAGAATCTATTCCGGCCCAGGCTCAAGATTAATGAGCGATATTTTGCGACGGAGAAATCTGCCTCAATTCCCCAGTCAGATCGTCGTGCCGCCCAGGGAAAGTAGAATGTTATTCAATCTGGCCATACCGAGAAGTAGCGCTCGTTCCACCTTCATACGTTTATATAGCAGCGGGCCGGTTTACATGGCGAATATGTCCATGTACGAAGTAGGGCAAAAGACCGAAGTGGACGGTAGTACCATAGAAACCGAGCGTGCCCCCTCGATCGAAGAATGGCGCGCTTTATTAATCAACGGCCGGTTAGTGGCACCGAGGGATTTAGCCCCCACTCCCCCTGAAAAACTCACCGCCGATGGCAAAAAAATTTATGGCAGGGTAGCGGGCGTTTCGGTCGGATCTGAATGGATAGCCCGTATAGTTGACCCCTTGGGTGGTTCTAGTTTAACCATCCCTAAAGTTGGACAGGCTTACGCTTACCCTCTCAGTACCGTGACCGCGGCTACTTTCGGCACTCAACAGATCCAAAGTGCCCCGATGTTGGTGCGGTATCCCGATACGGCTTTACGGGCCCACGGTAATTATGCGGTTCATTATAATTTGAATCTTCCCCTCTACAATAATACCGATCGCACTCAGATCGTCACCCTGGCGATTCAGACTCCCCTCAAGGAGGAAGATTTTCGCGATCGTTTATTTTTTATCGAACCGGTGCAGGGGCCAGTATTTTTCCGGGGGGCCGTGCGAGTAACCTACCGCAATATCTACGGGCGTACTCAAGAGCGTTATTTCCACCTAGTTCAACGTCAGGGACAGCAGGGGAATCCTTTAGTCAATGTGGAAATACCACCGGGGGAAGTAAAAGAGGTGAATCTCGATTTTCTTTATCCCCCCGATGCTACGCCCCCTCAAGTTCTCAGTATCAAAACCGCAGAACGAGATCAAGCTAATAGATAATTTCTAGGGCTTGACCACCATTTCCCCCAAACAATCAATTCTCCCTGCATCTAAGGTGAGATTTTTAATGTTTACATCTTCGCCCAAGTCTACCGTGAAAGGGTTTAGATTAACTTTAGACCAGTGATTTAATCCGGTTATTTTTTGAGGATAAATAATTAGAGCATTTTCTGAAAGCAACTGCAATCTCGCTTCTATTTTTAAAGGAAAATAATAATCGTGATTATCATTTAAATTCCCCGATATAGTAAATTTTTCCGAGTTTAATTGCACTTTTTCCCAATTAGTTCTATAGTTTTCTAGCTCTTGGCGAATATCGAATAAACCATTGGATTCTAAGAGCATGATCAGGAGATCGGTAAAAGCATTAGAGAGAATAAAAGAAGAAACAGAATTATTCAAATCGGATTCTTCTATTTTCACCTCACCGGCTAGACGAATCGGTTCGAGAATTTTCAAGGGTTTTCCCCGCAAGATCTGACCGATATTAAGACGGATATTCTCCGCCTGTACCTGGGTTAAACCTAAGTGTAAACCTTGATAGATAGCTTTTTCACAACCGAGACGAACAGCGGGGATATAGCCGCGGAGAATTTGACGATCGTGTCCTTGAATATGTAATTGCATCGCCTCCGTATGTTGTACTTGAGACTTTAACCACAAACGGACAGCAGGGGATAAAACCTTGCTAATAATATCACTCTGTGTATTGATCCACATTTTTCTAAATAACTCACATCACACCTTAATAGATTGTAATCTATTAATAACAGGCGTTTAAGGATCGAAGGACGTGGCTTTTAACATTGGTTTATTAGGCTTGGGAGTTGTGGGCAGCGGCACAGCCAAGATTTTACTCGACCCCAAGGGCAGGAATCCCATCATCGACGATATTAATTTAAGTCGTGTGGGGGTTCGTTCCCTGGATAAAAGTAGGTCGGTGGAAATTCGCCCTCAATTATTGACGACCGACCTTCCGGCGATCGTCACCGACCCGGATATAGATATTATCGTCGAATTATTAGGGGGATTAGAACCCGCGAGAACTCTGATTCTCGATGCGATCGCCCACGGCAAGCACGTAGTTACAGCCAACAAAGCCGTCATCGCCCGTTACGGAGACGAGATTTACACCGCGGCCAATGAAGCGGGGGTGTACGTGCTTTTAGAAGCGGCGGTGGGCGGCGGTATTCCCATCATCAAACCGCTGAAACAATCTCTCGGCGCTAATCGCATCAGCAATATTATCGGTATCGTCAACGGCACTACTAATTACATTCTCAGCGAGATGACCAGTAACGGAGCCGACTTCGATGATGTATTGGCATCAGCGCAAAAATTGGGTTACGCGGAAGCAGACCCCACCGCCGATGTAGACGGTTTGGATGCGGCGGATAAGATAGCCATTCTCGCTTCCCTCGGTTTCGGCGGTAGGGTTAAAAGAGAAGATGTTTACTGCGAGGGAATCCGGGGAGTGAGCGCGGTAGATATAACCTACGCCGAGCGATTGGGATTCGTGATCAAATTATTAGCGATCGCCAAAGATACCGGAGACGATAGTCTACAATTACGGGTACATCCCACCCTCGTGCCGAAAAGTCACCCCCTTGCCAGTATTAACGGGGTTTATAACGCCATTCTCGTAGAGGGCGAACCATTAGGGCAGGTGATGTTCTATGGCCCCGGCGCAGGTTCGGGCCCCACCGCCAGCGCGGTAGTTTCCGATATTATGAACATAGTGGGAATTCTCAAAAGTAGCGGCAAAACCAAGGTTCTAGATCCTCTGTTAAGTTGTACCCACCAGCATTACTGTGCGATCAACCCCATAGAAGAGATCGTCACCAGGTTTTACGCGCGCTTTTTGTGTCACGATGTACCTGGAGTGATCGGTCATCTAGGAACTAGTTTCGGCAAACATCATGTAAGTTTGGAGTCGGTGGTACAAATTGGCTTCCAAGGGAAACTAGCAGAAATCGTCGTCGTCACCCATGATGTGAAAGAAGGGTACTTCCGCCAAGCTTTGGAGGATATTAAGGCTCAAGATTCTATTCACAGCATCCCCAGTGTTTTAAGGGTTTTATAATCTCCGCCCGGAAGACGACCCAGGTCGCGTAGCGGTGTTTGGAGATGAGAGGCGGATACCAGTTAACCGTACTTGCCATAATCTCTCGTATCATGGTAAAATACTTTTGTGCTAAACATTTCAGCATAAATATGATTGTTCTTGAGTATAAGTGTAAGGGGAAAGAGTATCAGTATCGTGCGATTGATGAGTCTATTAGAACTGCTCAATTCGTGCGGAACAAAGCTTTACGATACTGGATGGATAATAAGGGAGTAAATAAATACGACCTTAATAAATACTGTGCAGTATTAGCTAAAGAGTACCCTTTCGTCGATAAGCTTAACTCTACTGCTAGACAATCATCTGCTGAACGGGCATGGAGTTCAATATCTAGATTCTTCGATAACTGCAAAAAGCAAGTTAAAGGAAAGAAAGGGTATCCGAAATTCAAGAAAAATGCCCGTTCGCTTGAGTATAAACATTCGGGATGGAAGTTAGACCCGTCTACCAAGAAGCATATTACTTTCACAGATAAGAAAGGAATAGGTAAATTAAAGTTGATAGGGTCTAGAGATATATATTTTTATCAACCCGAAGAGATTAAACGAGTACGATTAGTTCGTAGGGCTGACGGATACTATTGTCAATTTTCTCTAGACACAGAGGTAAGAGAAGATGTAGAACCATCTGGAAAAGCGATAGGTATAGACGTAGGGTTGAAGTTCTTCTATGCTGATAGTAATGGGCATACTGAGGAAAATCCTAGATTCTATAGAAAGAACGAGAAGAGGTTAAATAAACTCAATCGTCGTCAATCTAAGAAGTATAGGAAGAATAAGAAACCTCAGTCTAATAATTACCATAAGGCTAGAAAACGCTACGCTAAATTACACCTGAGAATAAGTAGACAACGGGTAGAACACGCTAAGAGACTAGCGAGAACCGTATGTACATCTAATGATTGTATCTGCTACGAAGACTTACAGGTAAAGAGTTTAGTGCGTAATCAACACTTGTCTAAATCTATATATGATGCTGGCTGGACTCAATTTCGTAATTGGATAGAGTATTTTGGATACAAATTAGGAAAGATAACAATAGCAGTTTCTCCTAATTTCACTTCGCAAGATTGTCCAAATTGTGGAAAGATAACTAAAAAATCCCTATCTACCAGAACCCATAATTGTAGTTGTGGATATGTAAAAGATAGGGACGTGGCTGCCAGTATTAATATACTTAAAAAAGGATTAAGTACCACAGGGCATTTGGGAACTTTCGGATTATATCCGATAAACGCTTCAGGAGATTTAGCCCCTACTCTTTCAGGAGAAATCCTGTTAGAGCAAGTTAAGTCGTTGAATGAAGAATCCCCGCATGAAGCGTAGCGGAATGCGTGGGAGTGTCAAAGTGTTCCGGTTCATCTTTATTGCCATCGTACTCGTATTGGAAGGGAGTTCGGCTCTCGCCCAAGTACCTAATAATAATGATATGTCCGCTTGCCCGGCCCCCCTCCTGTCCAAGATAAAACGTCATCGTATTATCGAAGGCGAGACTGTAAGTTCTATTGCCGAGCAGTATGGTTTATTGCCGGAAACTTTAGTAAAATTCAATCCCAATATAAAGGTTCCGAAAATTCCCGTAGGGCAGGAAATTTTTATTCCTCCCATCAATGGAGTGAAGATAGAAGCACCCCCCGGATCGACTTGGCTAGATTTAGAAGGAGCCTACGGAGTCCGCGCAGATATTCTATTTGAATTGAATGGTTGTCAGAAGCGCCCGAAGGTGGTATTCATACCAGGCACGAGTTGGGCGGCCAAGACTCCCCAAAAAGATTACACGGGCTTGGCGGGTTATCCTCTACCGACTCCCCTAACGGTGGGCTTGAGCTACGGTTGGCAAAATTCACCGATTCAAAAAGAAAGGTTGTTTCACAGCGGCATAGATTTACTGGCACCGGTGGGTACTGATGTTTTAGCAGCCGATGATGGTTTGGTAATTTATGTGGATAGGGAGGGGGCTTATGGCAATTACATCATTATCAATCATCGGGGTAATAGACAGACTCGCTACGCCCATTTAGCTTCTGTGGCGGTGAAGGTCAATCAAAGGGTCAAGACGGGAGAAATTATCGGCACCGTGGGCCAAACCGGACAGCCGGATATAAGCGCACCCCATCTTCATTTCGAGGTGCGGTTTAAAACGAACCAAGGCTGGGTGGCACAAGATCCGGCGATACATCTTAAGATCAAGCGATAGTAAATATTTCGTTCCGCCTGTCGAAGTTTCACGGCATCTACAAAATGACCCTATTTGAGCCGAAGTTTCTCGATTTCAGGCACGATCGAATTCACAATCAGATTTGATACTCCCGTGGTGATAAATTGTACCCCGATCGACGCGATCAACAGTCCCATGATACGGGTGACGATACTCAAGCCCACATCACCGACAAGTTTTTGTAAAGTCCGCCCCGATAGGAAAATTGCAAGCTGTAGAAGGGAGACGGCGCTAATTGCGGCTATTAATCCCAATTCGTACCCCAATCCCGATTGTTTTTCTCCCTCATTAGCATAGAGAACGATATTAGCGATAACGCCAGGGCCGGCCAGTAAAGGCATGGCTAAAGGAATGACAATTTTTTTATAAACTGATTCCGCCTGTTGAATATTGCTTTTACTATCCGCCGAGACTAATTCGTGATTGATTTTGTTAGAAGTCCCGTTGACCAACCCTAACCCGATAATTAAAAGTAAAATTCCCCCCGCTATACGGAAAGAATCCAGACTAATATCAAAAAATTTTAATAATGCCGACCCGGTAAATAAAAAAAAGATCATCAGCGTCCAAACTGTCAAGCAGAGGAATAAAGCTAACCATCGTTGTACTGAGCGATTCTCTTGGGCTGTATAACTGATGAAAATAGGTAGAATTCCCAAAGGATTGAGAAGGGCAAAAAGGCTAGCCGCAAAGGTAAGAATACTCGGTGAGTGCATTGGCAGATAAATTAAGGATAATTTTAATTAATTTTAGTGAATTTTAGGACGAGTTTCCGCTAATCTACCCATTTCAAATTTACTCACCACTATTTATCTCCCGCCTCTGAACTAGTTTAATTATAATATTGTCAAAGTTTGTTGCATAGTGAGTAATAGCTCTATTGAAGCAAGCTAAGCGCAATTACACCGAAGAACGAGCTGAAAAAATTTATGGCTGACGAGCGAGAATTTAAAGACTATTATGCCGTTTTGGGCGTGGATAAAACGGCGACTCAAGACCAGATCAAAAAAGCTTATCGTAAGTTAGCCCGTAAACTACACCCTGACCTGAATCCAGATGATCCTACTGCTGAGGGGAAATTTAAAGAACTTAACGAGGCTAATGAAGTTCTCTCCGATGAAGAAAATCGCCAGAAATACGATCGTTACGGTCAATATTGGAAACAAGCTCAAGAAGGGCGTGAAACTCAGAGTTATAGTAGTTCCCCTCAAGGTTCTGAAGAAACCGAATTTAGTAACTACGGAGGGTTCCAAGACTTTATCGATGAGTTGCTCAATCAATACGCCAGGGGAGAGGGGCAGGGTAAAAGCAGCTACGGCTACAACACGAGTTACGGTAGCCCCGATATAGAGACGGACTTCGATCGAGGTTATCGTCGCAGTTACCGTGATTATGCAGCCCACCCTGACACTGAAGCAGCTTTCGTTCTAACGATGAACGAGGCTTTCAACGGGGTGACGAAAGAATTACAACTATCCGGGGAAGAACCTTTCAAGGTGAGGATTCCGGCTGGGGCGAAGTCCGGTAGTCGCATTCGCGTTAAAGGTTCGGGAAAGACTAACCCCATGACGGGTCAAAAAGGAGATTTATATCTCAATATCGATATTGCCCCCCATCCTTTTTTCAAGTTAGAGGAGGATTCTAATTTAACCTGCGAGATCAAACTGGCTCCCGATGAAGCGGTTTTAGGAACCGAAATCGACGTGCCCACACCCGATGGGCCGGTCAAGCTGAAAATACCCGCCGGGGTCAATTCCGGGCAAACCCTGCGCCTGCGTCAGAAGGGCTGGAAACTACCGAAAAGCGATCGAACCGATTTACTGGTTAAGATTAAAATTGTCACCCCTACCAGTCAAGAACTTAGCGCGAGCGAACGCGCATCTTATGAAGAGATTCGCTCTCACCGAACTTTCAACCCCCGTGCTGATTTGGAGAATATGACCCTATGAACACCCCAGACCGTGAATCTTTAAATATCATCACTGAAGAATACTGTTACAGCTACGAACAGGCAGCGGACATGACGGCGATTTCCGTCACTTTAATCGAACGTTTCGTGTCTTTAAATCTGATCGAAGCCGAAGACGCTAAACTCAGAGAACACGATGTAGCCCGTATCGCTCAGATGTTGCGTTTACGTCGGGATCTGGGTTTAAATTGGGTAGGCACCGGTATGGTGTTAGATTTAACCAGAGAAATCGCCAGGTTAAAAGCGACGCTGAAGGCTTACGAGTCTCGCGGGCAATGATAACTATTCCCCGATGATCCATTCGGACGCTCTTTCTCCGAGATCCAGGGGTACACTTACCGCCTTGCCCAGACGGGGACGCTCGCGGGTTCCGGTGATGAACTTTTCTAACTGGGCGACTCCCCCCCAAGCGTTCAAGTAACCCGCTACCGCGTTCAGATGTTCCATGTACTCCTGTTCGGACATGGGGAAAGAAGCTTGCTCCAAGTATTTCCACATTACCTGTACGAAAATCCTGTCTTTAATGCGGCGCAATTGAATGTCGTACGATCGACCCCATTTATTCAAGAGTAATTGGTGTAAGTCCTCGCCATTCATAAAAGAGCTATCTTAAAGGATGGAATTCTTCCATCACACTAACACTTTATCACCCCACATAAAAGCTAAATTTCTATCGGGTGCAAACAAAATAAAATTAAGTTACGTCTCGATCTTATAAAAATATATACGTCTCTTTATTTTTATGATTACTATATCGCCCCGACGCTTCTGCTTGCTCTTCACTTCCGTCGCCTTGACCTTGATGACTCCGCTTTCCGCCAAGGCTACCATATTCCAAGCCCAAGAAGTAGAACAAGCCAATTTTATCGCCGTTGCCAGACCCTACGGCAACAAATACGATTTATTGATCATCCAACAAATTCCAAGTCAGCGTCAGTGTTGGGACGAAAGCGGGGCTAACCCGACCATCGTTCAACCTTTACTGCTTAATTTCGACTTTACCGGCAGTTGTGAGCGTAGCACCGACAGTAACGGTTATTCTTTACGCCTCGACGGTGAAGACTACGGTATGACCTATCTTCTCCGAATCGTCGAGAAAAATGGGGACTTATTCTTAGTGGGAACGAATCGTAGTAACCCCGGTCAGGAAATAGTAATCGGTAGAACTGGAGGCGTAAGTGCGGGACTACTGAAAATTCAATTGAACGGGGGTTGGCGATTCACGAAAAGGTCTTTCGCCGGTAAAAGCCTCGGTCATGTGTATTTAACGGCGGATACGAAAGATTTAAACGCTCCGGCCGGGAATATAGTTCAGCAATCGCCCCCTACGAACGATACCCGTAAGACGGCGAAAGAATTAACTTTTACCGCCCCCACTACCCCTACCACCGCGGTCAATCCTCCGGCAAGAAATGTTAATGATGTTGCCCCGCCGCCCCGATTGCCAGAAACCTCTCCTTCAACTCTGAAGCCTCCCGCACCGCCTATCAATTCACTGCCGCCCCTACCAACACCGGAAAACAATAACGGGCGTATCGTGCCGCCGCCGCCTTTAAGCGGGGGTAATAGCAACAAGCGCCCATCTCTTTCCGAGGTACTGGCGAGAAATTCTACGGTGGCCGCACCGAGTCGCAGTAATAATTTCCGGGTTATGGTAGAAGCCAAAAGCGGTAACGATCGCACTCAGTTAAAGTCCCGTTTTCCCGACGCTTTCCCCACTTCTTATAAAGGGCGCAGTCTCTGGCAGGTGGGCGTATTCAGCAGTCGGGAGAAGGCGGAGTCGGCTTTAAATAATGTGGCTTCTCTAGGGCTACAGGGGATCATCGTACCTTTTTAATCGCTAGAATATAAGGGCTTTATCTAATAGTGATGCTCCCCCAATATGGAATGTTTATCGACAATAGATAGGCAATCAATATAAGGGGAAGTAGCTAGAAAAAATTTTTAAAATAATGTTATGAATATTATAAAATGGCAGATTCACAAAACCAATTAGATGTTAATAACTCATTAAATTTAATTTTGTCAAATATTAAACTTGACCAATTTAATATTAAGCAAATAGAAGAATTACTAGTTATTGGCTCATTACAAAACTCTCCACAAGGAACGGTAGACGAAAACTTGTTAAAGCAGGTACTACCATCAATTTTAAATGTTCCTAGTTACTGTTCGGTAAACTTTGCCCAAGCTTCTCTCAAACATTTTTCTAATGCCGATGAATTTGCGAGTTTAATCTGGCAAACGTCTAATAGTATGGCTTACGAAAAAAATTTTCCTAGCTATAGCGCTGATTTATTAGAAATCACTTTGGAGGTTCATGGTAATAATGTAGAGACGTTTAATCAGCTAGTATGGTTTAACTTGGGTGGAGAGAGATTTCAAAAAGCAATTTTCTGGGCTGAAAAGTTTTACGAGCAATTTAAAAGTTTAGAGTTGAATATTATCGCTAACCATTGTTTACTGTACTCGTTAATTAGTAGCGGTGCTTGGCTAGAGGCGGAGGCAGTTGCTCAACGACATAAGCAATTATTAGAAAAATTATACGAGTCGAAAATAATACTCACCCATACTCTAGCGGTAAACTCTTTACAGGGGTTGGTACTGCCTTTAGTCTATTTACAAGATAATCCTGTAGAGATTCGTAAATTTCAAAACTATTTATCTAGCTTATTCGGGCAACTTTTACCCTGGAAGTTGCCCGATCAGATACCCGATCGCACACTGAATCGTCCTTTAAAAATCGGCTATATCGGTCATACATTAAGAAGACATTCCATAGGTTGGCTGAGCCGTTGGCTGATTCATCATCACGATCGAAATAACTTTAAAGTCCATATATATTTGATTCATCAAATTAACGATGCCTTAACCCAATCTTGGTTTATGAAACCGGAAGATAAAACCTATAACTTCCAACGCGATCCTGTAGAAGTAGCCGAGCAGATACGAGCGGATGCGATCGATATTCTAGTAGATTTAGATAGTGTTACCGCTAACGTCACCTGTCAGGTAATGGCTCTAAAACCAGCTCCGGTACAAATTACCTGGCTAGGTTTCGACGCATCGGGTATACCGGCGATCAATTATTTTTTGGCTGATAATTATGTTTTACCCCCGTCTGCCGAAGAATATTATGGGGAAAAAATCTGGCGATTGCCTAACTGTTATATAGCAGTAGATGGTTGTGAAGTGGGAATCCCTTCTCTACGGCGAGAATCGTTGAATATTCCTCTTCATGCCGTAATTTACTTATCAGTGCAAACGGGAATGAAACGGAATCCATCTCATATTGAGTTACAGATGCAGATATTAAAATCGGTTCCTGATAGCTATTTAGTTATACAAGGATTGGCTCACTCGGAAATTATTCAGAAATTATTCACTGGAGCGGCAGCTCGAGAAGGTATAAATTTAAATAGACTCAGATTTTTACCGTCCTACGAAACAGAAGTATATCGAGCTAATTTATCGATCGCCGATGTAGTCCTCGACACCTATCCTTTCAGCGGCGGCACAACTACCTTAGATATTCTTTGGATGGGTATTCCCGTCGTTACTAAAGTAGGGCAGCAGTGGGCATCTCGTAATAGCTATACTCTATTAACTAATGTGGGAGTCACGGAGGGCATCGCTTGGACTGACGAGGAATACATAGACTGGGGCGTAAAATTAGGCAACGATGCTAACCTGAGACGAAAAGTCAGAGAAAAATTAAGGTTATCTAAACGAGTTTCCCCGGTATGGAATGGTGAACTGTTCACAAGAAATGTAGAGTCTGCTTACCGGCAAATGTGGGCGCGTTATTGCGGGGAGAATAAAAATAATGAACCATAAATCCGTTGGCAGGGGTTCATAGTAGCTTTTTAATCGCTAGAATATTAATTGCTTTATTGTTAAGGGCATTATGGAGACTAGCGAGTTAAAAAGAGAAATTCAGTCCTTAGAGTCGCGCCTGGGGAAAACCCAGGAGTATCTTTGACCTACCTAGTCTGAAAGCCAGTATCAAGGATTTAGAACAGGTAGCCGCCCAGCCCGGTTTTTGGGATAATCCCGATGGGGCTCAGTCAACTATGCAGGAGTTGAACGATTTAAAGTCTCACCTGGAGCAATATTATCGTTGGTGTAGCAGACTGGAAGATAGTAGCGCGATCGTGGAGTTGCTAGAAGCTGACGAGGACGAAACTTTATTAGAGGAAGCGCGAGTCAATTTAAAAGGGCTGAATCATGAACTCGATCGCTGGGAGTTACAACAACTGCTATCGGGTACTTATGATAGTAACGGGGCGACACTGACTATCAACGCCGGTGCGGGCGGTACTGATGCCCAAGATTGGGCCGAGATGTTATTGCGAATGTACCAGCGTTGGAGCGAGAAACAAGGTTATAAGGTAAGTTTGATGGAATTATCCGAAGGTGACGAGGCGGGTATCAAGTCCGTAACTTTGGAAATCGATGGGCGCTACGCCTACGGCTATTTGCGGGGCGAGAAGGGTACACACCGACTGGTGAGGATTTCCCCTTTCAATGCCAACGGCAAGCGGCAAACCAGTTTCGCCGGGGTGGAGGTGATGCCGATATTGGGGGACGACGCGATCAACCTCGATATTCCCGATAAGGATTTGGAGATTACCACATCTAGAAGCGGTGGTAAGGGCGGACAGAATGTGAATAAGGTGGAGACGGCGGTGCGGGTGGTGCATTTGCCGACGGGTTTGGCGGTGCGTTGTACGCAAGAACGATCGCAGTTACAAAATAAAGAAAGGGCGTTAACTTTGTTAAAGGCGAAATTATTGGTTATCCTCACCGAACAAAGGGCGCAGGCGATCGCGGAGATTCGCGGCGATATGGTGGAAGCGGCTTGGGGTAATCAAATTCGTAATTACGTCTTCCATCCCTATCAGTTAGTCAAGGATTTACGCAGCGGGGTGGAGACTACCGATGTGGGCGGGGTTATGGATGGAGATTTGGACGCTTTTATCGAGGCTTATCTGCGTCTTTAGTGGATTTAGTTAGAGAGAGCGATCGATTTGTCCCTCTCTTGGGCATACTGAAAGTAGTTATGGATCGAGCGATATGAATTGGAATCCAGAGATCGAGACTTGGTTGAACCAGTTAGAAACTTTTGACGCGGAGACGCTTTCTCAAATAAAAAACTTACTTTTAGAGTTGCCCCCTGATGCCATCCCGTTAGAACCCCTACGGGAATTTTTGAACAAGTTAATTATAGTTAATTACGAAGAAATTATCCCTATAGCAGAAATAATTTTAAACAAATTTAACGATTATGATTTGATAAAAATTATTGTTAGTAAGATAGATATTTTAAACAATAAAAATCCCAAATTAGCGATTAACATAACCCAGATTTGCCTAAAATGTAACCTACAAAAGCCAGACAAGCTTTATTTTTTAAAGCAGTTAGCCGCTTTTAATCTGGAAGATAAGCAATATAAAGAAGCCGTGGAAAGTGCGAGCCAGTTTTATGATTTATGCGATACGCCCTCTTTAAAAGCTTTCGGAGCGTATCATGTAATTTTCATGCTAACCAACGCCGGATATTGGTTAGAAGCAGATCCAATTATCAAACAATATAAAGAGGAGCTTGAAGCTTGTCTGAATGCCGGGGAATGTCCTGGTTTTTTTGATAACCATTTGATGCTTACATCTTACCTGTCATATTTACAAGATGACTTGGTGGAAAATCGCTCCCTGACAAATAAAAACGGTAAAATTTTTGAAAATATAATCAAGGCAAAATATTCAGAGCATTTAGTTAAGCCACCGGTTAACCGCAACCCGAACCAAAAATTGAAAATAGGCTATATAGCCCATACGTTAAAATTTCATTCTATCGGCATAATCTCCCGTTGGCTGATTCATCATCACGATCGAGAAAAATTTAATATCAATTTATATCTAATAGCTCAGAAAGAAGACGCTCTCACACAGGAATTTTTCAGGGATAAAGTAGACCAATGCCATAATTTATCGGGAAATGCGCTCTCGATCGCCCAGCAAATTTGTGATGACGGTATTGATATACTAGTAGACTTGGATAGTCTCACCGGCTGGATAACCACACAAGTTATGGCTTTAAAACCCGCACCGGTTCAAGCTACGTGGTTGGGATTCGATGCCAGTGGAATGCCTTCGATCGATTATTACATAGCCGATAACTACGTACTGCCACCCTCAGCCCAAGAATATTACGAGGAAAAAATCTGGCGTTTACCGAATTGCTATATGGCAATCGATGGAATTGAAATCGGTATTCCCAGCCTGCGCCGTCAAGACTTGAATATCAGCGATGAATCGGTAATTTATCTAACCGCACAAACATCATATAAGCGCCGCCCAGATACGATCAGATTACAAATGGCTATCTTGAAATCAGTACCCCATAGCTATTTATTAATTCAAGGAAAAGGAGGAGAACCTGTTATAAAAGAATTATTTATACAGCTTGCTCAAGAGGCAGGAGTTAATCCAGACAGATTACGCTTCACCCCCTTATATCCGACTATTGTATATAGAGCTAACCTATCGATCGCAGATGTGGTATTAGATACCTATCCCTTTAGCGGGGGCACAACCACTCTAGATATGTTGTGGATGGGACTCCCTATCGTCACCAAAGTTGGACAACAATGGGCGGCGAGAAATAGTTATACCTTAATGGTAAATGCAGGCTTGAGTGAGGGAATCGCTGGGAATGATGAGGAATATGTAGAGTGGGGAATTCGCCTGGGAAACGATGCTGTATTAAGACAAGAAATTCGGTGGAAACTCAAAAAATCTCGACGAACAGCGCCTATTTGGAATGCTCGACAGTTTACCAAAGACGTAGAATCTGCTTATGGGCAAATGTGGGAAATTTATCAAGAAAACCTGGGGAGTTAAAGTTATGACCTGGCACGAAAAGGTTATTTCATTAGTAGAAAACGATCGATATGGTGAAGTAGCCCAGTTTTATGAAAATTTATTAGAAACAGAAACCGACACCATATCTTACTATTGGTATCTGGGTATATCCTATCTCTTACAGGAAAAGGAAGAAGAAGCTCAATCGGTATGGTTATTAATATTGAGTCAAGACGACGAAGAAAGTTTTTTAACCCTGGATTTACTGGAAACTTTGGAGAGGGAAGCATCGCGGCAAATCATGGCTGGGCAAGACCGATACGCCCATTTAATTCGCCTGTATATTCAAGAAATTAACCCCGATGACCTAAATAATTTACTTCAATTAATTTTATTGGAGATGAAGCTTAACCTTTTTTATCCTGACATACTAAACCAGTGGGATATAGAAAGTTTATTCGCTCGGCAAAAGGCTGATCACGACTCCCTATTGCAGGTTATGGTCAATTTACTCAGCTATCCCCACCCCCAAACCTTAGTTTTTCTAAATGCTTGTATTGCTTCCTTACCCGCACCCCAAAACTTCAGGGAAATAGTGGTGAAGGAGATCGTTAACCGAGGTTATCAACACAGTCAACCCCTATGGGCGATCGATCTCACTAAATTACTGGTTCAATACGAACCCGATAACTTGGGCTTACTGAATAATTTATTTATTCTTTATAAAGGTGCTTCTAACTATCAACAGTGTTTATCCATAGCCGGTATTTTCTGTCAAGAAGATAAGAGTATTTTGGTGAGAACATTTGGATTATCTTTGAAAATTTCTGTATTGCATGAGTGCGGCGACTGGTTAAATCTGCCACCCCTGATAATACAAATGAAAGATTTATTGAAAGAGATGGAAGATCCGCGAATATCGACCGATGAGTTATTCATTAGAGACGCTTTATTGGGATTAACTAGCTCTTTGCCGTATTTTGAAGACCAACCTCAAGAAAACCGCACACTACAGAATAAACTAAGTCAATATTTTCAAAAGCAAATCAATCCTGATTTTAGCCACCTTTCCCCTCCCGTATACAAACAAATCTTGAAAATCGGTTATATAGCCTCCACTCTCAGGAGGCATTCCGTCGGCTGGCTAAGCCGTTGGTTATTCCAACACCATAATCGAGAAAAGTTTAAAATCTATATTTATCTAGTGGGTCAACCCGAAGACGATATAACCGACCAATGGTTTCGTAAGAATGCTGAAACTATCCATAATTTGCCCAGTAACCCCCGGTTGATCAGCGAGAAAATTAGAGAAGACCAGATCGATATATTAGTAGACCTTGATAGCATTACTAAAAACACCACCTATCACGTCATGGCCCTGAAACCGGCACCGGTTCAAGTTACTTGGCTAGGTTTAGACGCTTCGGGACTTCCCGCCATCGATTATTTTCTAGCGGATAACTACGTTTTACCCCCGGATGCCGGAGACTATTACCGGGAAAAAATCTGGCGATTACCCCATACTTATCTGGCTGTAGATGGATTTGAAATCGGTGTGCCAACTCTCAGAAGGGAAGATTTAGGAATTAGCCCCGACTCGATGGTTTATTTAACCTTACAATCGGGATTGAAGCGAAATCGGCAGTGTATAGGTTTGCAGATGGAGATTATTAAAGCCGTCCCCGATAGCTATCTATTAATCAAAGGTTCTGCCAAATCGGAAACTATTCGAGAACTGTTTATCAGTATCGCTCGATCGGCTGGCGTTAATATCGATCGTTTACGTTTCTTACCCAATGATACCTGCGAGGAAACCCACCGGGGAAATTTGCAGATTGCCGACGTGGTACTGGATACTTTCCCCTATAACGGCGCGACTACCACATTGGAAGTGTTGTGGGCGGGGATACCTCTAGTTAGCCGCGTGGGGCGACAATTCGCCGCCCGTAATAGTTACACTTTCATGACCAATGCCGGAATAGAGGAGGGAATCGCCCACACTGGGGAAGAATACGTGGAATGGGGGATAAAATTAGGTACTGATGAAAGCTTGCGCGGGAAAGTTGTGGAGAAACTGCGGTTATCGCGGCAAATATCCCCGTTATGGAATGGTGAAAATTTTGCTCTTGAAATAGAAAAAGCGTACGGACAAATGTGGCGGGATTACTGCGAAAAGGATGCGGATGCACAGACTGTTTCAGGAAGCGAAATTACTTGATTTGTTTCGTATTGCCCGCACAATCCGCAACAGCGGACGCGGTGCCGATAGTGATGTCCGTAGTCGGGGATAAGTTGGCAGAAACGTTAGTAGTTTGTTCACAGAGAACAGCGGAAAATACGCCGCCGGTGGTTTGACCCACACCGGCGGTATAATCCAGAATATCGTTAGCGTAATTCGTGGTAGCGTTAGCGATAGCGCCCGCACCGTTAACGCCCGCGGTTTGCGCGCTTCCTATCGTATAGTATTGAAGATTGAGATTGACGGGCAAATTGGTAATAGCCGTGAAAGTCGCACTATCCAAACGATAAGCTTGTTGGGCGCGGTTAATCGTACCGAGGGCGTTTTTAGCCTCTGCCTGCCTACCCTTGGCTATTTGTCCCAGTAGGTTAGGTAACGCGATCGCGGCTAGTACCCCGATAATCATGACCACCACTAGTAATTCTATTAAGGTGAAGCCATTTTCTTTGCTCTTTTTATGCAAAAAATGCAAAAATTTAAGTTTGAATTGAGAGTTCATGATAATTGATCAGAGCTGTTGCATAAGAGTACATATAACTTACCCTTATAATCAGGTTTTTCTATCATGCTGAATCCGCTATTACCTATTGTCTATCATCAAATTTTCAAGGTTTTTTCGGGGGTAAAGCATAAACGTTACCATCACCTGAAATTACTAACTGACCGCCTAACTTCTCGATATTATCTTTTGCCAGTTTTCGGGTTGCCTCGTCCGGGCTATTCACCCATACTAGGAACCAAGCCCCTACCTGGGCGATTTGAGTATCGGATTTATTGTCTAAATACTTAACGGTTTGATCAGCCGATCGTTCTATCCAGTTATTACCCGCTATCTTGGCCCATTGCGCCGCCAACTCGTTAGATTTCCTAGCACTTTCTATATCCCCCCTGAACAGTAGCTCATCGACTCCCTTATATAGAGGTACGTAGTAGGCTTCGGGAATATTGGGATTCAGTTTTTTTAACCCTTCGTTCATGATCGCGATCGTTCGATCGGGAAGACCGGCGTTAATCGAAGAAGCGGTAGATATATTTAAATAAGCGCGGACAAAATAGGGATCGTTCTTGACGATAACATCCAAGTATTCTGGGCTGAGACCATAACCGGTAACTTTCCTCGCGTCTCCATCCCCGTAGTATTGAATAAACTGTAACATCACCCAATCCGCGAGGAGATTTTGGAATCCGAAGGGAGGTATACTCTTTAACAGATCGAGTCTAATTTTCTCCAGATCAGAATCCTTTTGATAATCGTAATTATACAATTTACCTTTAGTTAAAGTTTGCAGTTTGCTGCTTTGTAAGCCTATAACACCTGCCAAACAAACGCCGAGTATCCCTATCATCCCCAGCAACCGATAATTAAAGGTTTTAAATTGGTGAGTAGATGACGACATATATTATATCTAGCGAATTTGAGTACCGTTAAGACAACTGATAGACCCGTTAGTATTAACCGTTGTCACTGTATCTATAGTAGGGTCTGGGGCTTCACAAACAAGGGATCGGAAAATTCCATTAGGGGTTTGACCGACGGCAGAAGCATAATTGCGAATATCGTTATCGTATGGCCCTTGGGCAGTAGCTTTTTGAGCCGCCCCCAATGAATCGGGGGTCGCATAAGCGGCAAGGTCATCGGCAAAAGAATAATATATCCCCGGAGGTGGCGTGATCGGTAATTTGGCAATCAGTCCGAAAGTAGTGGTTTCCTGCCGATAAGCTTGCTGAGCGCGGTTGATCGCTCCTAATGTGCTTTTTGCTTCTGCCTGTCTACCTTTCTCTACTTGTTTTAATAACATCGGTAGAGCGATAGCCGCCATGACTCCCAAGATAACTACTACTACTATCAGTTCGATCAGAGTGAATCCACGGTTTTTTTTAATCGAAAACAAACTGTATTTTTGATACTTACCCATAATATTCATCGTCGTACGGGTGGGTAGATCTTTCTTAAATTTAAAGCGAAAGGAGCAAAGAATCATTTTTTCTCTCCTTTCGCTTTCGATAATTAAAACTATTATGAAGCAGGTGCAAGAGAATATACAAGAATCTCCTGAAAAACCGTACTTCAAGGATAGAAATTACTTCACCTGTTTGGTATTAGTACCACAAGCGGTGGCGGCACCGGCAGTACCGATAGTAACGTCTGAACCGGCTAGGCTAGTGGAAAGGGCAGTGGTTTGTTCACAAAGAACCGAGGAGAAAGTCCCATTGGTGGTTTGACCCACACCTGCTGTGTAGTCTAAGATGTCGTTCTCGTAGGTGGTGGTTGCCTTAGCGAGGGTACCGGCACCGTTAACGGTGGCTGTGGTAGCGTCAGTAGGGGTGTAGTACTGGAGGGTTAAACCTACGGGTAGGTTAGTGATAGCGGTGAAAGTAGCGTTTTCTAAACGGTAGGCTTGTTGAGCGCGGTTGACCGTACCTAGAGCGTTTCTAGCTTCAGCCTGTCTGCCTTTAGCTACCTGTCCGAGAAGGTTAGGTAATGCGATCGCGGCTAATACACCGATGATGATGACAACTACTAATAATTCAATTAAGGTGAAACCTTTGTTATCGTTTTTTTTGTTGAGGTGTTGGAGGAATTTAACTTTAAATTGAGAATTCATAGTAAGCGTTTCCTTGTGGTAGGGGTTGTTTTTTTTTTCTCTAGAGCTAACTTACCCACATCGATCGATTTTCATATCACTTTGGAAAAATATTTTTCGAGATTTTTGTGAATTACCGTAGCGTAAGGGTTTGAGGCGCGATGGGCCTGGTTGGAGCGCGCTTGCTCCCTACTACCGTTTCATCGCCCTCTGCATATCTCGCTGATCATCACGGCGTTTCATATCCTCCCGTTTATCGTGAAGCTTCTTACCCTTTCCGAGGCCGACGCTCACTTTCACGTAACTGTCTTTGAAATACATCTTCATGGGAACCAAAGTTAAGCCTTTTTGCTCCACTTGTCCGATCAGCTTGGTTATCTCTTTCTTCTTCAGTAACAATTTTCTCGTCCGCCTGGGGTCGTGATTGAAATACTGACTGCTGTCTTCGTAGGGGGAGATATGGACGTTGATCATCCAGGCTTCGCCGCCTCTGATTAACACGTAGCCATCCCGGAGATTAACTTTACCGGCGCGAATTGATTTAACTTCCGTCCCCACTAACTGAATCCCCGCTTCGTAAGTCTCCAGGATCTCGTAAAGGAATCGGACTTGACGATTATCAGTAATAATTTTGATCTTGTTGTCTTCATTACCCATAGTCTTATTATCTTAACATTAGATTTAATTTTGCCGCTCAACTGCAACCCTATGGACTTTATTTTATTCGGCCAACAGATTCTTAACGGACTATCTACCGGAAGCGTATACGCTATCTTCGCCCTCGGATATACCCTCGTATTTTCTATCCTCGGTATTATCAACTTCGCCCACGGGGCCATATTCACCCTCGGTGCTTATTTCACCTACACCCTCACCGGCGGCTCTTTCGGTTTTAACGGCTTGTTGGCTAACGCCCGATTACCTTTCGGATTGCCTTTTTTTCCCGCTTTGATCTTGGGGAGTATCCTATCGGGCACGGTTTCTATATTATTAGAGAGGATCGCTTTCCGTCCCCTGCGATCGAGAGGTTCTGACTCGCTCCTGTGCCTCGTATCCAGTTTAGGAGCCGCTGTGGTAATCGTCAACGTCATCCAGTATCTAGTGGGTGCGGAAATATATACTTTTGACGCTCATATTTTCGGGGGCTTACCTGCGGCTATCAATTTCGGAAGCGCAAAGAGGCCGATCAATATTCGCACGATTCAAATTATCATTTTTGCCGTATCGGCTTCGATCGTCGCTATCCTCACCTACTGGGTCAATTATACGAAAGCGGGTAAAGCTCTACAATCGGTGGCCGAAGACACCACCACAGCTAGTTTATTGGGCATCAACCCCGAAAAGTTCATCACCATCACCTTTTTTATCAGCGGCGCTTTAGCGGGCTTAGCAGGCACTTTAGTAGGGGCCAGCGTGAGCATAGCCGGCCCCTATTTCGGTATCGCTTTCGGTTTGAAAGGTTTAGGCGTGATCGTTTTAGGCGGTTTGGGCAGTATACCGGGGGCGGTCATCGGCGGCTTATTATTAGGTATCGCCGAGGCTTTCGTCCCCTCGGAATATTCTGGATATAGGGAAGCGATCGCGTTTGCCCTCTTATTCTTAATGTTACTAATTCGCCCCCAAGGTTTATTAGGGCGTAAATACATCCAGAAGGTTTAACTTATTCGCGGGGATAAAGTTTCATCAAAGCTCCAACTTCTTCGGCGTGATAGGAACTTCTCGTGAGGGGAGAAGACACAACCTGTAAGAATCCCAAGTATTGGCCGTAATCTTGCCACTCTTGAAACTGAGAGGGATGGATGAAGGCTGCTACGCCGAGATGTTTTTGGGAGGGTTGTAAGTATTGACCGATCGTGAGAATATCGCAATCTACACCCCGCAAATCTTCCATAACTTGGCGCACCTCTGTGTCGGTTTCCCCCAATCCCACCATGATGCCGGATTTGGTATAAACGGAAGAGGAGAGGCGGCGGGTTTCACGGAGGAGGCTCAGAGAGCGATCGTATTCCCCTTGAGGACGAACCCGACGGTATAATCGAGGTACGGTTTCCGTGTTGTGATTCAACACATCGGGTTTAGCGCCGAGGATAGCTGATAGAGCCGACCAATCGCCGCACAGATCCGGGATTAACACTTCGATCGTCGTCTGGGGAGAAACTTGACGGGTAGCTTCGATACAGGCGATAAACTGACCCGCGCCGCCATCGGATAGGTCATCGCGATTGACGGAAGTAATGACGACGTGATTGAGATTTAAGCGTTTCACCGCTTCCGCTAAGCGCAGAGGTTCGGTTGAGTCGAGAGGTTGGGGCTTTTTCTCGAAATCGATGTCGCAATAGGGACAGGCACGAGTACAAGCGGGGCCCATGATCAAGAAAGTCGCGGTTCCTGCTTGGAAGCATTCCCCGATATTCGGGCAGGAAGCTTCTTCACAAACCGTATTCAGCCTTAAATCCCGGAGAATTTCTTTAACGTTGCCCACTCTCTGCCATTGGGGTGCTTTCACCCGTAACCAATCTGGTTTAACCGTCACGCCTTAAATACCTCTTTTTTGGTTAATATATGCTCGATCGCTATGATACAATATACAAACTTCATTATTTTCGGGATGTAGCGCAGCTTGGTAGCGCACTTCGTTCGGGACGAAGGGGCCGCAGGTTCGAATCCTGTCATCCCGATTGCTTTATCTCTTTCTACTATAACCCTTCTAGCCTTCTGATGGAGGCATCTTAAAGCCTCTATCGTTCTCAATAAGGTTAATAGGTTGGGTCTTTTTAGGCTTTTTTCAACCCCTCTGTGGTAGGAAAGTGGTAGGAAACAACATGGTAGATTCACAGCATCATAACTCGGTGGTCTTTCCTTCTGCGGGCGTTGCTCCCGGCAGAAGCTTCGTCAAAGTAGAAAGCGATAACGGACGGCTGAGACTGAGATTCAGTTACGGGGGTAAACGGTACGCGCTGGCCGTAGGTTTACCGGACTCGAAAGTTAATCGTTTAGTTGCCTTACAGAAAGCCGCTCAAATCGAACTCGATATAGCATCGGGTAATTTCGACAGTACCTTATCCAAATACAAGACCCCTAAATCCACTCCCGTTAAACAAAAAGAAGAGACGGTTGCGGATTTATTCGTAAGGTTCATGGACGCACAGATAAAGCTAAAAGAACTACAAAAAGGGAGCCTTTGCCGATATAGAGCGACATTAAAACATCTAGGGCGATATTTTCCGATTAAAACGGCTAACTCGATCGACGATAAAGATGCCGAAGGCTTTGTCAAATACTTACGGGGGCAGGTTTCGACCAGAACGGCTAAAGACTATCTCATATTGGTCAAGGCTTGTTGGAATTGGGCGCGGCAAGATTTAAGTAACGATCCTTGGGCCGAGCTTGTCGATCATATCAAGCCTCCTCCGAAGCAAAAGGTTAAACCATTTACGGTCGGCGAGGTCAAAACTATTTTGGAAGGATTCGCAAATAGTCTATATTACAGCCACTACAAAGATTTTGTTACCTTCCTCTTCGGGACAGGTTGCCGTTTTGGAGAGGCTGTCGCCCTGAAGTGGAAGCATATTTCTGATGACTGTTCTAGCGTCTGGATTGGGGAATCCGTATCACGAGGCAATCGAAAAACAACGAAAACAGGAAAAGACAGAACCATAACGCTGACGACGAAAATAGCGATGATGCTGATGGAGCGCAAGCCCGATCGTTGTACTCCTGATGATCTAGTATTTCCCGCCCCGGGCGGGGGAACGATCAACGATCATACTTTCCGCCGTAAGGCATGGAAAACGGTTCTCTCGCAATCTGGTATAGAGTATCGCAAGCCTTACTCTACGAGACATACTGCTATCAGCCATGCTCTAGCTAACGGTGCCAATCCTTTAGCAGTAGCGGAGGCGACAGGGCATGACCCGCACATTCTTTTCAAATACTATGCTTCGGTAATTCAAAGATCGGCCGTTATGATCGAATTTTAAGTAAACAACGTAACCCTAGTCATAGGCTTTAGCTTTTTTCACCAGCGGTCGATAAATACGGGGATATCTCATCGGAGGTTAAAGTAACGATTTGATCGTTTCCGTAGACGACAATCAGCTCACCTAACCACCGATGTCTTTCTATTGTTGCAGCGATTGCTAATTTTACTATTGCATCAATCTGCTCGGATAGTTTATTTTCGGGGTAGTTTGGTCGGAGATTGTCTAGCCTCGTGACTCAATTTTACCAAGTGGATACATCAATATTCAATCATTATAACTGAGTATGGAAAAGGCTAACGCCTCTTAGAGATAGAGAGTGCAGAACGCTTCAAAATGCACCCCTCAAACCTTAACTACATAACCTACTTTTTTAAGGAGTTACACACAATGAATACCGTAATTAACGATGTAGTATTCCCCGTTTTCCTTTTCGTCGTTTATTTCTGCGCTTTTTCCCTCTTCATGTACAAGCCAGAAATATCAACGAAAAAAGAGGAAGAAACTACTTCT
This sequence comes from Chlorogloea purpurea SAG 13.99, assembly GCA_016903695.1. Lineage (GTDB taxonomy): Bacteria > Cyanobacteriota > Cyanobacteriia > Cyanobacteriales > Microcystaceae > Chroococcopsis > Chroococcopsis gigantea_A. Next base: position 91,258 of record JADQBB010000013.1, read on the forward strand.
TCATCGTCAGAACAAAGCACCGTTAATCCTGAAAATGTCAGCCATCAAACCCGGGAGCCAGAGACGGAAACAATGCTTTTTATAGAACAAGATGGAGAAATACCTTCCGAGCTTTCTATATCGAACGAGCAACCGGAGCAAATTATCGAATCGGAGGGAGAGATTGGAGAAAATCCCTTGTATATCCAAACCGAGACGATAATTAACAAGCTCAACAAACGTCAAACGAGGAAGATCTGTCAGCCCCTCGGCATTAAGCAGAAATCGGGTAAATCCGAGAAATCCTTAATGTCGATTAGAACAGAAATCGAACAACGTTTTAGAGAGCAACCCCTTCAAGTGATAGGAGTTATTAGCCAGAGATTACCGGAGTTGCTATCTTCGTAAATCTAACCCGGCAGTAACCTCCTCTTAAAATTAAGCCCGACTAACCATTATTTACCGATGGTTGCTCGGGCTTAGTTTTGTCTTGCTCACAAATCAAATTTATTAATAATTGCAGGAACTACTATCATGTTAAATCAAATCAGTGCTAACAACTTATTCAAGTCTCGCTTTAATCTTATCCGTGAAGAAGCTCAACATTTAGAAGCAGTAAAATCCCAATTAACCATCAAACATCAAGGATTTACCGCATTATTTAATCGGGTAAACCAAGCTCTTGAATCCCTCAAAGAAGCCACCCGTTTAATGCCTCAAACAACGGCAGAAATGGGACACTTACTGGCAGACATTTTCAAAGAAGTTGAGCCGGTTCGAGGGGAAGTTTTAGATACTATCTCTACGGTTGAGGAGGAATATCAACCTTCGTCAAATCCCTTCATGTCCGTAGCCCGTGAGTTATTACCGAACCTTATATCCGGGGAAAAGATCCGCACCACGACCCTATCTTCCTTAATGACTCGGGAGTTTAACGGTTCCGATGCAGAGGGTAAATGGCAGTCGAAGGACGCTTACGAATGTCTGGAAATGAGTCAGCTCCTCTGGCTGAAAGAGGCGGGGAAAGACTTAATTAGCCGGTACACCCGTTCTGAGATTCTACGGGAAATAGAGAGAATTCACCAACTCTGCCCGACTCAGACCAGACGCTCGGAGGAATCGATCCGGTTACAGCAGTTTTCTACTCCCTTACCTCTAGCCTATGTTGCCTCTGTGGCAGCGGGTATAACCTCAGACGATGTACTGCTAGAACCAAGTTCAGGTACGGGTATACTAGCGGCATTTGGGATGGCTTATGATGCCCGATTGATATTGAACGAAATCTGCCCTAAACGCAGGAGTATCTTGGGTCAACTCTTCCCGGATACGCCGCTGTTCGATTTCAATGCGGAGCAAATTCATGATTATCTCGCCGCCGAATACGCTCCTACTGTAGTCCTGATGAATCCGCCTTTTAGTGCCTCTCCGAAAATGGCTAAGCGAAACCCCTTCGCTACCCTCAATCACATAAGTTCGGCACTGGCAAGACTCTCGGAAGGAGGACGTTTAGTAATCATCACCGCCGATTGGTTTTCTCCCTTGAACCTTCAATGGCGATCCGGTTTCATCCGACTTCAACGAGAGGCAAGACTCGTATTCTCAGCGGGAGTCGAGGGTAGAGCCTACTCTAAACACGGCACGACTATAGATACCCGGTTAACCGTGTTCGACAAAGTACCCGCCACCTCTCCCGAGAGTTTCGATAATTGTTTCGACCCTCTTCTCTCTATCTCTGACTTACTTCAATACGTTGAGCAATTCGTACCCTCTCGTGAAACGGTTAAACCCATTACCGTCAAAGAAGCAGGGGCAAGAGTCAAAGAAGCGGAGGCAAGATTAGAACTCGCTACCCGAGAGGTCGAAGTACCTAAGACTACTTCTATAGCCGGAACCCGAAAACTACGCCCGTCAACTAAAGGGGGGGTTGCCACCGGAATCTCTTTCGATGATGTCGTGGAAGTAGTCTATAGCGTAGCCGAAGCCCGAGGCGAAACCCGTGAGATGTCGGACTCGCTCTATGAAACCTACGAGTCAGAAACTATCGCAATTCAAGGAGCGATGAAACACCCGTCCCCCCTGGTACAGAGTGCGGCTATGGCAAGCGTGGCAGCGCCCTTACCCGGATACCGTCCCCGTCTCCCGCAAAGGTTGATAACCGATGGCATCCTATCTCACCCTCAGCTAGAATCGGTTATCTACGCTGGAGAGTCCCACGCCAAATTCCTCAAAGGTTATTATCTAGTGGATTACACCTTAGACTCAATCGCACTCGCCTCCGAAGATACGCCGGGTGCGGTCAGATTCCGTCGAGGCTACTTTATCGGAAGCTCCACAGGGGCCGGGAAGGGCAGACAGGTTAGTGCAATTTTACTAGATAACTACTTACAAGGGCGTAAGAAAGGGGTTTGGATCTCTAAATCGGAGACTCTGCTTGAAGATGCCCGCCGGGATTGGACAGCTTTAGGTGGACACGCCGAGCAAGTCGTACCTTTAAGTCGTTTTCGTCAGGGTGAGTCTATTGGCTTACCCGAGGGTATCATCTTCGCCACCTATGCCACCCTACGCACCGAAGCTAAGGAGGGTAAGCGTTCTCGGGTCGAGCAACTGATCGACTGGTGTGGCAAGGATTTTGAAGGGGTAATCGTCTTTGATGAGGCTCACTCCATGAAGACAGCGGTTTCCGAAAGAGGAGACAGAGGGGTTAAGAAAGCCTCGCTACAGGGTGTTGCGGGTTTAAGACTACAACACGCCCTACCCGGAGCTAGAGTCCTGTACGTCTCGGCAACCGGAGCCACAAACGTATCTAATCTAGCCTACGCTCAAAGGTTGGGCTTGTGGATGTCGGGCGAGTTCCACTTTAACGGTCAAGCAGATTTCGTGGCTGAGATGGAAAGAGGTGGTATCGCCGCCCTAGAAGTAGTCTCAAGGGATCTCAAGGCTCTCGGACTTTACACTGCTCTATCTCTTTCTTATGAAGGTGTGCGGTATGAAATGCTCGAACATGAGCTAACTCCCGAACAGATCGAGATTTATGATTCCTATGCCGAGGCTTTTGAGATCATCCACAAAAATTTGGAGGATGCATTAAAAGCTACTAACATTACGAGTCGGGATGGTCGAACCCGCAATCGTAACGCCAAATCCGCCGCCCGTTCCGCCTTCGAGAGCAATAAGCAGCGTTTCCTAAATCACCTCATAACCTCAATGAAGTGTCCGACTTTAATAAGAGCGATCGAGAAAGATATAGCCGATGGTCACGCCGTTATCATTCAGATTACCTCAACCGACGAGGCGCTGCTGGACAGGAGACTTGCCCATATTTCTCCCGAGGACTGGAACAACCTACAGATCGACGTTACACCGAGAGAATATGTGATGGATTATCTGATGAATTCTTTTCCAGTACATCTGTATGAACCTTACACCGATGAACAGGGTAACGAGTATTCCCGCCCGGTTATCGATAGCGACGGTAATCCCGTATTCTGTCAGGAAGCCCTCCGGCAGAGGCAGGAACTGGTCGAACGCTTGGGATTACTACCAGCGTTAGGAAGTGCGTTAGATCAGATCGTGCAGTATTTCGGTCATGAGAATGTGGCTGAGGTAACGGGACGCTCCAAACGCATCGTCAGGGAAACCAAAGGCGGGTGTGATAGGCTGACCCTCCAGAAACGGGGAGGCTCTGCTAATCTCGCGGAGACGGCAGCCTTTATGGATGACCTCAAGCAAATCCTGATCTTCTCAGAGGCTGGTGGCACAGGTCGAAGCTACCACGCCGATCTCAACGCCAAGAATCAACGCCTACGGGTACACTATCTTCTTGAGGCTGGTTGGAAAGCTGATTCTGCGATTCAGGGGTTGGGGAGGAGTAACAGAACGAATCAGGCTCAACCTCCCGTGTTCCGCCCCGTAACCACTAATGTTAAGGGTGAGAAGAGATTCCTGTCGTGCGATCCGTTGATTCCAGAACTGTGAGTCTAGGGATGCTTGATTCTTATGAAATCAATGCCCAATGCCCACAGGTAGGAACCAGTCACAATTTTAAGTTCATCTAGGACAAAAAAAAAGTGACTAACTTACTCTCCATGATGGTGAAATTCCATCCTCGGTAGCATCCCGATGAAAGCATGACCCACATCAGGTAGATTGACAACCTATAGGATGCGGTGCATGGGTCAAATGGTGGTAACTGGTAGCCTAAACTGGAACCCCATCTAGCAAAGCTAAACATGGTTACGCAAGAAACCTACGTTATAACAGTCGTTATCTCGAAGTAGCCAAAAGGCTGATAGGCTACGCCCAAAAGTGGGTATGGCGAAATGAATAATAGTGTGTAAGGGCTATTATTGATGCTCTATAAGTAACCCGGCTGAAAGTAGGAACCTAAACTTAGCGTCAAATTGAGAGTAGGAACGGAGTAACCCCTAGATGTACTCTTGGGTAGGTCGATACTCAAGTAGGAAGTCATCCGTATGTCTCTAGGGGAAAGATCTACACAGAAGCCAACGCCAGTAGGAAAGCTATTGGATACGCTGACGGTGTAGCGGCTATATGGAAGATGGAGTTTCAAATAGTGGTAAACAAGTCATGAGCCTTAATTGGTATGAATGGAAAACAATACCTTGGAGAGAAATCGAAAAGAATGTTTTCAAGCTACAAAAGAGAATCTATCAAGCCTCTAGCAGTGGCAACGTCAAGCTAGTTCACAAACTACAACGTTTGCTAATTAAATCTAGGTCAGCAAAATTGTTAGCAGTCAGGCGAGTGACCCAGGATAATAGAGGTAGTGCGACCTGAAAGTCAACTAAATTGAGGCTCCGAAGTCTCTCTGGAATTTCTACTCCAGACCCCCATAGAGGAAACCGTCCAGAACGGTACGTCACGATTAAGTAGGTAACGAAAAAGTCGGAGTGCAGACGCTAAAGG
>JADQBB010000017.1 GCA_016903695.1 Chlorogloea purpurea SAG 13.99
GGCGGGTAATCAATTAAGAGCCTCATAGCCCAATTCGGTTCAAACTGAGATCTTGCACAGATGTCAATAAGACGTATAAACCAAAATCTCATAACGTCAATCACAGGAGTAAAAGCGAAACCCGACGGGGATTTAAATCCCGGTCTAATAGCATAAATCGGTTAAAACCGATTGAAATTGTGGATTTAATATTAGTCGTTTTTAAACGACTTTTGATATGAGGCAGGGAATTTGATTCCCTGCCGGTTTGCGTAATCAAGCCAGAAAAATCAGCTTCTTGACAATGGTGCAAGATCTCAGTTTTAACCGAATTGTGCTATGAGACCGTGATTAAAATCACGGTCGGCTGAACGATAACAATTGCCTGATCGGGATGCTCCCCTATCTTTATAATGGTTTTAAACGCCTTGGAACGAGTTAAGTTGGATCAACTCTGACTGCAAGTGAGAGCCGTTATTGATAGGGGATAGAAGGGGTGAGAAAGGTTGATGGAGACTGATCAAATTGGCCAGAGTGCGCTTTAACCCGGTGCGCGGGACGATCGCATCGACGAAACCGTGTTTCAACAAGTATTCAGAAGTTTGGAAGCCATCGGGCAATTTTTCCCGCAGGGTTTGTTCTATCACCCTGCGCCCGGCGAAACCGATCGTCGCTTTCGGTTCAGCGATGATCAGATCACCGAGCATAGCGAAACTGGCGGTAACACCCCCGGTGGTGGGATGGGTGAGGATGGGAATATATAATAATTTCGCCAGACGATGACGGTGTAAAGCGCCGGAAATCTTCGCCATCTGCATCAGACTTAACATCCCCTCCTGCATTCTCGCCCCGCCAGAAGCGCAGACTATGACCAAGGGTAAACTTTCTGCCGTGGCGTGTTCGGTGAGACGACAGAGTTTTTCCCCCACTACCGACCCCATACTACCGCCCATGAAGCGAAAATCCATCACGCCCAGGGCTACGGGTAAGCCGTCTAATAGCCCGGTACCGGTATGTACCGCGTCGGTGAGGCCGGTTTTTTCTTGAGTTTCCCGCAGACGATCGCTGTAAGCTTTACGGTCACGGAACTTTAGGGGATCAGTAGGCTGAATATGCTCATCCAAGGGACTCCAAGTATTCGGGTCTAAAAGCTGCTTGATGCGCTCATCGCTTTCTACCCGATTATGATGACCGCATTCAGTACAAACTAATTGATTCGCTTGTAAATCCTTCGTATAAGCCAACACGTCGCAAACCGGGCATTTCGTCCATAAACCGTCAGCGATTTCTCGTTCCTGTTGTGGTTGAATCGGTGCTTCGGTTTTCTGTCTGTTGGCAAACCAATCGAAAAGAGACATAGATTAATACAAATAATGGCTATAGACTATCTTCTTGAGGGCTTAATAAAAATAAAGCCGTCCATCGATCTTGAGAGCGTACCTGTAAAGCAGCTTGACTGCTTTGACCACCATAGATACCTAAACCGATGTCCAGAACGCGACTAGGAATCTCGTGATTATCCAGCATTTGTTGCATCAACTCGGCTTCGGCGCGAAAGAGAGTAGTTTTAATAGTAATCCAAGACACAGAGAGTATTGTATCAAGATAGAACGACAGAAAATCAATTTATAACAACGGAAAAAATATAGACTTATAAGCTGTCACGATCTTATCACCCCAGAACAGACTCAATACCGCACCCGCAGCCAAAAAAGGGCCGAAGGGAATCGCCTGTCTACGCCCGATATTACCCAGGCACACTGCCACCAAACCCGTTAAAGAACCCAGTAAACAGGCTAGAAAAACTGTCACTAACAAATACTGCCAACCCAGCCAAACCCCGATCATGGCGGCTAATTTCGGGTCTCCGCCCCCCATCGCATTTTTGCCGATAACTAAAGAGCCAATAATACGGATAGCATCGAAAAGCCAGATTCCCAACACCCCGGAAGCGATCGCAGAAATTAACCCCATCGCCACATTGCCCGCCTGCCAGCCCAGGAAAGCTTGAAATAGCAAACCTAGAACCAATCCCGAGCGAGTTAACTCATCGGGCAGTGTCATCGTATCCCAATCGATCAAACTTAAAGCCAATAACCAACTCAATAACAGGCAATAACCCCAACCGAGAGACGAGAAACCGAAAACCCAATATACAGCACAAAACAGTATGCCTGTCAATGCCTCCACTGATGGATAACGGGGGGAAATGGGGGTGCGACACCAACGACAGCGACCGCGTAAACGTAACCAACCGAACACGGGAATATTTTCCGTACTGCCGAGACGATGATTACACTTGGGGCAATGGGAAGGAGGCGAGACGAGAGATAAACCAGCGGGCAAGCGGTACGCCACCACGTTTAAAAAACTTCCTACCGAGGCCCCGCCCGCGAAAACCAAGGCGTAAATAAGGATATAGGCGAGTATTTCCAAGAGATTAATAAGCTTCTGATTCGATCTGTTTCATGGGGACGAAACACTCCCCTGGCAGTAAAATCGGCCTGGGAGAGAAAATTAATTGGCCGCGGTGATTATTGGTGTGAATAGCTACGCCGGTAGGGCGTTTGCTCACTTTCACTTTGCTATGTAATTTGGAATAGTTCGTGTAAATGCGTCTGGCGGCTCTTAAGAGGGTGGGATCTAATAAAATATGTATTTCCATATCTTGATTGGTCTTATTGGGTTTATCTGATAGGTATGTCATGGAGCCTATCTCCTTGTTGTTAAATAAATTTTTTATTTAACTCTTATGGTACACAAGGAATAGAATAACGCCACTATCAATGTTAACTTTTTAAAACTTTTACAAGAGCCTCTCCCATTTCCGTACAACCAACGCGCGTCATTCCGGGTGACATAATATCGCCGGTGCGATAACCTCGATCGAGTACCTCCAATACAGATTTTTCTATGGCTTGAGCTGCTGCCATCTGGTTTAATCCATACTTGAGCATCATCGCCGCGCTCAAGACTTGAGCGAGAGGATTGGCTTGATCTTGTCCAGCAATATCGGGGGCCGAACCATGCACCGGCTCGAATACACCCGGCCCGTGAGATCCCAAACTCGCAGAAGGCAACATACCGATACTACCGGTGAGCATCGCCGCCTCATCAGAGAGAATATCACCGAATAAATTACCGGTGACGATCGTATCGAATTGTTTTGGAGCGCGCACTAATTGCATGGCCGCGTTATCCACATAAAGATGAGACAGTTCCACGTCGGGGTAATGGGCCGCCATCCGACTGACTCGATCTCGCCATAATTGGGATACATCGAGAACATTAGCTTTATCCACCGAACAAAGTTTTTTACCTCTCTTGCGGGCGATGTCAAAAGCTACCTGGGCGATGCGATCGATTTCCGATTCACGATAAGCCATAGTATTAACACCGCGTTTCTCGCCCGTTTCCGTCTCGAAGATGCCCTTGGGTTGTCCGAAATAGATACCGCCGGTTAACTCGCGCACCACCATGATGTCAACACCCCGCACTACTTCTGGTTTAAGGCTGGAAGAGTCGATCAATTGGGGAAAAATAGTGGCGGGGCGGAGATTGGCAAATAAATCCAAACCGGCCCGTAGACTCAATAATCCGGTTTCCGGGCGTTGGGCCCGGGGCAAGCCATCCCACTTATAACCACCGATAGCCGCTAACAATACCGCGTCACTGTGCTGACAAATATTTAGAGTTTCTTCTGGAAGGGGAGTCCCTGTAGCATCGATGGCAGCGCCGCCGATAGGGGCTGATGTAAACCCGAAAGATAGATCGAATTTCGCACCGATTACCTCTAGGACTTTGACGGCCACCGCCATAATTTCCGGCCCGATGCCGTCTCCTGGTAATAAAGTAATTTTATACTGCTCACTCATTGCTCATTTTCTGCACTTGCGATCACCGATTCTCTATCATACCTGTCGGTTCGTGCTTTAACCGGTTTTTCTTTCGTGGGGTAGCTTTTTTGAAGATTCTTCATGGGGAAAAACGGCTCCCTGTTGAATTTGTTCTTTGCCGTTACGTACCACTTTCAGCATATCCGTGAGATTTTGTTCGAGATGACTTAACATGGCTTCGGCGTATTCATCAGCACCCGCTTGTATCTGGTCGCACTCGGTAAGAGTTTGTTGGCGGATTTGTTTTAAGTCATACATCGCACCCTCCCGCATCTGGTCGATTTGTGCTAAGGTCTGTTCTTGAGCGGCCTCGCATTCTTGCTGTACTTTTTGGCGGATCTGGGCCGCTTGTTGCTCTGCTTGTTGAATTATACCCGATTCATCCAGTATTTGCGCCGCTCGTTTCTGTGCCGATTCCACCAGTTGCTGGGCGTATTGTTCGGCTTCGGAAATTATTTGTCCTTCTCTGTCGACGATTCTTAAGGCTTTGCTGATGGCTTCGGGAATCCCCTCATAGATGAGATCGATCTGCTCCATGATCTTTCCTTCGTCGATCATCGTCCAAGGGGTGAGCGGCACATGGAAACTTTCGTAGATCATCTCTTGCAGTTGATCTAACTCCACACTGATGTCAAAATCGACGTTTTGACGGCGAGCTTTGTTTTTCGATGGATTCGCTTCTGCTTTTTGACGATTAGAGGATTCTCGGCGGGCCATAATAAAAATAATTTAAACTGCTCGTAATGTTAAGTGTAGTATACGGTAATGTCTCTAGAGACGTTTTCGGGTACGAGATGCGTTATGGAACCGCCGAATTGAGCTATCTCTTTGACGACGCTACTACTGAGAAAACTATACTCTTTACTGGTGGCCAGAAATACGGTTTCCACTCCAGACCATAGGGTTTTGTTGGTATGGGCCATCTGTAATTCTTTTTCAAAATCCGATAGGACTCTTAAGCCTCTTAATAATACGTTAGCTTTTTTTAATTTGGCGTACTCGGTGGTCAGTCCCCAAAAACTATCTATCTCTACATTATTCAGGTGTTGGGTGCAAAGGTGAATCTGTTGAAGCCGTTTCTCCACGGAAAACATGGGCGTTTTGTTAGGATTGGATAACACGGCCACGATAACTCGATCGAACAGTTTCACCCCCCGTTCGATAATATCTAAATGACCCAAGGTTATCGGGTCGAAGCTTCCGGGATAAATGGCGATCATTACTAGTCTTCGGTTACTTTCACGCCGCGCCAGAAAGCTATATAGCCTTTGATATTGGCGGCTTTAGGTTTCGGGTCGCTATAATACCAGGCAGCGTCTTTATTTTGCTGTCCGTCCACCTGGACTGTATAGTAACTGGCCTCGCCTTTCCAAGGGCAATGGGTGTGGGTACTGCTAGGTTGAAAATACTCGGATTTGATGGCATCCGGGGGGAAATAATAGTTACCTTCCACTATTTCACAACGATCGCTCTCGGCTAATACCGCACCATTCCAAACCGCTTTTGCCATGATCGATTCCTCTGTTATAAGCTGATCCAGGATCATCTTACAACAGAGTTTGCAGGTGTTGAATTAATTCTCCCGACTGTACCACTCCTTCTATCTTCTCCACCGGTTGACCGTTTTTAAATAATACTAAAGTTGGTAGAGCTTGAATTTGATACTGAGAAGCAATGGCGGGATATTTATCTGTATCGATCTTGACAATTTGGATTTGATTACGGAGATAAGTACCTACTTGTTCTAAAATGGGAGCCATCATCTGGCAGGGGCCGCACCAAGTGGCGTAAAAATCGACTAAAACCGGAACGTTAGCGGAAGTCAAGAGTTCTTCAAAACTGGAAAACTGTTTTTTAGTAGCCATGAGTTTAATCCTTCGATCGTCTGACGAGTTACGCCATGATTGCTAACCCGATCATAGCTAATATTTTTGCCCATGTTTGACGAGAGTTTTTGGATTGGCACGGCTAATGAGATAATAGTTTTTTTCACTCTGAGACGGCTAGCTGGAGTTCGACAACTATGAAATCATTGCCACCCGAATTACAAGGATTAAAAAATAAAGTAGCTATCGTTACGGGCGCATCTAGGGGGATTGGCAGGGCGATCGCACTTTCTTTGGCGGAGGAAGGCGCTACAGTGGTGGTTAATTACGCTAGTTCAGCCCTGGCAGCCGAAGAAGTAGCGGGGGAAATTATCGCCGGGGGCGGAGAGGCCATTACACTACAGGCAGATGTATCCAAACCCGAACAAGTAGACAATTTAATCGAACAAACGATGGCTAAATACGGGCGCGTTGATGTGTTGGTCAATAACGCCGGTATCACCCGCGACACCCTTCTACTGAGGATGAAATTAGAAGATTGGCAGGCTGTTATAGACTTGAATCTCACCGGCGTTTTTCTCTGTACCCGCGCCGTCAGTAAAATCATGCTGAAACAAAAAAGCGGCAGGATTATTAATATTGCCTCCGTGGCCGGACAGATGGGTAATCCTGGACAAACTAATTATAGTGCGGCTAAAGCCGGGGTTATCGGCATGACGAAAACCGTGGCTAAAGAGTTGGCTTCCCGCGGCATTACGGTTAACGCCGTCGCCCCCGGATTTATCGAAACCGATATGACGGAAGATTTAAAAGCCGAGGAGATCTTGAAATTTATTCCCTTGGGGCGTTATGGTAAACCAGAGGAAATCGCCGGGATGGTGAGTTTTCTGGCGGCCGCTCCCGCCGGGGCCTATATCACGGGGCAAGTGTTCAACGTCGATGGCGGCATGGTAATGGCTTAATGTAAGTGAGTGAAAATGACCTACTGTTTGGGGATTATTAATAAATTCGGTATCGTCATGGGTTCGGATTCCAGGACTAATGCCGGTGTGGATTATATTTCCGCTTACCGGAAACAATTCGATTTTTCTGTTTCTGGAGATAGGGTGATTATCATCTGCGCTTCGGGTAATCTCTCGATCACACAAGGGGTGATTAACGGACTCAAAAGAGATATTCACCAAGAAGAAACCAATTTACATACCCTGTCGAATATGTTCGATATTGCTCATTACGTGGGGGATAAAAGCAGACAGATTCGCGATAGGGAAAGAACGTGGTTAGAAAGGGATGGTATCGATTTTAAATGTAATTTTTTATTGGGAGGACAGATAAAAGGGGAAGACCCACAATTATTTTTAATTTATTCCCAAGGTAATCATATTCAAGCTACCAAGGAAACACCTTTTCTACAGATTGGTGAAACTAAATACGGTAAACCATTACTCGATCGTACCATCACCTACGATACTCCTTTAGAAGAGATGGCCAAGTGTGCTTTATTATCGATCGATTCCACCATGAAATCTAACATTTCCGTGGGGCCACCGATCGATCTGATCATGTACGTGAGCGATAGTTTAGTCCTGCGTCATAAGTTAAAATTTCGCTTGGGAGATCCTTATTTAGCCAAAATCCGCAAGTTATGGGAAGACTACGTGAGACAAGCTTTTGAAGCTATGCCCAATATAGAATGGCAATACGCGGATGAAAATCCCGCAGAGGATATTTTAATCGATTAACCCGATATGATTATTATTACTTTGATCGTCGCCAGTTCGATCGGCTGGTTCTTCAGCACTCTAGCTGGGGGGGGCAGTCCTTTAATTCTCCTTCCCGCCCTCGGTTTGTTTCTCGATGCCACCGTTATACCCCCGGTTTTGACCACCGGGATGTTATTAGGTAATGGGCAGCGTATGGGTATGTATTGGCAGGATATAGACTGGGAATGTACCCGGTGGTATCTACCTGGTGCGATTATCGGTTCGGTTGTGGGAGCCTTTATTTACTCGCGAATACAATTACAGTGGTTGCCCTTAGTTATCGGTGTATTTCTTTTACTATCTGCGCTCAATCAACTATTCCAAGGTAAAAACCCATTTTTTAAAATACGTATTTGGTACTTTTTCCCTGCTGCTATAATCTATGCTCTTCTGTCTGCATTGATAGGTAGTACCGGGCCGATGTTAAACCTATTCTATATAAATTATGGATTGGTGAAAGAGCCGATGATCGCTACTAAATCAGCCCACATGGTCATAGTGCATATTTTTAAATTAATCGCCTACGGGGCCTTCGGTGTTTTACATCTACCCTATTTAGGCTATGGGTTATTATTAGGTTTAGCTGCGTGGCCCGGCAATTACCTGGGGCAGAAAGTTTTAGAGAAAATCAGTCAAGAAAGATTCAAACAATTTGTCATGTTATTCGTCGCCTTGAGTGGTTTATTAATTATTTGGAGAGAGAGGGGAGTGATTTTATAATTTTTCTCTGACCACGCAGGGAGAACGATAGAAAGGTTTTTTCACCACGGTGGCGGGGTAGGTTTTGCCGCGTATTTCCACATCTAAACTTTGGCCGATTTTACCGAGGGAATTGGGCACATAACCTAGAGCGATCGCTCGGTTGAGTGTAGGGGATAAAGTGCCGCTGGTTACTTCACCGATCGTTTCTCCCCTGCATATAATAGGATAACCGTGGCGGGCAATATGTCGCCCCTGCATTTGTAATCCCACTAATTTACGTTTAACCCCGTGGGCTTTTTGCGTTTCTAAAACCTCCCGTCCGATGAAATCTTCTTTTTCAGGAAGATGAACTAACCAACCTAAACCAGCTTCTAGGGGCGTAGTATTATCGTCAATATCTTGACCGTAAAGACACATAGCCGCTTCTAAACGGAGAGTATCCCTGGCACCCAATCCGCAGGGGGTAACACCTTGAGATTGTAGAAGTTGCCAGAGTTGTTGACCCGCCCTGGCATCGATCATGATCTCGAAGCCATCCTCACCCGTGTAACCCGTTCGGGCGATGAAGACTGTAGTATTGAGTAAATCGGTTTCCAGGTGATTGAAGAAAAGAAGTTGGCTCAAATCTACCGGTACTAGAGACTGTAGAACTGATTCGGCTTGCGGGCCTTGTAAAGCGATTAAAACTTTTTCCCTCGATAGATCGGTTAAGATCACGTCAGTAGCGGTGAAATGTTTTAACAACCAATCTTTATCTTTGTCGGTAGTGGCCGCGTTAACGATTAATACACCCCGGGCGGGCCCTTGAGAGTAGAAGATAATATCGTCGATAATGCCGCCGTTAGAATTCAGTAACACGCTATATTGGGCTTGCCCCGGTTGTAAACGGCTTAGATTAGAAGGCACTAATTTTTGTAGAGCGGGAAGTAAATCATTACCTTTGAGAGCGAATTTCCCCATATGAGAAATATCGAACATTCCCACTGAAGTTCTGATGGCTTCGTGTTCGTGCTTCAAACCCGTAAATTGTACGGGCATATCCCAGCCCGCGAAATGGGTGAATTTTGCACCCTCCGCGGCGATCACGTCATAAAGAGGTGTTTTGAGTACGGGTGAGTTAGGGTCTTGATGTGCCACGGCAATGCTAGAAAATAGAATCATTTAGTAGTTTTACACAACTCATGAATTTTTGCTTACCCTTCCCCGTTGGTTTATAATGATTTTCAAGTCGGTTTAGATTCAATCGGTGCAATGAAAACGGATAGCATTTTCTATCAACTATTTCAAAAGTTTCCGGGTTGCTTTTTTGAATTATTAAATCTGCCAACCGAAACGGCCGATCAATATCGATTTTCTTCGCTGGAAGTAAAACAATTAGCTTTTCGTTTAGATGGGGTATTTTTGCCGGATGCTCCCGGGCAACCGATTTACTTCGTAGAAGTGCAGTTTCAAAAAGATAATAGATTTTATTCGAGGTTTTTCAGTGAAATTTTTCTCTATCTTTATCAAAGTAACTTGGAGAATGATTGGTGCGGGGTTGTTATTTATCCAGAGCCGCAAATAGAAGCATCAAATACCTTTCGCTATGAGGATCTAATAAATTCCCGTCGAGTGTCAAGATTTTATTTGAACCAGATTGATGAAACTCAATCGATCGGGATGAGTACGCTAAAATTAATCGTTACATCGCCAGAAAATGCTTTAGACCAGGGAAGGAAGTTAATCCAGAAAGTTAGAAGCGCTCAAAACGATGCGCCCCGAGGCAGAGAAATATTAGAATTAATAGAAACCATCCTAGTGTACAAATTACCCCAATTAAGTCGTCTGGAGATAGAAGCTATGTTCAGCATCAGTGATCTTAAAGAAACTAAAGTTTATCAAGAAGCTAAAGAGGAAGGCAGACAGGAAGGTAGACAGGAAGGCAGACAAGAAGCTAAAGAGGAAGGCAGACAGGAAGGCAGACAGGAAGGCAGACAGGAAGGCAGACAGGAAGGCAGACAGGAAGGCGAATTGCAAGCTAAACTCGATACTATTCCCCGATTAGTTGCCATCGGACTGACCTCGGAACAGATCAGCGCCGCTCTGGAACTAGAAATCGAGCAAGTCGAGCAAGTCGTAGCTAATCTGTAGATATGGAGTTACACGGCCTACTGTTAGTATTGAATAGTCTCCTCATGGTTTAGTTTATGAACTTGCCCTCGTTTTTGTGGTTGTGGAGAATCGCCGCTTGGTCAATGGGATTGTCCTTATTCGCCTACGCTTTATTACTTCTATCGGGAATGGGTATAAATTATTTTAGAGGGGAGGATTTATCCCGCCCCCGATGGTTACGGCCGCTACATACGATCGTGGGTTGGACACTAGTGTTTTTAGTCCTACTATTGCTTAGTATAGGAATAGTGGGAACGATCGGCCAGTACGGTAGTCTCGGACACTCCTCTCATCTGACGGCGGGCTTATGGGTTGTCGCTCTAGTGATAATCTCTGCTACCAGTGGATTAAATATCGATCGCGCACCGGATTGGTTACGTCCGTTGCATATCACCACTAACCTGATTCTGTTTATAGGCTTTGTTTTCGTCACATTCACCGGCTGGAGTGTGGTGCAAAAATATCTACCGTGAGACTATGAAATCATCATCGGAAATTTTAATTATCGGTTGCGGTGTTATCGGTTTATCAATCGCCCTTGACCTCACCCTCAGGGGTGCGAAAGTGAGGGTTTTCGGGCGCAATCCCCAAGGTGCGGCCAGTATGGCAGCGGCGGGAATGTTAGCACCCCACGCGGAAGGTATCCAGGCGGGGCCGATGTTAGACTTATGCCTGAAATCTCGTTGGTTATACCCGGAATGGGTCAGGAAAATAGAAGACCTGACGGGATTGAGGGTGGGTTATCATCCCTGTGGTATTTTAGCCCCCGTCTATGAGGATAACGCCGATTCTAAAAGTGATCAAGGGCAATGGCTCGATCGAGATTGTCTCGGTTTCTATCAAAGTGGCTTAGGGCCCGATGTAGTGGGGGCCCGTTGGTATCCCGATGACGGTCAAGTAGATAATCGTTTATTGGTACGGGCCCTCTCGCAAGCACTCATTAATCTGGGCGTAATTATAAATACCGATGTTCAAGTTCATTCGGTACAACAAAAAGCCGGTCAAGTTAAAAGCATTTATACTTCGAGCGGGGAAGAAGAAGCGGATATTTACGTTCTAGCGGGGGGCGCTTGGAGTAGTCAATTATTACCTCTGCCGGTAAAACCCGTTAAAGGGCAGATGATGGCCCTGAGAATGCCCCAACCTTCGCCGCTACAGAGAATTTTATTCGCGCCAGGAACCTATTTAGTACCCCGTCAAGAAGGTAGATTGATCATCGGGGCGACTTCCGAGTCGGTGGGATGGCAAGAAGGTAATACACCGCTTGGCATACAGACCCTTTTAGGGCGGGCGATGAAATTATATCCCGATTTAGCCTCATGGCCGATCGAAGAAATCTGGTGGGGATTCCGTCCAGGTACTGCCGATGAGCTTCCTATACTTGGAGCGGGCGGATGTGATAACTTAGTTCTGGCAGTAGGTCATTACCGTAATGGAATTCTACTCGCTCCCGTCACCGGTTCCCTGATCGCCGATTTAATCTTAGAGAACAAAGTACACCCTTTATTACAACATTTCCAGAGCGATCGTTTCCAGCATCATTCCCCTCGACCAAAAAAAACTATGACCTTAACTTTGCCCGACAGTACAACCCAGTTAACCCCCATCGATAAAACTAAAGGGGAAGAGCCAGACTTTTTAACTATCGCCGGGCGTAGATTCAAAAGTAGACTGATGACGGGCAGCGGCAAATACTCCAGTATCGAAGCTATGCAACTCAGTGTAGCCGCGAGCGAATGCGAGATCGTCACGGTGGCCGTCAGACGAGTACAAACGAAAGCGCCAGGCCACGAAGGCTTAGCCCAGGCTTTAGATTGGTCGAAAATCTGGATGTTACCCAATACCGCGGGCTGCCAGACGGCGGAAGAAGCGATTCGGGTAGCGCGTCTGGGGCGAGAAATGGCCAAACTTCTAGGGCAAGAAGATAATAACTTCGTCAAACTAGAAGTTATCCCCGATGCTAAATATTTATTACCCGATCCGATCGGTACGCTACAAGCTGCGGAACAATTGGTAAAAGAAGGCTTTGCCGTATTGCCCTATATTAACGCCGACCCCTTATTAGCCAAACGGTTAGAAGAAATCGGCTGTGCGACGGTAATGCCCTTGGGCTCTCCTATCGGTTCGGGGCAGGGAATTAAAAACGCGGCTAATATCGCTATCATTATCGAATCGGCCAAAATTCCCGTGGTGGTCGATGCGGGTATCGGTACACCCTCAGAAGCATCTGGGGCGATGGAGATGGGGGCTGACGCGTTGTTAATTAATAGTGCCATAGCTTTAGCCCAAAATCCCGTGATGATGGCTCAAGCGATGGGAATGGCCGCAAAAGCCGGTAGGTTGGCTTATCGGGCGGGGAGAATGCCCCTTAAATCTTACGCTAGCGCCAGTTCGCCCTTAACGGGAACGATCGAATAATTCAATCTTACTGCTGTGGGAGTAATGAAAAAAAACTCAGCTTTAGTGTTGATTATTTGCCTATTAATAGCTTCAGAAGTTGGGCTAATAGGTAATTATCAAGCTGATAGAGCATTAGGGATGGGATACTCGGGATCTACTTCAGTGGCAATAATTGAATCAGTTTACGGCTTAGAATTATTCAAAAATCAAAATTACCCACAACTTTACCAAAATTGCGGAAATTTACCCCTATCATGCGGGAGAGTGAATCAAATTTGCGGGGTGATAGCGGCTCTTTTACTGCTAACGGGTGTCGTTTTCATCGTTTGGAGACAGCTAACGGCGCAAACCTTATCACGCTTAAGAAGTATAGAGGCCCAATTGAGAGAGACTCAGTCCCGTTATCGGGCTATAGCGGAAAGGCAAGAAGAGATAGTCAAACAACGCACCCAAGAATTGGAAAGAGAAATAACGCGAAGGGAAGCTAACGAAAATATTCTCAAACAACAGAACGAATTATTTCAAACGGTCGTCAATAATATCCCGGTCATGTTAAGTTTTTATGACGAACGACCGCAGTTTCATTGGGTAAATGAAGAATGGAATAAAGTATTAGGATGGACGGTGGAAGAGATGAAGGGAAAGAACATGATGTTAGAGTTCTATCCCGACGAAGAAATAAGACAGTCAGCTATCAACTTCATGCAGTCAGCCGACTCTAGCTGGAAAGAATTTCAAACTCGTATTAAAGACGGCTCGACCATCACCACGTCTTGGGCTAACGTGCGCCTATCCGATGGGAAGGTTATCGGCATAGGCCAGGATGTATCCGAGCGGGAAAAGATGCAGAGCGCGCTGAAGGCTTCGGAGGCGAAATATAAACTTTTATTTGAATCAAATCCCCATCCTTTATGGGTTTATGAGTTAGAAACCGGCGAATTTTTAGAAGTTAATGAATCGGCCATCTATCACTATGGTTATTCGAGAGAGCAATTTTTAGAGATGACCATCTACGATATACGCCCTCCCGAAGATAGGGAGAAATTGCAGGAACATTTCAAAAATAATCTAGAAGCGCTCAATAATGCCGGTATCTGGCGACATAGAAAAGCCAACGGTGAAACGATCGAAGTAGAAATTATCTCTCATCAAATCATGTTCGCTGGCAAAAACGCCAGACTGGTTTTAGCCCACGATGTAACCGCTTCTAGGAAGGCACAACAAGCTTTAAGAGAAAGTGAAGAACGTTTTCGTTTAGCGATGACCAACGCACCGCTACCGATCATCCTTCATGCCGAAGATGGGGAAATTTTGCAGATCAATGAAGTTTGGACAGAATTGACGGGATACACTCACCAAGAGATACCAACGGTGGAACTGTGGACGGAAAAAGCCTATGGAGAGAGAAAAATTTTAGTGCAGCCGGTGATCGATCGACTATATGAACTGGATGAGAAAGTTTATGAGGGAGTTTTCCCGGTGACGATCAAAAGTGGTGAACGCCGTTTCTGGGATTTCAGTTCCGCACCCCTGGGGCGTTTACCCGATGGTAGACGATTAGTGATGTCGATGGCCCTGGATGTAACCGCTCAAAAATTAGCCGAGGAGCGTCTGCGTTATGATGCTTTTCACGACACTTTAACCGCTTTACCCAATCGTTTATTTCTGATGAATCGGGTGGAAAAGTGTTTAGAGAGAACGCGAAGAGAAAATGCTTATTTATTCGCCATTTTATTCATCGACCTCGATCGCTTCAAAATCGTCAATGATAGCCTAGGACATTTTGTCGGCGATCAACTGTTATTAGCGATCGCCATAAGATTGAGGGAGTCGGTGAAACCCCCGCATACAGTAGCTCGTTTAGGTGGGGACGAGTTCATAATTTTGCTGGAAAATTTGCCCGCCCCCCTCTCTGCCCTGACGGTGGCCGGGAGAATCTGTGACAGTTTTCAAGAATGTTTCACGATCGACGGGCAACAATTTTTCATTAGCGCCAGTATTGGTATAGCCTTTAATTCCGTCGATAATCTTCAGCCGGTGGATATTCTCCGTAACGCCGATTTAGCGATGTATCACGCTAAAGAAAACGGCAAGGGACGTTATGCTATTTTTGACCCGGTCATGCACCGTAGGGCCAATCAATTATTAGAGATAGAGACCGATCTGCGTCGAGCTTTGGAGAATGAAGAATTTATTGTTTATTATCAACCGATAGTTTCTTTAGCCGATGGGAAATTGGTTGGCTTCGAGGCTTTAGCTCGCTGGCTACACCCGTCACGGGGTCTAATTTCTCCTGCCGACTTCATCCCGGTGGCTGAAGAAACGGGTTTAATCGTTCCCCTGGGAAAAAGTCTTTTATCTCAAGCCTGTCGGCAATTAAAATCTTGGCAAGAACGATATAACTTTTTAGATAAAATTAAGATTACCGTCAATCTTTCCGGTCGGCAATTACAACACCAAGATCTGATCGAGCAGATTGATTTAATCTTAGGTGAAACGGGTTTAGACGGTAGTTGTTTAAATCTGGAGATGACCGAAAGTATTCTCATGAAAAATACCGATATGACGAGCGAGATATTATCACAAATAAGAGAGCGAAGAATCTCTATCAGTATTGACGATTTCGGGACGGGTTATTCCTCTTTGAGTTATCTACACCGCTTACCGGTAGATATTTTAAAGATCGATCGCTCTTTCGTGGCGGGAATGAGTGACCTGGGCGAAAATTTAGAGATCGTGGAAGCCATTATCACTCTCGCCCATCATTTAGGTGTAAGCGTCGTCGCTGAAGGCATAGAAACCGAACAGCACCTACAGCGTCTCAAAGCTTTAAATTGTGAATTCGGACAGGGCTATGTAATCGCCAGACCATTAGACCCCGAAAGTGCAGAAAGTTATTTGCGTTATGAGCTAGAGGGAGTGTGAACCAGAAATGAGGTGAACTACCTTATTTATAGAGATTGATTGACCATCCCTCTGTGGCTCAGGAGCGATTGTTACGACGGGAAAAATTATCTTTACGCTCGCCGCCGCCACCGTCGCCGCCGCCGCCAGAAAAATTATCATCTTTCGGACGTGCTTTATTGACTTTAATTTGTCTGCCCATCCATTGAGCGCCGTCTAAAGTTTCGATCGCTTTATCTTCTTCTTCATCGGTGGACATTTCCACGAAACCGAAACCTCTTTTTTTACCAGTTTCTCTATCTATCGGTAGAGAAACTCGCGTGACCGTGCCATATTCTGCAAAAATTTCTTGTAAATCCTCTTTAGTTACTTCGTAAAATAAGTTACCAACGTAAATCGCCATGGATTGTCTCCAAAAATCAAAACCAAACTAAGTATAAGTACCGAAAACAAACCGGTGAGATAGAAAACTCATGCTGTCACGGAAATAAACTTCTACTCTCTATTAAACTAACACAGCTTATCTGACCTAGACGATGGATCGGCTAAGAGCGAGAGAAATTTTTATTAAAAATTTTGTTTCAGTTGTTATTAAGGTAGCCAAGGATACTGACTGAAATCAGGAGGGCGTTTATCGAGAAAAGCTTGTTTTCCTTCCGCTCCTTCCTCGGTCATATAGTAAAGTAAAGTAGTATTTCCGGCCAGTTCTTGTAATCCCGCTTGCCCATCACAATCAGCATTAAAAGCAGCCTTGAGGCAACGAATCGCCAGGGGACTTTTCTCTAATATCTCCCCCGCCCACTTCAAGCCCTCCGCTTCTAATTCGTCCACCGGCACGATCGTATTGACCAAGCCCATTTCTAGAGCTTGTTGGGCGTTATACTGGCGACAGAGAAACCAAATTTCGCGAGCTTTCTTCTGTCCTACCACACGGGCGAGATAACTTGCACCGAAGCCGCCGTCGAAGCTACCTACTTTGGGGCCGGTTTGACCGAACACGGCGTTATCTGCGGCGATCGTCAGGTCACAGAGTAAGTGTAAAACATGACCGCCGCCGATTGCATAGCCCGCCACCAAAGCGATGACCACTTTAGGTAGAGAACGAATCAAACGCTGTAAATCCAGCACATTCAAACGAGGTACACCCGACTCATCAATGTAGCCACCCGTACCGCGTACGCTTTGATCGCCACCGGCGCAGAAAGCGTATTTCCCGTCCGTATGGGGGCCAGCGCCGGTGAGCAGTATCACGCCAATTTTCGGGTCTTCCCTCGCGTCACAAAAAGCCGAGTATAACTCGAAAACCGTTTCGGGGCGGAAGGCATTCCGTTTATGGGGGCGATTGATAGTAATTCTCGCCACACCTCCCCATTTGTGATATAGTATGTCCTCGTAATTTTTAACGCTTTCCCATTGGACTTCCATCGTTTTCCAACCAAATCAGCATTTTAAACATACCCTATTTTCAGCCACCCATTGAAAGCAGATCGCTTTGGTGGTGATACAATCAACCCAAGAATCGAGGGAACAAGTGAGTACCAATAAAAAAACCGGTCGCAGTTTAGCGGGTATAGCGGGCATACTAGCCTTAGCCACTCTGATCAGTAAGGTTTTCGGCTTAGTCCGTGAACAGGTGATCGCGGCCGCCTACGGAGTCGGGGCCGTGGTCAACGCTTACGCTTACGCCTACGTCATACCAGGTTTTCTCCTGATTCTCTTGGGTGGCATTAATGGCCCCTTCCACAGCGCCTTACTCAGCGTCTTGGCTAAAAGAGACAAATCAGAGGCGGCCCCACTGGTAGAAACCGTCACCACCTATGTAACGATCGTTCTCTCGATCTTAACCGTGGGGCTGGTGGTGTTCGCCGGTACTTTCATCGACTTATTAGCGCCAGGATTACAAGACCCGGCCCGCGGCATCGCCGTCCAACAACTACAAATTATGGCCCCGATGGCTATATTAGCCGGTTTGATCGGTATCGGCTTCGGTACTCTCAACGCGGCGGATCAGTATTGGCTACCGGGTTTGAGTCCTCTTTTTTCTAGCTTGACCGTGATCATCGGTGTGGGTTTACTAGCCTGGCAATTGGGCGCTAATATTAACGCCCCCGATTATATCCATCTCGGCGGTTTCGTCCTCGCTGTCGGTACTCTGTTGGGGGCCCTCTGGCAATGGCTGGCACAACTGGGGGCCCAGATGAAAGCGGGGATGGGTACTATCCGCCCCCGTTTCGATTGGCGCATCCCCGGTGTCACCGATGTATTGAAGGTGATGATACCGGCCACTCTCTCATCGGGGATGTTACATATCAACGTTTACACGGATTTATTCTTCGCTTCTTTCATTCCCAACGCGGCGGCGGCGATGCGTTACGCCAGTTTTATCGTCCTCACCCCCCTGGGAATCGTTTCTAATATGATCCTCGTGCCTTTATTACCCGTTTTCTCTCGTCTGGCGGAACCGGATAAATGGCCGGAGTTAAAGGAGCGAATCCGTCAAGGGTTATTTCTGACGGCTTTAACGATGTTGCCCCTCACTGCTTTGTTTATAGCTCTATCCCTACCAATCGTGCAAGTGATCTACGAGCGGGGTGCTTTCAATCTGGCCGCTTCCGAAGAAGTAGTGCCGGTATTGATGGCTTACGGCTTCGGTATGTTTTTCTATCTGGGGCGCGATGTGCTTTTAAGGGTATTTTACGCCTTGGGCGATGGCACTGTACCTTTCAAAGTGAGTATGTTTAATATTTTCCTGAATGGCTTATTGGACTTCTTTTTCTACAAGCCTTTCGGTACTCCTGGATTAGTGCTAGCCACCGTTAGTGTCAATGTATCCTCTATGGCGATATTTTTATGGATTCTCCACCGTCGCCTCGGTGGTTTACCTCTGGTTGACTGGGGGCTTACTTTGTTGGCCTTGTCGGGGATTACTTTTCTCTCCGGTTTATCTAGTTGGGGTTTTAATGATCTCTGGTACGAGTTTTTACCTCACGATAGTTTTTTATCGAGATTGGCCCAATTGTGTTTATCTAGCGTCGTGGCTCTAGCGGTATTTTTCTCTCTCTGCCTATTATTAAAATTACCGGAATTGAATATATTAATAACTCGTATTAAGCAAAAGTTAGGACGTAAACGCTAATTTTTCCGGCGCTTATTTTTCCTGAGCAGCGATTTGATACCCCGCCAAACATTAAGGATTAGATTTTCCGCCCAGAGAATTATTGTATCCAATCCCTCTAAAATTCTCTCCAAGGGGTGCTTCACGTAACCGCCCGATACACTCTTCGTTTCTACCCATTCGTGCGGTTCGTAAGCGTCAAAAAGTGGGTCAATGTAAGGTTTTTCAAATGGGGTTAAACTGTTTTCCTCTTCTTCGCCCCGGACGATTGACGAGGTGGATGGTGTGGATATTACTAGATCCGAAGGGGTGACGGGTTTTTTCTCGATCGCTTTCGGTTTATTAAGGTTAGCGATCGCTCTACCGATGGACTTGCCGCTGCCTTTCTTCTTCCTCGGTTTACCTTGGGGTAACTTTTTCAATATCTCTTCGATTTTGCCTTCGATTCTATCTCGTTCCGGGTTCGTTGATTGTGACTTGCGGCTCTCCACTACCGACTCCTCCCCGGCGTATAAATCCGTCCAAGATAGCCACGGGTCTTCTGGGACTGCTGTAGCGGCCGCGGGAGCGATCAGAGGTGTTGTGGGCGAGGCGAAATAATGATCCACGGCAGCTTTAATCAGGGCGGCGATCGTGAAAGGGTCTTCCTTGATCCTATCGAGAACATCATCGGATTCCTGTTCACCCAACCAAACCCTTATACGGGTTTGTAGATAACCGCTGAAAAATTTGATCCTGGCGGGTAAATTTTCCCGCACGCCTGGAAGTGTTGCCACCCCATCCTTATGGGCCCCAGTAGCTTCTAAAGATTCGTAACCCGCCGGTGTGCCGAAATAATGATCGATCGCACCGTAGATCAGCCAATATAAACGCCAGATATAAACTTTATAAGTAGTTTCCGGCGGCGGGGCGGTCGTGTCGAAACGAGCGAGGGTTTCGTCGAGGGCAACGATAATGGGCGGGGTGGAGGGGGGAAGGGGTGCGGGTACGGGTAGGGATGATTCCCCGAATATATCGATACTGAGGGCCACTTCTCCTTGTTGTTCCCAGCTCATCAATTGCCAGAACCAGCGAATCGGCGCTAATACTTTCGTTTGTTTCTGGGGCATTAACCCTGGTGCTTGCCTAGTAAATTTAGCTTTGAGACGCAGGTCGTAATAGTAATTAGCGATCGCTGTTTTGATCTCCCGCTCTAACTGCCGTTGTTGCGGGGGTTCGATAATGTCTAATATTTCCTGTTCGGGAGAGACGAAAACCAATTGCCGGCCTTGGAGGTCAGTAGCGATCGCACTCGCTAGAGAGGGGGTATCTTGGACTATTTCTAGTACCCTCTCTAGGGGATAGAGAATTTCTGCCTCCGGGGGGGCGGCAAAAGGTAACTGCTTATAGTGTAGAGATCGGGTCAGAGTTTTTTGGGCCTGTCTGGCACTTTGAACTATAAAGTAGATCGGATAGAGAAGAATCTGCAATCCCAGATCCACGGTGTTCTGCAACTGGCGCAGACCACGACCGAGACGAACTTTAACTTTGATCGATTGACGGTTTAGGAGGTTAAACAGTCGGCTTTTATAAGGGGAAGCGGACATTAATTTCAGGAGACATCATCTTCATCTACACTAGCTTATCAGGGGCTTAGTTGCGATTAAGCCCGCCGAAAAAAGAGCATCCCGATTATCGAATTCTTATCGTTTACCCGACCGTGATTGAAATCACGGTCGGTTATGGCTGCCGGTTATGGCACAAAGGGGATACTTCCTGAGATCAAGGCTTCGGTTGCACAGGGAAACCTTGTTTTCTGAGGATTTCGGCTGCATCAGTACCGGGGGTGTAATTATAACCGAGAGCAGAATCAGGATTATCGTCAACAACCTTGGGAGTTAAAAGGATGATCACCTCATTTCTCCCGTATTGATTGGTACGGCTTCTAAATAAAGCGCCGAGGATGGGAATATCGCCCAAGATAGGTACTTTCGTCTCGCTAGATCGATCGGTTTCTTGGATGATGCCGGAAAGGATCAAACTTTGTCCATCTCGTAAACGGATCTGACCGGAAGTTAACTCACGTCTGGATAATAAAGTCAACTGGTTCACCGTACCACCGCCGCTATCGAAGCTCGCGGAGGGGCCTGGAGAAGCCACGGTGGGACTGACGGACAGATTAACAAAGCCGTTATCATCGATCCTGTCCACATTGACCGTCAGGGTTAAACCGGCATCGGACAGTACGGGCGTGGTAGTCCTGACACCGCTGAGAGGATCGACCTGGGTGTTAACGCTTTCAATAACTTTTTGAGTGAGTTTCACCGTCGCCTGTTGACCTTCCTGAACCACTAAAGAAGGGTCGGTGAGGATCTTGGCGTTACCGCTGACGATACTGGCCTGTAAAGTCGCCAAGAATTTTTGCGGATACTGGAACAGAGTCGGCGCTCCATAAGTATAAGTTACCTGCCCTGTTTGCGGGTCAACAGTCACCTGGGTAACACCGGGTTGGAAGGGGTTATTATTACGACCGAAGCTAGGACGGGCGTAGGGGGAGAACTGATCGGCAAAATCATTGAAACCGCGAATCACGTTACCGAAGGGGGCCCTCGAACCCAAGGCGCCGTTACCGCTTTGATAGTCAAAGAATGGGGTGATCGTCGCTTCGCCGCCGGTGATCAGGTTTTCGATCGGCACCACCGGGGGAGCGAAACCCCCTGGTTTTGACACTTGGCTCGCTGGCGGGGGGTTCATGTTACCGAAGTTAAGGACTGCCGCCCCGTTATCTTGAACGAAGTAACCGTCGTTAAAACCGAAAGCGAAACTGCTGTTGAAATTATCCGTATTTAACAGGTTAATATCGATAACTTTGACGTTGACCACTACCTGACGACGGCGGGCATCGAGTTGTAGTAGGAGGGAGGAGGCTATCTGTACCTTACGGGGTTCCCCTATTAAAGTAATCGAGTTCAAACGTTCATCAGCGGCCACCCTCAAACCGGTCAATAGTAGAGGGGCCCTCGATTTATCGGTGTTGGAGGGGGCTAACGCTTCTAACTCGGACGGTCTATCTCTCCGGCCGATGATCCTTCCCGTTAAAGGATCGACAATATCTTCGGTTCGGGAAACGAGGCGTTGGAATTCCGCACCCTGTCCGGCGAGGAAGGTGGCGGCACTAGCCGTGTTAACTTGATTGAGGCGCATAGTCCGGCTGATGATATTACGGGCTTCCTGGGGCAATTGAGCGCCCACGAACACCGTCCGCCCTTGCACGTTAGCTTGTAATCCCGACACCATGAGAACGGCGTTGAATATATCCTCGACCGATTCGTTAGTGAATTCCAAGGAAACGGTTCTCTCGGCATTTTCCGCCCCTTGGGCGCTGGTGAATACCACGTTATAACCGGCGTAGTTGGCTAGGGTCATCAACACTTCCCGGGCCGATGCTTCCCGCAGTAATACCCTGGGAACGACGATCGAGGTGGCGAATTTAACTCGATCGAGGGAGGCATCGATGTTAGATATGGCAATATCGCCCACCGGGGGGGCCACCGCCCTCGGTAGTGCCGGTATATTGGGGTTTTGGGCGGTGGAACCGGTTTTATTACCTTCGATGATAATTTCCGGTCTGGGTACTAATACCGGGTTAGAGGGGGGTGTGGCTTGGGTTAATAAAGTTTTGGAATCGTCTATTTCTAAATTTTTGATTTTTTGCGACAGTTTATTTAAAGACCCGGTGGTGGTCACAGGTTGTAGGTCGGAAAACTGGGGTAGTTTCGAGTTATGCTCACGACTATTTCCCGGAAAACTTGGCAATTGGGAGGCACGTACTGCT
Organism: Chlorogloea purpurea SAG 13.99; assembly: GCA_016903695.1. Taxonomy (GTDB): domain Bacteria; phylum Cyanobacteriota; class Cyanobacteriia; order Cyanobacteriales; family Microcystaceae; genus Chroococcopsis; species Chroococcopsis gigantea_A. The sequence goes on from JADQBB010000017.1 coordinate 22,551, forward strand.
TCTGTAGAAACGCCTAGTAACAGTATTAGTGCTTTGAGCATCACTAAATATTTAAATAATTTCACTTTCTCACCTCACACTAATTTTTATTTTTGGGCTGATTGTCTGGAAATCAAAAGGACATTCTCACTACATGATTTATTTCGGCGCACCTCCTGCTGGCGGTTGTCCCGGTTGACCTGCCGGTGCGGGCGGCGGCGCTAATTTAGCCACTTCTTCCGGTGTTAAAGGCAGGATCATGTCTAGGGAGAAAGTTGTTTCCACGGGTTTATTAGTATCTGCGACTACTTGAGCGGTGTTTTTCCCGGTCTTGAATACTTTCCCGGTTATACCCCCCGTCCCGCCTTGGGTGTTAATGTTTTTAATTAAAATTAACGGCTGTAGACGCTCTAGATCTCTTAAAACATTTTGCGTATTTTCATAATTCGCTTTCATCTTCACGCTGTAACTTTGCCGTTTTAATTTGTTATTAACTGCGGCACCGAGAGAACTATCGCTGACGATCGCCGCATCTCCCACGGGTTGAAAACTATTTAATTCCACATTCCTCGCTTTAAAAACTTTGTCTACATCTATTAAAATCGTGTTTAAATCGTTTTGATCGGCGAACATGGACAGTATTTGACTTTTAACCGCCTGTTTTTGGGCTAGATCACTTTTTAATTTTTCAAATCTAGTCGGCTTCGTCAGTCCTTTTTGTTGATCCAACTGCTGTTGTTTCGTCGCTTCATCGGTTTTTAATTGTTGATACTCGTTGTAGGCGGGCAATACCCAGTTCATCGCTAGATATAGAGAAGCTAGAAGCCCCACTATAGCGGCGGCGATACCACTATTTCTGGGATTAAACGTTACGCCGAAGGCTGTGGGGTATTCCTCTATATCCTCGTCGGCTTTATTAGCGGGTAAATATTCATCACTAAAACTCATGGTTTAACAACTCCCTTTTCTTCTAAAGTTTTTAATCGGGTTACTACTCCCACCGCACCGTTACGGGCGATATTCGGTAGCAATTGCGAGGATGGGGTATTAGTCAGCATGGTGGTTATGGTGTACTGTACCGCTTGGGGAAAGGTGACGGTAACGTTGGGAATGTTCGCTAACTGCGCCGGGTAGTTTGCCAGTTGGGCTGTATCGATTCTTGTTCTGGTGGCATCGATAAAAGGTGAACTCTGTAAGGTTAATACATAGTCGTTAACATCGCTGAAACTTTTGGCGAAACCGTTAATCTTCAACATAGTTCTCGGTTCTGTATCACCTTTGGCGGCATCGGGCGGAACTTCGGTCTGTTGGATACTATTGATCTCCACGGTTTGAGGAGTTTGTATTCTCAACTCTTGTAATAGGGCCGACCAAGGTCGAATCTGATTGAAGACACTCACTAACGCCGCGGTTTCCGCGTCTACATCTTTAATTTGTTGCTCTATTTCGCCTAATTTTTTAGTTTCTCCCTGGGCTAATCCTAAATCTTGATCTAATTTTTGAATATTGGCTTGTGTTTGGGCTTTTTGGGCCCCGATGAGAAAACCTAGTAATCCTGTCAGGGCCAATAATCCCACACCTACACCTATACCGATGAACAGGGGGGCTTGTTTCCTGACGGCGACACCGGTGGGTACTTTGGTGACGGTGGCGCTTTTACCCCCCGTGTTCAGATGTCGGTCTTTGAGTAGGTTGATGTCTAGACTGTACATGATTTTTTATACTTCCCTTAATCCTAATCCGAGTACTGTGCCCAAGCTGGGTCGTTTGGTATTGGGTATGTTTTGATCCAAGTCTATGGCTAATGAGGAGATGGGATCTATTTGTATGGTGGGGATGCTCAATCTCTGGGTGAAAAATTCGTCTAATTGTTGCAGTCCCCCTCCAGGCCCCGCTAGTAGTAACTGTACTATTTCCAGTTCGTCGCTTTGATTAAGGTAAAAGTTGATCGATCGTCTCAATTCATCGGTTAATTCTCCTAGAACTCTCAAGAGCGCGGACATTCCAGGATTCACTCCTGCCCCTGTAGTTGAACTACTCAAGCTGTCAAAGGCGGTTATGGGGATAGTTAAGCCCTGCAATACTTCGGGGTTTCTGGTGGGCGGTAGATTCATCGCTCTCGATAGGGCGTTCTGTAGTTGAAATGTACCGATCGGTACGGTTCGTGAAAATTGCGGTACTCCATCGACTATAATCGCGATTTCTGTATTGTCAAATTCTATATCTACTACCACGGCGGCTTCGTGGGAGCTGAATTGACGCAATTGATCCCTGATAGTTCTAATCAGGGCGAAGCTGTTCACTTCTAGTACATCTACCTGTAAGCCCGCTTGGGAGAAGGTTTCCATATATGAATCCGTTACTTCCCTGCGGGTGGCCACGAGCAGTACCTGTACTTTTTCGATGCCATCCCCATCTTGAAAGTAGCCTAGTTTTTGATAGTCGAGGTCTACTTCTTCTCTCGGATAGGGTAGGTACAAACTGGCTTCGTGGTTTAGAACCATATCCTGCAATTCTCTTTCATCTAATTCGGCGGGCAAAGGGATGATTCTAATAATTGACTCCCGCATCGGCACACCCGTTGCCACTCGCTTAGTTTTGATTTTATTTTGACTCAGTATCTCTCTGATCAGTTCGGCTAAAGCCGGTGAATCTATTATTTTCCCTTCTTCAAATATCCCTTCTGGTACTTCTAAAGAACAATATTTAACTAATTTATATCCTTGGGATTGTTTGGCTATTTGCGCTAGATTCAACCTTTCCGGGGTTATCTCTAACCCTACGCCAGTGGTTTTTTTGGCGAATAAGCTCGACAGGTTTAAATTTTTAAAGTTGATGGACTTGAGCATAGTTTGGCTTCTCGGCAGACAGCTTTGACGATCTTTTCTCTGGTTAGTTATAAATATTTTTCAGTAATCAGAATCTTCCGTTTACTGATTTTATTTAGGTTTATCTTAACTAACAATAGGACTTGTGTGAAAAGTGAGGCAACATTATTATTGACATGATTTCTTATCAAGAAATTGTCAAGGATGTTGTCAATTTTTGTTAAGAGAACGGCAGGTAAGAGAGGAGAAGCCAAGCTATTGTAGTGAATTTTGGAAAAAGCCCCGGGCTTCCTCGAAGATTCTTAACAATACCAAGGCGCGACCTTCACGTTTATCTAAGATCACTTACCTTTTTTGATAACATACCCAGAAGGTAAACGCAAGTTGCTCTATACATTATTAAAATATATGTCCATCGATCCTCGTATCCTGATTGACTTGGCTTTGAGCTCCGGTGCTGATGAAGCGGAAGTTTATCAGTCCAAGTCCCTATCTTACCCGGTATTCTTTGAGGCCAATCGTTTGAAACAGCTAGAAAGTTCCCAATCGGAAGGGACGGCGTTACGTTTGTGGCGGCAGGGTCGCCCCGGTCTGGCAGTGGCTTACGGTGAGGTTAACTCTGGCGATTTAGTCGATAAAGCCCTAGCCCTATCGAGTCTCAACGAGGTTGAAGAAATAGAATTTTCCCCGCCCCGCGAAGCTATCTACCCCGATACGGGGACTTTCATACCGGTGGAAAGTTTAATCCGATCGGGCCGGTCAGCGATCGAGCAAGTGCGCTCCGTATATCCCGAAGTAATTTGCAGCGGCGAGTGGGAATGTGAACAAGACACCACCACCCTCGCCAATTCCAGGGGGCTATATTGCCATTATACCGATACTGCTTCCAGCTACTACCTGGGCATAGAATGGGTCAGAGGTGAGGATTTTTTAGGTGTTTACGACGGGGAAACCGACAATAATGAGCTATCACCCCAGAAACTAATTCCACAGCTTCTACAGCGGTTAAAGTGGGCGGAATCGAACGCAGAACCGCCCAGGGGCAAAGTCCCGATCCTATTCACGCCCAACGCGGCCACCATGTTCTGGGGAACCGTCATTACCGCTCTCAACGGAAAGCAGATTCTAGATAATTCTTCGCCCTGGAGTGCCAAAAAAGGAGAGTTGGTAATCTCGGACAAATTAACCTTGAGCCAAGACCCCACGCAAGAACCTTACACCTGCCCTTTCGATGATGAGGGAACTCCCACCCAATTACTAAGCTTGATCGAGAAAGGACGTATAAAAGAATTTTACGGCGATCGTGCCACTGCCAAACGTTTACATATTCCCGTCACCGGTAATGGTTTTCGTCCAGGATTAGGAGCCTATCCCACGCCCGATCTAGTCAATTTAATCATCACTCCTGGAGAGGGCAGTTTTGCCAGTTTAATTAGTTCTTTGGAAGATGGCTTGATCGTGGATCAAATGCTTGGTGGCGGTGCGGATATTTCCGGGGAATTCTCCGTTAATATCGACTTGGGTTATCGTGTAAAAAAAGGAGAGATCATCGGGCGAGTTAAAGACACGATGGTATCGGGTAATGTTTACACCGCTTTAAAGAATGTTCTCGCTTTAGGCAATGATAGCCGTTGGAATGGTTCCTGTTTAACGCCTTCGGTAATCGTGGAAAGTTTATCGGTCACAGGTTAATTTATGTGGGGGATATATAGGTTTCAATCCGACAATTTAAACCCTATTCCCATATGAGACCGTGATCGGATCACGGTCGGGCTTATTATTCTCGAAGGGTTTTTACTGCCAGAACTTTCTAGATGTATTCCTCGCCCACTTGAAGGTTAAATAACATCTGTAGAGATTGTAAACACTTCTTCCTCGCTTCTATATCCTGTTGCGCTCTCAATTGCACCATCGGTTCGTGAAGTATCTTATTCACAATCCCCCTGGTCATAGCCTCGATGACTTCCTGATGTTTTTCAGCGAATTCTGTGCCGAGACGGGATAGGGCTTTTTCTAATTCTTGCTCCCTGATGGTCTCAATTTTCGTTCGCAAACAACTGATCGTGGGCACTGTATCGAGCGATCGTAACCAGAGAGCGAATGCGTCCACCTCTTCATCCAATAAAGCTTCCGCCTCTTGGGCCATCTTGCGGCGGCTGGCTTGATTAGCTGCCACTACCGCTTTCAGGTCATCCACGTTGTAGGCGTGGATATTGAGTAATTCTTGGACATCGGTAGCCACGTTTCGAGGTACGGAAATATCGATGAGCATTAATCTTCGGGTTTGAATCGTCACCGTCTCCAAACAGCTTTTGTGAAGGATCGGTTCGGTGGCCCCGGTAGAGGTGAAAACTATATCCGATTGGGCTACCACTTCGAGCATTACGGAGAGGGGATAGTAGCGAATGGGAGCGCCAGGAAACTGACTCATCAATTCATCTACCCGTAATTGAGAGCGATTGATGATATTGATCGCCGTCGTGCCTTTAGCGATGAGATGTTGTACCAACAGACGGGACATTTTACCCGCGCCGATGATGGTCACGTTTTGACTACTGAGGTCTTCTACTTTGGCGTGAGCTAATTCTACCGCTGCGGAACTGATCGATACCGCGCCAGTGCCGATATTGGTTTCGGTGCGGACGCGTTTACCGGCGGTGATGGCTTGCTTGAATAAACGATCGAGCAGTTGACCGATACTGCTATACTTCTGGGCTAACTTGTGGGTATTTTTTACCTGCGCCAGAATTTGCCCTTCTCCCAAGACCAAACTTTCTAAACCCGCCGCCACCCGGAAGAGATGGCGTACTGCGTCTTGATGGAGGAGGGTGAACAGGTAACGGCGGAGAAAATGTAAAGGTATATGCCCCATCTCAGCGAGAAATTGAGTAATCTCAATTACCCCCTTTTCAGTATCCGTCAGCACCGCGTAAATTTCCAGACGGTTACAGGTACTAATTATCGCCACTTCCACGATGTGGGGATAAGCCCGTAAATGGTTGAGGGCTTCTTCCATTTTCGCTTCTTGGATACTCAACTTTTCACGAACTTCTACTGGGGCAGTCTTGTGACTTAAACCCACGACGGCTATATTCATGTGTTCTCCTACCAGTGTTTTTGAAGCAACGAAAATTTAATTTTATAGATAAGTTCTAATTGTCTCTAACTGTTGCAATGTAGTCTGAATGCGTACTTGATTTAAAGTGTATGAAAAAAAACTTTATATTTATGGGATGGGGGAAATCTGCCCAGGGGTAGACTTCGCCACCCCCGCGACAAAAATCAAAAATTCAGGGCTACTTCAATTGTAGAACTTTTGGCTGGTCGAATAGGTGAACCGTGTCAACGAAACGTGCGGTTTTCGATTGAGTGGAAATTACTAAGCTTTGAGTTCTGGCTCCACCGTGAAAGAAGCGCACGCCGTCCATGAGCGTTCCAGGGGTGATGCCACAGGCAGCGAAAAGAACGGTTTGACCGCTGGCTAACTCTTCACAATTGTAAACTCGATCAGGGTCGTGGATGTTCATTTCTTTGAGCCGGGCGATATTGCCTTCGCGACTCTCACCGATCAATCCAGTTTGCACTACTTCGGGATCATAGATCAATTGTCCTTGGAAATGACCACCGAGACAACGCATGGCGGCGGCGGAGATAACGCCTTCGGGGGCGGCACCGATTCCCATCAGGGCGTGAATATTCGTCCCGGAAAAAGCACAGGAGATAGCGGCGGATACGTCACCATCGCTGATCAAACGTACTCTCGCCCCGGCATCGCGGATTTCCTGGATCAATTCTTTGTGACGGGGACGATCCATGACCACTACCACCAATTCTTCCACATTACGGCTGAGGCACTCGGAGAGGATTTTCAGGTTTTCGGTGGCTGATTTGTTAATGTCTACATGACCTTTAGCGGCCGGGGGTGCGGCTAATTTTCTCATGTAGAAATCGGGGGCGGCGAATAATCCACCTTTTTCGGAGATGGCTAGTACCGCCATCGATCCGTTTTGTCCGTAGGCTACTAGATTAGTTCCCTCACAAGGGTCTACGGCAATATCGATCTCCATCAATTCGTCCGGGTTGCAGTATTTAGCCGCGTCGAGTTGAGTACAGATTCCCACTTCTTCACCGATATAAAGCATGGGGGCTTCGTCTCTCTCTCCCTCACCGATGACGATCCGGCCGCGCATATGAATTTTATTCATTCTTTCCCGCATAGCTTCCACCGCTACTTGGTCAGCGATATTTTTTTCGCCTTTGCCCATCCATTTTGAGGATGCGATCGCAGCTTGCTCCACTACTTCTATAATTTCTAATCCTAGGGTACTTTCCACGAATCTTCCTCCCGACTATTGTTCTGGCTTCGTAATTTATTTATCGATTCAGTCAAAAGTCTATCACTTGACGGGATCATCTTTTCACTCACTTCTTGGGCTTTATAGGCACGATCAATTTATCCTGTCAATAGGAAATAGTTATAAATGACAACAGCGATCGTGATCGTTTTCGTATCTCCAGATAGAGCGCGTTCTGATTGAAGTGTGTTACATTTTGATTAACTTCATGAGTAAGTCAGCTTAATTCGGGCTTGTATCCATGAGCTTGAAGCGGGGGAACCACGTATCAGGGGCGCATTTCCCGAAAAAGGAAAAGAGTATCTCTCTACTCTAGCCCGGCAGCTAACTCCGTCAGCGTTGAGAGAAGACTGTAAGACAGAATTTGTCTTATCAGTGTTCTTGTGCTGGTACTGCTCGATCACGTCGTACCTGTAGAAAACACCATGTTTCAACTTAATCTATCATTGATCGCAGTAGCCGGACAGACTGCGTGGAAAAAAGCTAAACCGTTACTGATACGGGATTCAATTTTATTACCGGCTTTAGGATTTTCAGGGATAATCGCCCTGTGGTGGACGATCGCCCTGTTTCATAGTGACGTGATTCCCACGCCTCCCCAAGCCTTCACGGCTAATCTGGACTTTATCATCAATCCTTTCTATCGGCGCGGCCCAGGTGATCTGGGCGTGGGTTGGTTATTACTGGCTAGTTTGAGAAGAGTTTTATTAGGATTTTTATTGGGTGCGATCGTGGCCATTCCTCTAGGATTCCTGATCGGTATGTCCAGGCCCGCCATGTTAATCCTCAATCCCTTGATTCAAATTTTTAAACCTGTATCCCCCCTGGCGTGGCTACCTATATCTCTGGCTATTTTTAACCTGGCTGACCCCTCGGCCATCTTCGTCATTTTCATAACTTCTCTGTGGCCGACGATTATTAATACCGCTTTGGGTGTGCAGAGTGTTTCTCAAGATTATCTCGACGTGGCTAGAGTGCTAGAGATGTCCAAGTTCACCCAGATATTTAAAATTATCCTACCCGCCAGTCTACCCTATATTTTCACGGGATTGAGGATCAGTTTGGGCATAGCCTGGCTGGTGATCGTCGCCGTGGAAATGTTAACCGGCGGGATTGGTATCGGTTTCTTCCTCTGGGATGAATGGAATCGTCTTAATTTAAGTTCGGTGTTTCTGGCGATTCTGGTTATCGGGTTGACGGGGTTGGTTTTAGATCTGCTGGTGGCTCAAATTCAAAAGCTGGTGACTCATCGGGCTGTTAGTAAGTCGGCTTTGTAAGTTTAACCACGAAGGTATCATTATGACTTCTCACAACTTCACGAGACGTGATTTTTTAAAATATTCAGCTACCGCCACGGGATTACTTTTATCGTCCTGCGCTATCAGTGCCAATCGTGCCCCCCAGGGATTATCGAAAACCGCCGAGGCGATCGAACCGGTAGTTAAACCGGAATCATTGGAGAAACCGAATCTTAAAGTGGGTTATGTGCCTGTTAATGACTGTGCCCCTTTCGCAATCGCCTGGGAAAAGGGTTTCTTTCGTAAATACGGGCTGAATGTGACTTTAAGCCGGGAATCGAGTTGGGCGTCTTCCAGGGATGGAGTGATCTTCGAGCGTTTAGACGCTTCGCCGGTGGTTTCTGGGGCCGTTACCAACGCTCGTATCGGTGCGGAGGGGGCCCGTCACGCTCCCCTGTGCGCCGCTATGACCATTCACCGCCACGGTAACGCCATGACGATGAATCGGGCCATGTGGGATTCCGGGTTACGTCCCTGGCACGAATATAATGGGGATTTAGAAGCTTTCGGTCGAGATTTCCGGGGTTATTTCGATAATATCCCTTCAGAGAAACGCGTCTGGGCGGTGGTGTTGAGTTCGGCTATCTATGAATATTTCGTCCGCTATTTGTCGGCAGCAGCCGGTGTCGATCCGATTAAAGAGTTTCGAGTTATCATCACTCCCCCCCCGCAAATGGTAACGAACATGAGAATCGGGGCGATGCAGGGTTATATGGTAGCTGAACCATGGAACACCAGGGCGATTACCGGTAACGCTGATGTGGGCTTTACTTTCGCTCAAGGGCGGGAGATTTGGGCGGGACATCCCGATCGGCTTTTGGGCGTGATGCAATCTTTCATCGATAATTATCCTAAGACCTATCGTTCTCTGGTGAAGGCGATGATCGAAGCTTGCCAGTATTGTAGTAAGCCAGAAAATCGGGCGGAAGTAGCGGAAATCATCTCCCAACGCTCTTTCACGGGCGCTAAGCCTAAATTTACCCGCCCCGCTATTATCGGGGATTATAACTATGGTGGCTTTGACGGTAAGGCGAGAATAATTAAATCGAACGATACAACTTTATTTTTCGATATTCCGGGTGATATACCGGAACCTCCCGATTCTCACTCCACTTTCCTCTGGCGTTCTCAAAGTATCTGGTTGATGACCCAGGCGGCGCGCTGGGGGCAAATCAAGGAAGTACCGCCAAATGCTGAGGAGTTGAGTAAAAAAGCCTGGCGCACCGATCTTTATCGGGAGATAGCCGGGGAGATGGGAATCAAGTGTCCGAGTGACGATTTTAAAGCCGAACCACCGTCCGTATTCATTGATAAGAAGGGTTTCGATCCTAGTGACCCGGTAGGGTATTTAAAAAGTTTTGAAATCAGGGCCGATCGACCACAATTATTTTATTTATCCTAGGGTTAATTATTATGATAAATTCCCAATTTGCCAATGTTACTATTCAAGAACCGAACGATAATAACTTTTTAATAGTCGAAAATTTAGTTAAGTCTTACAAAAAATCTGATGGCACGGAATCGGTAATTCTCGACAATATTAATTTAACGATCGCTGAGAATGAATTTATCACCGTTATCGGTCATTCCGGTTGCGGTAAATCCACTTTATTAAAAATAGTGGCGGGTTTGGAGAAGGCTACTTCGGGATTGGTCACGTTAGAAGGTAAAGAAATCCGTAAACCTGGCAGCGAGAGGATGATGGTATTCCAGCAGTATTCTCTCTTACCTTGGCTTACGGTGAGAGACAATATTAGACTCGCGGTAGATGAAGTTTTAAAGTCGGCTTCTAAAAGCGAAAGGATCGCTATCATCAATGAACATTTACAGATGGTGGGTTTGACCGCCGCCGCCGATAAATATCCTTCGGAAATCTCCGGGGGCATGAAACAGAGGGTGGGTATTGCCAGGGCTTTAGCCATCCGTCCGAAAATGTTATTGATGGATGAACCTTTCGGGGCTTTAGACGCGTTGACGAGGGGTAAGTTACAGCGTCAGGTGTTGGATATTTGGGAGAGTCACCGTCAGGCGGTAATGATGATCACCCATGATGTGGATGAGGCTTTGTATATGGCCGATCGCATCGTGATGATGACTAACGGTCCTTCTGCTAAAATCGGTGAGATCCTCTCTGTGCCTTTTCCCCATCCCCGCAATTTAAAAGAGATCCGCGAAACTAAAGAGTATTACGAGTTACGCAATCACGCTTTAAATTTTCTAGACCAGTATTTCAATCAAGAAGAATAAAAAAACCTCGCCTTCGGGCCGAGGTTTTTGCTGTTGTAGGAGAACTCAACGTCAATAGGAGATTGTTAATATATTGATTCTGAGTTGTAAGATTTACTATGGTACTGAGTATAACAACTTATTTACGAAATGTAAACACCCCTTGACAAAATCTGCAATTTGAACATGAAAAAGCTATATTTTTTACTGCCAGGTACGACTAGAAAGTACGGTGGTGGTGGGCTTTGGGCGGAATTGAAAACAGTTGAGCTGGCGGATCAACTATGCCCCTGTAAAATCGTTACCTACCGTCAACCGGAAACCGATCATGCTTTTTTACCGGAATTACTTCGCAAGGGAGGTTTAGAGGCAAGTATCTTCGTGCTGAGTTGGGGCTTTGACGTGCCGAAGTTGGTGAAGCGACTGGAGGGTTATAATCTGCTATATCACGCCCACAGTAGCGGCTACGGTTTCTCTTTACCGCCTTCTGTGCCGATTATCGCCGTCAGCCGTAATACGATGGGTTATTGGGGCGAAAAGTCCCCTAACGCGCCGATTTATTACTTACCTAACCGTATCGGTGATGAATTTCGCTATCACGGGGGCCAAAGAGATATAGATGTGTTGGTGCAGGCGCGCAAGTCTTCGAGTTATTTATTAAGGCAACTAGTACCGGCTTTAAGTTCTCGTTGTCGCGTTCAGCTTCTCGATGGTTTCGTGGAAGATCTGGCGGGGTTATTCAACCGCAGTAAGATTTATTTGTATGATTCTGCCGAATATTGGCGGGTTAGCGGTTTAACCGAGGGTTTCGGTCTACCACCGCTGGAGGCTCTAGCCTGCGGTTGTAGGGTGTTTTCTAGCGTCAATCACGCTCTAGCCGATTATTTAGACCCTCCTATCAATTGTGAGAAAATAGGTGTTTATTCTTGTCAGTATGATGTGGAGAGGATTTTAAATGCTATAGAGAATTTTTCCGGCCCCTCTGTGGATGAGAGGTTTTTGGAAATTTATCGCCCACCGAGTTTGCTTCCCCGGCTGGAAAAGATTTTACTAGATATTAACGATTTCTTCGATATGAGGCACAAGTATACGGGGAATATAAAAGGTTTGGATGATTGGCGTGTGCGGAGGTTGTGGGTGGAACGATCGATCTCTAAAATTAAAAATAAATTAATGATAGGGCAGTGAGAAATGATAGTGAAGAATCAATTTGATAACATTGAGACAAAGTTATCCTCATAAACGATCGTCCCATGTCTCAGCCTCTATATGTAGCTTTCATCTGGCACCAACATCAACCTCTATATAAATCTACCGCGGTCTCTACAGATACAGCGGCACAGTATCGATTACCTTGGGTGAGATTACACGGAGTTAAAGACTATCTCGATTTGATCTTGGTTCTCGAACGTTATCCCAAATTACACCAGACCGTCAATCTCGTTCCCTCCCTGATCTTACAATTAGAAGATTATGTGAGCGGTATCGCCCTGGACCCATACCTCGCCCTCACCGTCACGCCGGAAACTCAACTAACCAAAGCGCAAAAAGGATTCATAATCGAAAACTTTTTCGACGCTCACTATCATACCCTCATCGAACCGCATCCGCGTTACGCCCAACTCTTCAACCAACGCCACGAAAAAGGCCGTTCTTGGTGTTTAACCAATTGGTCATTACAAGATTATGGCGACCTATTGGCGTGGCATAATTTAGCCTGGATAGATCCCCTATTCTGGGATGATCTAGAGATCAGCCAGTGGCTACAACAGGGGCAAAATTTTAGTTTAAGCGATCGTCAGCGCATCATCTCCAAACACCGCCAGATCATCGGGCGCATCATCCCCCAACACAAAAAGATGCAGGAATCGGGACAGATAGAGATCATCACCAGTCCCTACACTCACCCTATCCTACCCCTGTTAGCCGACTCGGAAGCGGGGCGGGTGGCAGTAGCGAGAATGGCCCTGCCCCATCATCGTTTTCAATGGCCGGAGGATATAGCGCGTCACCTGAAGAAAGCCTGGGACATATATCACGATCGCTTCGGTAGTTATCCCAACGGCTTATGGCCCTCGGAACAATCGGTTAGCCCCGCCATACTACCCTACGTGGCCCGACAAGGATTCAAATGGCTATGTTCCGATGAAGGGGTGTTAGCCGCCACCCTCGGGCACTCTTTCGGGCGGGATGAATACGGAAACATTACCGAACCTCAATTACTGTATCGCCCCTATCGTTTAAGTACCCCAGAGGGAGATTTATCGATCGTCTTCCGAGATCATCGTCTCTCGGATCTGATCGGCTTTACCTATAGTGGCATGAGTCCCACTACCGCAGCCCAAGATTTAATCGGTCATCTAGAAAATATTGCCCGCTCCTTGCCCCAAGAGATGGACAACCCTGCTTTAGTGACTATCGCCCTCGACGGGGAAAACTGTTGGGAACATTATCAGCGAGATGGATTACCTTTCTTGGAGACTCTTTATCAAACACTTAGCGACCATAAAAACATTCAATTGGTCACGGTGGCCGAATATTTGGAGAAACACCCCCCCACCGTCAGTATAGCCCCGGAAACCCTCCATAGTGGCTCTTGGATCGACGCTAACTTCACCACTTGGATAGGGGATAAGGCGAAAAATAAAGCTTGGGATTATCTGGCGGCGGCGAGACAGGTGTTAGCCGCCCATCCTGAAGCGACGGAAGATAATAACCCTGAAGCTTGGGAAGCCCTCTATGGGGCGGAGGGTTCTGATTGGTTCTGGTGGTTCGGTGAGGGACACTCTTCCAATCATGATGAAATATTCGATCGCTTGTTCCGCGAACATATAATGGCCCTATATCGCTCCCTTAACGAACCGATTCCCAGTTATCTGTTACTGCCGTTGGAAGATCATGGGCGCAAACCCACCCATGGGCCGGAAAGTTTTATCCATCCCATCATCGACGGTTTCGGTGACGAACAGGATTGGGATAAGGCGGGGCGGATCGAGATCGGCGGGGCTAGTGGTACGATGCACCAGTCCACGATCGTACAGCGTCTTTTCTACGGTTGGGATCACGTCGGCTTCTATCTCCGTTTTGATTTCAAAGCCGGGGCCCAACCCAAAAAAGATCTACCTTCCCATCTGCATCTGCTGTGGTATTTCGATAATATTCACCGTCTGCAAAGTCCGATTCCTTTAAAGGGAGTTCCCCAACGTCCACCCCTGGATTACGGCTATCATTATCATCTGGGGGTAGATTTATCGTCGGAGGCTATTTGTTTTCAAAGGGCGGGGGAGTACCATCACTGGGATACTGAAACTAGCGGCGCTAAAGCTTCTTTCAATGAATGCTTGGAATTAATAATTCCTTGGCACGATATGCACATCGAGCCGGATTATAATCTACATTTGGTGGCTATTCTGGCAGAAGATGGTCAATTTAAAGAATTTGTACCTCAAGATCAATTGGTACTGATGAAGCGTCCGTGATCGGAATGGCTAGGAAACTTTCATTTTGTTTGTAACTTTCACGATCGAGAAAGATAAGGAACTCGGCGGAGTATTGTCGAGTCCCAAGCACTCTTGGAAATAGATTTTATATAATTGGCAACTGGGAGTGGCTAAGTTTCCCTCGTATTGAATTAAACCTAAACTTTTTAGACGGTGTAGGTTGGTTGGTTCCAATGGGCGCGGCTCTTCGGATTTAATCACTTTTATCCAATCCGCTATCAAATTTTTATACTTATACTCCAGGATACATAATTGTTGCTCTAGATGCTCTTTATAAATATATTGATGAGAAATAGGCGACGTGAATAAAATCGTTTCTATAGTTTGACGACCCTGAGAGATTTCGTAGAACGCCAAGCGTACTAAAAACGGATTACCTCCCACTAAAGCCATCAATTGTTCTAGTTGGTATATAGACAGCTCTAGGCGGTATCGAGTTGCTAATTGTTGGACTTCTTGAAGGTTAAAGGGTGGTAAGTTTACCGATAATCCTATACTGAGCGATGATGGCTTCAAGGTCGAAGGTGGATATTGTTCCATCGCGTGGGTTATTACCAAGCGTAATTTTTGCCAAACCGGATTATGTTTCGCTTTTTCATGAAACCAACCCAGCAGATGCAAGAAGAGATCGCTCACGTCGGCAAAGTCGAACAACCTATCGGCTTCGTCGAGAGCTATGACGATCGGAACGTTTATATTAGGTAGCAGGTATCGCTCAAAATATAATACACAGTTCATTTCAGCAGCGCTCGAACTATCCCAATACTCGCTTATTTTATCGGGTAGATTCAAGGCTAGGCTAATATGAGTGCAGAACCAGCGTAGTAATCGCTCTAAGTTTTGTAAAATATAGGATTCCGCTAATGATAAATTTATATAGATGGTGTGATAACCTTGTTGCTTTGATCGTTCAAGCAATCTTGTAATTAAAGATGTTTTTCCCGTGAGATACGCCCCTTTAATTTTCAAAGAACCGCCTGGCTTGGTAATCTCCCCATAGCATCGATCTTCTAAAGGTTGGCGCTGTACGTAGTAAGGTGAATCGAGGGGAACTTGACCCATGGGTAATTCTGGATAGGAGTATAAAAATTTTTCCCCTCTAGATGTTTCATCTTTGGGGTTATAGTAATCATCGGATTCTAAGATTAGATCCAAAGCTTGAAAACAAATTTTTAAAGAACGTTTATCTACGGGTGACTTACAAGTAAAAATTTTGGCGATGGTATCTTCGCAGAGTAAATTTTTTTCTTGTATACCTTCTAACTTTGAGCATTTTCCAGTAAGTTCGTGTTGTTCTTCGCTCCCTTTAGCTATTTGTAACTTTCTCAACCCTTTATGAGTTAACGTAACCCCCCTCGCTCTTCGCTTGATATTTACCATGATAGTTAGCCCGCCTTAATCTATTAGATAGATAATTAGGAATTCTTAAAAAGTAGCTGCATATTAAAAGGTGATAATCTGACTTGAAATAATCGTTTGTCTTACTACCTAATCAATATACAGCCAACCTTCCACGGCCAAAGTCGGGAAAAGTCAGGAAAAAGTCGGGAAAAAGTCGGGAAAGCCTAATTGATATAATCGGTCAAGACCACTGAACATTATGGGCCGACAAGCGATTATGATATTGATCGGATGGGATAACCCATATTGTTCTTACTGCCGTCGCTCTATGTCCATTCTGACCCTCAAGCCCCTCAATGATCATCATGACCTATTGATCGCTCCCGTCGGAGCAACCTTATCACTCCAAGGTACGATCGCTATACCGGGGGATAAATCCATCTCCCATCGGGCTTTAATGTTAGGGGCGATCGCACAGGGTGAAACGAGAGTAAAAGGTTTACTATTAGGAGAAGACCCACGCAGTACAGCGGCTTGTTTCCGGGCGATGGGGGTAGGTATCTCCGAACTCAACAGCGATCGAGTGATCATCACCGGTTGTGGTCTTGGTAACTTACAAGAACCAGCAGACATACTGGACGCGGGCAATTCCGGCACGACCATCCGTTTAATGTTGGGCTTATTAGCGAGTCACCCCAATTCCTTTTTCACCGTCACGGGGGATAATTCCTTAAGGTCACGCCCCATGTCCCGCGTCATCAAACCGCTGCACAGTATGGGGGCGCAAATTCAGGGCAGAAAAAACCATACTCTCGCACCTCTGGCGATACAGGGAAGACAATTACAACCGATACATTACCACTCACCGATCGCGTCGGCACAAGTTAAATCCTGTATTCTGCTGGCGGGTTTAATGACCGAAGGTAAAACCACCGTCACAGAACCGATATTATCGAGAGACCATAGCGAGAGAATGTTAAAAGCTTTCGGCGCAGAGATAGAAATAGATCAAGAAACCCACAGCGTCACCGTCACCGGTCATCCCACCCTGATAGGGCAAGAAGTGATCGTGCCTGGGGATATAAGTTCAGCAGCTTTCTGGTTGGTGGCGGGTTCGATCGTTCCCGATTCCGAGATATTGATCACTAACGTGGGCATCAACCCCACGAGAACCGGTATTTTAGAAGTATTAGAGGACATGGGTGCGAATATTACCCTGGAAAACCAAAGAATCGCTACCGGTGAACCAGTAGCCGATATAAGAGTTAAACACAGCCCCTTGAAAGCCACCACTATCGCCGGGGAAATCATCCCCCGCCTGATCGATGAAATTCCCATTCTCGCGGTCGCCGCCGTATTTGCCGAGGGGACGACGATTATTAAAGATGCCGAGGAATTAAGGGTAAAAGAGAGCGATCGATTAGCGGTAATGGCGACACAATTAAATAAGATGGGTGCGAAGGTAGTGGAATTACCCGACGGTTTAGAGATAACCGGCGGCACAGGCTTAAAAGGTGGGGAAGTAGATAGCGACACCGACCACCGCATCGCCATGAGTTTAGCGATCGCCGCCCTCAACGCGGAACAATCAACTTTAATCCACCGGGCCGAAGCCGCTTCCGTTTCCTATCCGGGATTTTTCACAAGTTTGGAATCCCTACTTAGAATATGAATCGAAAATGGCTTTACTGGCTTATAGCCCTGAGTTTGGCAATAACCGGGTTAGCGTTTCTCGGTGCGAAACCACCCGCTGAAAAAGTAACCAAGGAAACGACACCGCCCCCGGATAATGGCAGACCACAACTGAATCCTTTACCGAAGGCTGAATCCGTGTGGGAGTGTGAAGTAGTGGTAATCGGGGGTACATTAGGAGGTGTAGCCGCCGCGAGTGGGGCGATGAAAACCGGGGCGACTACTTGCCTGATCGAATTATCCCCCTGGTTGGGTGGTCAAATCAGTAGTCAGGGAGTGCCCGCCCTCGATGAATCCCTGGCTATGCGGGCTAAACAAAATTTCTCACTCAGTTGGCAGTCTTTTAAAAGTCTCATCGCCCGACAACAAATAAAGTTAATCAATCCAGGGGGTAAACTCCAAAAGGTAAAGGTAAAAGATATAAATAGCTGTTGGGTGGCGAAGTTGTGTTTTCCCCCTTTGGCCGGGGCGATGGCGAGCGAGAAGCTATTACAGGACGCGAAAAAGTTCGCCCCTGCCAGTCGTTGGTCTACGAGTGTGGCTTTTAAAGGGGCGCGGTTCGATAAGACGGGCCAGATTATCACTGCCGTTTATGGTGTTCAACGCCAACCCCATAAACCCGATTATGCGCCTTCGGGTAGGTTGTCTCAAGAGTTAGGGAGTTGGTATAGTTGGTCGAGCGATGATGTTTTCGAGAAAACACCGATCAAGTTACAAGCGCCTCAAGGTAAACGCATGATGGTCATCGATGCTACCGATACGGGCGAGTTAGTGGGTTGGGCGAATATACCCCACCGTCTCGGTTCAGAATCAAAGGTGACTACCGGCGAAAAAAATGGGAGTGATAGGGATAATCCCCAATGTACTCAAGCTTTCACCTATCCTTTTTTGTTAACAATCCAAGATGATAAAGGAGCGAGTATAGAACGATTGAAGTCTTTGGAATCGGCTTATAGTAAGAAGGAACACCGGCGGGATTTTCACATGGAAGCTTTTCCGGTGTTCGAGGGGCGTAGTTTCTTCCAGTATCGTCGTCTAGTAAGTTGGACTCGCAATGACCCTTTTACCGGTGCGCCTAGTCGGGGGGATATTACGGTAGTTAATTGGAATCGCGGTAATGATTGGAATTGGATGAATCCGCCGCTGATTTTTACTGCGGAGGAGATCGATCGAACCGGGCAGCGACAGAATTGGCTTGGCGGTATTTCTAAGGTGTCTCTCGGTCACGGCGAGGAGAGGGCTTTATTATTCGCTCATTGGACCCTAGAAAAACTGTCTACGGCACGTTATCCCCTATCCTATCTCTGGGGTGGGGACGCGCCTATGGGTACGGAATCGGGTTTGAGTATACTGCCTTATATACGGGAAGGGAGGAGAATTTTAGGTAGGGCGGCTTACGGACAAAAGGAGTTCCTGTTACGGGAGGCGGATATAAGAAACGATATGTCGGGGGGGCGGGATCTGCGGCGCAGTGCGATCGCTCTGACCCACTATGATATAGATATTCACGGCTGCCGTTACCGCAATTGGGAGCCTTCCGGGGAAGCGAGCGGCGCACCGGCGCGCGAATTCGTGGTACGTCCGACGATTATTCCCCTCGAAAGTCTGATTCCTCAAGGGGTGGATAATTTACTTATCGGGGGAAAAGCGATCGCTGTCACCCATATCGTCAACGCCGTCACCCGAGTCCATTACGCCGAGTGGAGTGTGGGCGGTGCGGCGGGTGTTACGGCGGCGGTGATGGTAGCCAATCCCCGTCTAACTCCTGAAGAGATTGTTAAAACTGAAGCTATAAATACACTACAAAAGCTATTAGTTAAGGAAGGGCTGCGATTAACTTGGTAAAGAATATTCTCTATTACCGATTCTCGTAGAAACAATATTGATCCCGGCCTCCTTCTTTAGCCCGATAAAGTGCTATGTCGGCTTTTTTGATAAAAGCTTCTAAATTCTCTTCGGGTCCCGCGGTAGCAATTCCCATACTGACGGTGACGTATTCGCTTACTTGAGAGACGCAATGGGGAATTTTCAGATCGGCTACCGCCGCTTGAATATCCTGGGCGATTTTTAACGCTCCCCAGTCGCTAGTATTGGGTAAAATCAGCGCGAATTCTTCACCGCCGTAACGGGCTACCAAGTCCCCGCACCTGCTCACGGATTCTTGTAATACCTTCGCTACTTGTTTTAAACATCGATCGCCTTCAGGATGACCATAATGATCGTTATATTTCTTGAAGTAATCTATATCGCAGAGGATGAATGATAAGGGTTTATTAGTTCTGCTCATCCTCTTCCACTCGCTCTGTAATGATTGATCGAATTGACGACGATTGGCCAGTTGAGTGAGTTGGTCTACTGTCGCTAGTATATGTAATTCTTTATTGAGCTTTTCTAAGTCTTTTTTAGTGTGCTCTAGTTCTAAAGTTCTCTCTTGAACTTTCTGCTCTAGGGTCTGAGAATACTCCTTTAGTTGTGCGTAATATTGAGCTGTTTGAATCGATGCCGCCGCTTGAGATGTTAGAGCCGTGAAAAGTTTTAAATCTTCAGAGCTGTACTTCATCGGTTTATGATGACTTATGTTAATTACTCCGATAGTACGATTATTGATATTTAAGGGCGCACAGATTAAAGATCTGAATCTTGTAGAGCCTTGAATGTAGCGTGAATCTTTAAATACGTCGTTAACTATTTCTGCTTTGCCAGACTCAAGTACGTAGTTGGCTATACCGATTTTAGCCGATCTATTAGCTTGATAGATCATATCTTGAAAGGAGGAAGGAAAAAATTCTAATATTTGTGTTTCAGGGTTTAGCAACATGACCGTTATATCGGTCGCTTCGATTATTTGGTTGACTTCGTTAATGATCACTCCAACGATTTCCTCTACCTTTAAACACCTAGAAATTTTTTCTGATACGTCGTACAAGAAATTTATTTCTGTATATTTATCTAAGGTTTCTTCTGCCAATGATTTTTTATCTAACTCTTGTTTGACTGCGTAATTCAAAAATTTTGCGAGGGGTAATGCTTCTTCTCCGCCTTTCAGCCAGCCTATGATTTGATAATTAGTTTTAATGATAAATTGTTTTGGAAAATTGAGATTGGGATCACCAAAAATCAAATTGCCTTCTGGATCGCAAATATTAATTTGTGTATTTAAAGCTATAAGCAGGCTTTCTATAACCGATTGAAATTCTGGCTTTTTTAAAATTTTCTTGAGATTTACTATGGGCATATCATTAAACTAAACCCAAAATTTCTAATGATTTATTTAAAACTTCTTTAGGACGGAAAGGTTTTGTCATGTATAAATCCGCTCCCTTGGCCAAACCGTCTCTCCTGTCAAATTCTTGCCCTTTAGCGGTGAGTATGACTATATATATATCGGCGAGGTTCAAGTCCTTCTTGACCGCTTGGCACACATCTAAACCGCTCATCTTAGGCATCATTATGTCTAAAAATACTAGATTCGGCTTTTCGTCTATAATAATTTTCAGGGCATCTTTACCGTTGTTAGCCATAATTAGCTCGATATTATGGTCTTCTTCTAGCTTTTCCAGAGCTTGCTCCATTAAAATTAAGATATTGGGTTCATCATCGGCTATCAATACTTTTTTATCCATTAACTTTCTTTAAATAGATCGTTGACTGATTTGATTTCATTATACATTTCACGAGCTTCATGACTGATAGGAAGAGTAAAAGCGAAAATACTGCCTTCGCCCAAACAACTTTCTACCCAGATCGTACCGCCGTGATACTCTACTATTTGTTTGCAGATGGGTAATCCCAAACCTGTACCTTTAGGTTTGCTCGTGAGAATATTGCCAACCTGTTTGAAGCGATCAAAGATAATATCTGTGTTTTCTAGTGCGATTCCCATGCCCTTATCTTTAACTCTTACTAATACCTCTCCTTTTTCCAAGCGGGCCTGACAGACTATTTCACCCTGATCGGTAAATTTAATGGCGTTGGAAAGTAAGTTGATCACTACTTGAATGAGTCGGTTTTCATCCCCGATGATACAGGGTAACTCCCGATCGTAATCGGTGATTATATAAAGATTTTTTTGCTGGCATAGGGGTTCTACCGCGGCGATCGATCTTTGTAAGATCTCGTACAGGGACACCGGCTTCATCTCCCATTCTATCCGTCCCGATTCCATCTTGGTAATATCTAAGACATCGGTGATCAAGTCCGTCAATCTCTCCGCTTCCGAGACGATAATATTGATGTTCTGAGTGATCTTCTCCACATTCTTTTTAAGTTTATTATTTTCCAAACTTAAAGCGGGGAAAATCACTTCCTCCAGTTTCTCTTTGATCAGTGCCGCAAACCCTAATACCGACGTTAGGGGAGTACGTAATTCGTGAGATACATTAGCGAGAAAATCGGTCTTCATCCGATCGATCTCCCTCTCCCTGGTTACATCCCTGATGAGGATTACCGCCCCCAAGCATTGGCTCCCTTCGTCTTGCTCCTTCTCTTTCAGTATGGAACTGGCTAGGGCCTGTCCTTCCCTGTTCTGACTTAATGCCACGTCGGCGGTAACTACTTCCTGTTCTTCCTGTTCGCATCCGCTCACTAACTGACTCAAGGACATGGGAAATATATCTTCTAACTTTTTGCCTATTAAATTTATTTTCTGTATGTTGAACATAGACAATAAAGCCGGGTTAAAGCGAGTGATCTTCCCGAAAATATCCGTCACCAATAGCCCGTCGGCCAGATTATCAACTATGGCGTTCAAGTCAGCCAAGGTCGTTTCCAGCTCTTGGGATTGCTCTTTCGTCCTGGCTAACAATTGAGCTTGATGTACTCCCACTCCTAATTGATTGGCAATCTGCACCAGTAAACCGATTTCTTTTTCATCCCATTGACGGGCCTTGGAATTTTCGTACGCACCCAATAAACCCCAGAGATTCTCGCCTACAAATACCGGTACGATCGCGAAAGCTTTCACTTGAAACTGTTCTAAAATTTTGACGTGACAGGGGGTTAAATTGGATTCGTGAATATTATGAACCGCTAGGGTTTCGTGATAGCGATAACGCCCCCCTTGAGTTTCCTGTAAGTAGGTGTCTTCCCAAACCGTTTTCAGCCCCGGCAGCCAAGTTAAAGGCCGCCACTCTTCTCTGACGGATTCGTAAAGGAATTCTCCACTCCAATCCTCATAGAACCTGTACACCACCACTCGATCGCAGTTTAATATCTCCCGCACCTCTTCTGTCGTCGCCCGAAAAATATTTTCTAGATCTAAAGTTCGTCGTATTCTTTCTATGACCGTCCCCAAGGCTTTTTCTTGGGCGGCCACACTGGCTAAATTCTCTTTTTGGGCTTCCACCTGTTGTAGCGCTTCTTGCAATTCTTCGGAGCGTTTACGGGTTTGAACGAGCAATTCCGACTGTTGTAAGGCCACACAGAGATTTAAAGCTATTTTCGTGACGAATTCTTTCTCTGAGTCCAGCCATTGTCTCGGATTGGCACATTGATGGATACAGAGTAACCCCCACAATTTTTCCCCGATTAATAGGGGGGCTATCATATTGGCTCGCACTTGAAACCGATCTAAAATTTTCGTGTAGCACGGGTTTAAATTACAGTCATAGATGTCGTCCAATGACCATATCTTTCCTCTCGTGTAATATTGGGCGTATTTTTCCCCGAAACAATTATCTTGTACTTGCGCCTTCAGTGCCGAGGGAAATTGTGGCAGGACATCTTCGGAGACGAATTGTCCTCTACTATATTCACTACCCGGTATGAATTGAAATATGGCTACCCGATCGGCCTCTAATAATTGTCTCACTTCCGTGGCGGTGGTCTTAAATATGGTTTCTAGATCTAAGGTGCGTCTAATTTTATCGATCACCTGAAATAAAGCTCTTTCTTTGATCGTCGCCTTATTTTGTTGTTCTTTTTGCTCTTTTACTTCCGCTAGAGCTTTCTGTAAGTCTTCCGAGCGCTTTTGCGCCTGAATGATCAATTGCGCTTGTTGTATGGCTATACTCAAGTTCAGGGCTATTTTCGTGGCGAATTCAATTTCTGTGTCTTCCCATTCCCGGGGTCCTTCACATTGATGGATACATAACAAACCCCACAATTGTTCACCCTGTAACAGGGGGGCTACTAAATTGGCTCTCACTTGAAACCTATTCAATACGGCTTCGTGACAGTCCTGTAAATGACTTTTACCGACATCATTCAAAGCCCAGATATATCCTTTCTGATAATAAAGGGAGTGATTCCTACCGAAGCAATTATCTTCTACGAAGGCGGAGATAGCTGATACATATTGGGGTAATACGTCTTCAGAGACGAATTTACCCCTACTACAATTGGTTTCGAGTTCAAATTGAAATACTGCCACCCTATCCGCGTTCAATAACTGTCTGACTTCTACTGCCGTTGTTTGAAATATTGTTTCTAAATCTAAAGATTCTCTAATTTTTGTAACGACGTTAAGTAATGGGTCTTGTCGGGCTAGTTGATGATTAGCCTTTTCTCGGTGAGATGGGTCGCTCGTCTTATCTACTTCTGGCATCGCTAGTTTTTTACACTCCTAGCACCGACACTATCTTTCTATTTTAATATTTAACGCGAGATTTCTCATATTCATAATTATTTAAAACAACAAACTCATCCTATCGCCTGAAAATAGGGCGTGGTCAAATAGCTACCACCCCCTAAACTTTAATAAGTAGTCACCGGTAATTGTTCCTGGTTAACGGCTAACAAACCGGTCAATAAAGAAGCGGGTTTCCCAGAGTAAGGCCAGGCGAAAGCGTGACGGAAAGCTGCGTCCTGACAGGCTTGTAACTGTTGGAAATCGATCACGTCTTGAGTTAGAAGATTCTCGTACTCGAAAGGCAATCGCACATTATGTAAACCGGCGTTATCGGTACATATAGCAATATCCACACCCGCTTCAAAACAACGATCGAACACCACCTTCAAAGCTTGTAAACTCTGTAGAGTACCAGTTTTTAAATAAGTCGTGGGACACACCTCCAAACATTGACCGTTGCGCGCGAGTTCCGGCAATAATTCGGGGTATTTCAGGGGTATTTGAATCCCGTGACCAATGCGCTGTAAATAAGGTAATAATTGGGGGTAACAACCGTTAACGGTTTCGTAAAGATGACCCGTGGTGTGTAATCCTAAAGAACGAGCGTAGGCGTAGAGACCCGCGAACTCATCCAATCTCTCCAGGTAATGGGAATCGCCCCCGGCAATATCGATCGCGCAGACGTGATGACGATGTTCTGCGGCTAAATCCACTATAGCCCGATTCACCTCGTAGGGGAGGCGCGAGTGCATACAGAGAATTTGACTGGTGACGATGGGATATTCGGCTAATTGGGATGCCCCCCCGACGATCTCGACGATCGTCGGCATTTGTTCGATCCGTTGGGATTGGCTCAAATGCTCGTCGGTGCGATAGTAGGGAGTATAGCGCAATTCCAGATAAGCCAGATTTTCAAAAATATAAGCTCCCCGCAGGAGGCGATAGATAAAATAAGGAAGAGTCTGAGCTGTTTGTACGCTTTCTACCAAGGTGTGTAATTCCAGGTATTCATCCAAGCTACTGCGTTCACGGGTGTAAAATTCTTCAAAAGGAAGGTATTCGGGAAATCTTGCTCCTAAAGTCGGGTTATGACGTTGGAAATAACGCCATAAAATCCTCGGTACGACTGACCCCCCCAAATGTCTATGTAAATCCGCGTATAAAGCCATGCCCGTTACCCTGAAGCTAGTTATGATTACAAATATAACGAAATTTTACAAACATTTGACTAAATAACTACTTTGGTTATAAATACTTATTCCACAGGAAGATCAAGCAACAAAGATCGATGTTACAGCCGCCCAAATTTATCAACGAAACTCTCCAATTACAAGCCTTAACCCATCGTTCTTATACCAATGAGAATCCTGGCCCGATCGATCATAACGAAAGGCTGAAATTTTTAGGAAATAGTCTTCTAGCTTTTATTGTAGGAGAATTATTATTCATCAACTATCCAGAATTGGGAGAATACCAATTAATAAAATTAAGAACTCACCTGATCGAAGAAAATCAACTGACGAGTTTCGCTAGAGAATTAAAACTGGGGAAAGTATTAAGACTGGGCAAGGGAACGATTAAAGACGGGGGCAGAGAAAACCCCGCTATACTCTCGGAAGCTTTCTCGGCTCTTATCGGGGCCTACTATCTAGACGGGGGTATGTCGGCGGTGAGGGAGTACGTGGAAAACCTCTACAGTGCGATCGCCCACCAGTTGATCTCCACCCCTGAGGTTAATGAGGAAAAGAACTCCACAGACCCGAAAAATCACTTTCAAAAGTGGACTCTGGCTAACTTCACCCAAAATCCAGAATATCAAATTATCAGCGAGTCGGGGCCTCCCCACGCGAGAGAATTCGTCGCCGTGGTCAAGGTCAATAAACTGGTGTACGGTAAAGGAGTGGGAAAAAGAAAGCAAGACGCGACGAAAGCGGCGGCGGAAGCCGCTTTAAAAAACGTCGGTCTGGTGTGATTACTTGCTCTGGGCCGACCAAGCTTCGGGAGTATAAGTTTTCAGGGCGAGGGCGTGGATTTCTTCCGTGGCCAGGGCGGATTGTAAGGCCGAGTAAACCATCTGGTGTTGTTTAACCCGGCTCTGCCCGGCAAATTCAGAAGAAACCACGATCGCTTCTAAATGGTCTCCCCCGCCTGTCAAGTCCCTTAACATGACTTGGGCATCGGGCAACTGTGTTTGAATCATCGCTTCTACTTGCTGGAAACTAACCATGACTTTTTCTAGAATTTCTAACGAGTCTCAATTATAGTTCTTACTTCGGAGTCGGGGCGTTAGAAGTGGGAGCGGGGGCCGGGGTCGAACCAGGGCTACTAGTAGCGTAGGGAGTGCTGACAAAACCCAATTCATAAAGTTGCTGGTAGGATTTTTGTCCGAGGACACTGGAGGGGTTCTGGGATTGAATCACTTGTATTAATAAAGGCACGGCTAATTCGGGCTTATTTTGCGCCCTATGCACCAAGGCTAATTGATAAGTGGCTTCATCCCGCATCTGGCCCGTGGATAGGGCGCTGGTTCTTTGCGAGTCGAATACTTTCGGGTCTATGCCCGAAAAACTGTTAGCCAATTGGAGATGATAGTTAGAGAGTTGATTGAAAATCCGCCTCGCCTGTTGTAGTTTCTCGGTGGCTACCTCGTAATTACCACTGTTAATAGCTTGACTGGCTTCGCCCATTAATTTTTGTGCGCCTTGGAAACTCAAGAGGCTATCGGCTTGAGTCAAGGGTCTGAGGTCGTTATTATCGCCCGCGGGATTTTCCGAACCGGATGTGGGCTGGCTAGGGGCTGGCTTATCTTTTGTATTGTTGTTAGGGGCGGCTTGGGCGTGATCCATTATGCCCAGAGCCAAAATCATAGCTAAAGGGAGGATTTTTAGATATTTTGAACTCATAGGTAAAGATCCTGTATTTATAATCATGTAACTTTACAAAATTAAGTAACTTTTACAATACACCTAGACGGAGGCATCTTCACAAAAGTCCCTGTGCGATCTCCCTCTAAATCCTTTAGAATCATAAAGGAGAATTTTTAAGGTAAGCATGATTAAATTACGTCTGAAACGATTCGGAAAAAAACGCGAAGTGAGTTATCGTATCGTCGCCACTGTCGGTACTAGTCGCCGCGATGGTCGCCCCTTGGAAGAATTGGGCTTTTATAATCCCAGAACCGATGAAGTACGTTTGGATGTACCCGGTATCGTGAGACGTTTACAACAGGGCGCACAACCCACGGAAACCGTTCGTAGCCTTTTAACTAAAGCGAAAGTATTCGAGCAAGTAAATGCCTGATTTAGCTTCTTTATCTACGGGCCCTGATTATCCTGGGCTACTCAAGTTCCTAGTGAAACCGTTTCTAGAATTTCCCGACTCTCTCTGTATTGACTGTGAGAAATGTAAAAACGATCAGAGAGTGTGGATTCGGGTGGCTTTTGAAGCCGAAGATAAGGGTAAGGTGTACGGCCGCGGGGGACGAAATTTACAGGCCATCCGCACGGTATTAGAGACGACGGCCACCAATTGCGGTCAATCGGTTCATCTCAATGTTTATGAACCGGAGGGAGAGGAGGAAGGCGGTGCGCCCAAGCGTAGACCTGGTAACGGTTCTAATGGCTCTGATCGCAAGTATCAACCGAAGCGGGGCCCTCGCTCGAGTCGCCCCTTGACCCCCCGTCCGGGTTAAGCCCAAGATGAGGTGGTTTCTACCATCTCCTCTTCGTTTTCTAAAGCGTCTAAGCTTTCCCATACTAAACCCATCAATTTGTCTAGCCTCGTGCGGGCCGCCCCGGAAATACTCAACACCGGGTTACTCGTCATGTTCTTCAGTTGGGTTTCTAACTCTTGTAAAGTCTCTGGATCGATCGCGTCTATTTTATTGATGGCCACTATCTGCCGACGCTCCGACAATCCCCTCCCGTAACTGGATAACTCGCCTTGAATAATCCCGTAGTCGGCCACGGGGTCAATACTCGTGCCGTCTAGCAGATGAATTAATATCTTCGTCCTCTCGATGTGACGCAAAAAGTCATAACCTAAACCTACCCCCTCGTGCGCCCCCTCGATCAATCCAGGTATGTCAGCGAATACTGTGCCGTCCCCGTTAGGTTTACGCACTACCCCCAAATTAGGAATAAGGGTGGTGAAAGGATAATCACCAATCTTCGGGCGCGCCGCCGATAGGGCGGAGATGAGGGTGGATTTACCGGCGTTAGGTAAGCCGATAATCCCCACTTCCGCCAATAGTTTTAATTCTAGACGCAAAAATCTGTGTTCCCCGTCCAAGCCTGGTAGGGCGTATTCAGGGGCCCGATTACTATTACTGAGAAAGTGACGGTTGCCCAAACCGCCTTTACCCCCGGCAGCCACACAGAGGATTTGTCCGGGGGTGACTAGATCACCGATAATTTCTTCTGTATCCCTCTCGTACACTACCGTACCACAGGGAACCTCGATAAGGCGATCGCTCCCGTTAGCACCGGTACAATTATTCGGCCCCCCTCTTGTGCCGTCTTCGGCTTTGAAGAGGCGATTGTATTGAAAATCGAGAAGGGTTTGTAAGTTTTCCGATGCCTTGAAGATAACCGAGCCGCCTTTGCCACCGTTGCCCCCCGCGGGGCCTCCCGCCGGTACGTATTTCTCGCGGCGGAAGGCCACCAATCCATCCCCGCCTTTACCCGCCTGTACTTCTATTTCCGCTCGATCGATAAACTGCACTGCTGATTTCCTAAACTGGCTACATTCTTATGATAATTAATTCTCGATCGAACCTCCCTCACCGGTGCGGGAAATTGCGGCGATAAAACCGGTAAAGAAGATAGAATTGTCGTGTAGACCCGGTAGCTCATACAAAATCTACAAAGCCATATTCACCCAAAATATGAATATTGATTTTCCCTCTCCTTTCCCCGATTTTGAAAGTGCGGTACAGGCCGTATTAAGTTACCTTCACGAACGTCTAGGATTTCAATTATGGATGTTCACAAGAGTAGATGGCAATAGCTGGATAGTATTACAAGCCGAGGATCACGGCTATAATGTTCACTCCGGTGATCTCTTCAATTGGTCTGATTCCTTCTGTTCGAGAATGGTTTTAGGACTCGGCCCCCGTGTGGCCCCGCGAGTCGAGCGAGTTCCCGTTTATCTAGAAGCTCCCATCGGGCGTATAGTGCATATAGGTGCTTATATAGGCCTACCCATACCCGATCCAGATGGTAAATTATTCGGCACTTTGTGCGCGATCGATCCTTTTCCCCAATCGGATTTAATCGAACAAGAATTAAATTTTGTTCAGTTACAAAGTCGCTTGCTCACCACCCTGCTTCATTTCGAGTTGCAATCCCAAGAAGCCACCCGAGAAATGGAACGTGCCCAAGTAGAGGCGCAAATAGATTTACTGACAGGTATTTACAATCGTAACGGCTGGGAGAAATTGAGCGCCGCCGAGGAAGCACGATGTAAAGCTTACGGTAATTCCGCCGCCGTGGTTATCGTGGACTTGGACGATTTGAAACTAGTTAACGATAGTAGCGGCCACGCTGCCGGAGATTTGTTAATTCAATCCGCCGCCAACAGTCTCGTCGAAAGTGTGAGAAAACAAGATATAGTCGCCCGCATCGGTGGTGACGAGTTCGCTATCCTGATGGTGGAAGTCAGCCCAGAACAAACTGAAAACTTAGTCCAGAGGATAGAAAATAATTTGGTAAAATTTAAAATCAAAGCTTCTGTAGGTTACGCTAATTACTCTCATAAATACCCCTTGAAAGCAACCACAGAAAAAGCGGATTTAGCTATGTATCGCAAAAAATCTTTACGCAAAAGTCTAAAAGCTATTTAAAATCATTTTTCACCGATGCTTTTATCTATTATTTTCCAAGGTCGTATTATAAATACCGAACTTAGCTTGTATGCTACTTTAATTTATCCCATAATTCAAATTAAAAAGATATATAATCGTCTTTATTTATTGATTATTAGACTATTATGGAATGAGCTGTTTTTCGGAAAAAAAAGAGTAGAAAATAATGGCTTGACTGCTTTGCTGTTTATTGTTTTTTTATTATTAGGAGTTATCCTGTACCAAATTAAGAATTATGTTCCTTACTTAATACTAATTTTCTTCGGTTTGTTCTATTGTGATTACTTGAAGGCAACAAGAAGCTACATTAATAACAAGCTATTTACTAAGTCATTATTAAAAGAGGTTGACGATGGTGAAATAGAGTTTCAAACTAATCTGAGAGCTAATAAATATCTAAATTTTCGATTTAATTCCCAACAGGTAGATAAACTTATGATTAAACGTCAACTGCTTCACGGGGGAGCTTTTGAAACTTATCTGGGCAAAATTTGGCAACTGGAACTTTTATTTATAGATGGCTCCCCATTAGTTATCCACGAAGATAGGCAATTATTTAATTTGCTCCAAAAAGCTACCGCTCCTCAAAAATATTTCGAGAAAGATTTATTTTTTGCTAATGCTGATTCTGGAATTTTATCACCGGGAAATTCTGGGGCGATAGTTGGTCATAAGACTCTTAAAAAATGGCACATCAAAACTAAATGGCAATTGCGAAACAATTGGCTGTTACTTAAAAAAATAATTCAAATATCTGGTTTTTACCTATTTATAGTCGTCATGACTGAAGTTTTAATTATCTTCGGTCAAATAGTAACATCCATATTTGGGTCTTTTTATAATACGAACGGGGAAACTGTGATCGATCTCTCCCAATTATTCACGGCCCCGTTTGCCAATTGGAACGGTTTCACCTATCTCAATCTGAGCCTCGCTATCTTATTCATGATCTATCAGGGATGGCAAATGAGCCGGGATAAACATATATATATCGATCGCTATTACTTAAAATATTTCATAGACAATCATAAAATAGACCAAATTAGTACCCCCAGTATCGATAATGTATTATTAATAGTCGAACCGGAACTGGAAATAGTGATTTTAGGAAATCAAAAAACATTACTCGTCGGTAATTTTCAAGAATTAGCCGATGCTCTGGCCCTACTACAACAAATTCAACTGGGGCTAAAACAATTTCAACCCGCAACCGACGTAGAATAATAAGAAAAGAATTTGCTACTATTAAAGTTGAACGAAATCGGTTATAAAGTTGGCATGGGTAACGATACTATCACCTTATTATCATCACGGGAAATTGAAAAAATGCGTCGGGCGGGAAGACTAGCCGCAGAACTTTTAGATTATTTAGCGCCCCTAGTACGTCCCGGCGTCAGTACATTGGAACTCAATGACGAAGCGGAGAGATGGACGCAAAAGCAGGGGGCGAAAAGCGCCCCCCTCGGTTATCACGGATTTCCCAAGTCGATCTGCACCAGTATTAATGAGGTTATCTGTCACGGTATCCCTAGCGCGCATCAGATTCTAAGGGAGGGGGATATTATCAACATCGATGTCACCCCTATCTTAGATGGCTACTACGGCGATAGCTCGCGAACTTTTTTTGTCGGGACGCCTTCCCCAATAGCGAAAAAGTTAGTAGAAGTGACGGAAGAATGTTT
The DNA here is from genome assembly GCA_016903695.1 of Chlorogloea purpurea SAG 13.99. GTDB lineage: Bacteria > Cyanobacteriota > Cyanobacteriia > Cyanobacteriales > Microcystaceae > Chroococcopsis > Chroococcopsis gigantea_A. The sequence goes on from JADQBB010000017.1 coordinate 53,883, forward strand.
GAAACGAGGGATAGAAGCGGTTAAGCCAGGCGGCAAAATCGGTGATATAGGCGCGGCTATCCAAGAATACGCTGAGTCAGAAGGGTTTTCCGTGGTGAGGGATTTCGTGGGTCACGGTATCAGTAATGTTTTTCATAGCGCTCCACAAATACCTCACTACGGTATCAAAGGAAAAGGCAAACGCATACGCCCCGGTATGGTGTTTACGATCGAACCGATGATCAATCAAGGTACTTGGGAAGCGGTCGTCTTAGAAGATGGTTGGACGGCCGTCACCAAAGACGGTAAACTCTCGGCACAGTTCGAGCATACGATCGCCGTCACGGAAACCGGCGTAGAAATTCTAACCCTTTAAGCCCACGGTAGCTTCTAACGGCCCGGGCTGAGATAATCGGGATTTTCCGAGAGAGAACTACTAAAAGGATTTTCTAAATCTCTAGTGCGAATCAACGGCCCAGAGGTTTGCTGTTGCATCACATCCCGATAAACCGTATTAACTAACTGTGAGTCCCGGCTGACCATATTATCAAAAAACGAACCCATCGGGAAAGTGCGCCAACCGAAAATATTGTTAGCTTGGCCCGACAGGCTACCGAGTTCGTAAAACCTACCGGTATTGTTGTTAAAAGCGCGGTTGAATAGTTCGGGAATATTGGACACATTGGGAGCGAAGACTGTTTCTCTCGTTTGCGCGTTAGCCGAATTAATGGCACCGAGACTCATAGTGCAGCCTAGTAGTAAAGATGTTAGTACCGATCGCATAATAAATGATTGATAAAAGCTGATATGCTAACCTTACAATAGGTTTTAGGTTTTTGGCTAGATTGTAACAGAAAATGGCTAATTTTTCCCCCGTCAACGCTTCACAAGAACAGTTAAAAGTATATCTTCTCGATTTACTGGTTCGTTACGCTTATAAAGAAGGGGAATTCACCCTCTCCTCCGGTCAAAGCAGTACCTACTATATCAACGGTAAACAGGTGACATTAACGGCCGAGGGTTCACTGGTCATCGGGCGCTTAATCTTGGCAAGGCTGCCCGAAAAAACCGGGGCTGTGGCGGGATTAACTTTAGGGGCAGACCCCATAGTTACGGCGGTAAGTGTAGTATCCGCTTACGAAGGCCGTCCCCTTCCCGCTTTAATCGTGCGCAAAGAAGCGAAGGGCCACGGTACGGGGGCTTATATCGAGGGGCCGGGTTTAACTCCCGATACCGAGGTAGTCGTATTAGAAGACGTGGTGACGACGGGAAAATCAGCGATGTTAGCCGTGGAAAGACTGCGGGGTGCGGGGTATAAAGTCGATCGGATCATAGCGATCGTGGATAGAGAACAAGGCGGTCAAGAATTCTATCAATCCCAGGGACTTATATTTGAATCCCTGTTCACTATCAGGGATTTACAAACTGCCTACAAGGAAATGCGGCCGAAATAAAGTCAACCTTTACCTCTAGGGGAAGATAAATTTTGATTGTCATCCATCTTCCCTTCATCGTTTAAACAACTAAGAAATCAGCCGGGATTAAAACAGGCAGATTACTCAAAGTAGCCAATTGAATCGGATTGGCAACGGTGTTACTACCATCGGCATCGAAGAATAAAGCCCCGTTAGTAGTGTTGTAGATCAGACGTTGATCCGTAGAATTAGCTGAAGTCACGCCCGAACCAGAGAGGAAAGCGGATGGGGCTAAAGTACCAATTAACAGACCCGTGAATCCAGAAGCCGAAAGACGGATAGTGTCATCTACGACTCTGAAATCGGTGAACAAGTCAACGCCTTGAGACGGGGTGGTAAACACGAAGAAATCTTTACCGGTGCCGCCGGTGAGAGTATCGATTCCGACACTGCCAATAAGGCTATCGTTGCCGATACCACCGTTGAGTACGTCATTACCTGCCAATCCGTAGAGGGAATCATTGCCCGCACCGCCGTCAAGAGAATCATTGGCACTAGTACCGATAACATTATCATTGCCGTCGGTGATAGTGCCCGTTACCGCGGTCGTCGTGCCCAAGGTGTAATTAGCAGAAGTGGCTAAAGTCAAGGTAATAGTTTCATCGGCTTCTACAATATTGTCAGCAAAAGGATCGACGTTGAGGGTGGCAGTAGCTGCATCGGGGGCAAAAACTAGCGAAGTCGGGATCGTTCCATAATCCGCGCCCATAGTTGCGGTGCCGCCGATCGTATAATTGATCACGAGGGGGTCAACCGTACTCCCGGTGCGGGTAAAGGTATAAACCAGGTTTAAACTTCCGTCTTCTTGCACCCTGGTACGCGTTCCGGTCAGGGTAATACTGGGCAGCGTTACATCATCATCGGTGATAGTGCCCGTCACCGCGGTCGTCGTGCCCACTGTATAACCTGTGCCTGCGGCTAGGGTCAGGGCTATGGTTTCATTGGTTTCTACCGTGGCATCTGCGGTGGGGTCTACCGTCACCGTGGCGGTGCTGGCCCCTGTGGCGAATGTGACCGCGGTGGCGATACTGGCGTAATCCGTGCCGTTGGTCGCTGTGCCGCCGACGGTGTAGTTCACCGTCAGGGCACTGGTGAGCGCGCCGGTGCGGGTGAATGTGTATATCAGGTTAGCGCTCCCGTCTTCGGTGACAGATGCGGGCGATACGGATAGGGTGATACTGGGTAAAGTGACCCCCCCGTAAACTATATTGATCTGTGAGCCAGCGTAGTAGTTTTTAACCGTCACCGAACCATTAGCACCCAGCCCGATCACCAGGTCATTACCCACCTGCGTCCGAGTAACCCCAGTTGATGTGTACCCCGCCAGACTCAACGTGTCGGCACTATTAGTGTTCCAAAGAACATCCGCACCCACTGCCCGCCCGGTGGTATAACCTCCGAACGTGTTCGCTGCCGAGTTAGCGTATATAGTATCGGCACTGACGGAGTTGACTAGATTCTCGATCGTTACGCCGTAACCTAGAGATGTGCCCCAGTCGAAGTAAGTGGTGGTAATATCTTGTTGGGTAACGTTATAGTCATAGAACTGTACTTGGTACTGGTAAGCCGCGTTAGTAGTTAACCACCCCCCCTCGTTTATATCTAAGCGATAACCGCCACTGTTGGCCGCTAAAGTGGAAAAGTCGAGGGTGTCACTACCGCCCGTGTCCCAGATCAGTTGTTTTGTATTGGTAGGGGTGGTCAGGGGTGAAACACTGTTGACGGTAAATTGGTCGATACGAGAACTGAAGACATAAGTTGTATTTCCCGCTTCTTTGGCTTTGGTTCCGTATAATTGCTGTAAAGCAGCCAAGTCATAAGCCATCAGCGTACCTGCCGAGTTACCAGTGAAACGGTAGCTCATCACACTGTTAGATGTATTATCCTCTATGGTCGGTAGGGCGGGTGTCTCATGGGGGTGTTTCAGCCCTAACCCGTGACCGGTTTCGTGAATCAAGGTCATGTAACCGTGATTGCCCGCGGGCATTTCAAAACCGTTAGTGTCGATCGTATTTTGATAATTGGGGTTGAGATGAACATCTCCTCCAAGGGGATCGGTGGTGGGATAATAACAATAGGCGTACCCCGGAGCGTTGGATAGCATATATCGCAGCGTTCCATAGGTTGAGGCGGTTTCCGTTACTTCTTGGAAGGTGATATTAATTACCGAACCCAACCAAGCTAGGGCGTTTCTAACGTTGGTTTTAACGGCGTTGCTAACTTCTTTGACTCCCGTTTCACTTCCGTAATAAGAGCCGTTGAAGACACTATCTTTGTAGAAACTATAGGTGAGGATTCTGGAAGAGGGTAGCGTCCAAGTATACCCTGATAGTAAAGCGTTAATCCGATCTTGACTTAATCCATTCGCTTTGATCGGGCCCGCCGCGTTAATTTTTGTCGATAAGAGGGACAGTTTTCGATCGATCCCGTAATCGTTATCCGGTGTCAATATCTTGGGAATTACCCTAACTTCATCGGTCTTGGTATTATCACTTAAAATCTGAGCGCTACTGTTATTTGTCTTAGTTATTATTACTATGTCTGCGTTTTCATAACTAGTAATTTCACCTAAGTTATTGGTACTACTACCTTTTTTTTCGTGAAATCCGTCTAATCCTAGAAACAAATCTTCGCCCGTCTTCGGCGTAAGATCGCCATTATCGTTCCCACTAAAGGTTATCATGATCTTTAGTCCTGTATAGTGTATGAGTTTATTTATATTTAGGTTAGGTAATTATTCCGACAAGTCAGGTACATTATTTTGAACGTACCTTTAAAAAAAAACTAAGTTGTTTTTCTCACAACTATTTTTATTATTTTTCTTGGCTCTATATTAACAACAATACTTAGCTTTAATAAAATAATTTATATATTTCTTTATAAACAATAATAATTAATAATTGCTTAAGAGTGGGAGGTGAATAATGACCATCTCCCACGATCGAAAGCTTAAACGGTTACGGGTATTTGCGGCCAACGACCGATCGCTTTACCCACCACCGCCAACTCTTGCACCAAGCGATCGAATCTTTCCGGTGTGAGGGATTGGGGGCCATCGGAGAGGGCTTTAGCAGGATTAGGATGGACTTCGATCATCAACGAATCAGCGCCCGCCGCCAGAGAAGCCATCGCCATCGTCGGCACGTACTCGGATTTACCAGTGCCGTGACTGGGGTCGATCATGATCGGTAGATGGGTTAGGGTTCTCAGTACCGGGATGCAGGATAGATCCAAGGTATTGCGGGTGTACTTACTATCGAAGGTGCGGATACCCCTTTCACAGAGGATAACGTTGGGATTACCGGCGGCGAGAACGTATTCTGCAGCCATCAGCCAATCTTCAATAGTAGCAGCCATACCCCGTTTTAAAAGAACGGGTTTAGGTTGAGCGCCGACTTTCTTCAATAGGGAAAAATTCTGCATATTGCGAGCGCCTACTTGGATCACGTCAGCCACTTCACAGATTTTGTCTAGATCTGCCGCGTCCATAACTTCGGTGATAATTCCCAATCCAGTCGCGGCACGGGCTGCGGCTAATAATTCTAAAGCGCTTTCGCCGTGACCTTGGAAAGCGTAGGGAGAGGTGCGGGGTTTATAAGCGCCGCCCCTTAAAAATTGAGCGCCCGCGGCTTTAACCCGCTTGGCAGTTTCCACGATCATCGCCTCGTTTTCCACGGAACAGGGGCCGGCGACAATATTAACAGGGTGATTCCTGCCGATGAACACAGGGCCGTCAGGAGTTTTGACGATCACTTCGCTGTATTCGCCGTGACGGTATTCGAGACTAGCACGCTTGAAAGGTTGTTCGACTCGTAACACGGTTTCTATCCAGGGGCTAACTTCTTGGATCTGTAGGGGATCGAGATCGGCTGTTTCCCCCACTAATCCGATAACTACCTTATGTTTCCCAACGATTTTCTCGGGGGTTAACTCCCAACTGGTGAATTCGGCGTTGACTCTCTCGATTTCCTGTTCGGGTGTACCCACTTTCATGACGACAATCATGGCTTTTTCCTTGTCAATGTGATTAATTTTCTTCTGTTGATTTTTTGCCAGAACGCCAGGCGGCGATCGTTTGCCGGAAATTGACTTTAAACTCATCCCATCCTAGCCAACTTCCGACGCGATCTTCATCCCAAGATGCGGAAAATATTCCGTAACTCAATCCGAGAAAACCCAGTCCGAATAGGCTCAAACTCGCTCCTAGTACCACGAATGGCGGTAAATCCACCCATTCTTGGCTCACCACCCAATAAAAAACGAAGAATGAGGTTATGCCTAACCCGGTGGGTAGGCCACAGAATACGGCCATTCTGCGCGCCATCCTTGCGCTGACGGCTTGCGGTATGGCTTTCAAACTCCTTTCTGAAAGTTCTTCCTCTCGTTGGGCTTCTACCGGAGTTACCGGGGCAGCTTTCGGCGTTTTTTTCCCCTTTTGACGTGGTTCAAATGGTAAACGCTCTTTTTTTGATTCAGACGGCATATTTTTTTTTGCCCGATTAACGTCTAACGTCTAATACCTAATCTAGCGATCAATGCTTGATAACGCCCTTGGTCTTTCTCTTGGATATACTTTAATAGTCCCCGACGACGACCGATCATCTGTAGTAGTCCTCTTCTAGAGGCGTGGTCTTTGGGGTTGGCTTGTAAGTGACCGGTTAATTGGTTGATTCTCTCGGTAAGGATAGCTACCTGTAAATCCGCCGAACCGGTATCGGTTTCGTGGTTTTGGTATTGGGTGATCAGTTCCTGTTTTTTGCTCTGTGTTAAAGTCATTGAACCAGACGATTGATTATAAATACTGCAATCTACAATCTTACCATTTTTTTACTTCTTGGTATACCAGCGCCAGAGAACGCGGGATAATCTTTGGGGGTCGTGTTTTACTTGTGCGGTGTTTTCGTCTTCGGTCATGATATTCGCCAATACCACCCGACAACCTAATTTATCGATCTCTTCTCTGTCTAGATAAACCGGGTGAGAGTTTTCTTCGGCGTATTTTTTTAAAGCCAGGGGAGAGGGGGAGATTTTTTGAGCTAATACCGCGTCGAAAATTCGCCTCTCGCAAACTCGATCGAGCGCTTTGATATGGTCGGCTACCGTATAACCATCGGTTTCGCCTGGCTGGGTCATGATATTACAAATATATATTCTCGGAACTCCGGCTTTAGCGATCGCCTCCCGGATTTCCTTGACGAGTAAATTGGGGATAACGCTAGTGTAGAGACTACCGGGGCCGATGATAATATAATCTGCTTCTTCGATCGCTTTTATGGCTGCTGGTACTGCCGGGGGGTTAGCCGGGTAACAGCCGATATATTTAATCTTGCCGTTTGCCTCGGAAATGCTCGATTCCCCCTCGATCAAACGACCATCTTCTAATTGGGCCCAGAGGGATACATCGGCGAGGGTAGCCGGGAAAACTTTCCCGCGAATAGCTAGAACTTTGGAACTCGCAGAGATAGCCTGTTCTAAATCGCCGGTGATGTCCGTCATCGCGGTGAGAAAGAGATTACCGAAACTGTGCCCCGATAAACCATCTCCCGCCTGGAAACGGTATTGAAATAACTCGGTTAATAATTTTTCTTCGTCGGCGAGAGCGGCTATACAGTTACGAATATCACCGGGAGGTAAAACGCCGATCTCTCTCCTCAATCGCCCGGATGAGCCGCCATCATCGGCTACGGTGACTATGGCGGTGATGTTGGAACTATATTGCTTTAAACCACGCAAAAGAGTCGATAAACCTGTACCACCCCCGATGGCGACTATTTTTGGCCCGCGATGGAGGCGACGGTGGGCGCGAATGCGATCGACCAATTCTTCTGACCCTTCCGGTTGTAAAGCTTCGCTGATGGTTTCCACAGTGCGACTTTGACCCCAGAGTAAGAGAAAAATACCGGTGAAAACCGCTAAAGGGCCCGATATATAACTGGGTAGAATTTGGGCTAGGGTTTCTAATAGACCGGAGATCAATTCTAGTAAGCGGTTTACGGGGGTTAACTTGACCCACACGGCTAACCCCAGTAAAGTTAGTAAAACACCGCCCAAGCTCATCAATAACCAGCGTTTAACGAATAAGCCTGGGGATAGCCATTTAAACCAGCTATTGACTCGTTTAGGAGTTTTCTGACTCACATTTTCTACCTTAAGCTTACGGATAGCCTGCTTTAATGGACTGATAGACATAATAGCCTCACACCGAAAGCACAATAGTTAGCTTCGATTATCTGACTTGTGAGTAAGCCGCGTCGGAAATAGTGGGTATTTCCGCGTACTTGCCCAGAACCGATTGGAATATGGAGTAGAAACAACAGGCTAAAGCACCGAGGAAGACTACATTAAAAAGAGTCTCCAAAATTAAATTAGTTCCTAAGCCCTGCCCCAGTAATCCGATAACTAAACCCAGAAGATACAGGAGAATATCGATCAACAAAGCTTGCATCGTGTTAAAACGGATGAAGTTAGGCACACGGGAATTTCTCACCACCGCGAAGAATAGCACGAAGAAAATGATCAAACTGCCAAAAGACCCCAACGAGCCATAGATAAAAGCGATCGGGCTGAGGATTAAAGCCAGAACTGCGCCCACGGCAGGAAATTGAGCGTATAAAAATTTGCCGAAAGGAAAGGCACTCAGGAGGGGTAGTAAATAAACCAAGGCCCCGAAAATCCTATCTTTTAGGTCAGTTGACCCGCGCCAAGTCATAATATATTTTGCTCCAGACTCATTAACTCAACTCTCAAGATAACGCAATCGAGTTCAGAAAAGTTGTGTCGTGACGGGTACTAATGGATATTGGCGATGCGGAAACCCATCTTACACTCATATAGGGCGGGTTGTTCGGAGGCGGTTTTAGAGAGGGCGTGACCGCAACCTAATTTACCGTGATGCCAACGGGGTAGACCTTGATGGGTAGCCAAGAGGCAACCCTGACAAACTTGGTGAGTAGATAGAACCTGTTCTTCGGTTAATATAACTAACATACTACCGTTCCTCGCTCCCTGATGCTATTACATCCATTTTAGGCGCTATTTCTGTAGAAGTAGTTACCGGGGATACATAGGTTATTAATTGGTGAGGGCGAAGCGAAAAATATGTGGAAAAGAAGGGGGTTACATTGCCATAATATTAAGAGTGGCTTTATCTTAGCTAGAAGTATTATTGGAAGTGTGCAAAAGTGACCCATACTAACTTAGATATATTAACCTTGACCGATCCCGCGATAGCCAGTATTCTCCAGAAAGAATTACAGAGACAGAGAGATCACTTGGAATTGATCGCTAGTGAAAACTTTACCTCGCCCGCGGTGATGGCAGCACAAGGGTCAGTATTAACCAACAAATACGCCGAAGGATTACCCAAAAAACGTTATTACGGTGGCTGTGAATTCGTAGACCAAGCGGAACAATTAGCCATCGATCGCATCAAACAACTATTCGGGGCCGCCCACGCTAACGTACAACCCCATTCGGGCGCTCAAGCTAACTTTGCAGTTTTCCTGACCCTCCTCAATCCAGGCGATACAATTCTGGGAATGGATTTATCCCACGGCGGACACCTGACCCACGGTTCACCGGTGAATGTATCCGGGAAATGGTTCGGGGCCAAACACTACGGCGTTAGTCCCGAAAACGAAAGATTGGATTTTGATCTGATCCGGGACATTGCCGTTAAAGAAAAGCCGAAACTGATCATCTGCGGCTATTCAGCGTATCCGAGAACGATCGATTTCGCCAAATTCCGCGCGATCGCCGATGAAGTAGGTGCGTATTTATTAGCCGACATCGCCCATATCGCCGGTTTGGTAGCCACAGGCCATCATCCCAATCCCCTGCCCTATTGCGACGTTGTTACTACCACCACCCATAAAACCCTGAGAGGACCCAGGGGCGGACTGATCATGACCCGTGACGAAGAATTGGGCAAAAAATTCGATAAATCCGTGTTCCCCGGCACTCAAGGCGGCCCCTTGGAACACGTTATCGCCGCCAAAGCGGTAGCCTTCGGGGAAGCCCTCAAACCGGAATTTAAAACCTATTCCGGTCAAGTGATCGCTAACGCGCAAGCCATGGCCGATCAACTAATGGCGCGGGGTTTGAAACTCGTCACCGATGGCACTGATAATCACCTCATGTTAGTGGATTTACGTTCCGTGGGACTCACGGGTAAAGTAGCGGATGGATTAGTGAGCGAAGTCAATATCACCGCTAATAAAAACACCGTGCCTTTCGACCCCGAATCTCCTTTCGTCACCAGCGGTTTGCGGTTAGGTTCACCGGCTATGACCAGCAGGGGCATGAAAGAACCTCAATTCACGGAAATCGGTGATATTATCGCTCAGTTGCTGCTGAATCCAGGGGATGAAACTGTCAAAGTCCAGTGCCGGAATCGAGTGGCTAAACTCTGTAACGCTTTCCCCCTCTATCCCCATATCGGAAGTCCCGTCCCGGCCCTCGCTTAGGATAAAACTGCACAAAAACTCTGGTTTTCAGGTACACTCAGGCCTGAGAACCTAAACTTTATCCCTCTGCCCCCATGTCTGGAGACTTATACTATATCATCGCTTTTCTCATTGCTAATCTGGTGGTTCTATGGAGTACCCCGGTGGTCAAAACCGTAGGCTTGAAAAGTGGCTACGTGGATCAACCAGGTGAACGCAAAGTCCATAAGAAACCGATGGTCAGATTGGGCGGCATTTCAATTTTTATCGGTTCATTCACGGCTTTGATCATCGTTTGGTGGCTGGGGGGCTTTGCTGGCTTACCACCCGATCGAGAATGGGAGGTGTGGGGCGTAACTTTAGGCGGATTGGGATTTTTCTTGATCGGTCTGGGTGATGATCTATTCAATCTTACCCCCATCTCCCGTTTGATCATGGAATTCACTGTGGCTGCGTTGGCATGGGTGGCGGGGGTAAGAATCGATTTTCTTTCCATTCCCCTATCGGGATTAATTCATATTAGTTGGCTGAGTTTGCCCCTCACTCTCTTCTGGTTGGTGGGGATGGCTAATGCTATTAATATGATTGACGGATTGGATGGTTTGGCCGCAGGTGTTTCTGGTATCTGCGCGGTGGTAATTCTCATCGTTACCTTGGTGATGGGACAACCGGCAGCGGCGATCATCGCGGCGGCTTTAGCGGGCGGCGCACTGGGTTTCTTACGCTACAATTTCAACCCGGCACAGATTTTCATGGGGGATGGGGGAGCCTATTTCATGGGCTTTACCCTAGCTGGCGTGGCGGTAATCGGTCTGGCGAAAACCACGGCCGTAACGGCGGTAGCTGTGACCGCGGTGTTGTTACCTTATTTGATCCTGGCAGTACCTCTTCTAGATATGTCCACGGTGATCATCTCCCGTCTCAGTCGGGGTAGGTCTCCTTTCGCTGCCGATAAAGGGCATCTCCATCATCGTCTCTTGAAAGTGGGTATCTCCCATCGTCTCACTGTCCTTTTTATCTACTGCCTCACTCTTTGGGTGGGCAGTTTGGCTTTGGGCTTCTCTAATGTGCCTAGCGGCTGGGGTTTCGCTATCGGCGCTACTTTGTTATTGGGTTACGTGAGTTGGCAGGTTTGGCGTAATCGCCGGGTGGAGGAAGATAATGGCGGCTGAAATTATTTGCGTCGGTACTGAGTTGTTGCTGGGGGATATTGTTAATACTAATGCTCAATTCCTCGCCCTGGAATTGGCTTCTCTGGGTATCCCCCATTATTTTCAGACGGTTGTGGGAGATAATATCGATCGTCTCTGTAGTGCTATTGAAATTGCTTCCGGGCGCGCGGACATCCTCATCTTTACCGGTGGTTTGGGGCCAACTCCCGATGATTTGACCCACGATGCTATCGGCGCTTTTTTCAAGTCTCCCCTCGTGGAATATCCCGAAATCGTGGCGGATATAACGACCAAGTTCGCTCGCATCGATCGCCCGATGACTCCCAGTAATCTCAAGCAGGCTCTACTCCCAGGCGGAGCATCGATTCTCCCCAATCCCTCCGGCACCGCACCCGGAATTATCTGGCAACCTCGCCCCGGATTGAGTTTACTGACTTTCCCCGGTGTGCCCTCGGAAATGCGCAAAATGTGGCGGGAAACAGCCGTTACCTATCTCAAGAGTTTGGGCTGGGGTAGTAATATTATTTACAGTCGTCTGATGCGTTTCTACGGGATTGGTGAATCGGCCCTGGCCGCTAAGGTAACTCATCTTTTCGATTCCTCTAATCCTACCGTGGCTCCCTATGCCGGTATGGGCGAGGTGCGTCTACGGGTATCGGCTTATGCTTCTTCTCAAACCCAAGCCGTCTCTTTAATCGAGCCGGTAGCGCAAGAGATTATTAGCATCGCCGGACTCGATTATTTTGGCTCTGACGATGATAGTTTGGCTTCGATCGTCAGCACGCTTCTTTTAGAGCGGGGGGAAACTCTGAGCGTGGCTGAATCCTGCACGGGGGGAGGTTTGGGGCAGATGTTAACAGATATGCCTGGCAGTTCGGCTTATTTCAAAGGCGGTGTGATAGCTTATGATAATTCGGTGAAGGCTTCTTTATTGGGAGTTGATTCTTCCGCTCTGGAGTTACATGGGGCCGTGAGCGAGACAGTTGCCAGTCAGATGGCGCGCGGTGTGCGCGATCGCCTGGGTACGGATTGGGGCGTGAGTATCACGGGTATCGCCGGGCCGGGGGGTGGTACGGAAACGAAACCTGTCGGGTTGGTTTATATCGGTTTGGCCAATCCCCAGGGTGAGGTAAAATCCTTCGAGTACCGCTTTAGTTCTTACAGGGATCGATTGACAATTCGTTCTTTAAGTGCTTTAAGTGCCTTGGATCGATTACGCCGCTATTTACTGGAAGGTTAAGTTTCGCAGGGGATTAATTTTTCTAAAAGTTATCCCCAAGATAAAAAGCTATGTTAAGCTTAATATAAATATAAAATATAAATCGACTCTGTTCGTCAAATCAGTAACCGATTGAAAGTTAATTTAATGCTAAGGTCGTGAGCGGAATTTGTTTGACAGACAGACCATGATCGCTAATATTGTACGGGAGCTATTCGATCGATGGACTATTTAGAAAGAGTACTGGAAAAGTTAAGAGAGTGGGCGAGAGAATTGATAGATAGTCTTTTCGGGCCCGAAACCGAACCGGAACCGGAACTAATTCCTATCCCCGTGCATGAGAGAAATAATCGTCGTCGTTAACCACCGCTAGAAAAGCTTTGCAAAAAACGAGTATTCTGGTCTTGAACGGGCCAAATCTTAATCTACTGGGAAAACGTGAGCCTAGCTTGTACGGTAGCGTCACTTTAGACGGCATTAATAAAATGTTAGGTTTGGAAGCCCAAAGGTTGGGAGTGGTTATAGAGTCGCTACAATCTAACCATGAAGGAATTTTAATCGACACTATCCATGAAGCGGCCGGAACCCACAGGGGAATAATTATTAACGCCGGGGCTTACACACATACCAGCATAGCCATCAGGGATGCGTTACTGGGGGTTAAATTACCTGTAGTGGAAGTACATCTCAGTAATATTCACGCGCGAGAAAGTTTCCGTCATCATTCCTACATAGCCGATATAGCCATAGGACAGATTAGCGGCTTCGGTGCGGAGAGTTACCGTTTAGGATTACTCGCTCTAGTAGATTATTTAGAGAAGAAAGCTGACTCGATGAACTGATAACGATCGATCCCACCGATGGCTGAAAGTAAAAGAGAGGTTAAAATAGGCGATAAAATCACCTCCATAAGAAATAGGGAATTAAACATGAATAATTATTCTCAGAGAGAGCCTACATTTCATATCCTGATCATAGGAGAAGTTCCCTTCGACTTAAGTTTTATATTTTGCTTACTCACGGCGCAGGGATATATCATTCACAGTACGATCGATGGAGAACAAGGGCTATATATGGGAAAAGCTTCCTCGCCCGCTTTAATTATCATCAGCACTTTAATTCAATCGCCCGATGCCTATAGCCTCTGTGAAAAAATTAAAGCTACTCCGTCTTTTAAAGAAGTTCCGGTTTTATTTCTTAACGGGGAAAATCCGCATTTTAAAACCGTTCAAGTATTTAAATCCGGGGGTTTTGATTATATTAGTCATCCTTTTTCCGCCGAAGAATTTTTGACACGTATCCGGCACTCACTAACTATAGTACAGCTCAGTAATGAACTACAAGAAAAAAGTATCAAGTTGCACAATTCCTTAGAAGAATTGCAAAAATTAGAAAATTATATTCAAGAAGTTTACGACGAACTAAGAAGTTATTCTTTCCTCGATAGTTTAACCCAGATAGCGAATAAAAGAAGTTTCGAGGAATATATTAATCGAGAATGGCGGCGTTGTCTGAGAGAGAGAGTAACTAAAGGAGATATTGAACCGCTGTTTTTATCGCTGATTCTCTGCGATGTAGATTATTTCAAAACTTATAACGATGTATACGGTATGGCGGCGGGAGACGAATGTTTACAAAAAATAGCTGCGTTAATTGGCGAAGGGGCAAAACGTCCCGCTGATATAGTAGCTCGTCAAGGGGGTGATTCTTTCTTAATTTTATTACCCAATACAAATTACGAAGGAGCAGTCACGGTAGTTAACGTGATCCGTGAAAAACTAAAAGACTTGCAGATTTCTCACCCCTATTCCCCTATCAGCGATCAAATAACTCTCAGTTACGGGGTAGTTACCTGTGAACCTGATAAAGATTCAAGCCCTGAGTCATTAGTGCAAAAATCATTAGAAGTTTTGGCCAAAGTAAAAAAAGAAGGAGGTGATAAAATTTTCGGGGAAACTCTTTCAAAGCACCTTAGAGATGAAGTTATAAATCAACCGGAATAATACAGCGACCATAATCGCACCCAAACCCGTGAAGAGGGCGAGAATGAAAATATTGGGTAAGGTGAGCGTACCTCTTAATTTAGGGATGATAGCGATTAAAAACGTAAAGATAGCCAAGAGAATCAGTAAATCTTTTCGATCGAGCAACTGATAACTAATAGAAAGTCCAACCGCTGCCATTATTACTAAAGCGATAACTATGCCGACAGAGGGGATTAAATTAGTGGCGGCGATAGATACTAAAGACCCAGTAAATCCAATCAACCCGGCAGAGGTGATAATTTTCAGTAAGGGTATGGTTGGCTTCGGTGGTGCTAGAACTTGTGGCGGCGGGGCTTGTACCGGTGGGGCCGTTTGTTGTACCGTGAGGGGAGGCGCGGGCAAAGTGCTGACATTCAGTTTTGATAAAATTTCCCCGGCATTTTCAAAACGATCGAGGGGATTGGGCTGTAACATGGTATTTAAAATATTAGCCAGATCGTTACTGACTCCAGGTGCGTAAGGTTGCCAGCGCCAAACTTTACTAGTGGGGTTAAAGAGATCCTCCGGGGTGCGATTGGTCAGTAGAGAGACGCAGGTAGCGGCGAGAGCGTATAAATCCGATGATGGGGATACGGCCCCTCCCGTTTGCTGTTCCGGGGAAGCGTAGCCGGGGGTATAGATCTGTGTTGAGACCGCTTTGATGTTAGCTACTTGTTTGACCGATCCGAAATCGATCAGATAGATTTTATCCCCATTATCTTGAATGATATTACTGGGTTTTATGTCCCTGTGGATCACACCGATAGAGTGAATATATTTGAGAATTTGTAATAAGTCTCCGAGGATATTTCTGACTTCCGCTTCTGAAAAAGGAGCATTTTTAGTTTCTAGTTTCTTTTCCAGCGTTTGTCCGTCTATATATTCTTGTACCAGATAGAAGAAACGATCATTTTTTTCCGTGAGGGGATTGGGCACATTGAGGGGAAAAGACGCGTATAATTCGGGGATGCCTGGACATTCACGCCCTAAATCCGCCAAGACTTCCGCTTCTTGGATGAACAATTTCTGAGCCTTTTCTAAAGCTTGAGTACCTAAATTACCGGCGGGTTGAAACTGTTTGACCACGCATTTTTTCAGCCTTGGATGAAAACGATCGCTCGCCAAGAAAGCGGCCCCGAAACCCCCTTGGCCTAAAAGGGAGGACGGGATATATCTCCCCCCTATAATTAAAGGCATCCTACAACTGGTGCAATAAACTTGTTCCACGGAACCCAATTTATCTCTGTCGTCTAGAGCGGGCATCATGTTTTTAGGACGGGGGCAATGGGGACGAGTACAAATAATTTCCATGAGTCCAAAAGGTTAAATTTTAGTTAAGGCAGACTGCAATCGCAATTTATCCCAACCTTTTTGATTTAATAATAACCAAGACTGCATTAAATCCGGCCCCTGTAATTCACCCATCAAAGCGGCGCGAAAAGATTTCATCACCACCCCTTTTTTGACGTTGTGAGCTTTGGTAACATCGTTAATGATGGTTTGTGTCGTGTTGCCATCGAGATTATCTGGAATAGCCGAGAGAATGGCTGTGATAATATCTTTGACTCCCGCTTGTTGTAGCTGGTTTAAAGCAGTCTCCGAGTACGGGACTTCGGGGGAGTGGAGTAACGAAACTTCTTTCACACAGTCGGGAAGAAGGGTCAAACTCGGCGCTATTAAACTCGTCAGAGATTCCAACCAGGGCCTATCCCCGGTAAGATCGAATTCATAACCCGCCTCTTGCCAGTAGGGTAATAATAACTCCACCAATTGAGGTGCGGGCATTTTGTGCAGATACTGGCTGTTAATCCAATTTAATTTCTGCCAGTCAAACTTGGCACCAGCTTTATTAACTCGATCGAGACTGAATAACTCGGCAGCTTCTTGGAGACCGAAGATTTCTTGGGTGGAATCAGGGGCCGTCCAACCTAGTAACAACATATAATTACCCATAGCTTGGGGCACGTAACCCATACGTTTAAAATCATCGATCGAAGTTACCCCATCCCGCTTCGATAATTTCCGTCCCTCTTGATTCAAGATCAAAGGTGTATGGGCGAATACCGGCACGTCAGCCCCTAAAGCCTCATAAAGTAAAATCTGCTTGGCCGTGTTAGCGATGTGGTCTTCACCGCGAATTACGTGGGTGATTTTCATATCAATATCATCCACGACCACGGCGAGATTATACAGGGGTTGGCCGAAGATTTCCCCGTCGGTTTCCGGTGTCCTAGCGATTACCATATCACCGCCGAGATCGCTACCCTGCCAACTCATCCCACCGCGAATAAGATCGTTCCAGACGATTTCTCGATCGTCTTCTATGATAAAGCGAATCACGGGTTTTCTCCCCTCGGCTTCAAAAGCGGATCTTTCTTCTGCCGTCAACTGCCGGTGACGGTTATCGTAGCGGGGGGCGAGATTTTTCGCAGTTTGTTCTTCTCGCATCTGTTCTAATTCTTGGGTGCTACAGTAACATTTATAAGCCAGCCCTTTTGCCAGTAAAGTTTCAATTGCTTGACGGTATAAATCCATTCTCTGGGTTTGAAAAAATGGACCTTCATCCCAATCTAAATTCAGCCACTTTAATCCAGAGAGGATATTCTCCGTGTATTCGGGACGGGAGCGCTCTAGATCGGTATCTTCTACTCTGATAATGAATTTACCTTTTTGATTGCGGGCGAATAGCCAGTTGAATATTGCTGTTCTGGCTGTACCTATATGGAGGTTGCCGGTAGGACTCGGTGCTATGCGTACTCTTACTGTCATTATTTAACTCCTATTTTAAAACAGTCTTTTATTTTACCTTGATTACTATATTTTCTATCTCTATTTTTGGTAGTTATTTTAACATTTTTTAAAAAATTATTTTGTGATATTTTTAAGAGTTTCTATCATAAATCCTCTCTAACCAAGAGAGGATTTATACAAGAATCAAGATAAAATTTACCAGGCTTTTTATAGGTTGCCTCCTATCAAGCCATATTACATTCAATAGCCCAGCGGGCTAATTCAGTACGGTTATTGAGATTCGTTTTATTGAGCATATTAGAAACATGACTTTCGATCGTCCTCTGGCTCACTTTTAATTTCTCGGCTATTTCCCTGTTAGCCATGCCTTGGGCCACCAGTTGGACTACTTTTAATTCCGTGGGAGTTAATTCTACGTTACTGGGTACGTTAATACGCGTACTGTCGTCCGTATTCGGGCGGGTGCCGCGACCTTTTAAACGGCCCGCTTGCTTGAGGGAGGCTTCTACTTGAGCCACTAATTCTTCCGGTTCAAAAGGCTTCACCATATATACATCGGCACCGGTGATCAGTCCTTTAACTTTATCTTGACTCTGGCCTTTAGCGGAGAGAAACATCACGGGAATCCAATTGGTGCGATTATTCTGGCGTATCTTCTCTACAAACGCATAACCATCCATCTCCGGCATCATCACGTCGCAGATGATTAAATCCGGTAAAGCTTTTTCCAATATTTCTAAGCCTTCTCGCCCATTTTCAGCGGTGGTTACTTGATAGCCGCGAAATTCTAGATAGTCTTTGACGAGTAATATTAAATTGGGATCGTCGTCAATTAATAACAGTTGTTTAGATTCGGTTTTGTTAACGTCTTTCATCGGTGATAGCTAAGGTGTGATGGATTATGCAACTGTATCTGTCTCTACTGAGGATATTTGGGGTAAAGGGTGAGTGACAAAGGCATATTCTTCTACTATTCTATTGTTGATCAAGTGTTCTTCAATAATTTGTTCGATCGCAGATGGTGTCACTTGCTTGTACCATACTCCGTCAGGATACACTACCAGTATGGGCCCTTCGCTACACACTCGCAAACAATTGGCTTTAGTGCGGAAAACGGGGTGAGGATTCTCGATCGTGGGTTTATCCAAGCCTAATTCTTGTAAACGGGATTTCAGATATTCCCATGTTTCCAATCCCGCTTCCTTGGAGCAGCATTTCGGTTTAGTCTGGTCACAACAGAGGAATATATGTCTTTCTATTCGGGGAATTCCCAATCTTTCGGCGCATTGGGATAGGGTCTCTCCTGCCGCGGTTACTGGCTCATTCATGAGTGTTGTCCTATCGGGATTGAGATTGCGGCGCGATGAGGAAGCGGTAAACACCGTAACCGATACCGGCGAGGATTAAGATACTAAAGAGGGTGGCAACCAGGCGTAAGATGGCGGTAACTAGGGAAATTAAGCCGAGGAATGCCAGGACTCCCACCGCTAATTTTACCGGAGAACTTAAACCGCCGTACCAAGTCTTGATGGCGGTGAAAACTTCGGTGAGGGCATCTTTATGTTTAGTCGCCGTCTCTTCTTCCATTAATTCTACAGGGACGCTGGTGGAGGGCTGTTCTTGGTCGAATTTGTCCGGTGAATCCATTTACCTATCTCCTAGCCTAAGATAATATCTCCATTCTAACTGAGGCGGTTTATTTACGCCTTACCGTCGTCTTGTAAACGAGTTTTAGAAAGGATTCTCGTTTTCTTCAAATCGGCTTCGCTGAGATTTTCGCCCACTTGTAAACGGGTGGCATTGGATTGTAATACCGTCGCCGCGTTTGTCTCGCCTAATTTGATCGCCGTATTGGCCGCCGTCTGTAACATCGTCGCCGCCCCAATCCGATCGCCCTGCTTTAATTTATCCTCTGCTATCTGAGTTTGTCGGTACTTGGCCAGGGTCAAGACGGATTTCTGTACCTTATCGTTAATCTGAGAGCTATACACCCCTTGAGATTCTACATTTACCGGCAATGTTTCCGAATATAAACCGGTTTTTTCCGTCGCCGGATCATCATACCTCACCCGCACCCGTGCGATCGTCTGATTGCCCGCGGCTAATTGATTCAGGTAAAGATTTACTAAAATGATCTTCTCTTGATCTACGAGAATATCCCCCAAGCGCACGTTGTAGAAATTATTCTCCTGTTGGGCGGTTAATTCGATCGTTTCCGGGGCTACTTGGGCAACGGGTTTTAATTCGGCCAGTCTCACTCGTGAATCTAATTCTATTTCTAGAAAGGCGTTGGTTAAACCTACCGATTGTAATCTCGTGAACAGACGGGTAAATTCTGCTAATGCTGTTTCTGGCTGTTCTATATAGGATAGAGAACCACCGGATAAATCGGCTACTTTCTCTAATATATCTTGATTCCAGTGGGCCCCGAAACCTAAACTATTAACGGTGATGCCGTATTCTGATGCGAGTTGGGCTAATTTCAAACACTTCTCGTTATCGCCGTGTTCGTTCTCGCCGTCGGTGAGTAAAAAAATGTGCGAGACTCGATTGAGTTTAGCTCCTGCGGCTTCTTGTATGCCCAGCTTCAATCCTTTATCTATGGCTGTGCCGCCCTTGGCTTTGAGGTTTTTGATCTGAGTTATCACCGAGTTTATATTTTCCGTGGATTGATTCGGTACGATCACTTTAGCTTCGTGATCGAAAGCGACGACACTAAAACGATCGTCGGGCCCTAGAGCTTGGAGTAAGTTAATGGCCGCTTCTTTCACCGTCTCTAATGGTTTTCCTCCCATCGAACCGCTATGGTCTAGAATCAGACAAAGATTGAGGGGTAAGGTTCTGTCTATTGCCTCACTATTTGCGGCGATCGATAAAGCTAATTGACGTTGACTGCTGGTTTGGTTTGCGTCTATATGAGTGTCGTTGAGGGCTGATAGTAAACTAACTCGCATAAGTTTTCTGCCGTTTATTTCTATTCTAATGACAATAACAGCAATCTTTGGCCTCGGCTTAGATTTTTCCTGATCTTAAGGTGATATTTTTTAGAGTTAATCTTAACGATTATTCGCTCTCTTAAATCCATTACCACAGGAAATATAAACTCTGAGTATGATTGCTGTTATTGCCGGTATGCGAGACAGATGTTAACTTTAACAGGGTCTTCTCCTTTTGCAACTGTTTACTTTGAACCTTGCCAATTTATCTGCCAGGGAAGCTTTCTTTACTGCTTCAATTATTAAGTTAGCATCCTTGATTTTTTTAATCTACTACCTCGCAACTAAACTTTACACTTTAAGGATCAAGGTAAACTTTGCTTAAACCCGTTCTCTAATAGAGCGTTGCGATTTATGAAAAAGCGTTAATTAATATAATAAGTTACGATTAACGACACCAAGATAGTAAAAAGTGAGCTAAGAGTAAACAAGTAAAAAACAATTTTCAGAGGGAAAGTAACGAGGAAAAGAGGCAGAGATTTCAGGTCGAAGACGGAACCGAATAACAAAAAGCTTAAAATAGACCCAGGTAAAGCGAAACTCATGAAAGTAGTGGGGAGAAAAGCATTAAATACAGAGCCTAAAGACAGGAAAAAACCTAATAACATCATCCCCAGGATCTGGGTGAGAGCATTGTGGGAGAAAGAAAGTAAAAGAGATTGGGGGGCAAAATACTGGCACAGGGATGCGATCGCACAACCGAAAACGAGCCACCAACCCAAATCGAGACTTTCAGCGATGATATTAGTCAGAAGGAGTTGCAAAGCCTTGAGGGGAGATTTAGGGACATTATTAAGATTTTTATACTCATAAACTAAACTGCCCAGGCGATGAAGAGGATCACCGTCAAGTTTATGGGCGAGAAAAGTTCCACACCTAACTAGACGAGAGGGAGTTCGTGGAGATATATTCTCCTTGTCGGCAGATGGAGGTTTCTCTTGGTAAAAACTAAATAAAATCCCGATAACCAAAGCCATCAACCAACCCGAGAAAAAGCGGTAAAAGATAAAACCAGAAGACGAGCGAAAAAACTGCCAAGTCAAATTTAAAGTAAAAATATTGAGAGTAGGCGCGGCTACGAGAAAACTAAAAACAGCAACGGGCGAAACTCCCTGTAGAAGTAAGCGTCTGGCCACGGGAATATTACCGTATTGACCCACGGGTAAAATTAAGCCCAAACTACTGCCCATAATTGCCCCTAAAAAACGATTGCGGGGGAACTTAGCGGCTAATCCATGTTCATCCACGAAAACCAAGAGTAGGCTAGAAATTACGATGCCCAGCAACAGAAAGGGCAAAGAAGTGAACACCAAACCCAGAAACAGGGTAAAAATTTCTTTAACTTGGCTCATGAAAGAAAAGGCAGCATGGTTCATCCTTAAAATAGCAGACCATCAGCCCAAAAGGTAAATATTTAAATAGGTGCTAAGTCTCTATATTGTCGGCGGATAACTTTTTCAGAAAGATTTCGTGTTCCCGTGAGGCTAATCCCTGTTGTAAAATCGTTAAAACCTTGGGCATATCCCCCGACAATAAAGCGTTTTTATCTAACCACAATCCGGGGAAGATTTCCGATCGTATTACTCCCTCGGCATCGGGTTGCAATCCAATATATTCTCCCTCGCGTAAACGAAACCAGTCCAATTGAGAATCATTGACCCGCCAGACTAAATATTCTTGGACTCCATTGCGGCGATAAACGTTGAGTTTCTGGTGTAGGTCGTAGGAAACGGAGGAAGCCGCCACCTCAGCGATCAACTCCGGCACCCCCTCTACATAATCATCATCACTAACGATCGAGTTTCCATGCCTATTAATTCTCAAGAGTGCATCGGGTTGAGGTTCATTATCACCATCGAGTCGGACAGTGGCATTATCCGCCAATTCTAGACCGTTCGTAAAGGCTTCATAGTAGCCTAACCACACTATAACATGAGCGTGAGGTTGACCGTGTTGTCTAATTCTTAATGCAGATGCCATATAAACAATTCCTTCAATGAGTTCGGCTTGAATATTGGGTGGCATAGCGTTATAACGACGCTCAAATTCGGCGCGGGTTAGCTTGTCACCGTTTTCCAGGCGGGGAATAATTGAAGATGGGGAAATTGCCTTACTGGTTATCATAATTAAAAGCCCAGAACAAAACGAGACACTCTGATAACGATGGACATACTTTAAAGATACACTAGGATTTGAGCAGCTACATTGTTGGGTACTATCGGGGAGACTACTTGTGAATAACCAATTTTCCAGACTCTATACTTCTAACGATTCTGGTATAGGATGTCTTTTAACACTGGTCTTGGGTGGGTTGTTATTGGGTTCAGTAGGATGGGGATGGGTAGTCAATGGCTTTTTCATCCTAGGGGCAATAATTTTATTACTACCCCTGGTGGCTTGGCTGGGCCTGCGTTGGTGGCTGAGTCGTAATTTAGTGCAGTCTCTTTGTCCCGTGTGTAGTTATGAATTCACCGGCTTTAACCGCACCGAGTGCCAATGTCCTAATTGTGGAGAATCTTTAAAAGTAGAGGGGGGAACTTTCCAGACTCTAACCCCCCCAGGTACGATCGATGTAGAAGCGGTGGAAATCCCCTATCAAGGGCTAGAAGATTGAGCTACTAATTGATACGTCAAAAACACCAATCGCGGGAAATTTCTTCTAAACTTTTCTGCCGATTATTAGTTGAAGAGCCTTCATTACCCGGTGCTTCCGATGCGGCCAAAGAAGAAATTAAAGCAGAGCATAATTTTCCTGATTTTCCCGAAGTAGAAACCAGTAAACTTTCTGAGAAGGCATCATACCAGAATCCTCTTTGAGCGTACCGCTCTATTGCATCTAAACTTTTCAGTTCATCCTGATTCAACCCGGAAGGAGCGGGTACAACTTTAAATTCCGCTCTTTCCAAGATATATTCACCACTCGGACATCGTAGCGCCACTTGCCAGAGATATTTCTGCCCGACAGTTAAGGGGGGTTGTCCTGCGGGTAAAGATAGTCTATTAATTCCCGCGACACTTTGAATTTGCATGGGCTTGCCAATTTTTTTGACTTCACCATCAGCGGTGAACTCGAATAAACGAAAATCGATCGCCGAGGGTACAGCCGTCCACCAAGTGAACTGGGGCAATACAGAGGTTGTTTCTCCCACGTATGTTTGAGGTGCGACGATCACCAACATTTCGCCTGGTTTTTGATTTTGACATCCTGAGCGAATTCCAGTGGAACGAGAATAATCGCTAGGCGGTTTTTGAGAAGTAGGCGGTACATAACCCGCCTGGGCAAGAGTTGATAAACTTAAAAAAATAGTTATCATTGACAAAATAGTTTTCGTGTGCATATAAACTCCTGATTAATGATTTTTTTTGTGAAAAAACTTCAAGGAACGCTCTCGAAGAAATCGGGGTAGGGGGGAGCTTTTGATGGGCCAACTTAATTGGCATCGCGTCCCTTTCGGGGTCATGGACTCTCTGATAAAAGTGCCACCGAGTTGTTTGGCCAGCTCTTGACATTGTTTGCTGCCGCGTCCGACCCTTTTTGAATCAACAGGGATGCCATTATCTTCAATAGAGAGCGTGTACCAGTCATTTTTGCAACTGCCGATCGCACTGAGCCGTTTAACTGCCGACGCGTGTTTGCCCACATTACAAATTGCCTCTTCCAAAAATTGGCAGATTTTTCGTTTTTGCTCGTTCGATAATTTGACTGTTTCAACCGGCTCGAAACAGCGTATCTTAACCTTTAGAGTGGCGAAATTCGGAAAATCACGATCGAGCGTATTGCTGAAAACTTCGTATAAAAGTTCGTGAAGCGGGCGCGTTAAACTGAGACTTAAGCCGCTCCCCAACCTGAGACCATCATTTTCGGTAATCGATTCTTGTTTTAAATAGTCACCGATGTCGCGAATTTCTTGGTTCAGGGTTTCCAGTTGTTGTATCAAGTCGGCTTGATGAATGTTTTTCTCTCGCAGAGAACGTAAAGCAATGGATAGGGTTTGTAACGGGCCGTTATGGATAACTGTAAAAGTGTGTTCGATCGTGCGTTGATGTTCCTCGATCTGCGCTCGCATCTTCTGTTCATACTGATAAAAAGCGCTTAAAATCATCCCATTGACAACGAGGGTGAGTAGCGATGGGACGACCGGCAACCACCAGGCGCCCAGTAATGCTAAATAACAAATTAAAAGCAAACCCAAAGCGCTCGAACAAATAATAAGTAAATTTTTCGCGGGATATAAGGTCAAGCTACTAAGATAAATCCCCAGCATTCCCCATGCCAAAATCCACAGGTATTCCCACCCTTCGGAAACTGTTTGTAAAAGCGGTCTATTATCCAAAGCCGCAGCCAAGATTTGACTGATGCCGTGAGCCTGGAATTCCACTCCGTAAATGTATCCGTGCAGCTTTGAACTGTTGACTGCATTGGTATTAACCAGATCGGGCGCACTCGGTGAAGTAATACCGATTAAAATAATTTTATCTTCTAACCAGTTGGGCGCAAATTTCTGATTTTTAATATCATCGAGCGATAAGATGCGAAAAGGATTTACACCACTGCGATAATTCAGCAGCATTTGTATACCCCCCCCGTCCGTTCCCACATAGCCTCCCGTGTTGCCGGTAAAACGGGGTAATTCGGTTCGTCCGAAACGCATAGCGCTAGGATCGCGAATGCCATTTTCTAAACCCATATTTTCTTGGGCTAAATACAGTTCCGCAACTCGTAAAATTAGAGAGAATTTATAACTATCCGAATGGGGCATTCCTAATAAAATTCTTCGATATTGACCGTCAGCATCGGGAATGGCATCGGAAAAGCCTACTCGTGCGGGAGGGCTATTTTCGGGCGGGGAGATCGAAGGTGGTAGAACTTTTTCGATGACGACGAGATTTTTGCTATTTTGAAACATTTTTTGCCGTTCCCCGTAACCTGGTTCAACGGGTATATCTCTGACTATATCCAAACCGATCGCTCTCGGTTTATACTGCTGTAAAGTCCCGATCAGCGTGGCGATACCCGCATCAGAGAGCGGATAATGTCGGAGCTGTTTAATATCGGCTTCATTAATTCCCACGATCACGATCCGTTGATCGATCGCTTCAAAAGGTCGATGCCGGAGGAAAAAATCTAAAGCAGACCATTCAAAGACTTGAAACAATCCTAGAGAGCGAGTGAGTAAGACTAAACCCGTTAAAGTCAATCCTGGGACGATTCCAAATGCCCCTATTTTAAGTTTTGCCTGAAGCCTCGCCCACATTATTTCTCGCGTATATCATTTACTATTAAAATTATCATAATTTAATTTTTCTAATTTGGTTATGAATTTTTATGTTATGGTGATTTCATTTTTAGGAAATGCCCATTAAAACTGTATTGCTTTTGCTGTAAAAAAATTATTATAAATAAAAAGGTTAGGGAATGTTCTTAAGGTAATAAAAAAATCAAAAGGTTAGGGAAAGTTCGTTATTAATCTATTAAACCCTCTTCTCTAGCTCGCTTCAAAGTCAGTACCCGTAAATTTTTGTCATCTTCGGGATAGATACCTAAAGCATCTTGTAATTTTGTCCAGTAGTGGCGTACCATTCGTTCGGAAACATTAATTTGTTTAGCTATAGCCTTATCTTGTAAGCCTTCTTCAAAAGCTAAACGCAACACTTCCAACCATTCGGGCTTGACCTCAACACCATTTTTCAGATCTTTCGTGTGAGTGACTCCCTCCATCGCCCAATTCAGTCGGGTTAGCATTTCTTTTTCTGATAAACTTTTATCAGCAATTGTAAAACCCCCTTGATGAGCGTCAATTTGATATTTAAGACGAACTAAGGCTTTCACGTAACTGCTCTGTACCATTAGATTAAGACACGGATGGTTGTTCATCAAAGTTTTTAATAAATTCAGTCCCACCTCAACTGTCGCCGTTTGTCCCTGTGTTTCCGGCAGGGAAAGATCGATAATTGCCAGTGTTGGCTGAAATATCTGAATTTCTTCACGTCCCTCTCGTGCCGTTCCAGCGGTTCTGATATTGGCTTCAGGATAGTGTTGGTTTAATAAGTCTAAGGTTCCATCTAAGATCAGCGCATGATCGTCTATGACCATAATTTTTCTCGCTAGATTTGAATTAGAATTCATCGTTTATCCCTCGATAGTTCTAGATACTATCAAGTTATCTCACACCAGCATATTTAACAAGATTTCCAGTTAACCGATAACAAACATTAAAAGCGGCGAATGTATCGCCGCTCAAAACCTTAATCAAAACTGCTTAAACAAACTTAAAGTAGAAACTCGTTAATTGAATGCTGGTGGTATCTTGAACTACTGCTAATAAGTCACCGTTGCGATAAATTGCGGTATCTAGAGACGATGAGCCGCCCCAATTGGAACTTTTATCTAAAGTGAAGTTCCAAGAGCTACCTTTAACTTGAATGTAATCGTCAAAGCCGTTATAGTCGGTAATCGTGGCGTATCCCAAACCTTGATAGAAATTGCCGGTGTAGCGGTCGCCGAGGACGAAAG
>JADQBB010000029.1 GCA_016903695.1 Chlorogloea purpurea SAG 13.99
ATACCTGACCCATCCCAATTATGCAAGGTATACCTGACCCGACCGTGATTAAAATCACGGTCTCATAGCAGAAGTCCTCTTAAGAGGACTTGGACTATGAGGCGGGGAATTGATTCCCCGCCGGTCGTTGCAAAAATGGGAGGCTCCCCAATTTTAGTCAAGTTTAGTAATAATATAGGTTAAAATTGACCGTGAAGATAGGGACTTTACTGAAAAAGTCCCTGCGCTAATTCAGTTACGGCTTGTTAGTTTCTTGGAGAAAAAAGTTTAAAGCAATAAGAGAGAGATTTAGAGGGTCAATTACGTCAACCACCTTTAGCGGAGTGGAATCTTCTGATGCAGAAACGTTTGGGTTTATACCTGTTATGTTTAAGCCTGATTGCTACCATTGGATTCACGGTTTCTTGGTATGTAAAATTTCAAAGTGTTAAAGTTTTACACATGGCCGTTGGAATGGAAAACGGTGAACTATACCAGTTTGCCCGCTCTCTAGCCGAAGTGGTCAACCGTTACAATCCCAAGTTAAAGATTGGGTTGATGATCACTGACAACCCGGAAGAGAACGCCCGACTACTGGGGGCGGAGAAAGTGGATCTAGCTCTAATTCAAACTAATATTAAGCCCGATGCTTCCAGTAGTGTGGTAAGTTTTCTGTATCCGCAAATGTTTCACTTAGTAACCATAGAAACATCAAAGATTAAAAAATTTACGGATTTAAAAAATAAGTCAATCGCTACTCTGCCCGAAGGCACATCCTCTCATGAGTTATTTTTACTTCTGTGTCAACACTACGACTTGTCGTTAAATGAATTAAAACTGATTATATCATCGGAAGCAAAGGCTTTAAAAGATTTAGATAGGGGCAATATAGACGCAGTATTTTTTATTAGCTCTCTGCATAATCCGGCGATTCGTGGGTTATTGAGTAATCCCAGATTGAAACTGATCGGTACAGAACAAGGTTCGGCTTTACAAATAGCCCACTCCTATCTTTTGCCCGCCGATATTCCCAGAGGAATTTATAACGGTGCTGTACCGATTCCCGACAGGAATTTAAGCGTTGTCGCTGTCAGCACTTTATTGATGGCTAACTCTAAAACTGATTACTACGCAGTATATAATATCACTCAAATTATTCAACAACATCGTCAAGAACTGGCGAAGATTAACGGCATTAATCCTATCTTTAAAAGCAGTGACATCAATCAAAACCTTGGCTTACCCGTTCATCCTGGCGCCGAAGCATATTACGAGCGAAATCGCCCTAATTTTTGGTTAGTATACTCGGATTTTTTGGCTTTACTTCTATCAATTGTGACTTTGATTGCTTCTAGAATTTGGCAATTAAATAATCGGTGGAAAGCCAAACAAAAAAATAGGGCTGATTTTTATAACTTGGAAGTTTTGGAGCTAATTAAAGAATCCATCAATACTGATAATATTGAAAAAATGGAAGAAGTAAAAACTAAATTATTTAGTATGTTCGAGCAAATATTGCTCGATCTAGATAATGACAGAATTACTTCCCAATCTTTTCAATCTTTCTCTTTTACCTGGCAGGTGGCTTTATCCACGCTACGCCACCGTGAGATGATTCTGCTGCTGCAGGGTACTAAAAATATCAATTAGGATGTTAGTTTCCAAGAGGAAAAGGGAAAAATAAGTCTGTAACGATCGAATCAAAGACCGAAACATTCCTAGAGGTTGAATTCATGACCCAGACTTCCCCAAAGCCTACCCCGGAGACACCACAAGACCCCCAGCCGACCGTTTTACAAGAATTACCACCCTTAGCCCTTCCCGAAGATAAGACGGCTAACGAGGAAATTATCAGCCAACCACCTCTAGGGGAAAAAACGCCGCTTCCCTATCAAGGCGATAAACCCGGGACAAAAACGACGAGCCTGCGGAATAAAGTCGCGACAGCGGCCCTATTGATGGGTTTGATCCCGGTTTCCGTGGTGACGATAAGCGCCTACACGATCGCTCAAAACGTCATCAACCAACAGGCAAAAACAGAAAAAACGCAACAAGTAGCCCAAGAATCAAGTGGCTGGTTAGGATTGATCCCCCTTATCGGCTTAACCACAGCAGGGGCCGTCGCCGCCTCGGCTTGGCTGTTAGCCGATAAAGCCACCCGCCCGATCCGATCGATGGCTAAAGCGGTACGCCAGATCGGGGAAGGAGATCTAGACACCACGGTGAACGTGGAAACCAACGATGAGTTAGGGATATTGGGGTCGAGTATCAACGAGACGACCTTGAAATTGAAAAATTTCCTGCGAGAGCAGTTACAGTCCACCCAGCAGGCGAACTTCCTCTCGGAAATAAGCGGTCTCATGGTAGAAGATACCATCGACCTGAACGAAGAAGAAGCGATGAACCCGATATTCAATAAATCTCTAGAAGGACTGAGAACTATATTGAAATCTCAGAGGGCGGTGATCTATTGGTTGAACTACGATCAAAGCGGCACTATCACCCACGAATCTTTAGAGTCCGGTTATAGCAGCGCGTTCCGGGAATCCTTGGGAGACCCCTGCATCCCCAAAACTATCCTGGAAGGTTATGGAGAAGGTCAGGTGCGGGTGATCAACGACGTGAGGGAGGAGAAACTGCATCCCGATCATTTCGGTCTCTTACAGAGATTGGCGATTAAAGCGAGTGTCAGCGTCCCCTTACGCTGTCAGGGGAAATTATACGGCTTGATGATCGTTCACCGGTGTGATGAGCCGCACCAGTGGACGACGGGCGAGGTGAATTTCTGTCAGAGTCTGGCCGAGCAGATCAGCTATTGTCTCGATCGTTTCCGTATCACGGAAGCCAGACGGGAAGATAACCGGCGCTCGATTTTACTCAAAGATACGATTTTGAAAATAGCCGCGGCCCTGAGTTCCGAAAGTGTCTTTGAAGTGACCCTGCAGGAATTACGCAAGGCTTTGAAAACCGATCGGGTGATAGTCTATCGCTTTAACCCCGATTGGTCGGGTATCATCGTTCACGAATCGGTGGACAGTCGCTTTCCCAAAGCTTTGGGCGCGCAGATAGCCGACCCCTGTTTCGCCGAGAACTACGTGGAGAAATACCGCCAAGGGAGGGTACAGAGTACCCCGGACATCAGAGACGCTAATTTAACCGTCTGTCACATCAAACAACTGGAACCGTTTGAGGTGAAGGCGAATCTCGTCGCTCCCATCATCCATAAAGGGGAACTGTTGGGCTTACTGATCGCCCACCAGTGTAGCGCCCCCCGTTATTGGCAACAGGGGGAGATCGATTTCTTCTCCCAGGTGGCGACGCAATTGGGCTTGGCCCTGGAGAGAACCGATCTTGTAGACCTGCAGAAACAGGCGGAAAAAGAACAGCGTTACGCTAAAGAACAGATCCAACGGCGCGCTTTAGAATTACTGATGGAAGTAGATCCGGTCAGCCGGGGCGACCTCACTATCCGCGCCAAAGTCACCGAGGATGAAATTGGCACGATCGCCGACTCCTACAACGCCACGATCGAGAACCTGCGGAGAATCGTCACGCAAGTACAGAACGCTTCCACTGAATTAGCCGGAAGCACCAACTATAACGAAGCCGCGGTGCGTAGCCTGAGCGAGGACGCGCTATCACAAGCCCAGAACATCGCTCAAGCCCTCGATCAGATCCAGAACATGAGCGAATCGATCCAAGCGGTAGCGGCCAACGCCGAACAAGCCGAAGCCGCGGTAATTCAAGCCACCCAAACGGTAGAAGCCGGAGAGATAGCTATGAACCGCACTGTAGACGGGATCATGGCGATCCGGGAAACAGTAGCAGAAACGGCAAAAAAAGTCAAAAGATTGGGTGAATCATCCCAGAAAATTTCCAAAGTGGTGAACTTGATCGGCAGTTTCGCCGACCAGACCAACCTGCTAGCGTTAAACGCCTCGATCGAGGCAGCCCACGCCGGAGAAGAAGGTAGAGGCTTCGCCGTGGTAGCCGACGAGGTGAGAAGTCTGGCGAAACAATCGGCGGAAGCGACAGCAGAGATCGAAGCCCTGGTGGCGGGGATTCAAGCGGAAACTAACGAGGTAGTTGCGGCGATGGAATCCGGTACAGAACAGGTAGTGCTGGGAACCCAATTGGTGGATGAAACCAGGAAGAGCCTGAACCAGATCACAGCGGTCAGTATCCAGATCAATGAACTGGTAGAAGCGATCGCCCGTGCCGCCGTGGAGCAATCCCAAACCTCGCAGATCGTGACGGAAACCATGACCGAGGTAGCGATCGTCTCCGATAAAACCTCCCAGGAAGCCGCCCATGTATCCGACTCCTTCAAACAAATGCTGCAAGTAGCCCTGAACCTACAGGAAAGCGTCCGTCAGTTCAAAGTTAAATAACCCGTCAATAAACCGAAAATATGGACACCCAACTACCGCAAAAATCACACCTAGTATCAACACCCCCGGTTACGCCACTGATTTTCGATGAGCTGGAAGAGCGCAAAACAATTTGGCAGAAACAAACTTGGTTGCTGACTTTGATGGCTCTGCTCACGGCGGCAGGCATCACCATCATCGGCACGAAAACCCTAGAGAATAACTTTACCGAACTTATCGGCGGAAAGAAAGGCCCATCCCAGGAGCAGATCCGGGAGACGAAGAGCGATAGCGTGGTCAATCAAGGACTGGTGGCCGGCTCGATCGGGGCCCTGCTGCCCCTGCTGGCGTTCCTGATGCACAGTACCGTTAAAAGAAAAGTAAAAGTTTTAAATAGAACCATTCAAGAGCCTTTGCCGAAAAGTCTCTTACAAGAAGACGAATTCGAGCAGATCGGCTACAAGTTGGAAAAGCTCAATAGCAGATTATTAGAACAGGAGAAAGCGAACCAAATAAATGAAGAAATGTCGGGTTTCATCACCGGGTGGCTAGAAGAAAGCGGCAACATCTCCGACTTATTAGAGCGGGGCGTGAAAAAAGCCCTGGGGATACTGGGGGCCGATCGAGTATTGATCTACACCTTCAATGAAGAGGGGAGAGGCTATATCGCGCACGAAGCGGTCAACCCCCCCTGGTTGAGCGCCAAGATCGAACGGGTCAACTATCGAGCCGGGGAAACCAAGATCGTCGCCAATAATCCCAAAAACCCGGAAAACTTCCGCCTGGAGATCAAAGCTTACATGATCATCCCGATCAAAGACTACGGGCTGATAATAGTCCATCAATGTAGCAGGGCGAGAAACTGGCGCAACACGGAAATCAATTTCCTCAAACTCTGGGCCGCCCAGGTGGAAATGGCCAGGGATAAGAAGAGACGAGAAGAATTGCAACTCTTGGAAACCCGACTCGCCACGGGGTTGAAAAACATCACCCTCAACATTTCCAAAATGGATTCGGTAGACCTAGTACTACAGCGGGTGGTGGAAAACGCTAGAAACTTTCTCGGTAGTGATCGAGTGATTCTCTACAAGTTCGACGAGAACTGGCAGGGAACGATCGTGAGCGAATCCGTCGATGAGAAATACCCCGTGGCCTTGAACGTCAGGATCGCCGATCCCTGTTTCGCCGATCGATACGTGGATTACTACCGGCAGGGGCGAGTCAAAGCCACCGCCGACATTTTCGACGCGGGTTTAACCCCCTGTCACCTACAACAATTAGCACCCCTGGGAGTGAGGGCGAATCTGGTGACACCGATCGTTATCACCGGGGAATTATACGGACTACTGATCTCCCATATATGTAGCGGCCCCCATCACTGGGAGGAAGCCGAGATCAACTTTTTAGCCCAGGTGGCCACCGTCACCGGCACAGCCTTGGAAAAAATCGCCCTCCTAGACGAGCAGAAAGCCATCCAAGACCAACAACGCCTAGAACGAGAGCGGATGCAACAACGGGCCATATCTCTGTTGATGGAGATCGACCCCTTACGTAGCGGGGATCTGAGCATACACGCCACCGTCACCGAAGACGAGATCGGCACGATCGCCGACTCCTACAACGCCACGATCGAGGGTTTACGGAAACTGGTGATCGAAGTGCAGAGCGTCACCGGTCAATTAACAGAAACCAGTTTGAGCGCGGAACAAGCCGTCGGCGCTCTGAACGGACAAGCCACGCGGCAGAAGATGGAAGTAGAAACTGCGATGGAACAGGTAGCGGGGATGATGGAATCCCTACAACTGGTGTCCCACAACGCCGATCAGGCACTGGCCACAGTAGAAGATACCTTGGCGACGGTGAAAACCTCCGAAGACCTGATGGGTCAGAGCGTGGAAGGCATGATAACCATTCAAGAGACGGTGGGACAGACCGCCCTGAAAATCGCCCTCCTCTCCGAGTCGAGCGATAAGATCTCGAAAGTGGTAGGTTTGATCGGACGTTTCGCCGCCCAGACTCACCTGTTAGCCCTGAAAGCTTCGATCGAGGCGGCGAGAGCGGGGGAAGAGGGGAGAGGCTTCGCCGTCATCGCCGATGAAGTGCGAACTCTCGCCGCTCAATCCGCCGAAGCCACCAGCGAAATTTCCGCGCTCGTGAATAACATTCAACAGGGAACTAAAGAAGTGGCCGCCACCATGGAAACGGGAACCCAACAGGTGACGCTCGGTGCAAGTCTGGTGGAGGAAACCCGCCGGGCCCTCAATCAGATCACCTCCGCCTCGGAACAGATCAACTCTCTCGTCTCGACGATCTCCCAGGTGGCGGCACAACAAACCCAGACAGGAGCAACCGTACAACAACTGATGAGCGAGGTGGCTGGCCTGAGCGATAATACGATGACCCACACTCACGAGGTGTCCGATTCCTTTGAATACCTTCTCGATGCCGCCCGTAGTCTCGCCGCTAACGTGGCCCAATTTAAAGTTTAGGGTTCGCGAACCCTACCCCATAGCCCATATTCAACACCCAAAACGATGCTTAACCCAGATATTCGCGATCAAGCCTATCAGTTTTTTATCGAAGAAGCCGCGGAATTGCTGCAATCGATCGAGACGGGATTATTAACCCTGAAAGCGGAAAGGTCGAAAGGGAAAGTACACGAGATCATGCGGGCCGCCCACTCGCTCAAGGGAGGCTCGGCCTCCGTGGAACTCCACGCGATCCGCATCCTCTCCCACCGTCTGGAGGATTATTTCAAAGCTCTCTATCACGATGAGATCATCATCGATGATGAGTTAGAAAGCCTGCTCCTCAACGGCTTCGACTGTCTCAAGTATCCCCTCCTACAACAGATCGAAACGGGTTATTTCGACCAAGAGAAAGCCCTGAACGCCGCCGAACCGGTTTTTAACGAGATCGAGATGCGGCTCGCACCGGTATTGAGTCAAGGGCACGATTATATCCCCAGTTCCGAGGAGTTGGGGGTAGACATCACCGCTTCTCTTTTCGAGGTGGACGTGGCGGGAGAGTTGGAGCGTTTAGAGGCGGTGCTGGCAGACCAGGCAGGGCAAGAAATAGCCGGAGAATTGAGAGCGACGGCGGAGGTGTTCGACGGCTTCGGGGAGATGCTCAATCTACCGGGGTGGAGTGCTATCAGCCACGCGGTTTTAGATACTCTCACCGCCTATCCCCACCAAGCCCGCGCCATCGCCCACCTAGCCTGCGAAAATTGGCGGAAAGGCAGAGACGCGGTGTTGAACGGCGATCGAACCGACGGTGGCGCTCCTTCCCCCGCTTGGCAACATTTCAACGGTAGCGAAATGTCCGTAAGTAAGGAAGAAGAAGCTAGTTTGCACGATGTGTTCAGTTCTCTCGAAGAGTTCGCCAATTTGGATGATGTGTTCGGCGCAGTAGCAGATTTTACCCCCACGGGCGATCGAGCCTTGGATGATGTTTTCGGTGCTTTGGACGGATATACTCTCCCAGACCCGATCGCTTTAGAGGAGGTTTTCGGTAACGGCGGGGAAATTTCCGGGGCTACTACCTCTGCCGAAGATACCACCATCGAATTACCCCCCTCCTTCATTCCCTTTACGAGGGACACGGTGGAAGAGTTCACTGCCCCGACGGTGGGCAGTTTAGAAGATATATTCGGATCTTTCGATTTATCGGGCCCCACGGACGAAGCCCCCGCCCCTGTGGAGAGGAGTTTGGATATACCCACCGTCGAAGAGGTCTTCGGGAAAGACGATAGCCCTGCGGAGGTAATCGGCGCTAATCTCGACCTGCCCACCGTAGAGGAAGTATTCGGCTCGGAAACTAACCCGATCGATATAAATGATCTCAGTAGTATCGATGCAGTGTTCAACGCTTCCTTAGAAAGCGTCCTTGAAGGGATGACGGCCGGGGTATCACCGGAACAGGAGGCCATAAACCAAACGATCGCCGCAATCGCCAAAGACCTAGAAAGTCTCCCAAGCGTTGAAGAATTACCCGATAACAATTTTACCGTCCGTCCCCTCACCCCTCCTAAAGAGCATATATCAGGGCCCGAAATAGAGGCAGCTGCGGACAATAAAGCTAAAGTCAATACCCCCGCTCCCTCGGCTTTATCGGTACGGGTAGACTTTAACCGTCTAGAGAGAATGAATAACCTCGTCGGGGAATTATCGATCAACCGCAATAGTCTCTCTTTACAGAATTCTCAATTACAAGCCGCCGTCAAGGAGTTACTTAACCGTTTCCAACGCTTTGAAAACCTCACCGATAAATTGCGACAATTATCGGACAAGATGTTAATCAACCCCATCGCCAGAACCAGCGAGGAAACCCCCAAAGAAACGGGCGGGTTAATGACTGGTGACGTTAAATTCGATGCCTTGGAAATGGATCGTTATAACGGAATACAGGAGATGGTGACGGGATTGTTAGAGGAAATGATGCAATTGGGCGAGTCAGTCGATGATATTGTTCTCTTCGCCAGAGGCTCCAATCAAACTCTAGAATCCCAACGGCAGATGGTAACGAGTATACGAGATGAATTGATGTGGGCGCGGATGTTACCCCTCAGGGAAGTATTGAACCGTTTCCCTAGAGTTTTGCGGGATCTGGCCAGCACTTACGGTAAACAGGTGAAATTAAAGTTAACGGGTACTGGTGTATTGGTAGATAAAGCAGCTTTAGAAAAGCTTTACGACCCTCTCATGCACCTGTTACGCAACGCCTTCGACCACGGTATTGAAAGCCCGGAAGTACGGCGGGAAAAAGGTAGGGCGGAGACGGGAGAAATAGAAATTCACGCCTACCATCAGGGTAATCAGACGATCATCGAAATTAAAGACGATGGGCAGGGTTTGAATTTTGACAAGATTAGCGCCACCGCCCTGAAAAACGGTCTGGTGAATGAGGCGAAATTGGCTACCATGTCCAGAGAGCGGCTGGCGGAGTTGATCTTCGAGCCTGGATTCTCCACTGCCGATCGTGTCACCCAGTTATCCGGGCGGGGCGTGGGTCTAGATGTGGTCAGGGATCAGTTACGCTCCCTCAAAGGTTCCGTCTCCGTCGCCACCAACTCCGCGGGCGGTGCTACCTTCACTTTACGTCTGCCCCTCACCCTCACCATCGCTAAATTGTTAGTTTGTTTGATCGCCCCCGGTGGGAGTCACTCGACCGCGGTGGCTCTACCCTCCGACGCGATCGAGGAAATAATCATCCCCGCGGAAGGTCAGGTCAAGATTTCCAACAATCAGCGGTTTCTACACTTCGGTAACGACATTATCCCCATTTATCCCCTGCATCAACTACTCGAATACCGCTCGCCCCTGACGGAAAGTTTCTCTACCAAGGCTTTAGCCGAAGTCGTTTCTTCCCCCGATGAGTGGGGTTTACCCCTCCTCCTATTGCGTCACGGCCAACAAATGTACGCGGTAGAAGTGAACCGCCTCGTCAGTGAGCAAGAATTGGTAATTAAGCCTTTCGGGAGTGCGATCGCACCTCCGGGCTACAGTTACGGCTGTACGATTCTCGGTGACGGTACTTTAATCCCCGTGATTAACGGCATTATCCTCCTCGAAGCTTTCGCCGACTCATCCACCGGGGCCGCTACTCCTCATGAGCCACCTCTTCCGGCCCCCGTGGGCGTACAGGCTCCCTTAATTCTCGTGGTGGATGATTCTACCGCCCTCCGCCGTACCCTCGCCCTAACCCTAGAAAAAGCGGGCTACCGTGTCGTACAAGCCCGTGACGGTCGTGAAGCACTGGAACAATTACATCAAACCAGCGACATCGCTTTAGTTATCTGTGATGTGGAAATGCCCAATATGAACGGTTTCGAGTTCCTCGGTCAACGACGGCGGGAACCGGAATTAGCTCATATACCCGTGGCCATGCTCACTTCTAGAGGCAGTGATAAACATCGTCAGTTGGCGATGCAGTTAGGAGCCAAGGATTACTTTACGAAGCCTTATATCGAACAACAATTTTTAACCTCAGTGAAAAATTTGGTCGGTACGGGTCGTAAGCAGGAAGTTAACGTTTAGGGAGAGGAAATTTTATGTACGATGCTTTAACGGGTTCGCCCACCACGCCGAAACAAGACCGTCTCGTCAAGTTATTGGTGTTCTCGATCGGCAGTTTACACCTGGCTCTATCGGTCAGCACCGTCAAAAAGGTTTTGAACTATAGCGCCGTCAGAGGAACCGGTTTGAGTCATTTCGGGATCACCACCATCGAGGATCGGGAAATCACCGTTATCGACCTTCATCGGCGCTTGTTCAAAACCCCCCAAGCCCAAGTTTCGGGGGATAAAGGCTATTTGATCCTCGCTCTTAATAGCGACGGCGAATATTTCGGTATCTGGGTCGCCGTCGCTCCTTCTTTAGAGGATGTACCTCTCTCTCAATTGCGTATCCTACCCGAATCCTATCGTCGTTCCGATACCCTCTCGATCGCTTCCCACGTTATGGCTTTAGCTACCAAAGATAGTACTTTGACCGTGTTTTTGTTAGATGTTGATCGCTTATTAGATTGATTTTTCCCCTAGCTGTGATCGAAATCAACTCCTCAGGCGAATTCCGTCACTTTTTCGGCTGTGAAAATGTGGATAATAGAAATTGAAAGGCTTATACTATGTAAAGCTGACCGAACTTGACTTTAAGTAACAGTGGCTTGCTAATAGTTAGTTTCTTCATAAAAAATCAGACCAAAATTTTTCATACTTTGGCCTTGACAATTTGTATTTAATAAGTAATCAAATCCCAGAGAAATGTTGGCATCATCACTGACAGATGATGTTTTTCTTTTGGGAAAAAATAATCTCATTCTCATCATAATCGCTTTAACGATAGCTGCCAAATTTTTATGTTTGTACTATTGGAGATAGAAAAAATATTTAAAGTTGAGCTTGTTTAAAAAAAGTTTTTAGGTTTTATGATTTAAGTAAGAAAAAATAAACTCTCTCCTCCTCACGCAGGGGAAGACTCGGAGATTATGGCCTATTCCACACAGCAACTCATTGAAATCCTCGATCGAGAGATGCGGGCTACTTGGAAAGGAGAGAGGCTCATCCTTTCGAGCGAGAACCGCCTCGATAATCCCACCTTGGCCAAAGCGATCGATCTAGAAAAAGTCGGTAAAGTTTTCGCCTACCGTGACTTTCGCAATCAAGTCCACGAATACCAGCGACTGTACGGGGTCTCTGGCATTATTTGGCGGCAATGTAGTTATAACGATCGTACCCTGTGCTACCCGGAAATTCATAATCAATTAACCCCGGTGTCCGGGGATAAAGAAATCCTCATGAGGGCAAAGCCGGAGGTGATCGATTTTTGGCGTTGGGCGACGCAAAATATGCAGTTTTGGCTGGTCGTTAGCTTCCGCAGACCTCTCAGTGTTGATTCCCTGGAAGAATTGATCGACGAAGTCCAATGGGCGGAAATCGACGCGGCCTGGAAGGAATTACATCTCGGCCTCTGTTGGGGCAATCCCCTAGAACATCAATATCAATGGGCTAAACCCCATTCGGGATGTCATCGGGTCATCGCCGCCATCGACCAACCCAGCACTATAAAAGTTTGAATATGTATCGTCTCGTCCTTGATTTCGACCAAGCTATAGAACAGAAAATCCCTTTAACATCCGAACAGTGCCACTATCTACAGAGAGTTTTAAGACTCAAAGATGGCGATCGATTTATCGCCCTCGATGGCCGGGGCCAGTGTTGGGAAACCCGAATCAGCGATCGCTACGCTCATCTATTAACCCCCTTGGAAGAATTCAGGGAATTACCTGTTTACATCAACCTACAGATCGCTTTACCCAAAGGTAACGGCTTCGATGATCTCGTCAGGGCCTGCACTGAATTAGGGGTGAGTCGCATTACCCCCCTGATCACCCAGAGAACTTTAAACCATCCCGGTAGTAATAAAGTTGAGCGTTGGCGGAAAATCGCCACCGAAGCGGTAGAACAATCGGAAAGACAGATTATTCCGATTATCGAGCAGCCGGTTCTCTTTTCATCGGTCTTAACAAATCTCAAGGATTTAGAGACCGATCGTTATATTTGTGTTACCCGTAGATCGGGGGAGCATTTATTACATAAGTTGCACAAAGGCATCGGCAAAACAGTTATCGTGGCGATCGGCCCGGAAGGAGGATGGACGGAAAACGAGTTAGAAATGGCTTTTTCCTGCCATTATCAACCTGTATCCCTCGGTAAAACTATTTTGAGAACTATCACCGCTCCCGTTGTTGTCATGTCCATTATCTCTGCTTATCTAAACTGATAAATTTATGATAGAAGCCATCGCCGCCGCCATTGAAAACCAAAATTATCCATTAGCGAAAAGTCTTTTACAGAAACTAAAAACTGGAGGAGATTCAAATCCTTGGCTCTTATTCTACGAAGCTAAATTAAACGAAGTGCAGAAACAAACGGGTTTGGCCCGTCAACAATATAGTCAATTGTTGCAAGAAAGTAGCAACTCGAAAATTCTCGTCGCCGCCCGACAAGGATTGACGCGAATTATTTTTCAAGAAACCCAAATCAAGCAAAAAAACAGAGAACAAGCCCTGTCTATAGCTCAACAGGAGGAGGATTATCACCAATTGGGAGTGCTAGTTTTAAATGTCGTCAGCAACAGCGAAAAACCAGCACTGAGCAAACTATTCGCCGAGATCATGGGGATCGATCCCTACACCGCCCGCTTACAGTTACCGAGTCGGGCCCCTAAACTTTATAAGGTGGGATCGATCGCCCAACTGAGAGTTTACGCCAGAGAATTAGAGACGGCGGGCATACCTTGTTTCTGCACTAGTTTAGCCAGCATCAACAATATCGGAGTATACGAAGTAGAACAGTGTATTTCTGTCAATAACGAGTTAAAAATAATTTATGAAAAAGAGCCTGGAGTTAGAAAAGAATTAACTTTTGATTGGAGGGAGATACATCAAGGAGTAGAGGGAATAATACCTTTATTTGAAGAGAGGATCGAATTTAACCACCGGGGAAAAGAGCAGAGAAAAACTAAAACACTAGACTACGCTCACCTGTGCGATCTTCATTTAACGAGGCATAATAGTATTATCAGGTTATGCGACCAAACTTATAAATTTCAACTGTTGGAAGAGACCACCGCCAGAGAAAATTGGACGAAACTGATCACCAACCTGACAAAGCAAAAACGAGAGTTAGCCCTATGGTCAGAATTCACTCCCTTCGCCGAAAGCGTTAGAGATTTTCAAACGGGGCTCGCCGGTATAGAGCCTCGATCGAGCTTACTGAGAAGAGAAGATTCTTACTGGGACACAGCTTATCAACTGTATAGCGCCTTGATCTTTTTACAAAAACTATGAATCAATCCACATTTATCGATGCTTGGTATAACCCTCACCGTCATCAAGACAGCGAACTATTAAAACAATTAGGATTCATTCCAGGTTTAAAAGAATTATTGATGTTACGTCAGGTTCACGCCCTAGAACACGCTACCGTATGGGTATTGAGCGAGATGGCCGATCGTAATTATCGCCGACGACAAGAGGGCGAGAAACCCGATAACGACACTTTAGGGGGACTTTCCACCGATAAAGGCTTTTACCTCTACGGTCAAGTCAATGGGGAAGATTTATACAGGGCCGTGCGCCGCGCCTTGATCAGGTTACAATCCGGGGAGTGGAATCTGGCGATTCATCCCCGCTGCGGTACAAATGTATCAGTAACTTTGATGGTGACGGCGGGCTTAGTATTGGGGGCGCATATAGTTTTACCGAGAGGCCCCCTATCCCAACTTATCGGTTTAGGCGTAGCCGCAGGTACAGCCCTACAAATAGCCCCGGATTTGGGAGAATCGGCGCAAAAGTACCTGTCTACCTCGATCCCTTTCAATTTGCAAGTGGACGAGATAGGACAGAAAACAGACCTGTGGGGAAGACGGGGTTACTTCGTCGGCGTGAAATGGCAGGAAGCGCAATAAAACTTAAAGTTGAAATCGTTCCCATTCGGGACGATCGAGATGTAACCTGTTATTCAAACACCAATAATACTGAAAACAACTATGGCTACGATCGAACGTGGAGCAAAAGTTAGAATCAAACGGAAAGAATCCTTCTGGTATGGTGACGTGGGTACAGTAGCCAGCGTAGATAAAAGCGGCATCATCTACCCCGTGATCGTTCGCTTCGACTCTGTGAACTATAGCGGCTTAAGCGGTAGCGCCTCTGGAGTTAACACCAATAACTTCAAAGAAACCGAATTAGAATTAGTCCAAGCCGCACCCGCCAAGAAAAAAAGTGAGTAATTCCCGTTAATCTGGGATCATGATATAAAATAAGAAACTCATTTCCATCTTGAATCAGGCCTACTTGTGCCAGAATTACCAGAAGTTGAAACGGTTTGCCGGGGGTTAAATCAATTAACCCTAGGGAGAAAGATAGAGGGGGGAGAAGTGTTACTATCGAGGACACTCGCCCACCCTCTTTCTGTAACAGAATTTAACGACAAGATCACCGGCAGTTCGATCCAACTCTGGACTCGTCGCGGTAAATATCTTCTCGCCCGCCTCCAGCCCACCGGCTGGCTGGGGGTACATCTACGCATGACGGGACAATTATTATGGTTAGAGGCCGACAAACCCCTATCGGTTCATACCCGCTTACGAATCTTTTTTACCGACGGGCAAGAATTAAGATTCATCGATACCCGCACTTTCGGAAAGGTGTGGCTAGTCCAAGATGATCCATTCATCGTTATGGGCGGCTTACAAAACCTCGGTCCCGAACCTTTCGGAGAAGATTTTTCCCCTCAATACTTCTTACAACAATGCGGCAAAAGCCGACGACCTATTAAAACCCTCCTCCTCGATCAGAGAGTAGTGGCCGGGATAGGGAATATCTACGCCGATGAGGCACTATTTAAGGGCGGTATCCGTCCCGAAACTCTTAGTTGTGAGTTACCACCCCCCGCCGTGGAAAAATTGCGCTTACAAATACAGGAAGTCCTCCAGCAAGCGATCGCCGCCGGGGGCACTACCTTTAGTGATTTTCTCCAAGTAACGGGAGTTAACGGTAATTACGGCGGTATAGCTTGGGTTTACGGTCGTCGGGGCCAACCCTGTCGGGTTTGCGGGACGACGATCGAGCGAGTTAAATTAGGGGGTAGATCATCTCATTTTTGCCCCCAGTGTCAAAGGAAAACGTCAGGGAGAATATGACCAAACTCAGCCTCTGTATGATCGTCAAAAATGAGGAAAAAGCCTTACCTCAGTGTCTCGATAGCGTCAAGAATATCGTCGATGAAATGGTGGTGATGGATACGGGGTCAACCGATCGCACCGTGGAAATAGCCGAAGCTTACGGCGCGATCGTACCTCATTACCACTGGCAGGATCACTTTTCCCAAGCCAGAAACGAAGCTTTGAAATACGTTACCGGCGATTGGGTCTTGGTATTGGACGCGGACGAAGCCCTCAGCCCCGATATATTGCCCTATATAAGGGCGGCGATGGCAGCAGAGGATAATATCGTTATTAACTTTATCCGCCACGAAATCGGGGCGCTACAGTCGCCTTACTCTCTTGTCTCCCGTCTCTTCCGCAAACACGAGGAAGTTTATTTTACCCGTCCCTATCACTCTATAGTCGATGATAGTATCGCCCTACTCCAGAAAAAACAACCCCGGTGGCGAGTAGCGGAAATAGCGGCTATCGGTATTCTCCACTATGGATATAGCGAAGAGATGATCGCTTCTTTGAAGAAATACGATCGTGCCAGAATAGCGATGGAGGGTTTTTATAGGGATAATCCCCATGACCCTTACGTGTGTAATAAGTTAGGTGCGTTGTATCTACGTACAGGCCGGGAGAAAGAAGGTATCAAACTTCTCAAAACCGGTTTGAAGGCTAATACCGCCAATCAACATATCCTTTACGAATTACACTATCATCTGGCTAACGCCTACACCAGAGAAAAGAACTACGACGCGGCTATCAAACACTATGGGAAAGCTCTACAACAGCCGATCATGCCCCAACTGAAACTGGGTGCTTATAATAATCTGGGTGGTCTCTTGCAAATTTTGGGCGATTTACAAAATTCTCTCCAAGCTTACGAGGCGGTAGTGAAGATCGATCCCGGTTTTGCCATGGGTTATTATAATCTCGGTATGGCTCTTAAAAATCTCGGTCAGTTACCACGGGCGATCGAAGCCTACGAGAAAGCGATCGAACTGAATCCAAGTTATGCGGTAGCCTATCAAAATTTAGCGGTAGCTTGGTTAAAAGCCGGTGATTTCTCCCAGAGTTGTGTTTGTTTTCAAGCCGCCCTCGAACTATACGAGCAACAAGGCAACAGCGCCGAAGCCAAACGCCTACGGTTCGGGTTAAAAGATATAGGCATGGGGAATCTTTAAGCGAAAACAACTGCCTTTTCCAGGTTGAGAAATCAGCGTGATGTCTCCCCCGTGAAGAAGGGCTAATCTTCTCGATAGGGCCAATCCTAAACCTGTACCTTTATGTTTGCGGCTGAGAGAATTATTGAGTTGTATAAAAGGCTGGAAGAGACGTTCTTGCTCTTCTTCCGGGATACCGATACCCGTATCGATCACGGAAAAGGCTAAATACTGTTCTACTTTTTCCACCTTAAGAATTACGGAACCCTTCTCGGTAAATTTTATGGCATTGGAGAGGAGATTCACAAGGATTTGTTTTAACCTTTGCTGATCAGCGTTGCAGAAATCCACATCCGGGGCTATCTCCAGTCTTAAATCCAGTTTTTGTTCTTCTGCTTTACACCTGACCATAGATAAGGAAGCTTGGCAAATATCTTCTACGGGTAATTTTTCCCTGAATAATTCCTCGTAGTTGGCTTCTATTTTTGACAGGTCGAGGAAATCGTTAACCAATGCCAATAAATGTTCTCCAGAAGAAGCTATGGCGTTAATATATTGAGTCTGTTTATCGTTTAGCGTGCCGTAGATTTGTTCTTGTAACATCTTGGCGAATCCTAGAACACCCGATAGGGGCGCTCTTAATTCATGGGTCATATGAGAGAGAAATTCATTAATCTTTTTTAATTTATCCTCGTTTATAGCTAGTTCCTGTTGTTGTAGCCGGAAAAGGACTATACCTATTTGTTCGGATAGTAGTTCGAGATATTTTATTTCTTGAGCTATTTTTTTAGTTTCTGAATTCTCGTTTTTTAATAACAAAGCTCCCCAAAAAGTACCTTGAGGAAATATGGGTAAACTCACCAATGAACCGAAAAAAGGCGATCGACAATCTAACGATTCCGGTTTATGCCACTGTCGGGGAGATTGCCAGTCATCGGCGGCAGTGGAGGCGAACCATTCGCTACTTAACTCATTTTGCGGGTAGTTAAGATGCCAAGAGCGATAAATTCCCATATCGTTATTATCTATTTTTAAAAGTATTACTTCTGTACAGTTAAAGACTTCCCCGATTCTCTGCAAAATATGATCCAAGGTATTTAAACTAATTTTTTGATAGTTTAAACAGTAAATAACTTCGTTGATTAATTGTTGATAATGCTCCGCCCTCTCCTGTCGGTATAATTGATAAGCTTGTTCGATTAAATTATGAATAAAATTGATGTCTCTCTGCGCCCAATAAACC
Organism: Chlorogloea purpurea SAG 13.99; assembly: GCA_016903695.1. Classification (GTDB taxonomy): domain Bacteria; phylum Cyanobacteriota; class Cyanobacteriia; order Cyanobacteriales; family Microcystaceae; genus Chroococcopsis; species Chroococcopsis gigantea_A. Next base: position 17,975 of record JADQBB010000029.1, read on the forward strand.
TCTCGTTCGCAGTTATATAAGCATAAAATACCCGATGATGTATCGGATAGGGGAATTGTCGTGATCAGGATTGAATATATTTCGTAATTATGAACTATTTCCCCTGTTGACCTGGGTAAATTGACCTCATCACCGCGAATAATGATTCCTTCTCCCCTTTTTAAGAGCTTGCCATAAGAATAGCTTATTTCCACGCTCAAATCAGCAAGGTCATCATTAATATCTAGGGAAGGGACACAATAATAAACCCTTTTTTCGTCCTCTTGGTTGATATTCAAAATTAAACTGAAACTAATATTGAGACTATTTTTGAGTAATGATGTCAGTTTTTGTAACCATTCATACTGGAAATGATTATTATCTATGCACCGAATTTTAGGTTCAACATGAATTACTTCTGACTGATGTACTCGAATTGGTCTCACTCGATTTAATTACCTACTACTAAAGATAGGGGCGTGTAGATACTATTTATGCTATCGCAAATTCTCACTAAATTCATCCAGTTTTTTGCGATATGTGGTCAAAATTGTCGGCGGGAAAAAATTACGATCGTTATTCCCAATAGCAAACTCGTGTATATCAGACCATAAACAGCATTATTTAATAAAACTTCACCTGGTGGTAGTAGTCCATAAGGAGCGTACTCGTTACGAAGGTTAAATCTTTCCAGATCCGGTAAAATCAGGTAAAGATTTTGCGTGAGCAATTCAATCGTGGGATTTTTACTCAAAATTCCTAACTGAATCATATCTTTACTGATGTGGCCAATCAAGTAAACTCCGAAACTTAATAGAGTAGCGAGGAGGGAACTAGTAAAAACACCGAACATCATCGCCACGGCTGTCAATAAAGCTAACTCTAGACCCAGATAGATCATCGCCACCACTAAAGGGAAAGGTTGGTAACTATATTTTGATACGGTTAGTAGCAGGAAAAAAATCACCGTCATCGCCGTCAGCATCACCCCTAACACCCCGCATAAGCCGAAGTGTTTACCGAGGATGAATTCGGCTTTACTCAGCGGCTTGGGTATGAGAACTAAAACGGTGCGTTTTTCAATTTCCTTATTGATCAGCCCCGTTCCTACGAAAATCGCCACTATCGCCCCTAATATAGCCACAGCGCTCAAGGCTAGATCGATAAAGATTTTTTGATGAGTGCCCAAAGAAACTTGGGGCAGAAAACGCAGGGCGGCGCTTATTAACAAGGCGAAAAACCCGATAAAATAAAGAACCCGATCGCGGATCACTTCTCGAAAACCGTTAGCGGCGATCGCCCAGATTCTCAGTAAGCTTATATCCATGATTTCACTAATATCCTACTTAAGTACTCTCTTAGTAAGAGAGTACCCAAATTTAAGGATAAAAACACAACTGGGGTAAACCGAGGGTTTCTTCCCAACCCATCATCAAGTTAAGACATTGGACGGCTTGTCCCGATTGGCCCTTAACTAAATTATCGATCGCCGAGAGGACGATCACCCGATCGGTACGCGGATCGACTTCCACAGATAGATAACACAAATTAGTACCGCAAGCCCACTTGGTCTGAGGATAAACCCCACCTGGTAACACCTTAACGAAAGGACTGGCGCGGTAAAAAGCATTATAAATCGTGAGCAGATCCTCTCTCACCAGATTAGGATCTCTAAGGGTAGCGTAGACTGTAGAGAGAATACCGCGCACCATCGGGATGAGGTGGGGGGTAAACTGAATTCTCACTTCGTGACTGGCCAGATCACTACAAACCTCTTCTATTTCAGGGGTATGGCGATGCTTGCCCACACCGTAAGCGCCCAGAGAGCCATCCGCCTCCGCCAGTAACATATTAATTTTCGCCTGTCTGCCGCCGCCGGAAGTGCCGGACTTAGCATCGACGATCAAAGTTTCCGGTACGACTAAACCCTGTTTCAGGAGGGGAGAAATCGCCAATAAACTAGCGGTGGGATAACAACCGGGACAACCGATCAATTGGGCGGTTTTGATCGATTCCCTATACAACTCCGGTAAACCGTAAACGGCCGTAGCCGCTATGCCCCGGTCTTCCCTCGCCTTTTGATACCAAGAGGTATAGGTGTCTAAATTCTTAAACCGGTAATCCGCCGAAAGATCGAGAACCTTCACCCCCCGATCGATCAAGCCAGGTGCCAGATCACAGGCGATGCCATTGGGCAATCCCAGAAACACCACCTGGCAACGAGCCGCGATCACATCGAGATCGATCGCCTCCACGGTGAGATCCCCAATGTGACCCAGATGGGGATACAGGTCACTATAGGGTTTCCCGGCGCTGCTATCGCCCCCCAGATAACTAATTTTCACCTTGGGATGTTCCATCAGGAGACGGACTAACTGCACCCCGCCGTAACCTGAAGCGCCCACAATGCCCACAGAAATTGGCTCTACCGATGTCATATAACAATTGTTCCTAAATAGTTTTTAATTTCGACTCGCCCTGACAAAGCAGAATTTTAATACTTAATCTAAACATGAAAGCGAAATTTTTTCACTAAATTATGTCCAGAAGCTAAACCCGCTACAATCATAGATGGAAAGCGTTTCATCGAGAGCGCCTATTGTGCCCTTCAATCATAGTGGATAACACCTCAATCGCATTTGACTCCATCGATGCCGCCTTAGCCGATATTAAAGCGGGAAAATCGATCGTAGTGGTAGACGACGAAAACAGGGAAAACGAAGGCGATCTGATCTGTGCCGCCCAATTCGCCACCCCGGATATGATCAATTTCATGGCCGTACAGGCCAGGGGATTAATCTGTCTCGCTATGACCGGGGAGAGACTGGACGTGTTAGATCTGCCCCTGATGGTAACGAAAAACACCGATAGTAATCAAACCGCCTTCACCGTCAGTATCGACGCAGCCCCCCACTGGGGGGTTAAAACCGGTATATCCGCCGAGGACAGGGCGAGAACGATTCAAATCGCCATCAATCCCGCTACCAAGCCGGAAGACCTCACCCGCCCCGGTCATATTTTTCCCATCCGCGCTAAAGCGGGCGGCGTATTGAAAAGGGCCGGACATACGGAGGCGGCTGTAGATTTAGCCAGATTGGCGGGCTTGTATCCGGCGGGGGTTATTTGTGAAATTCAAAATCCTGACGGCTCTATGGCTCGTTTACCTCAGTTATCCCGCTACTCTCAACAATACGGCTTGAAACTGATCAGCATCGCCGACCTTATCAGTTATCGGCTGAAATACGATCGTTTCGTTCATCGAGAGACCGTTTGTGAATTCCCCAGTCAATTCGGTACTTTTCAACTGTACGCCTATCGTAATCTACTCGATAACTCCGATCATATCGCCATCGTCAAGGGTGAGCTCTCTCAATTCGGAGATAAACCCGTGATGGTACGGATGCACTCAGAGTGTCTCACGGGTGACGCGTTAGGCTCATTGCGCTGTGACTGTCGGATGCAACTACAAGCGGCCCTGAAAATGATCGCGGCCCACGGTATGGGGGTAGTGGTCTATCTGCGTCAGGAAGGGCGGGGTATTGGCTTGATTAACAAGCTAAAAGCCTACTCCCTACAGGATATGGGGTTGGATACCGTAGAGGCTAACGAACGCCTCGGTTTTGCCGCCGATCTGCGCGATTATGGTATGGGGGCGCAAATGCTCAACGATCTGGGCATTAAGAAAATTCGCCTGATCACTAATAACCCCCGCAAGATAGCCGGATTGAAAGGCTATGGTCTGGAAGTGGTCGATCGAGTTCCCCTGTTGATCGAAGCCAACGACTACAACTCCAATTATCTCGCCACCAAAGCCGAAAAATTAGGTCATCTCCTCCTGCAAACCTACCTCATCACCATCGCCCTCGATTGGGGACAATTTCCCCCCGCCCCCACCGCGCGATACGAGAAGCTAGAGAAATTAAGATACCTCAGTCGGCGGGAGGGATTACAACTGCAAGAAGAAGTTAGACCCGTGGCTAACGCCCTCTTTGATAAAGCTTCTCTGATCGTCCATCTAGGATTGGACGAGAAAGAGGGAGTAACGGGCAAATGGTATCAAGGGGATAGTATTTATGTGAGCAGCATCGAGACGATCTTAAGAGAATTGGGGCAATGGTCGGAACTGTTTCGACTGGAGTTTTTAATTTCTCTAGGTGAGGATTCGATGACAGGCTTACAGGTAGAGATCGATCGAGAGGTGAGGAAGTTCGATCGTTTATCATCTCAAAGCTTGGCACAGTTGACAACACAGAAAATCTATAGTTTCATACGTTCCTAAAGCAGTCTGTTTTCACAAAGATTTCTGTTCAAGAATCGGTTGAAGATGGCAGCCTAGTTTTATAACCCTACAGAGAGGAGATACAAAGTTGAAAAAAATAGAAGCCATTATCCGTCCCTTCAAACTAGATGAAGTGAAAATCGCCCTGGTGAATGCCGGAATCGTCGGGATGACCGTTTCTGAAGTGAGAGGCTTCGGGCGGCAAAAAGGTCAAACCGAGCGTTATCGAGGTTCAGAATACACTGTAGAGTTTCTACAAAAGCTCAAGATCGAGATCGTAGTAGAAGACAATCAAGTGGATATGGTGGTGGATAAACTCATCTCCGCCGCCCGCACCGGCGAAATCGGTGACGGCAAAATCTTCGTTTCTCCAGTACAACAAATAGTCAGGATTCGTACCGGCGAAAAAGATCTAGAGGCGATTTAATTAACTCCTCATGATCCCCCTTGCTTCAAGGGGGATCATGGTTCTAAATATTGTTTAGGATCTTCATCAGGAGGATTTTTATGAATCATTTAGATTCGGCGATTATTTTGGCGTTAAGTAGAGTAAAAATTTGATTAAGCTCTAAAATTCCCGCCAATTCTGCTACTTCTTCTGAAGTGAGAATTGCGGCTCTATTTTTTACTAGAAGTTCGTCTAAGCGTTCTTGAAGTTCCTCACTGAATTTGAATAAATAAAGCTGTCTAACTTTACTTATTTCCACTCCTGCATCTACCCAAGAAGAGGGTTTTACCATATTTTGCGTAATCATATTTACCTCGCGCTCATTCAAGTAAAGTTAAAGTGGCAACATGGGAAATTTAATTTAAAGCCGCTTCTATGGTTTCTGATCGTAAAGACCGACCGATGAACACCAGTTTAGTCTGACGGGTTTCATCAGAACGCCAGGGTCGATCAAAAAACGAATCGAAACGACTACCCACGCCTTGAATCACCATCCGCATCGGCTTACCCGCTACATGAACGAAACCTTTAACCCGATAGATTTCCGTATTTTTCACTAATTCCTGTAAACGTTGGGTGAGATTGACGGCATCGAAAGATCGATCGATCACTATGCCCACCGAGTTAATATCATCATCGTGGTCGTGGTCTTCCTCGAAATCGTGATGACTAGGGCGACTATCTAAATCATCTTCCACCGCAGCGTTAAATCCTAACAACAGGTCGGGGCTAATCTCCCCATCCCGACAGGGTACGATCTTCACGCCTGGGCGCAATTCTTCTTTCAACCAGCCAATCACCTTATTCAAACCGGCTTCATCCACTAAATCGGTTTTCGTCAGTAGTACAAGATCGGCGCAGGCCAATTGATCCTCGAATAACTCTTCTATGGGCGTTTCATGCTCTAAACTATCATCAGCCCGTCTTTGGGCCTCCAGTGCCCCCAAATCCCCCACTAATTGCCCGTGGGCTAAAGCGTGACAATCGACCACGGTGACAACTCCATCCACCGTGGCCCCGTTGCGGATTTCCGGCCAGCGAAACGCCTGCACTAACGGTTTCGGTAAAGCTAACCCGGAGGTTTCGATCAGCATACAATCGATTTTATCCCGGCGCTGTAATAACTGTTCCATCGTGGGTAAAAACTCTTCCTGTACGGTACAGCATAAACAGCCGTTAGCCAGTTCGATAATCGAGTCGGCGGGGTTTTCATCTTCATCACAGACGAGACAATTTTTCAGTAAATCCCCATCGATGCCCACTTCCCCAAATTCGTTGACGACCACCGCTATACGTCTGCCGCCATTATTTTGCAAGAGATGGCGGATGAGAGTGGTTTTACCAGCGCCGAGAAATCCGGTGATAACAGTAACGGGAATTTTGTGCATAAATCTTCTTGGGTTTTTGTCCTCACTTCACTTTATCGAAAAAATCAATAGTAAAATCGATTCAAATTATCAACGTGAACATTTTATGAGTCAGCCCCTAATACCCGTGATCTTAGCCGGTGGTAAAGGTGAGAGATTCTGGCCCCTCAGTCGCCGCAGTCGTCCCAAACAATTTCTCTGTTTAGATGGTAGCGGCAGGAGTCTCTTACAGGCAACGGCCGATCGTCTTTTAGCCGTTGCGGGGGGGTGGGAAAACCTCTGGGTTATCACCTCCGCCCCTATCGCCGCGGGAGTCAGGGAACAATTACCGGATTTACCCGCGTCTAATCTCTTGGTGGAGCCGTCCGGGAAAGATACGGCCCCCGCAGTGGCCTGGGGTACGATCGAAGTGGCGAAGAAACACGGTGACGATGCAGTGGTGGGTTTTTTCCCCGCCGATCATTGGATAGGCGATCAAAATGCCTACGAGACCACTTTAAGGGCGGCGGTGGCAGTGGCGATAACCGAGAATGCGATCGTTACCCTCGGCATCGAACCCGATTATCCTTCCACGGGTTACGGATATATAGAACAAGGGGAAAGCGTAGCTCAATACGAGGGATTACCCGTGTATAAAGTCAGTCGTTTCACCGAGAAACCCGATCGGGATACGGCCGGAACTTTCCTGTCTACGGGGCGTTTCAGTTGGAATAGCGGGATGTTTATCTTTCGGGCCTCGGTGGTGTTGGGAGAGTTAAAAAACTACGCCCCCGATTTAATTAATTCTCTCTTGGACAAGGGCGTTGATGCCTATCCAGGTTTGGAAAAGAAAAGCATCGACTATACTCTCATGGAAAAAACGAGTTTAGCCTACGTGTTACCGGCAAAATTCGGCTGGGATGACCTCGGTGATTGGAATGCCTTGGAAAGGTTAGTAGAGACCAAAAATGGTAATGTAGAGTTAGCTCTTCATGTGGGGTTAGACACCACCGGCTCGATACTTTATAGTAGCGATGAGGATGAAGTGATCGTCACTATCGGCTTGGAAGATGTGGTGATCGTGCGGGATGGTAAAGCCACCCTAGTAGTTCATAAAGAGCGAACTCAAGACATCAAAAAAGTTCTCAAACTTTTGCAGGATAATCCTCAATTAGAAACTTTATTATAATGAAAGAAGTTGGGCTAAAGTCTTTCCAGAACCACAGTCCAACTTTTATCCCCGTTTTATTTAACCCGCCGTGTTCTCTCTCCCTCAAACTAGCTTAAGACAGAAAGAAATAGCAGAAGTAGTCCTCAGTAATGGTTGGGACTATATGAAAGGATTATTGACTTTAGGAAAAGCCGATAATCCTCAAATACCCACGCCGGAAGTTTTGAGAAAAATTTTAGTAGAACTCGGCCCCTTTTATGTGAAGTTAGGACAGTTATTAAGCACCCGTCCCGACTTATTACCACCTAGTTATATAGAGGCTCTCACCGCCCTACAGGCTCAAGTTCCCCCCGTTGCTTGGACGGATATAGAAGCATTAATTATCGAACAATTAAATCAACCGATCGAGGGAGTATTCAAATATATTAATCCCCAACCGGTGGCAGCGGGTTCGATCGGTCAAATTCATCAAGCCACACTATTAACCGGGGAAGAAGTAGCCCTGAAAGTTCAACGCCCCGGCATCGATAAAATAGTCGCCCAAGATAGTAGTTTGATTAAAGTTATCGCTGATTTAGTCTCTTTAACAGAATTCGGACAAACTTACGATGTAGCCAAACTAGCCGACGATTTTACCAAGGCGGTAATTGCCGAATTAGACTTCACTCTAGAGGGAAAATATACAGATCAATTGCGCCAAAATATGCTCAATGGTCGCTGGAAAGAACCGAAGGAATTAGTCATTCCTAAAGTGTACTGGGAATATACCAGCTCGAAAATGTTAGTTCTAGAATGGCTTTATGGAAAACAAATTTTAACCGCAGACATATCACTGCCGATCGGTACATCAACGGTTCAAGAAAGAAAAGAACACATCACGAAAATGTTATTTCGCTCTTTTTTCCAACAGATGTATCTCGACGGCTTCTTCCACGCTGACCCGCACCCCGGTAATATTTTCTATCTTCACGATGGCAAAGTAGCTTTAATCGATTGTGGTATGGTGGGTCATTTAGATCCCCGCACCCAAAAAATTCTAACGGAATTATTACTGGCCATAGTAGATTTAGATTCCCAGAGATGTAGTCAATTAACCCTGAGATTATCGGAATCGGTACAGCCGATCAATCTGGTACAGTTAGAAGTGGATTACGAGAGGATGTTTCGTAAATACTATAATCTCAATCTCGCCAGTCTTAACTTCAGCGAGATAGTTTATGAGCTTCTGCAATTAGCCCGCCGGAACAAACTAAAATTGCCAGGAAATTTAGGATTATACGCTAAGAGTTTGGCTAACTTAGAGGGAGTGGCGCGCAAATTCAACCCGGAAGTTAATATTCTGGCGGAAGTTAAACCGTTGATGACGGATATTTTTCAGGCTCAGTTTATCGGTGATACCCCTCTACAAAGTACATTGAGAACCGTTTTAGATTTGAAATCTTTTTCCTTGAAATCGCCCCGTCAAGTGGAAGTATTACTAGATGGTTTGACCTCAGAAACTTTGCATCTTAATTTAAGAATGCGGGATATAGAACCTCTGCGCCGTAGCGTCGATAATTCTGCCAATCGTCTTTCTTTCAGCGTCATAATCGGCTCGATGATCATGGGGGCGGCGATTATTTCCGCTAACGCCAGTACGCGACAGTTATTTATTATCAGTAATGTCCTCTTCGCTGCGGCGAGTTTTATCGGCTTGTGGTTGGTGGTAGGGATCATGCGATCGGGCCGGATAAAATAATAATTATCCCACCCTAACTAATGCGGATGAAGAGACTCGAACTCTTACATCAGTGATACTAGAACCTAAATCTAGCGCGTCTACCAATTCCGCCACATCCGCTTGTTTTTTTCAGCCATCTTTAATCATAGCATAAGATAACATAATAGAGTAAAAATTTTTACACATATAGTCATGCTATTAGGATTCTTCTTCGAGTCACCGGGGCCGATCATGTTCGAGGCGGGGCCGATTTCCGTGCGCTGGTATGGATTTTTAATCGCTATGGCAGTTCTACTCGGTGTCACCCTGTCCCAATATCTCGCCAAGCGCCGCAATGTCGATCCCGATTTGATCGCCGACCTAGCGGTATGGTTGGTTATCGGTGCTATTCCCGCCGCCCGTATCTACTACGTGCTATTTCAATGGCCGGAATACGCCCAACATCCGGGGGATATTATCGCTATCTGGAAAGGGGGCATCGCCATTCACGGGGCGATCATCGGCGGGATATTAGCCGCGTTAATCTTCGCTCGCATCAATGCAGTTTCCATCTGGCTATTAATAGATCTAGTAGTACCATCCCTCGCTCTCGGGCAGACGATCGGTCGTTGGGGAAACTTCTTCAATTCGGAAGCCTTCGGCGGGCCCACCAATCTACCTTGGAAATTATTCATCCCGCCCGCTAATAGACCGATTCAATACATCGCCACCGATTTTTTTCACCCCACCTTCCTGTATGAATCCCTATGGAACTTCGGTGTATTAATACTGCTATTAAGTTTATTTTTCTGGGGCTTAAAACATCCAAAAAAATTAAAAACCGGTACATTAACCCTGATATATTTTATCGCCTACAGCTTGGGTAGAGTTTGGATCGAGGGATTGAGAACCGATAGCCTTATGTTAGGGCCGTTAAGGATAGCCCAGATAGTAAGTCTAGTCTGTATTCTCCTTGGTATATTCGGACTGGTATGGATATATAAACTACAGCGCCCCCTGCCCGATATAGTGGCTCCCACCTCGCCTGCGGAAAGGGACAACTTGGAAAATTCTTAAGCCATGAAGTAGGTGCGATATAATTAGAGATTGGATATAAAAATTGTAGCTTTACCATGACCCGATCGCACCCCCTCTATCACATCACCACCTTTGGCTGTCAGATGAACAAAGCTGACTCCGAGCGCATGGCCGGTATTTTAGAGGATATGGGCTACGCTTGGTCGGAAGACCCTAACGAAGCCGACCTGATCCTCTATAATACTTGTACCATCAGAGACAACGCCGAACAGAAAGTTTACTCCTACCTCGGCAGACAAGCGAAACGGAAACAGGAAAACCCCGATTTAACCTTGATCGTGGCCGGTTGTGTCGCCCAGCAGGAAGGGGAAAAATTATTGAGACGCGTGCCGGAATTAGATCTGGTCATGGGGCCGCAACACGCTAACCGCCTCCAAGACTTGCTACAGGAAGTATATAACGGGGCCCAGGTGGTGGCCACCGAACCCGTCCACATCATGGAGGACATCACCAAACCCCGCCGCGATAGTTCTATCACCGCGTGGGTTAACGTGATCTACGGGTGTAACGAACGCTGTACCTATTGCGTTGTCCCTGGAGTGCGAGGGGTGGAACAATCCCGCACCCCGGAAGCCATCAGGGCAGAAATTGAATCATTAGGACAACAAGGGTATAAAGAAATCACCCTACTGGGTCAAAATATCGACGCTTACGGGCGGGATTTACCAGGCGTTACCGAGACGGGGAGACATCTACACACCCTGACGGATTTACTGTATTACGTGGCCGATGTGCCGGGGATAGAAAGAATCCGTTTCGCCACCAGTCACCCCCGCTACTTTACGGAGAGACTGATCAAAGCCTGCTTGGAAATTCCCCAGGTTTGCGAACATTTTCACATACCCTTCCAATCGGGAGATAATGAGTTACTCAAAGCCATGAAGCGGGGTTACACTCACGAACGTTACCGGCAGATCATCGATAAAGTGCGGGAATATATGCCCGATGCTTCCATCAGCGCCGATGCGATCGTCGGATTCCCTGGCGAAACCGAAGCCCAGTTCGAGAATACCTTGAAACTTGTCGATGATATAGGTTTCGATAGCCTTAATACCGCAGCTTATTCACCCCGCCCAGGGACACCCGCTGCATTATGGGATAATCAAATCAGCGAATTCGAGAAAAACGATCGCTTGCAGAGATTGAATCATCTGGTCAGTATCAAGGCGGCCGAGCGTTCTGGGCGCTATTTAGGCAGATACGAAGAAATATTAGTAGAAGAACAGAACCCCAAAAATCCCGGTCAAGTTATGGGGCGCACCAGGGGTAATCGCTTAACCTTCTTTGACGGCGATATTAATGAGTTACGGGGTCAATTGGTGAAGGTAAAAATTAGCGAGGTTAGGCCCTTTAGCTTAACAGGCATAAAATGATCTAAAACTTGGATATTTTCAGAATAATTTAAGTTTTGGACTCTCTAGCCCAAATTACAGAAAATATTAAGCCTTTTAGAGGATTAGATCCCTACCGGGGGGATTGTAACTTAAAGTGATTAATTGTCTACTGACAATAGACTTTTCCACAACGCTTTCTTTAAGGAGACACAGATGGTGGCACTCACTCTGTTCACGCCCTATCTAGCCATGCACGTGCCAGATGGCTTTTTAAGTTTACCAGTCAGCCTAGTTACTTGGGTTATTTCCATCGGTTTGATCGCCGTATCCTTAAATAAGGTACAAGCCAGGTACAAAGAAAAAACCGTCCCATTAATGGGAGTTTGTGCCGCTTTCATCTTCGCTGCCCAGATGATTAACTTTCCCATCCCTGGAGGCACTTCCGGCCACCTTTTAGGCGGCACCTTAGCGGGGGTGTTACTAGGCCCATGGGCAGGCTCATTAGTAATGACGGTAGTATTCATCGTTCAAGGTTTCCTATTTCAAGACGGAGGTTTGACCGTATTGGGAGCCAATATCTTTAATATGGGGTTGATCGGTACTTTCGGCGGCTATTATCTCTACAGAATAATCCGCAAAGCTTTAGGATTGAGTAACTGGCGCAGTATGGCCATAGCGGTTGCAGTTTCCGCCTGGACGAGCGTGGTGGTAGCTTCTCTCGTGTGCGCGATCGAACTGGCCTTATCGGGTACTGTACCCTTGAGTGTAGTAATCACGGCGATGGTGGGGTGGCACATAATCATCGGTATCGGTGAAGCCATCATTACGGTTTTAGCGGTGAGTTACATCTGGCGCACTCGCCCCGACTTGATCTATGAACCGCCCAGAAAAAAATCTTCCCTCACCGATCCCTCTTACGGTATCCATTAATATCATGAATCGTAATAATAGAATCTTTATCCTCTCAGGATTAGGTGCAGCCCTAGCCGTGGCTGTTTTCCTCTCCCCTTTCGCCTCCACCAACCCCGATGGACTCGATCGAGTTTCCCAAGACTTGAAATTCCACCACAAAGAAGCGGAGAAGCCCCTCGCTACTAAATTACCCTTCGCTCATATCTTCGATGGTTACGCTCTGCGGGGAGTTCCAGAGGGAGTGGCCACCCCCTTGGCCGGATTACTCGGCACATTAGCCACTTTCGGCATCGCCTGGGGCATAGGCAAAATGGCCACGGGCAAATCTAAAAACACCGACCCTCAAGACCCTTCCGAAAGCCTCTAGATGCTGTTTCATATTTCCGCTTTCCAACTCGATAAAGATAGTAACGTATCTAGCCCTTGGCATAGTCTCACCGCGAGAAGCCGCGTGATCTGCGCCCTCTTGTTCGTCTTCGCCACCGCCCTCACCCCTAACGGACATTTTCGTACATGGGCGGTGTACGCGGGCGGATTATTAGCATTGATCTCTATCAGTCATTTGACTTTATCCGTGTTGATCCGTCGGGTGGCTGTCGAATTTACATTTATCAGCGTGGTCTTATTGGGGACACTATTTAACGGGGCCGGACAAACTCTGTGGTCTTGGGGATGGTTCAAGATTACCGATACGGGGTTGATCGTCTTGGGTAGCGTTTTTACGAAAGCCTTCCTATCATTACTAATGCTAAATCTGCTGGTTCTAACCACACCGGCGACGATGTTACTCAACGCCCTGGCCGATTTAAAAATGCCCCCCCTGCTGGTGGCCATCCTCCACTCCATGTATCACTACCTGACGGTGTTGATCGATGAATTTAACGCCATGCGCCGCGCCGCCCTGTCGAGAAATTTAACCAGTCGGAGAAACTGGCACCGTTTGGTGATCGGCAATATGATCGGATCCCTGTTCATCCGTACTTATGAAAGGGGCGATCGTATTCATCAAGCCATGTTAGCCAGGGGTTACAACGGCATCCCCCCCGTACAGAAACAAAACCCCGAAACCCGAAGAGACTACTTGGGGATTGGGCTAACCTCAACCCTCGTGATCGTGGGGCAGTTGATTCACTGGAGATATAATGCACCATAATCCGATTCTTATAGATAATCTACAATACTCCTATCCCGACGGTACTCAAGCTTTAAAAGGTATCAATTTAAACGTGAAAGCCTGCGAGAGAGTCGCTTTAGTGGGGGCTAACGGTTCCGGGAAATCCACTTTATTACTACACTTGAACGGGATTATACCACCTCAAAAAGGAATAGTTGAGATCGGGTCACTGCCCGTTACGATCGATAATTTGACTTCTATCCGTAATTTTGTGGGGCTGGTTTTCCAAAATCCCGACGATCAGCTATTCATGCCCACCGTATGGGAGGATGTGTGCTTCGGGCCGATGAATCAGGGGATTAGTGGGCACGATCTCAGTCACCGATGTAGTCATGCCCTCTGGGCCGTCGGTCTCGACCCGGAAATTTACGGCAAACGCAACAGTAATAATCTATCCGGGGGCGAGAAAAAACGCGTGGCCATCGCCGGGGTTTTAGCCATGCAACCGCAGGTATTAGTTTTCGATGAACCCACGGCCCAACTCGATCCGCGCTCTCGTCGGCAATTGATCAACCTGTTACAAACCCTGCCCCAGACTCAAATCATCGCTACTCACGATCTCGATATGGCGTTGGATTTGTGCGATCGTACCGTTATTCTCAGTCAGGGTCAAGTGGTCAGGGAAGGGCCCACGGGAGAGGTACTAAGCGATGGCAAATTCTTAGAAAATCATCATCTAGAAACTCCCCTGAGTTTCCGTTGCCCCTATTGTTATTTGGGGGATGCCCCCCATCTCAATCCTCAACAACGGCAAATCTTGGAACAGCAAATACATCATTAGGGAAAACACAGTACAGAGTGGTGAGAAAAGAAAAGAGTAAAATTTAGATGCTCACTTCTAGCTACTCTATAATCTAATAAGGGTTGTCAGATAATTATTCAATGGCCGATCGATTGCAGAAAATTCTCTCCGGGTGGGGCATAGCCTCACGCCGAGAGGCAGAAGAGATGATCCGAGAAGGTAGGGTGAAAGTAAACGGGATCACTGCGGTCTTGGGGGATCGAGCCGAGCCATCGAACGACTGTATAGAAGTAGACGGCGATCGGGTTAACCCCTGCGATCGTCCCCCATCTCTCTGTATATTACTCCATAAGCCCCAAGGGGTGATTTCCAGTTGTTTCGACCCTCAAGGTCGCCCTACCGTCCTCGATCTTCTGCCTTCTAACTTAGCCCGGGGCCAGGGCTTACATCCGGTGGGTCGCTTGGACTTTAATAGCACGGGGGCGTTATTAGTAACCAATGATGGCGACATAACCCTAGGCTTCACCCATCCCCGCTATCACGTACCGAAGACATATCAGGTATGGATAGAAGGTAAACCCGCGGACAATATGCTTCAAGAGTGGAGAAAAGGCGTTATGCTTATGGGTAAGTCCACATTACCCGCCCAAGTTAGGGTAATGGAACAAACTCCTCACAAAACACTACTAGAAGTGATATTAATGGAAGGGCGAAATCGTCAGATCAGACGAGTAGTTCAACAATTAGGACACCAAGTGTTGAAACTTCACCGTAGTGCTATAGGTCTTATAGAATTACATCCTGAAAATGAAACACCTTTACCCGCGGGTAATTATCGTTCACTGACTGCTAAGGAGGTGAACTTTATTCAAAAACAGGTAAATTTAGTAACCGGAAAATAGCTGAATTAACTCAGTCACTATGTTTCGCAAGAAAAAGCCCGTCGCTCCCCAACAACTACAACAAGAAATACTCCAAGAACTAGGTAGCCGTTTATTGGAAATTCGCACAGGTAAAGAGATCTCTCAAGAACAAATCTCGCGGCAAACCCTGATCCCCCTTCGCCTCGTCAAAGCGATCGAATCCGGGCGCATGGAAGAACTTCCAGAACCCATCTACATTCGCTGGCTCATCAAACAATACGCCGATGTTTTAGGTCTAGATGGCGGTAAGTTCTCTAGTCAATTCCCCACGGAAAAATTCGTTTCTCAGAATAAAAATAATTTTTTAGTTCGCTGGCCGGTTTTACAGTTACGTCCCATACACCTATATTTTCTCTATATATTGTTAGTAGCTTTTTCGATCCAATTTCTCTCGAACGCATTACAAAAGTCAACTTTAGAAGTAAATAATTTACCGCCTATAAACTTGCCAAAATCATCCACTGTTAATCATCCTACTAAAATCGCTAAACCTGTTAATGACATTCCCGTATCTTCTCAAGAATCAAAACAGGTAGTGGTAGATATAAAAGTCAAGGATGACTGCTGGTTGAAGGTGGTGGTAGATGGCAAAACCGATTTTGAAGGTGTTCTCCCTCAAGGAACCCGCCGTAGCTGGCAGGCCGATAAAGAAGTGACCGTGAGAGCAGGTAACGCCGGTGGTATATATGTAGCCGTCAATCGCGCCAAGGCCAAACAATTAGGAGAACCTGGTAAAGTAGAAGAAGTTACCTACACGGCGAACTAGATTAGCGGATATTTATGCGTTACCCCAGATGGAAATGTTTTCAAGGAGGATTACTCGGCGGCTTTTTAGGGGAGTCTTTACAGGTTAGCACCGGGCGAGACTACTTAAATTATGGTCTTATCCCTCACACTCAATTCGTGCAAAAATGGCTAAATAATTTGTGTGCCGAGCGCCCAGAAAATAATATTTTAATAGTTTCCGAACAGGAATATATATTGAGTATTTTCCCCTTAATTTTACGTTGGCACGACCAGCCGAGTTATTGGCGACAACAATTAATAATTATGGGCAATAGCTCTCACATTTGCGCCGAAGTTCAAGAAATAGGATTGCTCTGGGGATCGGTATTGAGTTTTATCTTGCTGGAGCAAGTTAACCCGAAAGAGATATTGACATCGCTATTGAATAATATAGATGGCAAATGTAACAATTTATTATTAATTAAAGAATTAATCGAGAGCGGGTGTAGCTATAAAACCGGCTGTAAAAAACTATTAAAGCTGAAATTAAAACAGGTGGAAGTTATGTTAGCCCTATACGGGTTTATATTGACTCCAGATGATGTGCGGCTCTGTTTATGTCGGGCGGGGGGTGGAAAAAACGAGCGTTATTTTACCGCCTATCTCACAGGAACCATCTTGGGACTATACAATAGTATTGGTGGTGTGCCTTTATCGTGGCGTGTGCAGATAGAAGATCATCCGACCGTCAAAAAGCTTTTTGACCAAGCCGGGGAATTATATCGAGTTTGGTGTGGGATGTACGGAGAATTGTCGTTAGACGCGGCGGTAGCCTCGCCTGGCATAATTCAACCCCGCGGCGGGGTAAAAGTCATCTCGCAGAGAGAATCTTAAGATTGTCATCAAACACACCCATAACGTTTATCATGATCATTCATAATCTGTTAACTGTGCTATTGGCAGATAGTTAAAAACTAATATATGTCTAGCTTTGTTCCCTCCTCTATCTCTGGCAAGTCCGCCAAGAAAAAGAGGTTCGCTCCTTCCCTACTAAAAGCGCGTAGACCTTTAATTTTTGGCTTTACGGTAGCCTGCTTGACCAGCGTGGTAGGGTATCCCCTTTACAATCAACCGAAATTATCCGTGGGGACGATCGCACCTGCGACCATTAAAGCGCCTTATCGAGCCAGTTTTAAAGACCAACAAACCACGGAAGAATTAAGGCGCAAAGTCCGCACCGGAATCATCCCCGTCTTGAGACGGAATACAGGGGCGACAGAAAAAATCAAAGAAAATCTTCAGGCAATGTTGGGGGAAATAGAGCAGTTTCGTGGAGAAAGTCGGCAATTTCCGATAGTTCCCACCCGTTTTCTATCGTTAGAAACCCAAACCTATCTAATTACCGCCAATTTAAATCACTGGACGGAATTAAAAATCCTCTATTCTAATTCAGAAGCTTCTAGCGATGTGCTGGGCAAAATTCCCGAAAATATTTTAAAAGAGATTAATAACTATCAGCAACGAGTATCATCATCGGCGTTTGAAAACACCGTGGGCCAATTCGAGGAAGCACGAGAGAAATACGCTCAAATGTGGCAAACATCGACGCTCAAAAATCTAGATTACGGATTGGTAGCCCATAGTTTGAGTTGGGATCAAACGAAGTGGGATGTAACGAGGAAAGCGAGCGAAGAAGCCCTAAATAGAATCTTAATGCAGGGTATCCCCCCAGGTTTGCCACCGAGTCACATCAAAGAAACGATCTCACTGCAACTCAAAAATAATCTACCGGCCGAAAACCAACCATTAGCCGCCAGCATCCTAGAACGAATCCTCAAAGATCAAAGCAATTTAGAACAGGACAAAGAAGCCACCCAACAATACGCGGCCCAAGCGATGGAAGCCGTACCCGATGTGATCGTATCAGCCAACACTAACGACACGATCGTCAAAGGCGGTGAAAAAATCACCCAAGCCCATTTCGCGTTACTCGATGGCTACGGATTGAGTAGGCGAGAAATTAATGGGACTGGACTCGCCGTCACGGGATTAATAGTAACCGGGGCGGTGAGCATATTCTGTCTGGTAGCGAGAAAAATCCATCGCCCCCTGAGACATCGAGACTTATTACTTCTAGGATTATTAAGCTTCACACCGCCCTTATTGAACATAGCCAATATCCCCTTCACCAATTTAGCCGCAGTGGGCTTACTCACCAGCAGTTTTTACGGCCCGACCCTGGCAGTGACCCAAGTCTTATTATTATCCGGTTTATCGGGCTTGAGTCAACCATCCCTGACCGGTAATTTAATCGCTGGCACTGTGGGCGGATTACTGGCGGCTTGCATGGCCGCAAAATTACGCTCTCGCGATGAATTATCCCTATTAGGCGGTGCGGTGGGCTTAGTACAAGGGGGGGCCTTCTTGATTACCTATCTGGTGATGAGCGCTACCGCGGGTACTATTTTTTATATGATCTTACCCCCGGCCGCCCTTTTCGCCTTGTCCGGTATCGCCTGGTGTATTATCGCCCTCGGTATCTCCCCTTATTTAGAAAGAATTTTTGATGTAGTGACTCAGATTCGATTGGTGGAATTAGCCAACCCCAACTGTACTTTATTGAAACGTTTGGCCACCGAAGCCCCCGGCACATTCCAACATACTCTATTCGTCGCCTGTCTCGCCGAAGCCGCCGGGCGAAAACTTTACTGTAACGTGGAGTTGATTCGCACCGGTACTTTGTACCACGACATCGGCAAAATGCACGACCCGAAAGGCTTTATCGAGAATCAGATGGGTGGGCCCAATAAACACGATGCGATCGATAATCCTTGGACGAGCGCTGAAATCATCAAAAAACACGTCTCCGAAGGGTTGGTGATGGCGAAGAAATACGGTTTGCCGAGGGTTGTCCGGGACTTCATCCCCGAACATCAAGGCACTCTCTTGATCGCTTATTTCTATCATCAAGCTCAACAATTGGCAAAGCTAGATAATCGTATAGTAGATGAAAATCATTTTTGCTACAACGGGCCGATTCCCCAGTCACGAGAGACGGGAATAGTTATGTTAGCCGATAGCTGTGAGGCGGCTTTACGCTCTTTGAAAGATGCTACTCAAGAACAGGCCACGGATATGATCAAGAAGATCTTTCAGGCCCGGTGGCGAGATCAACAATTGGCGGCAAGTGGCATCAAATTGGAGGAATTACCGATCATCGCCGAGGTTTTCGTGCAAGTTTGGCAACAATTCCACCATCAGCGTATCGCCTACCCGAAAGCGGTTTTAGAATCTCCATCCAGAGAAAAAAAGTCAGCTTAGTAACTACTCGTGGGAAAATAGAAAACCAATAATTGTGGATCAAACTATGAGTTATTCACCAGAGTCAGTTCAAACCCTACTTCATTCTTCTGATTATGGCGATCGTCTTCAAGGTATCAATCAATTACGCCAATTAGATCCGGCCTTGGCTTTCACGATGATTCAGCCCCTCGTTATCGATACTAACGCCAGAGTTCGCTACGCTGCAGTCAGTCAATTAGACCCTCTCGGTAAACAGGATCTCGACAAAGCTTTAGATTTATTACAAGAGCGTCTTCTCTACGATTCCGAAGCGGATGTGAAGGCCGCTGCCGCCGATGCGATCGGTGGCTTAAAATTAGTAGCGGCCTACGACCATTTAGAGACGCTCTACTATCAAACTAGCGACTGGTTAATTCAATTGAGTATCATCGCCACTTTGGGCGAATTGGGTGAACCGAGGGGCTTTGATCTACTCCTACACGCTCTTAACTCCGATAATACCCTCGTTAAAACCGCTGCCGTGAGCGCGTTGGGAGAATTAGGCGATACAAGGGCTATTTCTAGCTTAGTGCCTTTAGTGGGCGATGAAGATTGGCAGGTGCGTTATCGTCTAGCACAGTCCATGGGCAGATTGGGCGGGGAACAAGCACGAGCGATTCTCGCTCAATTGAGTCAAGATCCTGTGGAACAAGTGGCCCGGGAAGCTAAAGACAATTTATAGTATGAAACGAATTCCTCACACCCTTTCACTCTTATTTCTGTCCCTGTTATTGGGAGGCGGCGTTTATATCTCTCCCGTCACGGCACAAACAGCTTCGTCGTCTCCCCGGAATACCCGTCAACAGGTAGCGGAGTTACTGCGTCAGGGCAGAAGCCTCGTCCAAGCCAAAGATTACAGCAGTGCGATCTCCGTATACGAGAGAGCGGCGAGTCTCGACAATAAGAATGCCAAAATTTTTTCTGGCATCGGCTATTTACAAACCTTACTGGGAGATTATGACGCGGCGGCTAAGGCTTATCAACAAGCTCTCGGTATCGATCGAGATAATCCGGCGTTTTACCACGCTCTCGGCTATAGTCTAGCTAATCTGGGTGATTTGGATAATGCGGCCACGGCCTACTATTACGCGATTCGATTACAGCCGAAAAGTGTTAATCACTATATCGCCCTCGGCGTGGTTTTATTGCGTCAGAAAGAATATCAAAAAGCCGCAGATGTTTATCAATGGGTGGTCAGTCTTGATCCTAATAATCAGCAAGCTCATGAAATTATGGGTAAAGCTTTATTAGATGGAGAAAAAACTGCGGAGGCGGCGGACTTTCTGCGAAAATCCCTGAAAAAATTTCCCGCTAATAATGAATTGCGCTTACAGTTAGCCAGCGCTTTACTTTTTCAAGGGGATTTAGAGGGCAGTACCCAACTCCTCAAGCAAGTGGAACGCTCCGAGCCTAATGATCCTAAAATTCAATTGAAAATTGCGATTTTATTGGAGAAACAATCGCGTTTTGATGAGTCCCTCCGTTTTTACCGCCGGGTGACTTTCTTAGATCCTCGCTCGGTGGAAGCTCAAGCGGGTATCGGGCGAATATATCTGGCCCAGCAAGATTATCTGGGCGCTGTTTCTGTATACGAGAATCTCGCCGCGTCTTCTCCCGATAATCCAGATATTTACTATAATCTCGCGCTCTCTTATCAAGGTCGGAGTAAGGTTGAAGAGGCTAAGGAGTCCTTGTCGAAGGCCCGGAAATTGTACGAGAGGCAAGGCAATTCTCAAGGTATTCGACAAGTGGAAGAGTTGATGCAAAAACTTTAAAAGAATCACACTCGAACTCTTCAAGGGAGGGCGAAATCGGGTCAATAGCGATCGCAAAGTATGGCGACCAGGAAACGATCGACGATAATAGATCATGGATAATAGCCGATCGTTAAAAAGTGACCCATTCCATTTTACAAAAAGGATCTGGGCGATTCTTCCCCCTAAACGCCCTCGTTAAATTCATCCTGCTGTTTGTTTTAGTATTTCTAGTCTGTATTTCCCCTTCATACTTCCTGCCCGTACATCAGGTTAGTAATAGCGGGGAAACGCGGGGAGTGTGGATCACGAACGTTAATAGTGGGGTATTGTATTTACCAGGGGGGATCGATCGTTCTCTGCGGCAACTGAGTCAACTACAATTCAATACAGTGTATCCCGTCGTCTGGAATCGGGGCTTCACTTTCTATCCCAGCGATCTAGCCCGACAGGAAATAGGGAAATCTCAACAGCCTTTATTATCTTGGGCCCATATCGGGGGCGATGCGTTACAAAAAATAACTCGTAGGGCGCACCAACATAAAATGAGGGTGATTCCTTGGTTTGAATACGGTTTGATCGTGCCTGCGAGTTCCGAGCTGATCCAAAAACATCCCGATTGGGTGACACGCGGTTTCACCGGTAGAACTCAAATATCTTATGAAGACGAATTAGAAGCCACGTCCGATGGTTCTAATTCTATCTTGCGACCCCGACCGATCGAACAGGTTTGGTTAAATCCATTTCGCCCCGATGTGCAGAAATTCCTCACCGGCTTAATTTTAGAGGTGGTGAAGAACTACCATATAGAGGGCATTCAACTCGATGATCATTTTGGTTTGCCGGTGCAATTGGGTTATGATGATTGGACGATCGCTCTCTATAAACTAGAACACGGAGGTGATTTTCCCCCGGCTAATATTTACGATCGGGATTGGATGCGCTGGCGCGCCGCTAAACTAACTAATTTCCTAGCACGAATACGCCAAGAAATCAAAAAAGTCAAACCGGATGTAATAATCTCCCTATCTCCTAACTCCTATGGCTTCGCCTACCGTCACTACTTACAAGACTGGACAACTTGGGTACAGAAAGGATTAGTAGATGAAATAGTGTTACAAGTGTACCGGGATAACTTGAAAAAATTCGGCGTGGAACTATCACAAGCCGCGGTTAAGTTCGCCAAAAAGCAAGTGCCAGTGAGTGTGGCCATATTGAGCGGCACCTGGAATAGACCGATAAAAATCGAACAGATCGAGGCACAGGTTAAATACACTCGACAACAGAAATTCAAAGGGGTATCCTTCTTCTATTGGGAAACTCTCTGGGGCTATTTCACTCCCGAATCACCCCGCCAGCGTCGCCAAGTATTTCAAACACTATTCCAAAGAAAAGAAAAGGTGGAAGCATGAAAGTTTCTGGGATTTGGTGGCGTTGGGCGGGAGGTACAATTGTAGCTTTCTGGCTCAGTTTACTTTGGGTAGAAGTGGGTGATAGAGCGGAATTAAAACCCCTTGACGCTATTATCGGAGCGGGAATTATGAGCGTAACCCAAGCTTTAGTGATCTATCCCCACTGTAAACGAATAGGGGCTTGGATTTTGTTCACTGTAGGCGGCTGGTGGATTTTAACTTTGGTGGGGGGCGGCGCGCTGGGGTGGTTCATCCCCAATACGGGGGCTTGGCACTTGCGGTGTTTATGGGGTGAAATATTCGGGATTGCAGGTGGTTTCTGGTTGGGTTTGTGTCAATCGATAGCGTTAAGATTACCTTTTGCCGTGAGTAGGATCTGGGTGGGAATTAATGCTTTAAGTTGGTCTGTGGGATTGGCTTTAGGTTGGTCTGCCGGGGCCATATTAAAAAGTATGACCGGGTTATATATTAGCGAGGTGATCGGATTATCTTTAACATGGTTAGTAGTGGGTGTTAGTACCGGATTCGTCTGGGGACAATGGCTGAATTTTTCCGTAAAAGCCTAGAGACTTTCGAGGAGAAATCCTGCTAAAGCCCCGCCGATGATCAGCCAGCTAGAATTTACTTTATATTTAATAAGTAAAATAGTGGCAAGAACGGTCATGAAAATGGCGGTTATATTAACGGGAAATATCCCCATCGGTTGCAGTAAAGCTTTGTGGGACAAATTGATAATAACCGCTACCATTAAAGCTACAGCACTGGCGTTTACCGCGTCTAAAAAAGCACTTGCCCGTTTAGATTGACGGATTTTAGGAATTAAGGGGTTAAGGAGCAGTACGAATATAAAAGAAGGAAAAAATATGGCGATGGTGGAAATCATGGCCCCTGGTAATCCGAGGATTTGATAACCGATGAAAGTGGCGGTGGAAAGGACGGGGCCGGGGGTGAATTGACCGATCGCGATCGCGTCTAATAATTCTTGCTGTGTCAACCAACTGTATTTATTGACTAACTCCGATTGTAAAAAGGCTACTAATACATAGCCGCTGCCGAATAAAATACTGCCCACCTTCAGGAAAAATAAACCCAATTGAGCCAGATGGGGCGGGTTATCCGCTCCTGGATTCTTAACTAAAGATATTCCCCCCGTCAACCCTAGTAGGAAAAAATTCAACCGTAAACCTTGAGCGATAATACCCGAAATACCGCCTAATAAAAGAGCGACCATTTCGTTAACCCCTAAAAAGACCAAGACTATAACCAAGGTGGCAATAGCCCAGAGAAGCCCTTTTTTCAGGGCTTTCTTACCTAATTGCCAGACTGCTTGAATGATAACGGCGATGATAATCGGTTGAATACCGGAAAAAAAAGGAGCCACTTCGGGCAGAGTTCCGTATTGGCTATAAAACCAAGCGATAATCCCCGTGATGATCACCGCAGGGCCGATAAAACACACGCCCCCTATAATTAACCCGGCTAATCCCCCCTGTATATAGCCGATATGAATAGCCATTTCCGTAGAGTTGGGGCCGGGGATGAGATTGGTAGCGCCTACAAGGTCGAGGAATTCTTGACGGGTCATCCACTGTCTGCGTTTAACCACTTCATCTTCCATCATGGCGATATGGGCAGCTGGGCCACCGAAACCGATAACGCCCAATTTCAAAAATAAAAGTGCTAAAGGTACTAATCCAGAGCGGGCCGTATTGTTCATAAAGTTCTTAACGCAACAATACATTTAAGTTTAAACCCGTGAAGTTAAATGTTTGTTAATAAATATCCCACGAAAAATCATTGCTGGCAATTTATTCACGCCAATGGATCTTTGTCGTTAGCTTTTAATACGTGATCGGGTATACTTCCTAATAAGATAAATCCCCCGACCCTAGGTCGGGGGATTTACAGTTTTATGAGATGAAATTAGCTCATTTTTTCTTGTAATTGTTTTTTAGCTTCTTTGAATTGAGTCGCTAATAGCTCTTGTTGTTCGGTAGAGCAGTTATTACGAATAGCCGCAAACATGGTGCTTTCTTCTTGACGGGTGTGATCCATCACCGCATCTTTTACCTGTTTCAGTAAAGATTTGAACTCGCTCGAAGAGGGGCCTGCGGACTTCATCTGTTCTAGAAGACCTTTCAACTCGGCTTGCTCGTGATAAAGTTCGTCGGTGGGTTCGTTACCGTAGAAGGGGCGCACGTGGGGATAAACGATCTGTTCTTCCGCTTCAGAGTGGGCGCTTAAATCGGCGTATAGTTGACCGAAATATTCTTGCAGTTTGGTGGGGTCTTCACACTTTTCCATTTCCATGATCAGAATGTTCACTTTTTGATGATCCATGCGGATAACATCTTGAACATTCATATCGGATTTGTCAGAGTTTTGTGTGACTACGCTACCGACTACTCCACTGAAGGCTGCTACCGCGTCTTGTACTCTCGCCCATACACCTTGATCTGCGTCTTGTCCGGTTAATTCACGAGTGCCGAGAACTTCAAGGATACCTTTGAGCTGTTCTTGGTGAGCGCGGTTTTCAAAGTTAACGGTGTTTAAAGGGGTGATAGCCGCTTCTACGTCAGCACCGATGATTTGAGCCGCTTTGTGTACGACCAATCCAGATACTACCTGTTCGTGTTTGAGTAGTTCGTGTTGGAACACTTTTTGATAGATGCTGAGGGCAGAACTAGATTGCATTTTTTTCGCTTGTTGCAACAACTCTTTAGCCGTATCACTACCTTGGGATTGAATACCGTATTGTATGATCACGGTTTCGAGAACGCCGAGATTCTTCTTATCGTCTTCTAACATTTTACGAATACGATCGCTGATCTCTTTGTCTTCAATTTCGCTGATAAATTGTTCTTCATTAGCGATGATCAGTTCTTGTCCCGCTTTTATATCTGCTAATTTCTCAGCTAGAGCGGCGCGCTTTTCATCGGTTAAAATAGCTGTCATGTTATGTTCTCCTTTTCCCGGATGGATTTGGATTTATTTATTTACACTTTTAATCTCACACATCTAATAGAGCTGTAACATCATCTATTTGATAGGGGACTCACATATCCTAAGAAATATTTTTTGAACTCGCTTTCTTTATCCATCCAAAGCAATAAAAATATTTATTACTTTTGGTAGATGTTCTTCCTATTTATTTACGGGCTAAATGAATATAAATAATAACAAAATAATATACTAATATATTTATGTCTGAAGTAATTTCCTATGGTCAACACGTTATAGGTAAATTCCCTACCGAGTCGGAAGCTCAAAAAGCTTGTCAGACTATAGAGGGTGCGGGTTATAGTCCCGAAGATATAAAAGTTATCGTCGCTCCCCTGCCGATGAAACTCGATGCCAACCAATCTCAACTGGTAGAAGGGGCGAAGGGTGGCGCTATGGCGGGCGCTGTGTGCGGTGCTTTGATCGGTTACACGATCGGTTTATTACTAGACAGCGCTTCTGGCAATAGTTATGTTAATCCTCTACTGACCATGTTGTTCGGTAGCGGGGTAGGGGCGGCGGGCTTAAGCGTTATCGCCGCGCTCTCCGGTAGCGCAGCCCCAAAACAGGAGGAAAAAAGCTCTCGCGCTTTAGATCAAGAATACCGGATAATCTTCACCGGCGATGAAAACGAAGTTAATCGGCTCACTGACATCATCCGTCAAACGGATGCGGCTAACTTTAATGGTTAGGGAACGATAAGTTACTGATTAAAAACTTTAAATCTTCGCTCATGGCCCCCTGAAGGTTGACCGCGTCTACTTCGATCGCTATCCAGGCGTTAGCACCTATTTTAGTCTTGCGGCGATTATCTAGAAGGGTTTTGCCTTTAGTAAATTCCCCACCCGTTTCTACAGTTATATAGCCACGGCGAAACTTTAAGTTTTCCGGGTAATAAAGATAAGCTAAAGTGGCCGCGTCGTGAACGAGAAAACCGGTTTGACTTCCCGTTTCTCGCCAGGCTAGAGAATTTTCGGTCATGAAATCTACTAAACTCAGGATGAATTTTCCCAAGGGAGTTTGAGCGTGAGATTTACATATTGCGATCGCCATCGCCGGGGTAAAAATTAAATTACAGGTAATATCGAGGGGAATAACGATTAAATCATCGCGGCTGCTAAAAACGGTTTTTGCGGCCTCTACATCATAAACAATATTAAATTCGGCTTCTGGGGTAACGTTACCAGGCACACAGAAAGCGCCCCCCATAATAATAATCTCCTTGGCTTTTTTGAGAATACCTGGTGATTTCCTCTCGGCGGCGGCCAGATTGGTGAGGGGCCCGATAGCGATAATCGTCACTTCGTGGGGATATTGGGACAGGGTGGAGATAATCACATCATCGCCATAATCGGCAGCTTCATAATCGAGATGGCACGGTTCGAGAGTATTAGTAAGATTGCCCATCCCATCGACACCGTGTAGGAAAGCCGCATCAGTTTCGTTAAATTGCGAACCGCCGATAACGCCTCTGGCGACTTTGATCTGGCTAAAACCGGTTAATCGGAGTAATTTACAAGCCCCGACGAAAGTTATTTCGGGGCCTACGTTGCCGTCAACTGTAGTCACGGCTAATAGTTCCGCCAGTCCTTTTTTCACCATGCTTAGCAGCCACAGTAGAGCGAAAGCATCGTCGCCGCCGGGGTCAGTATCGAGGATAATTTTAGGGATAGTTGGGGTCATAATTGGTATCGGTTATGATATGTACAGTATGAATCAATCCCATTGTACGATTGCTCTCAACAGACAAAACCCTATGAATAAATTTTCTGTCGAACCAGAAATTCAAACAAGGTTGGGAGTTCCACTAGAAAAGATAGAAGGTATATGTCATGAATGGGGCATTTTAGAACTAGCTTTATTTGGCTCTATTTTGCGCGCTGATTTCAAAGCAGAGAGCGATATAGATTTACTTGTGACATTTTGTCCCCATAATAATATAAGTCTATTTGATCTAGTAACGATAGAGGAACAATTTAAAAATTTACTACATCGCCCTGTAGATGTAGTGACCAAAGAATCTATTTTAAAAAGTAGCAATCCGATCAGGCGTAAAAATATTTTGGAAAATTCAGAGACTATCTATGTCAAGGGATGAAGAGATAATAATAGATATAATTAAAGCTTGCAATTTAATATTATCTTTCACGAGTGACGTTAGTGAGAGGGAATTTTTAGAGGATTAAAAAACGCAATCATCAGTTTTATACCAAATTATAATTATCGGAGAAGGTATTAAACGCTTATCAGAAGAATTTAAAGTTAGTCGACCAGATATTCCCTACATTAAAATTAAAGGCATGAGGAACCGTGTTACTCACGAGTATAAAGAGGTAGATGTAGGAATAGTTTGGAATGCAATTAAAAAAGATGTACCAGAATTGTTAAACAAGCTTAATAGTTCAGGTATTGAGAATAATTAGTGAAAGTCGGGAGTATTGGTAATGAGTACGATCGTCTTGGGTAGTATCAACATCGATTTAGTTTTTCAAACTTCACGGCTACCGGGGAAAGGGGAAACGATCGCTGGACATAATTTTCTCACGATTGCTGGGGGTAAGGGAGCCAATCAAGCGGTAGCTGCGGCTAAATTGGGGGTAAAAACCCACATGATAGGGAGAGTGGGCGACGATGTATTCGGCGGAAGTTTGTTAGCGGGTTTAGTGGCTCATAATATCAATATAGAGGGGGTGAGGATAACCCCGGATTGTTCTTCGGGTATAGCCTCGATCGCAGTGGCTGAAAACGGTGATAATACCATTATCATCATCCCCGGTGCTAATCATACCCTCGACGACGATGATTTAGAGAAACTCCGAAAAATAGCACCACGAGCCAGCAGCCTGTTATTACAATTGGAAATTCCTCTAGAGATAGTTCAAAAAGCCGCGCTCATAGGCAAAAGGGCGGGTATTAAAGTGATCTTAGACCCTGCCCCCGCCCCTACCCGACTACCTGACTGCCTCTATTCGCTGGTAGATATTATTACCCCCAATGAAACGGAAGCCAGTCGCCTCGTCGGGTTTCCGGTGGACGATGAAAGCAGTGCCAGAAAAGCGGTGCAATTTTTCCACGATAAGGGAGTGGAGACGGTGGTGTTGAAACAGGGCGATAGAGGGATATTTTGGAGTGATGGCGGAGAGTTTTTCCATCTGGCGGCCTTACCTGTTACCGTGGTCGATACTGTAGCCGCGGGAGACGCTTTTAACGGGGCGTTAGCTGCTGCTATAGACGAGGGATTACTTTTACACGAGGCGATGACCTGGGGGATGGCTGCCGGGGCATTGGCTGTCACTAAGCCAGGCGCACAATCATCTCTACCGGATAAAGCTACTTTCGAGGCTTTTTTAGCAAGGTCTGGATTTCTCAAAAATTAAAAGCCCATACTGCCCCTAAATGATCCGGTTCGATGTTCGCATATAAACTATTGGAGACTTTCCAAAGCTACTGTATCTTAAAAATTGTGCGGTTGACTTCGATCACGATCAAGGTAAATGAATCAGATGCCTAATAATTCTCTCGCCGATTTTCCCTACAGTAACGACCCGGAAATTCTTATCAAATATATCGAACAACACCCCAAATATCAAGAGTTGGTAGAGTGTGCCAAGCAAGGTAAACCCTTACCTAAAGAGTTAAAAATTTGGCACAGAAAAGCGATCGATAATCTTCTCAGCGTCGTTCGCTGCAAACCGGAAGACTATTACGGTAAAGCTTATGTAACGGAGGTAATCAAGGTAGAGGCGAAAAAAACCGCGGGAATTAATACCGCAGCTAACTGGATCGATGGCGTTTCTAATTTGCCCCTCTATGTATTTAGTTTCAAGTCACTGGGGCTATGGGGTTCTTTTGGAGCGGGTTTAGTTTTGGATGTTCTGGTACTATGGTGCTGTAATCTTATGGCGGCCAAGGCGGTCAGCACTAAGCCGGATTATTTTAAAAATGGAGGAAAAGGTAAACTTTGTTCATCCGCTAAAGGAGCGATTTTCGGTTTAATCTTTTTGAACGTGATTAAATCAGTGGTCTCTGGGGTGGGTGTGGAATTACTGAATAATCAATCGGAACTTAACCGACAAAAAGCGGATCAAGTTGCGGATGTTTACTTAGATAAACTCAAAAATACTCCCACTGGTCTAGACAATCACCAATATATAAAAGCCGTTTCCCAGTGCCAATCAGGACAACAAGACCTTAAGGCATTACAACCAGGTGATCCCCGCTGGGATAGCACTTATGTTAATATTTACGGGGCTTATGCCGATCGCAATCTCGATCGCTCATCCGTACCCACGCAACAATTACCCCTATGTTTACAGGCTAAGCGTTTAGAACAAGAAAGCTCGAAAAAATATCAAGAAGCTCAAAAACAATTTAATTTTTTATCTTTCAAACGTGCTGATGCTGGTAATGATTTAGTTTTTTTAAAACAAAATTTACGTAATATTTATTACCAGAACTTTATCGATAAAGGTGACGTATCTACTGCCGAGATTGCCAACGGTGTAGAAGCAGTGAGTATCGCCACAGAAAACTTTTTCGGTAAATTATCCAGGGGTCAATTTTCCCAGTTAGGGTTTTCTATATTTTTCTTCTCCCTATCTATGATTACCAGTGCTGTGTCGGTAATCGTCACTATCACTCACGCCAGAAGAGACGATATATTGATGTCTAGAAATGAATCGATCGCTCGTGAGCGTCACCTGTGGCTAGAAACACGCTGGAACCAATTACAGGAAAGGGCTTTATCCGTCAATAAACAAGATAGTGATTTTTAGTTACTTGATGGTAATTTCGTGATTCGCATGAATAGATACAAAAAGTTTTTTACTTGTGAGATTATTAAAAGTGTCAAGTAAAAGAGAGGGGTAAGCATGGTAAATCTTGAGACAGTAGCGAGATCCGAATCTGGATACAATACGATCGCTCCTCTACCCGCACCTGACAAAAAAACCCGGCAACTACCGGTAAACCTGTCACCCTCAGCGCAAGATAGAGCCGATTACGAAGGCAAATTACTACGTTACTTTATCGAATACGTTCGTAATACGGGAGATTTCAATCACCCTGTTATCGATGATATTATCTCGGCAGTTTATTTAAAATCAGAGGCAACAACAGAAACTATATCTCCTACTATTAATGACAGTCAAAAATCTAGTATGGCAACGGCAGATAATACTTCAAAGCCAACTGTCATGCCTTCCGTGACGGAGGCCCCAGTATGTCCTACAAACATTGAAGATAGAACTATGGTAGAGGGGAACGAACCTCCAGAGCAAAATCAAACCGAAAAATCAGGCACACGCCGCATTAAAACGATTCGGATAAGAAGGCCAGAAAACCTCCCCAGTGAGCATGAAATTATTCGGGGTATTCTCCAGGATACGTCAGCCAATTTACCCAAGGCAACTTTAAGAATTAAGGAACTGACTAAAGTTCTCGTAAAACGGTTGATAGAACAAAAAAACGGAGGTATTAACCTACGCCAGCAACTAGAACAAATAGCCGATATAGATTGGAATAATACTACAGAACTGCAAATAGAACAAAGTTTATTACACTACCATCAAGAATTCGCTACTTATATCGATCGCTTGCTTCATATAACTCTTAAATATCACAAACTTATCGATTTAAACTATACCTTTGCTAAACCTCAAGAACTGAGCCAAGAGATTCACTATTATCGTCAATATATCGAACAAAACGCCCAGATAAGCAAAATCAAACACGATATAAGCCTTGTCACCGATGACACCATTTATCTCAGAAGATTAAACAGTTACTGTGACCTGTTAATAACTAAATCTAACGCACTAATTAACGCTTTACAGACAATCAATTTAGAGAACTCCAAATGATACAACTATTAAGAAAAAATGGCTACTGGTTTAAACGCCCGATCAACCAAGAAGAATTTGAGCGGCGTTATCAAAAAGGAATTAGAGACTTTCGTGGCTCTATATTTGAAGATGTGGAATTAAGTCCGCATTTACCAACGATCGATATTCGTCACTGTGATTTACGTTTAGTGCGGGATTTACCGCGGGTTTTAGCTCAGGCCGGTACTCTTAAACTGAATTTAGAGGGGGTGAATTTAGAAAAAGCCGACTTGAATCATATAAGTCTCAGTGGTACTAATTTTAAAAAAGCGCAACTGAGCGGCGCTAATTTAAGAGGAGCTTGTTTATATGGAGTTAATTTAAAAGGGGCGAGTCTCGCTTTTGTTAATCTCACCTCGGCCCAATTAACCCACAGTAATCTACAAGATGCCAATCTCATGAATAGTTTTTTAGTGGGGGCCAACTGTTATAAATCTAATTTTAAAGGTGCTAATCTCTCGCACGCCGATTTAGAAAGATGTAATCTCAAGGATGTTAACTTCAACTGTGCCCATTTAATTTGGGCCAATCTTTCCCAATGTAATTTGCAAAGGGCGAGCTTTCATTATACCAATCTCAAATACGCCGATTTGAGCCTAGCACTAAATCCTGTTAGCAAAAACGGATTATTGCTCACTGATTAGACAAAGTGTCACTCGATCGCTAGGGGTTATGTGTTACCAGTCATTTGTACGCCCTATGAGCTTATTGGATATAACCGGGAGGCCTAGTTATGTATGAAAATAAAATTCTCGATGAAATTCACAGGCATAGAGAAGAATACGCTCGATCGTTTCAGTATGATTTGAAAGCGATTTTTAATGACTTGCAACAAAAACAACTGGCTCATAAAGATAGATTGGTCAAGTTGCCGATCAAGCGAGGGCCTAACAAATCATTGCACCCGAGCGCAGGCTAAAGCATTTCCCGGCCAAGACAGGATTGTTCGAGAATATGAAAATCAAGTTTTTACTCGATGAAAACTTGTCCCTTCAGGGCAGAGTATTCCTTCGGGCGTTAGCGAAAATCTGACTCGCGTAATTTGACCCCACGTAACGCCAGTGCCAAGGTTCAAAATTCACCCCTTGAGAATTACCGTCCGGGAAAGACAATTCAAACCCGTATTTATAAGCGTTATTCGCCAGCCATTTATAAGCATCGCTTGCGGCGAAGTCATATTTAAGATCGAGATTAGGATTTTTGCCGTCACCAATATCGAGGGCGTATCCAGTATGATGCTCACTATGTCCCGCAGGCGCACTCAAACGAGCGGCCGCTTCCTTGCTTCCCAGACGCTGTATTTGTTTTTGGAAAAGATTTTCTTGGTCGTTAATAGAGCGGAAACCGGAAATAATAGTTAGGGACACACCTTCTTTCTCTGCGTCGTTTTTCATCTTCAGAAAAACCGGGGCCGCCTCCGAAGCTAGATACTCTTTCCTACCGTAATACTGGGCCACGAGAACTAAATCTTTCTGGTCATGTTGTGCGTAGGGGAAATGTCCATAAAGAGTGGTGATAGCTTGTTTGGGGGTGGTTAATTTCCCGGTGG
Organism: Chlorogloea purpurea SAG 13.99; assembly: GCA_016903695.1. Classification (GTDB taxonomy): domain Bacteria; phylum Cyanobacteriota; class Cyanobacteriia; order Cyanobacteriales; family Microcystaceae; genus Chroococcopsis; species Chroococcopsis gigantea_A. Next base: position 50,745 of record JADQBB010000029.1, read on the forward strand.
CTTTCGGGATGGGTAAAAGTTGTGGAGTCGGGAGTGGGGAATCGGGAATCGGACTCGGAAGGGGTGGTAAGTTGGGAGTTTTTAAAGGTGGGTCTTTAACTCCGGGGGAGGGGGCAACCTTGGCAGAGGGCTTATAAAGATTTTCAAAGTATGTTCGTAAGCCGAGGATTAAAGAGAATAGGCCCAGAATCACTATTAAAGCTTGAAACCATCTCAAAAAGGGAAAGCTTTTCATGTTATCTCAGGTTAACTAATTGAGCCGCTATCCAACCTTGTAGGCCCGATCGAGGGTGATCTATTTTGTAGCACGAACCCGCTACAGATAAAAACCACTACAAGTTTTAATTATCATTATTAATTATGTTTTACATAATTAATCCTTATCTTTAATTTATTAATTAATCCAGGAAAATTGGGAAATTTGACTGTAGAGCTGAAACAGCGCACAAAGTAGAGACATCAATGGGCAATGTAGTAGGGATAGATCTAGGAACCACCAATTCGGTAGCGGCCTTTAAACTAGCCGAAGTAGAAGTGGTCACGGCGGCGGACAACACACCACCGGGGAGAAAATTGACCCGCTCGGTGGTAGCGGTCAACGGCGACAGATTAATCGTCGGCGATGAAGCCTACCGACAATTAAAAGCCGCGGCGGAGAATGTGATCGTTTCCGTCAAAAGATTGATGGGGCGCAGCTTTAATGACCCCGTGGTGCAACAACAATTATCGAAGCTAAGCTATAAAGTAAGTCAATCCAGCGAAGGTACAGAGAATAGCCTTTCCATCTGGCTTAATAATAAAGAATACGAACCCGAAGACATCTCCGCTGAGATACTGAAAAAAGTCATCGATAACGCCCAGACGTATCAAAGCGAGAGAGGTCAGAAAAGTAGAATCACCGAAGCGGTAATTACCATTCCCGCCTACTTCAACGATAAACAACGCTACGCCACGCAAATGGCCGCTAGAAGGGCCGGTATCACCGCCCGCGAGTTATTATCGGAACCGACCGCGGCGGCTATTTCCTACGGTTTTAAACCCGACTCCGATGATGTGAAAACGATTCTCGTTTACGACTTCGGCGGCGGTACTTTTGACTCATCTCTAATCACCGCAGCTGGTAATCAATTTATCGAGTCGGGGAAAGCCGGGGATTTGTGGTTAGGGGGAGATGATATAGATAGCAGTCTGATCGAACTCGTGAAGAAAAAGGTGGCCCAAGAGGAAGACTTGGACGATATAGACGGTTTGATCGCCAAAATGCCCCGTTATCAAGGGGTGAGATTTTTAGGCGATTTGAAAATGGCCGTGGAAAGAGCCAAGATCGATTTAAGTACTCAGATGGATGCGAAAATAATTCCGGGCACACCTCTCCTTGATGACCTCGGTATGGCCATCAGTATCGATGTGACTATCACGAGAAAAGAGTTCGAGAGTATGATCGGTGCGATTGTGGATAGGACTATCAATATCTGTCAGGACGCGATCAAATACTCGGATTATCCGCCGGAGATGATAGATATTATTCTCCTCGTGGGCGGGTCATCCCAGATACCGTTAGTGCAAGAGAAGGTTAAAGCGGTTTTCGGGGCCGAGAGAGTCGTCGTCCATCCCCGCCCCATGTACGCGGTGGCCGAGGGTGCGGCCATAGTTGCCGCCGGATTGACGGAGAAAGTCAGTACCGTGTCCAGGGATTATTTTATCGAGTTGGTAGATAATCCCGAATATCCCATCATCAAACAGGGTGATATTCTGCCGGTGAAAACCATTCACACTTTCCGCACCGAAGCCCATAACCAGAGGCTGATACATTTCAAATTTTCTAGCCCCGATAAGGTGAGAGAGGAGAGGGAGAAGATCAAAAATAACGAGCGTATTGGCGAAATGTGGTTGGCGCTAGAAGACAGTCACTCGAAAGGCACGGAAGTATTGGTGACGGTAGAATTAGACGAGCAGAATAACTCTTTAGAAATTACTGCGGCTTTGAAAAATAATCCCTCGGTTAAAGTTAGTTCCTCTTTTTCCAGAGGTAACAGTGATGAGAAGATTTCTAGCGAGGTAGAACAGATAATTCATGATCTTAATGAGGAAAAACTTTTAACTTCTTATGGTGCTGAAAAAGTGTCCATCCTCGTCGGCGATATAGTTAAAGCCGCCAACCAAATTCGAGGCAGAGACGGGAAAGAACAGAGCGATCGCAAAGAAATAGCCAGCGCCAAACTTCAAGAACTGAAAATGTTCGCATCATCGGAAGCCACCGAAACCAAATCCTATATAAGAGAGTTTGAATTCGTAGTGGAAAACTGTAGTAACTTATTGCCCGATAGCCAACTTAGCAGGATTAAAAGCTTGTTAGGTTCGCTCAAAGAGGCTTTAGGAACCAATAATCTTTCCGCCATGCACAAATTATTAGAGGATGCCAAGCAGGAGTACGATAATCTGCCGGATATGGTTACTCTCTTACTGGCTTGTAAATACGGTATTTCTAATGCCTATAATATCGAGCGAGGTAAAGGAGAAGAACTTTATAGAAAATTCGACAGGGTTTTAGGTGCGATCGCAGATGGTAACGGCGACGAAGCTGATAGGTTATTAACTCAGTTATTGCCGGATGTGACAGAGTATCTAGACAAAGAAATTCCCATGGGCAGTATCGCCACCGGCATAACTCGCTAGCTAAATTCAATTCTATTTTCTTTGAAAGAAATGACCGTTAAAATTACCTGTCCCGTTTGCGATAAACCGAATATCGAATCCGATACCTGTCCTAATTGTGAAGCGGATTTGGGAGCGATTAAAATGTTGATGGAATTAACCTCCATCACTCCTAAAACCGCTTCTAATGAAACTCCTTCTCGATTCTGGTTATCGGGACTCGCCCTACTACTTTTATTAGCGGGTATAGGGTTGGGTGTTATCGCCGCTTCTAATTTTGCTCAAAAGTCCGTACCTGTTTCCCAATCCAATATAACCGCCCCCGTGGTCATTCAAGGAGTCGCACCCCCGGAAAGCGCGGGCGAGAAAAATAAGCCTTGTGCCGTGGGTTTTTACTATCGGGTGCGGGAGGGGGATTCTCTATCTGTCATCGCCGATCGTTTTTACGACAATATAAGCGATTATTCTTTCATCGTCACCGCTAATCCGTCCCTGAAATCGAGACCAGATAAATTAGAAATCGGGGAAAAAATTCTCATTCCCAATCAGGAGGAATCAGACTGTGAGTAATGGAAACTTTTTCGATAAAGTGGCGGGACTGTATCAGCAAATAAACGATATTAATAAACAGATAGATAAAGTTTATAACCACGCCAAAAACAAAGAATTTCGTCAAGGTGTCAGCTTGGCGAAGTTGATAGTATCTGGGTTGAAATCCGCTAATGTGCCCGCCTGTCAGAGAATGGTGTTGGACATCTCTCTCAAATCTAAAATATCTACTTTAGAAACTTTAGCCACATCCTGGATGCTCAAAATCGGGGAAGCGGAGGGGTTACTTTCGCGAGGGAGAAGTTTAGAGAAAGCCGCCGAAAGCGATCCTCTGGACTTACAAAAGCTGACAGATGTGTTGCGTAATTATCAACAAGCTTTCACTTTACTAAATGAGCCGGATGTTAAAACCGCTCTGGATAATGTCAAGGCTAAAATTAAACAACGTCAAACTTGTATGAGTTTGATACAAGAAGGGGAGAGATTAGAGAGGGATAAATTATTTATAGATGCCCTGGACGCTTATAGAAAAGCGAAAAGGATTTTTAGCACCGAAGATATAGAAGGGAAAATCAGGAGATGTTTCCAGTCATCTCAAAAAGAAGCCCAATATAAACTTCTGCTCGATCGAGCGATCGCATCCGCCTGCGGGGGGGATTTCACCGGTGCGCTGACTACAATCGAGGCCGCTTTACGACAATTCGATCGCGCCGATGGTGTCGCGTTACAGCAGCGATTGAATAATACCATCAAGGGTAAACAACTGTACGAGGCGGCAACTTTAGCAGAAAAAGAGGGGAATATTGAACAAGCCCTCAATTTGTACGATTCAGCCTTGAAAACCCTCCCCGAATTAGAGGAGGCAAAAGTTAGATGGGCTGTTATCGCCATTAAAAGAGAAGATTTTAACGGGGCTATAAAAACCCTAACGGGAATGGATAGTCCAGAGGCCTCTTATATGAGAGGTTTTAGTTATGCAAAGCTGAAAAACTGGGAGGCGGCAGAGAGAGAATGGCAATCTCTCCATCGGATTGAAGTGGCAACACAGATAGAAACTTTGGGAAAACTACAAGCAAGGGAAAGCTTATTGACGATGAAAACTATTGAGAAGTGCGTGGAAGACGGTAGATTAGATAACGCTGAAACCATCAGCCTCCATTATCTCAATAAGTTCGGCACCTAAGTACAGGACAAAAATTGTAGCGAGTACGAAAATTGAGCAGATTTGAGGTCTAAATCAAGAACAAGGGAACGTAGATAATCAAAGCCATAACGAAAAATACTTTTTTCGAGTCGTCCGTGCTTTTTTATCTTGAGA
>JADQBB010000024.1 GCA_016903695.1 Chlorogloea purpurea SAG 13.99
CTACTTTTCTGATTGATGTCTTCTCCCCATAGTAAGTTTTTACTATCCTTTCCCTTAAATCTAATGAGCAAGCTTTCATTTTCTATCTTTTATCTTATTCCTCTTTTCTATTGTACCTGATTGTTCCACAAAGTGCTGTAAGGCAATAATATTACTGGTTTCCTGACAATCTGTCATTACCCCACGACGGATAGATTTAGGCTATGGGATCAGATTAAACTTAATATTGGCTTTTCTGTTGATTATATATAGTCAAGAGTGTATGAGTCAGGAACTAAAGTCTCGCCGTTACGGTGATAATCAAGCTTTTCAGCGGCTCATGCTTTTAATTGCCACGATCGTTAAATATCCTGGCGTAGGTTATGAGACGTTGGACGCAGGGGAAAATTTCACCGCTAAACACCATGAAGCTTTAGAACAAGTCAGACACAGGGTTAGAGAATTAGCTGCGTATCTCGCTTTAGACTGGCCCGATAAATATCCTTCCATACCCACCCTGAGAAAAGATATAGAAACCCTGCGCGATTATCAGATACTTGATCGCCGTATGTATCGCTGGGGCTATTATCTAGGTACGGGTGTCATGACTCCCCAAGAGTTAAAAATCGCTTTTGATGCCTTAGAATCTCAGGCTATCTATCAAGGTGATCCGAGAATCCGCCGGGTACATTCAGGATTGCGCCGTCGTTTGAAGGGTTTTGAAGAAAATTTCCCCACGGATTTTCTTTATCCGGTGCGACAACACATGGATCGATCGATCGAATATACTGACCCGGAAGAAATGATGGCGAAAGGGATATATCGTGAAACCCTCTATGAACATATCCACCTGATCGAAAATGCGATCGTAACCGGACAAGCCTTAGAAGTAATCCGCCCCGTCGATCCTTATCAACAAAAGTTCACCGGCATTTTACGAATCTATCCCTTGCAACTTATATATAGAGATATAGCGTGGTATCTCCTCTACGAATCCTGTGACGACGGTTGTTTAGCGGTGGGAAGACTGAATAGATTCAGCGGTTATTGTAAACCCGTCGCTGAGAAACATCGCTCATTGGAAGCACAGCGCCAGAGTCTCAAGAATGCCCATAAATTATTGAAAAATGGTTGGGGTTTGAATTTGGGAGATGTGGAATCCCAGAAATTGGAGTTAGAAGGTAAATTACCCCTAGTGTCTATTAAAGTGCGCTTTTTCCATCCGGTGAGTTACTTTATACAGGAAGGCGAGGCGAGACACCAGCGTCAGAAGTTGAGAAATGCCAAGATTGAGCCGCAGACTAAGAAATTAAGCTCGATCGATTATCACATAGACCTACCCCCCAGGTCTTTAAACGAGTTTCTCTGGTGGGTGCAGCGTTATCTCGAACACGCCAAGATACTCGCCCCGGATGAGTTAGTTCATAGGCACTATCAATCTGCTTTAGCCTTAATCGAACAATATAAAAACACAAAAGATAATAATGGTATGTAGAAATATAAACAAGCTCAACGCCTTAATTAACAAAGATTACAGGATAGTTATAAAAAAACATACAATATTATGTTAGTTCTAGATATTGCTTGGGCATAATAGCTATAGTTAATTATAAGCCTTAAGACGTAGAGAGGATAGTTTGTGGCTCTAGGATACTGGCAAGCAAAAATATGGGGAATACTCCACGATCCCATATTCAAAGGATTACACGGCAACAAAGGACGAGGGGGGAATAGTTTCTGGGGTGATTTGGAGGTGATGAAACTTTGGGGAAATAATAACCCGGAGAACCCAGGGAAAAAAATTCTTGAACATATCAAACTAGCCGATTATATTACATCAGCGAGCGATCGATCGGCTATAGGTAGTTTAATCCGCTCCGTTAATTACAAGGATGGAGGGCTGGAGTTACGTCATCTTCTCTCCGCCGCGGGTTTAACTTTAAGGGTCAAACAATTAGACGAACACAGGGGAAATCGTACCGACTATCTGGAGGGGAAAGAACAGGAACTTTTAAATATGATTCCGAGAGAACTGCGAGAAGGTACGACGGAATCCGACGCTAAAAAACTGTTTTGGTGGTTATGGCGTTGTCTCCCGGAGGCGGCGGTTAACTTATTAGGGGATGAAAACCTAATCTTGATGCCCGCCGAAACCCGTATACCGGACGCGTCTCTCTGGAGTCATCTCAGTCTAACCTCGGCTATGGCGGGAGCTTTGGCCGGATACGATCTAGAAAACGAAGATGTAATCAATAGATGGCCTAATAAAAAAGAATTATCGCGGGCTTATCTAGCTAGTTTTACATTTTCCCCTATTCAAGAACTGATAAAAGCCAGCCGTAAGATGAGTGATCTTTGGGCGGGTTCTTGGATACTGCATTATCTATCGGCTAAAGTTTGCTGGCAACTGGCACAACAATACGGCCCCGATTGTTTTATCTATCCCTCACTGTATCAACAACCCTTGATCGATTGCTGGTTACTGAATACTTATGCCGAGTTCAGTGAATGGGTCGAAACGCCGGAAGACAAAACCCTGTTAACCGCAGGATTTCCTAACGTTATCGTGCTGGTTTTGCCGAAAGATAAAGTCGGGGCGGCGATGCAAACGGCTAGAAATACGTTATTAGGGGAGTGGAGAGCGATCGCTCATCTAGTCTTTGAAAAACTCGGTGAGCGCCGCTGGATGGCAAGTCTCACCGAAAATAGCCGCACTTGGGAAAGCTGGTTAAACGCTCAATGGCAAACCTATCACGTAGCAGTACCTATCGGTAGAGAAGACGAATCGCTCACCAGTAGTGAAATTAATCAAAGAGACGATAACGACGAACTTGATACCAAGCAACCAGAAGACGATAAACAGGCAGAAAGTTGGATAGGCAAACAGAACGAGTTTTACAACTTGGGAGTTAAAAAAGCTTTATTCCAAAAGCAAGAGAAAGACTTTATCAAAAAAGCGGGTGAATTGAATACAACTCAAGGTCGTCATCCTTCCAAAGCCAATGTAGGTTCTTGGTGGAATCACGCCTTCGATCAAACCCGTTTCGCTCTCGCAGCCGTGAAAAATGCTCGTGAGTGGACTATCCCCACTGCCTTCGGCCCTCGTTCCACAGTTTCTGGGATCGGCCCTGTAGTTCATCCCGATAGTAATAACGATTGGATTAGCGAAAAGCTAAGTAAACAGTATTGGAAACGTCAAGCAGGGTTATTCGACGGCATCGAACAGCTTAACGCTACAGAAACAGTCAAGCGGGGACTGAGCGAAATTTTAGAAGACTTGCTGAATATAGATGAGGATAAGGTTTCCGCCTCCTATCCGGACTTAACAGCGGGCGTAGCGGGATACCTGAAGAATCATCTAAAGGAACCCAAACATCGCACTAATTTTGATAATGTTTGTAGAGAGATTTTCGCCGCATTTCCTTGGGCAGTAGATGTAATTAAAGAAATGAGGGGTAAATGGGGGATTCCCTGGGCTGATGAGAGACCACAACAATATCATCCACGTCTGCTTAACGCTGGTTGGCTGGTAGAAGATGCTAATACAGATAAGCTGGAGAATCTTCAAAGACAGATCGATACTGAAAGGCGGCAGTCCACTCCCGATACTCATCTGATCAACGATTTAGAAAAGCAGATGAGAAACATAAGGATAGATTTTCGCAATGGTGTCAATCAAATCCTCAGCCGTTATTACGGTGATAATAATCCTGCGGATTGGTACGTGTTAGCTGCTGGTGACGGAGATGGGATGAGCGATTGGTTAAAGGGATATAATCTCAAAACCTATCGAGATTATATCCCGTCTTCTCTGGTGGAATACGCTACTACACCTTCAGGGAGGGAAAGCGATAGCTTAACCGAACAGGTAAGACAGAGTTTTGCCAACTTTATCGAGGCTGATAAACGCATGGGCCCATCGACTCACAACGCCCTTGGTCGCGCCCTATTAGATTTCTCTAATCAACTGGTTCCTTATCTCACCGAGGAGCGTTACGCGGGTAGATTAATCTACGGCGGCGGTGATGATGTTCTCGCCTATACGAACCTGTGGGAGTGGGATCAATGGTTATGGGATATTAGACAGTGTTTCAGGGGGCAAGAAGATCCTAAAAAAGAAAAAGAGTTCGATAACACTGGAGATTACTGGCGATGGCGAGGAGATGAACCACCTAAATATCTATCTAAACGTCCCCTGTTTACGATGGGTAGCAAGGCCACTATCAGTTTCGGTATCGTAGTGGCTCATCATTCCGTACCTTTGGCTATAGCTTTAGAAAATCTGTGGGAGGCAGAAGAGGAAGCTAAAGAGCATAAGTATTGGAGCGGATGCAATTTGAAAAAGTATCAGCGAGGAGACAAGGACTATAAGGAGTACAACAAAAAAGATGCGGTACAGGTACGAATTCTCTACGGTAACGGCAATGTCCTCAAGGCTACTTCTAAATTTGATGTGTTCTATCAATGGCAACAACTACTAGATATGGAGGATTTAGAGGCCAGTATCTTCGAGGGGGTGGCTAATCTGTGGGAACAGCATCCGGTGCCGGTTAAAGATGCGATTGCGCCCTGGGTAAACGCTTTTTCCAGTCGTCGGGAAAACTTACAAGATGAACAGCGGCGGGAGTTCCAGATATTATTGATCCGGTTTCTCGAAAGTCTTTGGGATACCACAGAAGGAGCGAAGGCACTTAACGAAGCCGTACAGAATTGGTTCAAGGTAGCCGCCTTCGTAAACAGAAAAAGAAAAATCAAATTAAGAGAGGAAGTAACAGCCTAATGCAGTGGTACACTATCACACCTTTAGACGTGATTCTCTTACGGGATGCTAAACCCTTCAGTCCAGGGGAAAGAGCTTGGGCAGGGAGTATCTTTCCACCTAACGGTCATGCGATCGCAGGCGCTTTAAGAGGATTGTTGGGCGAGAAAACCCACTTTAAAATCACGGGTGTTTTCTTCGCCCATCAAAAAGTCGGACAAGTAGATCTTTATCTACCCCGCCCGTTAGGATTCATCGGCTCCAAACCTTTAATCCCTATAGATTGGAACGATAATTTATCCCTGAAACAGGATCATATATTTTGGGATAAATCGAAACCTTCTCCCCTCACTACTTTAAAAGCCCCCGATGAGGAAGAAACTTCCGTCAGTCCGAAAACCAAAAAAAGCCAATTTATTAAATCGGAGGTGATCAAAAAGTATTTAGAAACCGGCGAAATTCCCCAAGACCAATGGGAAAATAAAGAGCTAGATGGGAACCCCTGGCGGGAAGAAGTGCGCTCTCATAACACCATGGAGGAAGGCACTAAACAGGTCAAGTTAGCCGACGGTTACTTCGTCGAGAAAGCAATCCGAATGTTACAGGGTTGGAGTTTCGCCATCGGCGTAGATGTAGATATACCCACTCCGGCAGTTTTGCGCTTAGGTGGTGAAGGACATCGGATGATTTTGGAAAAGTGTCCCCAGTTGGGTCAACAATGGGCAGAATTAAAAGAAATATCCGATGAGAACTTTAAAGCGGGAGTGAAATCGATCGCTTATCTAGTTACTCCAGGCGTTTTCGAGCGCACCCAGAATAACAATCAAGCCATGTGTCGGGCTTGGCCTTGGGAGTGGAAACTAGCTCACACTGTCAATGGTAATCAGAAAGCGGGGCATCTGGTGAGCGTGGCGACCGATCGAGCCGTGCCCATCAGTTGCCGCATAGTGTCGAAGGAGAATACTAGCATCCCCGCGCCGCAAGTATTCGCCGCCCCTCCTGGAAGTCAGTATTATCTCAATGAGCCGGATACCCTGTTCCAGGATAAAGCCGATAGCCCGGCAAAGCAGAGACGCTGGCGGGAATTAGGTTACTCGGAATTACTTTGGATCAAATATAACGAAGCCTAGTCAATATCACTTTTACCTAAACACAATGGAGATTAAACAATGAATCTGATTCACTTCTACCTACTATCGCCCCTACATACTGGCGGCACTACCCAAGAAGGAAACTTAGTGGGTATCTCGCGAGAATCTCACACCAATTTACCCTATGTTCCCTCAAGTACGATTCGGGGAAAAATTCGCTCTTTAGTTACAGACCAAGACCAAAAATTCGCTTTATTCGGCAATGAAATCGGCAAGGGCGCAGATAATTTAGAGCAAGGAAATATTTGGATAGGCGATGGTTCGATTCTCTGGTTGCCCGTACCCTCTCTCAGTCATGGAGTCGTCTGGATTACTTCGCCTTTATTATTACGTCGCTGGGCAAGATTAAGTAATCCTTCGGCAATTATTCCCGATGTTTATAGCTGTAATTTCATAAATGCCAGCACCAACGTCTATCTCAAAGATGCCATACTTAAAGGCAGTGAGTTAAAAGATTGGCAGAAATGGAAAGATTTTGTACCTCAAAATTCTGCTACGAGTAGTATGGATAAAGTTTTAGTTTTACCCGATCAACACTGTGCGACGCTGATTCAGATGAGCCTCTGGCGACAGGTAAAAATCAAGCTGGATGAACATAAATCCGTCGATGGTGGCTTCCGTTATGAAGAAGCTATTCCCCCGGATACTCTCATGTATTTTCCCTGGGGTTTGACCAGTCAGGCTAACGGTAGCGGACAACAATCTCAAGCCGACTTCAAAGGGTTATTAGCCACTAATGACATCATGCAAATTGGCGGACAAGAAAGTTTAGGGCGGGGTTTCGTACAGCAATGGTAGATGTAATCGGGGCTAATCTTACTGTCGCCAAGTGGTCGATCGATGATTATCATCGCATGATCGAAGCGGAGATATTGATCGGTCGAAAAGTTGAGTTACTCGATGGATATATATTAGAAATGAGTCCAGAAGGCCCTTTGCATAAAGATAGTGGGGAAGGATTGGTGAACTATCTCCGTCAGCGTTTGGGTGATAAAGCATGGGTAAGAGAAGCGGGGCCGATTACCCTAGAAAACTCCGAACCAGAACCCGATATAGCCGTTGTTCAGTCTCCCCGCTCTCGGTATCGAGATCATCACCCTTATCCAGAAGAAATTTTCTGGTTAATTGAAATTTCTAATTCAACCTTGAGTAAGGATCTAACCGAGAAAAAGCGAATATACGCCCAGTCTGGTATTCCTGAATATTGGGTGGTGGCGATTAAAAATAGAGAGGTTTATGTATTTCGAGACGCTGTAGACGGTGACTACCAATACGGAGAAAAATTTTCTACGGGTACTTTAAAGCCTATAGCATTTCCAGAAATTGAAATCTCTTTGGAAAGTTTGTGGTCTGGCGATATTTATTAACTTTAGGAGCTAAATAATCATGACATTCGATCCGAGAACTATTAGCACACCGGTTTTTACAGTGTTGCAAGAATTGTACACAACTACTAAGAATCAAGAAACTTTGAAGGAGCATAAAAATCAAGCTATCGAACTTTATACATATCTTTCGACTTGGGGAATGTTACGCCTGAAAGCAGAAGAAACCGCTTTAAGTCAAAAAGGGAAGAAACAAGTAGTAGAAAAATATTTTAAGTGCTTGGAAAAGTTATCGGAGAGAAAAGATATAGCTAATCAGCAAGGATTGAACACTTTAAAGAATTTGTCTGTAGATGACTACTTAGGTTTGACGGGATTAGGATTAGAAATAGCTCAAGAATTTAGCTTTTGGGCTAACGCTATATATGATGACGTGAAAGGTGATAATTAACGAATAATCATTAAATTCAACAGTCCAAAATGATGATTTAACACCTCGACAATCTTAAAAAGCAAAGGAAATAAATTCAATCATGTTTAATACTGATGTACCTAAATGGAAACAACCGGCTTCAGCCCCTAAATCTCCCAAACCTTCTCAAAGTCAACCAACAAAAAGCGCTGGTCATACTAGTCACAGTGGGGGGCCAAAGAAAATAATTATTGGCGGCAGCGGTAGTGGTGGTAGCGGTAGTGGTAGCAGTGGCGGCGGCGGTAGTGGTGGTAGCGGCAGCGGCGGTAATAACCAACCCCCCAAACCTTCGCCTTGGTTAGATCCTGAAACCCCTACCCCCGATATATCCGCCAGCTTCGTCGAATACCTGCGCTGGATGCGCCCCGCCGATGACCCACATAAAGACGGGACTAAAGTAGAAATTCTACAGAAGGCCGTAGATGGCGGCAACTATACAAGACGCTTAGACCAACTCAAACGACGCACTCAATTACTCGCCAGAGATGGAATTACCTTCCAGGTTAAGTCCACTTGGCGGGTTCGCGTCGGTGGCCATCGCGGCCCGGAAAGTATTCTCTTGCCGGCTTTCGATCCTTCTGGAATGCCCTATATCCCCTCTAGTACCCTGCGCGGTATTGCTAGGACTGCGGCTATACGGGAAATAATGGCACAGAAGAAATTAGAGTGGAAAGATGCGGCAAAAGACGAGAAGATTGCCAGTTATTTCGGTGATTTAGATACCCCTAATAAGGAAAATCGATCTGGTAAAGTTGTCTTTTTCGATGCCTATCCCCTGCCTACTTCCCCCGGTAATAATGGGGGGCTAGAAATGGATATGGCTAATAATATCTGGAAATGGGAGAGCGATTCGATTCGTTACGAGCCTAACCCTAATCCATTCCTATCTTTAAAAGAATCCACTTTCCTCATCGGGCTTCGCTTAGCGAGTAATTGTCAGGATCGATCGCTTCTAGACAAGGTTAAAAGCTGGTTAGCTCAAGGTCTGAAAGCTGGAGTCGGTTCACAGGTCAATACTGGTTATGGTGAACTCATCGAAGCTGGCAAAAATCTCCAGTCAAATTTAGAGTTTTATAAACTAGAATTCGGTCTTGAAGGACAGTTAATTCACGGTCATCAAAAGTTCACACAATGGAGGCCGGATAATCAAGGAAGATGGCAGATGCGCGGCGCGGCCGTTGCTGAAGTTCGTCCCATAGCTTTTAAATCGATGATGAGATACTGGTTTCGGGTCTTCGCTTCGGGTGTTTTAACCCCGCAAGACGTGCAAGATATAGAGGCGAAAATTTTTGGCGGTATCAATCCTAAAAAATACGGCTATCTAACGGTGAAAATTTTCGATGGTCGAGTTAACCAAACAGAACCGCGCCCTAATCAAGAAGGGCGAAGAGATCCTTGTGGCGAACAAAGCGGAACTTTAGTTTTAGCCTTATCACCTGAAACGCCCGATAATAGAAAAGAAGCGGTGAAAAGCTTGGCTAAACATTTAACTTGGTTTCTATTTAATATGGGAGGTATCGGTCAGGGTGCCAGAAGACCCAATTATTCACGGCAAAATAGGCAACAAGCCCCCTGGTTCCGAGGCTCTACTTTCTATATAGATAATGAGGAGGAATTTTGGGCAGAACCCAGTAATATTCAGAGTGCTAAAACTCAATTCAGGCAAAAACTGAAAGCTTTTTATACTTCTCTCAGTCAAATTATCGGCGCAAATATCGACCATAATAACTTAAGAAATCTCGGGCAGGTATCTCAACGGGATTGGCGGGAAGTTGCCGATAGTAATTGTCGTATCTTCGTTTGCAGTGGCAGAGAACAAAATGGGAAACCTTATGCTTTAAGTGTTCTTCATTCTCCTCAACTAAAGATTGGCAGCGACTACGATGGTTTCTTGTGCGGCAAAGTGAGAGGCGGAGTTAAGCCGTCTCCCGTCTGGATTGCCGACTTGGGTAAATATCAAATCGTTACCGTATTCGGTGCTACTGCCGACCCGAGAAAGAAATTTATCGAGAAGTTAAGAAATGATACTGCTGAGCAAGATTTCGCCCAAATTTTCCCTTTTAACTAAGTTATGACCAAATCCATACTAGTCGCCACGATCGGTACTCGTGATCTCATGTTTCAAATTTCCTCTGGCGATTGGTATAATATCGGGGACGATCGCATGAAAAGCGACATCTTAACCGAACAGTTAGAAGTCGTCTCCGATTTAGCTTTAGATGCCGAGTGTTCCTATAGAAATCTCACCCAATACCTATGGGATAATATCGATTACTTTTCGGGCAAAGTTAAACCGGTTATCATCGGTAAATTATTACTGGCGCAACTTCATAATTTAGAAACAATCTATCTAGTCGTCACTGCTCAACAAGAAACGGTACGGGAGAGAGAAAAAGATACCCTGTACGCAGGAAATCTCATTAAATATTGGCTCTATCAATTAAATCCCGATCTCCCCGTACACATACTTTATATAGGAGAAGATGGCACTAATCCCTCTAATTTCGAGCAGATGTTTCAATGGTGGCAAAAAGTATGGAAAATTGATATTCAACCTCAAGCCAACCAACCGATTTTATTGTGTATTAAAGGCGGTGTCGGACAGGCTTCAGAAGCAGCAAGAGTTTCGGGATTGAGTAGTTACGGTAATAATATTCAGTTCTTTGACTTCTCCTCTATTCCAGGTACTAATCAAAAGGGCGTTTCTGCTGATTATACAGGGCCATTTTTAGGAACTAACTATCTTTGGGATCGTACTCAGCAACAGGTGTTAAAGTTATTGGAGCGTTATGATTACGCTGAAGTTTTAGAAATCCTCGATCCTTATTTCAAACAAAATACCAAGGCTTGGAGCCATATCCCAAGCTTGGTTAAAGCGGGCGTGGAATGGAATCAAGGACAATTTAAAAAATTCTTTCAATTAGCTCAATCGGCTTTCAATGAGGAACAAAAACAACGATCAAAACAATATTGGTGGATGGCTTATGAACAAGCTTATCTCGCTATGGTTCGATTACATCAAAAAAATACTACAGAAGCGATGTTACATAGCTTCCGTGCCATTGAAGGATTACTTTTTGAGTGGGTTAAAGATGAGTTTTCCCCTCACATTGAAAAGTCCCAATCAAGATATATTCTAAAAACCTCTATTCTTAACGTTCACCCGGAGTTGAAAAACTGGGTTGACCCTACCAGAGATATGAAACTGGAACGTTGGATACAAGTAAAGTTATTGGAGTTGGATATTCTCTCTAAGAATCCCTGCCCGGATTTTGAAGCATGGTCAAAGGCATCCGAGGAGAGAAATAGATTATCTCATCAATTAGGGGGTATTGACGAGAAAGATTTATTTAAGGCTTGGGGTGCGGATATTAAAAATCGAGAACAATTTGATAAAAGGCTAGTTAACTGTATCAATCTCATCAGTGGCAAAAATCTTACCAGTCTCCAAAAAGCCAGTTTGTTCGCCTGCGTACACGAGAAAGTTAAACGAGCGATCGAACATTACTCTATCATCTAAAGTTAAGATGGGTCTACTATTCCCCAATCTTTAGCAATCTCCCTTAACTTGTCGATTATCTGCCAAGTCTGTCCGAGGATTTCCTCCGCACTCTTGGGATTTTTGCGAAAACCAGCGTGTAAAACATCATTTCGTAATTTTGCCAGATTAAACTCGCCCGCCCACAAATTAGTCAATTTATTTCTTTTTTGTTTGGGAATTTTCTGCCATTCTTCTAAATAGGGAGATTCTTCCGACTTATCTGGTGTTCTACCCCCATTCAAAAGTAATTCCATCTGGTATCTGTTCGGTCTTTCTATTTGTGGATCTAAATTAAAATAACAACACAGTAAGGAGGGCAACCATTCGCGGGCTAAAGATAAAGCTTGGATGATCTTGCCTTTGCTTACATACCATTCGATCATTTCTAACTCTTTTAAAAGGGCAGATTTAGCATTATTTACATAGTCTTCAGGTTGGATTAAACCAAAAACACTATAGTCATCTTTAACCCGATTTAAAAGCATATTGAATGGCGGTATGAATTCGCTAATTACAGGCGTTGTTTTCTCAATAAAATGGGGAAGATTAGCTGACTCTCTCATCACGTCCATCGGTCTTAATAAATCTAGTCCTTGAGAGATACCGTGAATACTTCGGGCTAAATCTTCTGCTTCATCGTGGCTGGAATGAAGGAGAGATGCTAATTCTTCCCCGTTGCCAGTTTTGATGAACTGGTCTGTCGCCGTCGTCCAATTCAATAAACTGACGATAGGTAATAAATCAAAAGTGGGTGTTTCTTTCGTTTCTTTGTTTTGTGCTTCAAACGCCCCGTATAATAAGCCTTTAATTTTCACCCCACGCACCACCCGCAAGTAACTGGCGGCGATTAAAGCCACTACTGGCACCGAACGAAAACTATGGGTTATATCAAAAATTACCTCATCTCCTTTATCAAGAACCGCAGTCACTTTGTCAAAGATAGTCCATATATCTTCTGGGCTATTTCTTTCCGGTATATCTGATATAGCTTGTAATCTTACATCAGCGCCCAATCTTTTCTGTAAAGCCGACCAGTTAGTTTGTTCCGCACCTTTAGGAATTTGAGTTTCAACCGTTTTGGTGAGCATTACATAGATGATTTCCGGCTTGTAAAACTCTACTAATGCTTCTTGGAAAAACGGAGTTTTACAGGCTTTCTGACCGCAGTAACTAATATAAGTTGTTTCGTGATAGTTGTTGAAGCCTAGAAAAGAAATAATTTTCATAATTAACTACTTATCTCTATTAAACGAAATTAAATCGATCTTCCCAGTCTCTCTGTCAGTTCACCGGCGGCCGCGGATAACTGTTCTGGCGTTCTTCCAGTAGTTTCTATGGCAACCGCCATTTTTTTATCTTTTTCAACTAGGCGCACCCACAAGATACGCCGTCCATCTTCTGTTTTTTGAGGTGAACCTTTTACGCCATTTTCAGGTGCGGAGTATGCTCTTTCGTCATAATAAACTCTATCTATCCAAGGAATATCGATTAATTCCTCTTTAACTTTTTTCCAGAAACGGGGGCGATTAGGTTCTTGGTTATCGCTCCGAAACTGTAATATTTTATCTCTAGGAACTCCAGACACGGGTAAATTAGCCCTACGGATACGGTTTTCAGGTTGCCCTGATGAAGATAGGTAGGGGATGAAAACTAAACCTTTAAACTCTTCGTGAATGTAACAGACAGGTACTGCCGAACTATTACCCACTAATGCCATGATCATTGTCTGTGCTTTGAACCCTCCGGTAGCAGCTAAGGTTACTTCCCCCGTGGCATTGTTAATCAGCCCTGTTAACTGTTTCGCCATTATAGCCAATGCAGGCTCAGAAGAATTCACATCGTAGTTAATTCCGGGGAGAGAATACATTTTTACGCTTTTCTGTCCTAATTCTTTTTCAAAAAATAGTTTTAATACTCCGGCGCATTCTAACCCGGAAGCAGTTTCCGAATGTAACAGTATTATTTCGTCATTCGTACTGGGGTCGAGTCTGTATAAAGTATTCGTTTCGGCGCTGATAAGTTCGATGGGAGTTCGAGCCATCCAACTTACTGCATTACTATAATCACCGATCGTTTTTTGCTCTACCCAAGGCCTTTTTTCCGTCACCCTTAAATCTTTATCGGGGTTAGTAAGTAAAGAAGTGCCAACGGTCATAATTATCGTTTTCATCGAAAATTCCTATAGTTATATCAGTCAGTTATGCTCGTCCCGGTTTCCTCGCAACTCAATTTTTATATTAAAGATATATTTTATTTTCGTCTACAGTATTAATGCGAATATCAAATAATATTATTAACCATCCCGACACTAGTATCGTGATCATCATTAAAACTATTCCCACGATCAAAAAACTCCCGCCGCATCCTCAAAGCTTCCTTAATAACTTCAACTCCGGCCCCGGCAGGATGAACATTCTCACTTAAATAACGCTTCCACGCTTTCGCCCCAGGTTGCCCCGAAAATAATTGCAACAGATGACGACTGATACTGTGTAAACGATAACCTTTACCCAGCCAACTCTCGATATAGGGTAACATCTTCTCTACCACTTCCTCACGACTTAATGGTATAGAAGTATCGGCATAAAAAATATTATCGGCAGAAGCGAATAAATAGGGATTATCGTAAGCTGCCCGCCCTATCATCACTCCATCTACAAAAGTTAAGTGCTTATCCGCCGCCTCTAAAGTTAATATACCCCCGTTAATCTCTATCTCTAAATGGGGTAACTCCCTTTTGAGACGATAAACATCCTCGTAACGTAGAGGGGGGATAGTACGATTCTCTTTCGGATTCAATCCCTGTAACCAAGCTTTACGGGCGTGGACGATAAAACGCCTACAGCCGGATTGAGATACTGTAGTGACAAAATCTAACATATCCTCATAACTGTCCCGGTCATCGATACCGATGCGGTGTTTCACGGTAACGGGAATACTCACACTT
This sequence comes from Chlorogloea purpurea SAG 13.99, assembly GCA_016903695.1. Taxonomy (GTDB): domain Bacteria; phylum Cyanobacteriota; class Cyanobacteriia; order Cyanobacteriales; family Microcystaceae; genus Chroococcopsis; species Chroococcopsis gigantea_A. Next base: position 14,175 of record JADQBB010000024.1, read on the forward strand.
TCTCTCATGAGCGCGATAGCTTCCGCTACTCTTTCTGGTTTTGCCATGAGACAAGCGCCGAAATTACCGTCTTTAACTCTCGAACTGGGGCAACCCACGTTCAAGTTAACTTCATCGTAGCCCATATCTTGAGCTATCTTGGCACACAGGGCCAGATGTTGCGGGTTATCCCCACCTAATTGTAAGGATAGGGGTTTTTCCTCGATCGAGAACCCCAGTAATTTATCCCTATCTCCGTGTAAGATGGCAAGGGCGGTGATCATCTCCGTGTACAGTAGAGTGTGCTTAGTGATGAGGCGCAGGAAATACCGGAAATGACGATCGGTATAATCCATCATCGGCGCTACACTCAACACATAAGCGGGGATTGTCATGTTACTTGTACTTTCAGTATTTCTCCTAAGCGTAACACCCATCTGGCCTGTGATTTCTTCGCCCCCTGTAAGTAATTGTAGTAAAGTTCCTGAACTCGATCGAGCGCCAATCCCAACCCCAATTCTTCCCCCACTCTCAACAACTCTATTAGTATTTCCGCTTGGGTTTCATTGGCTGCGGGTAATAATTGCCAGAGTCGATTCAGTATCAATCTTTCTAAAATTTTCTTGCCCTCCGGTATATTCAAACGACAACGCAGGTGACTGGCCTCACTAGCTATCGCTGCTAATTCGGCTAAATAATTCAGGGTTTCCTGTTGATCGTCCCCGCACTGCTCTAACTTGATAATAGCCTGTAGACAACGATGGGAGATAGCAATTTCTGCTGCTACTTGTAACTCTTGGGGTACGGGTATTTCATCCATCTGAAAGGCTACGAGAATCCCGTAGTTATCGCGATACACTTGGGTGTAAAGTTGATCCAGGCGCTTTTTCGTTTCCTCTGTCACCTGTTGCATGATGCGGTGTCTCTCTTCAGCGAATAAGTGTTTCAAGGCGAAGAAACGATCGTTAAACCACCGACTCATCTCCACTATCATACTCGCAGCACTAGCTTCTCTAAGAGTATTAAACAGCGCTTCTTTTAATCTAGCGTAGTTTAATCTCCCGCTGAAAGATTGAATGCAACAATGAAAATCCCTGCCACTTAAATGTAAGACGGCGAATACTAATTGTTTACTCTCTCTGGTAATATCCGAAACTAAATTGATATGCCCGACACCTAAAGTTAAAGAGCCGATTTTCTGTTTTTGATAATCCAGTTGACGGGTGGAGTAACAATAAACCCGATCGCCGGGTAGATAATTAGTAAATAGAGAACTTATGGCATAATGGGCGGCCACCTGTTCAAAATTAACTTTAGCCGGAGTTACTAACTGCCGGTATATAGCACCACCGTCTTTAAATAGGTCTACATTACTGGGGGCGAAACTCAAGTGTTGGACGAACTGATTTTCTAGATTAACACCGGCCACCTCTCCCGCCAACTCTAAAGCCCTCGCCGCGTAACGTAAGATCTGCGTACCTTCCGGGCGGGAAATCTCTTCAAAAAACCACCCGCAACTCGTGAACATCAACAGAGAATGTCTTTGCATTTCCAATAATCGTAGGGCATCGATAATTTCTGTTTCCCTCAGGGGGTGATTCTGATGACGACTCAAAAAACTATCTACTTTCTCGTTACCACGATCGAGGATAATTTCTATATATTGGTCTCTAGCGTACCAAGGATCGAGGAAATATTTAGCGCCTTCTTTCTCGTAGATTGCCGCTAATTCGTCCCGCAACCAATTTAAAGCGGCGCGTAGGGGTTTGCGCCACAGTTGATGCCAATCGCCGCCGCCGCCGCAACCACAGTTATCCTGCCATCTATCCACACCGTGAAAGCAACTCCACGCGGTGACGGGTTTTAATTCCACTTCCCAGGTGGGGGGACAAATACTGAGATAATGGGCGTAGTTGGTCACGTTCCAATCTCGCTTGGGAAACTCTTCCGTGAAGGCGTAAGCCAAACATTTCTCAGTGCCGCCTTTATGGTGTCCGAAGGTTTCTCCATCGGTGGCCACGTTGATCAATTGGGATGGTCGATGGTCTCCCTTCACCGCTTGACCCAATCTTTTTACTAACATGGCGGTGCTGTTGAGAACCTCGTTAAATCCCATATCCCTTGAAATGGGCCCATCGTAGAAAAATATATCGATGTATCTCCCATCTTCGATAAAACATCTATAGGGCCGCGTCGGGTCTATCTGCCCCCCTCCCGTCTCCTGCCATTGGGGCTCCGGGTTATCTTCACCCTCTAGTAATCTACAACGAAGGGCTTGGGAGGGGGCGAGGACGATAAATTTGATTTCTTCGTCGATTAAAGCCCTTAATGTGCCCCTATCCACCGCCGTTTCCGCCAACCACATTCCCTCTGGTCGCCTACCGAAACGGTTTTGGAAATCGGCTTTCCCCCAACGGATTTGGGTGTATTTATCTTTCTCGTTCGCCAGTGGTAGGATGATATGATTGTACACTTGAGCGATCGCATTCCCGTGACCATCCAAGCGATCGCTACTTTTACGATCGGCCTCGATAATTCTCTGATAAACTTCCACATCATAGGTTTGTAACCATGACATGAGAGTGGGGCCGATATTAAAACTGAGGTATTCGTAGTTATTGACGATTCTCAAAACTTCCCCCTTATCGTTGAGGATGCGCGCGAAAGCGTTAGGACGATAACACTCGTGATGTATCCGCTCGTTCCAATTATGATAGGGGTAGGCACTGGGCTGGCGTTCGATCGTATTCAGATAGGGATTTTCCCGCGGCGGCTGGTAGAAGTGCCCGTGCATGGTGATATAAATTCCCGTCGCCGTTTTTAAGGCGGTGTCCGATAATACTTCGTTAACGCTATGGGCTATGTATGTCATAGAATCGTCAATGGGAAATGGGTTTTCTGGTCGCTATTTTTGATTAAAGCGATTTTTTTTACTGAGTTATCCCAGTTAACCTCACCCTAAACGTTTTCCTTGGTTTTTTGAAGATTTTTTAATTTTCTCTTTATAAGTTTTTCCCCGGTTCGACGTTCGCTCGTGATTTATTTTTGAGTTCGCCCGATTTTGTTAACATCATTGATAATAAACCACGAAGGCGAAAAGGTTAAAGATGAGTTTCGTTTCTAATTTTGCTTTTTTAAAAGCCGTTAATGAAAGGTTGGCTGATCTCGGTGTCGAGGCGGAATCGTACTTGCACTCGGCCCCGAAGATAACTTTAATAGTTCTCGGTCAATTCGCTCAAAGCTTATCCGTTATTATAGGCAGGGAAGCGGGTATCACGGTTGACGCTTGCGAAAAGCAATCTTTATTAATCGATCGTTTGAAACATCGAGGTTTGATCACTCCCAGGATAACTTTATTACTGCACAATATCCGTAAAGAACGCAATAAAGCTTATTACCGTTACTGTGACGACTATCAAATCGCCTTGGGTCAATTACAATCTGCTTACGAGCTGGGAATCTGGTACTGTCAAGCCTTCACCTCTATAGATTGTGGCGATTTAAATTCCTTTATCATTCCGCCGTCAGGTTATCGGACTATTTCTTTAGAGTTGCAGGTTGCTGATGTTATGGAAGCGGTGCCAAAGAAATTAGCTCAATTACCCTTTTTAGAAGAAAAAATAGCAAGCGTCAAACAAAATTTGCTCGCACTGAATCAGTCCCATCTCGCACGGGTTCAAAAACTAGAAAAATATCTAGAAGATAATTATGAAAACCATAAAGCCGAACATGATCGGGAAAAAATTAATTTAGTAGCCAAGAAAAATTCTCTAGAACTGGCTGTTATCAGACTGGAGTTAGAGATAGATAAACTGACTCCTTTCAGGATCAATAACTTTATTCTTGCTGAAATTATTCAACTTCAAGAGCGACAGAAACAAATCGAGAAAGAAATAGCTAGTATCGGTGTGAACCTTGAAATTTCAAAGGAACTATATGGGAATTATGCTCGTGAACGAGAAAATAGAATGAAAAAGTTACTAGCGGCTCATGAAAAGAGTAAACGAGAGCTGAGCGACGAACTCAAAAGGCACTTTTTACAATTGAACTCACAAAAGCAGGAAATAGAATCGCTTTTAAAAAAATATATATTTCTATCGAAGACAGCCGAAACCTATAATATTTATATACAATCACTCTCTTATGAAATATTGAGAGCTATCGAATTCCACAATATCCCTTTCCAAGTGAAAAGTCAAAGATAAAGTACGCCGCACTTTACCTTAACATGGAAATATGTAGTTGATAAATTGCATTTAAAAAGGATAACTAGCACGAATTAAAAAAATCTAAATATTGGCCACGTTTAACAAAATTTCTGTTATAAAATTTTATTAGATGGAGGTTGCCCCGTGAAAATAATGTATCTACCCCGGAAAATTTCTGGACTTCTCGATCGAAAAAAATTTTTAAGTTGGTTGGTGTTTATTTTCATCGTCTTGGTTATAATATCGGGCTTCCAGGCGGGACAATGGCGCATAGGTAACGCGGACGGGCGCATCCGTCAACAACTGCTCTTGCAAACAACGGTGATCGCGGAGAGCATCTCCCCGGAACAGGTGAAAAGCCTATCCTTTACCTTGGTCGATCGAGAAAACCCTCTTTTTCAAAGATTCCATCGACAAATGAAAGCCTACGCGAGACAACAGGGCTATCGTAGCATTTACACGATGACCGAGCGTAATGGGAAACTTATTTTCGGCCCGGAAAATCTTGAGCCGGAAGATATTTTAGCTTCGCCCCCCGGAACAATTTACGAAAAACCCCCACCGGAGTTTTACCGTGTTTTTAAAACCGGGAAAAGAGGAACGGTGGGCCCCTACAAAGACGAATACGGTAGCTTTATCAGCGCCTACGCCCCGGTTATCCTGCCTCGCACTGGCGAAGTATTGATGGTAGTGGCCATGGATATGGAGATCGATCGATGGCAACAAAAAATTAACCGCTTGAAGCTATTACCTGCGTTTTTCACCTTACTGCTGATAGCGATCCTCCTACTCAGTAGAGAGATTCTCAGCAAAAAAAGGAAACCAGGGCACGAGGAGCGATCGTCGGGGGCGGCAATCTACATAACAACGATTTTCGGCTTCATATTCACCCTCGCCATAGCTGGATTGTTATCTGAAAACGAACATTTAGACCAACAGAAAACTTTTGATCGAATAGCGGAGACCAAAGCCACCAATGTAGTCCGGGAATTATTATTCTTGGAAAATGACGGCTTATTAACTCTGGCTCGTTTTTTCCAAGTAGATGAAGAAGTAACCCGGGAAGAATTTTATAGATACAGCAGTTCTATGGTGAGGGCGAAGAAAGTTCAAGCCTGGGAATGGGTCGAAAGAGTTCCTGCATTCCAAAAACAGCAGTTCGAGACATGGGTGCGTGAGCAAGGTATCAAAGACTTTTTCATCTTCGAGAAGGATATGGCCGACCGTAACATTCCCGCAGCCGGTCGAGAATTTTATTATCCGGTGTTTTACGTGGAACCCCTGGAAGAGAATCGAAAAGCTCTCGGTTACGATACCGGTTCGGAGAAAAGGCGGCGAGATGCACTATTAGAGGCAGAAACAACTAAACTGTCCACCGCTACCGACCCTTTGAAATTGATCCAAGAGAAAGGGAACCATGAAGCGATTTTAGTTTATCATCCGGTTTTCAAGGGAGAACAACAGTCCAAGGCATCAGGATTCGTGGTTTTAGCTCTACGCCTACAGTCCATGCTCTCGGAAACCGTCGCCCGATCAGGTTATGGAGATATTTCCGCCTGCGTGGACTGGTTACAGATCGGCGTGAATAAACCGCCCGCTCGAATCGCCGAGTACTGTCCCGCCCCCTCCTCCCAGGGACGGTCACAGGAAACCCCCGATAAAACTAACTTTTTTTCGAGCGTTTATCCAGTATTCATCTTCGGTAAAGCCTACGCCCTGGTACTTTACCCCGGCCCTACTTTCTGGGCAGAGAACGCTCTCTGGAAAGGAAAAGCGACCGCCTTAACAGGATTACTGTTGACGGGAGTTGTGACGATGCTCGTGGGTATGGTCAATAATCGTCGCTTGGTTCTAGAGCGGAGAGTGCAAGAGCGCACGGCACAATTAGCGGAGAATGAAGAAAGATTGCGCCTCGCTCTAGAGGCATCCAATCAAGGTTTATACGATGTGGATCTGGCGACGGGTGAAGTTTTCGTCTCTCCCCAGTACGCGCTGATGTTAGGTTACGATCCTTCCCAATTCCGGGAGACCGTCAATAGTTGGCGAGAGCGACTTCATCCCGATGAAAAAGAGGGGGTTATTAACACCTTCGAGTCTTATAGTAAGGGCGAGCGACCCTTATATCAGGTGGAATTCCGTCAAAGGACGGCATCTGGGCAATGGAAGTGGATTCTTTCCCTCGGTAAAATCATCGAGTGGGATGGGACGGGACAGCCTTCGAGAATGTTGGGGACTCATACGGATATTACCGAGAGGAAACTGGCAGAAGCTAAAATCAAGCAACTCGCCTATTACGATCCTCTAACCGGGCTGCCCAATCGTCTCCTACTGTTCGATACTATCGATAAAGCTCTGGCCGAAGCTAAGGGAGATGGTCACTATGGAGCGGTTCTATTTATCGATTTAGACCGCTTTAAAACGCTCAACGATGCTCGCGGCCATGAAGCGGGCGATCGCCTGCTCCGTGAGGTGGCAGTACGATTAAAAGAAGCTCTCAGTACAACCGATATGGTCGGTCGCTTCGGTGGTGATGAGTTTGTAGTTCTATTGCCAAAATTATCAACAGGGCAAGATATTGCGAACCGTCTCAGCGTGCTGAAGGGCGAAAAAATTCTCACCTATTTTTCCACCCCGTTTATTTTCCAAGGAGAAGAGATCATTATCGGGGCCAGTATAGGCGTTAGCGTTTTTCCCAAACAAAAAGAAACCGTCAATGACCTTCTCAAAGAAGCGGACACTGCCATGTATCAAGCCAAGGGAGAGGGGCGCAATCGAGTCAGGGTATTTGAAGCCATGATGCAAATCGAAGCTGAATCTCGCTTCACTTTAGAAGGGGAAGTGCGCCGCGCCATCGAGCAAAAGCAATTCCTTCTTTACCTGCAACCCCAAGTGGATATGAAAGGCGATTTGGTCGGCTCAGAGATTCTGGTACGCTGGCAACATCCAGTACGCGGTTTAGTCTCGCCCTCCGCTTTTATCGCGATGGCGGAAGAAACTGGTTTGATCGATCCTATTGGCGAATGGATTCTCTGGCAAACCTGTAAATATCTCGCCAAGATTCGCTCTGCCGGTTCCCTTTTACACGTATCCGTCAATGTTAGTCCCTATCAGTTCTGTCAGCCCAATTTCGTCAAAACAATTAAATATATTCTCGCCTCTACCGGTGCGGAACCTACTCATCTGACTTTAGAGGTGACGGAATCTTTGATCATGGAGAATATTCACCAGACCGTGGCCACGATGTTAGAGTTGAGAACTCTGGGCATTAATTTCTCGATCGATGATTTCGGCACTGGCTATTCATCCCTGGCATATCTGAAGCGTTTACCCGTCAATGAACTGAAGATCGATCGCAGTTTTGTTCAAGATGCCCCCAGAGACCCTAACGACGCGGCCTTGGTGGAAGCGATCATCTCGATCGCCCGTCACTTTCAATTAGAAATCGTCGCCGAGGGAGTAGAAACTGTCGAACAGGCGGAGTTTCTCAAACTAAGAGGTTGCAATTTCTATCAGGGTTATTTGTATGGCAAGCCCGTCCCGATCGAAGAGTTCGACTGTTTCGGTAAAACCGGACAAAATTCAAATAGAGAAATTTAGCGGGTTGAGATCGATTAACGTCCCCATGAATAAAAAGAAAAACTACCCACGCCTAAATCTAAACCGATGGGATTGGCACCGGCGGGATATATTTGCACTCTAAAAATATAAGTGCCCGCAAATTGGGGATTACTGTAAGGCCTCATGGACACCGTGAAGGTAGTATTAGGAGGGACGGGTTGGGCAAATGATACGGTTATAACTTTAGTAGTCGGATCTTGAGTCGTAGATTTTATAGAGATAGGAGTGCCTTGCTTCTGTCGCGTTCCTTGAAAAGCGGTAGTCTTACTAAAATCGAAAACGATCGGATCACCATTTTCCTGGGGTGCGATACTAACAGAACCTACAGATTCCGGCGATTTTACAGGTACGTTGAAAGAGAAATAGTAAGAAGGATAGGGATAACCAACGCTCGTTTCTAGAGTGTCAGCGCTGAGAAGAGACGGGGGCTGTCCGGTAAAAAAAGTTGCATTAGCCGGGTAAGGAAGATTTTGAGCGAGAAGACTCACATTACCGGCCAGGGTAAAACAAAGGGTAAGGGTAGAAATTAAGCGCATAAATTTAGAAAACTTTTGTTGATGTGTGAGGGTGAGATAAAATTTAGTGGCAAACTCCGGTATAGGTTTCGTTACCGTGAACCACTTTAAAAGTACGTAAATTATTTTCTAGGGTAAAACTTACCGGAGTTCCCGCTTCGGTCTTACCCGCGAAACGATTATTTTTTTGATGTACGGTAATCGCCTTACCTACGGGTTTCATTTCCGGGGAAGTAGCCGCCTCGAAATCATCTACTATGATCCGTTTATTCGTCTTGTCGATGACGAGAATTTGCCCTTCGTATACATCGCTCACGGGAGACACCAAGGTGACGGATACGGGTTGTTTTTCCTTCATGGAAGCGTTATCGATCACGGAAGTATAAGCGTAGATTCTCACACCCGCGGCAGTCTTACCTTTAGCGGCGCACATAAGGCCATCGCCAAGGCTAGGGGCGAGCGTTTGTGCTGATACGGGCGAGAGCACCTCACTAGAAAATGCTAAAAAAACACCCGTAATTAATAGAGACATACGTTGGGATTTATTCGACATCAAGTTTCTCCTAGCTCCTTGGATTAAATTTTTCAATCAAAAATATTTCCTAAATAGTATGCCTTAGAAAATGAAGAGTTACAAAAAATTCTTAAAATTTAATAAATACCCTGCCCTAGGTGACAAGTACCCCGCTCGCTTTAGTAATTTGGCACCAAATGATAAGAAAATAGTCAAGGGATAAATTAAAAAAATTTAGAAAACATGGTTTGATATTATTGTGATTAGCCAATAGTTTTTAGAACCACTTTCAGGAACAATTAAAATTCCTCTTGCGTGAATATAATGAGTCCATATATGAGTTTGTAGGAAATATGAACAAAAAAATCAGCGTCATCACCTTAGTCGTATTAAATGCTCTGTTATTACCGCTCGAGAGCCTTCTGGCCCAAACTCAGTTTCCCGAACCTTTCGCCTATCCTACCCAGAACCAATCACAAACACAACAACAAGAGGATCACTTCGCCTGTTATACTTGGGCGAAACAAGAAACCGGGGTCGATCCATCTCAATTATCCCCCACTACCACCAGTCAATCTTCGCAACAGGGAACGGTTTTACGTACTACCGCTAAAGGTTCCCTAGCCGGTACTGCCATCGGAGCGATCGCCGGTAACACCGGAGAAGGTGCCGCTATCGGTGCGGGAGTAGGAGCGCTGACGGGATTCATTCGTAAACGGGAAGCCCAACAACAAGCCCAACAGCAACAAGCTCAAGCTAATGTCGAAGAACAGCAACGATTACAGACTTACTATCGGGCTTGGACGGCTTGTATGGACGGTAAAGGTTATACGGTTAAATAATCGTGAAGCGATTTATCGAAACCCATACCTCACCCTTCCGTTTACTGGTAGTACAAGCTTCCCTAGTCGGAGTCTTGACCGGTTTAGTGTGGGTTATCTTCGCGGGGGCGATCGATCTCATCACCCGGTGGAGGGAAATCATCGTTTCTCAGGGGCCAATTTTCCCGGTACGGGTAGTGATCGCTACCTTGGTTTCCGGGACGATGGTGACGGTAGCCATGATCCTGTGCCGTAGTTTCGCCCGTGAAACTTTAGGAGGCGGCATAGCTTTCATGGAAGGGGTACTAGACGGATTTTTCTCTATACGTCCGAAGCGAATCTTAGGGGTAAAGGGCGTGAGTAGCCTTTTAATCCTCGCGAGCGGTATGCCCCTGGGGCCGGAAGGGCCGATCATTCAGATGGGGGGAGCGATCGGGGCATTAATCTCTAAAATCTATCGCGTATCGGCGGACAGGGGGAAAATTCTCGCCGCCTCTGGAATCGGGGCGGCGATGGCGGCGGCTTTTAACGCTCCCCTGGGGGGTATATTGGTAGTGATGGAAGAGTTCCGCCCGGAATTCGAGAATCGTATAGAGGCTTGGCACTCGGTAATTTTCTCCGTGGTGGGAGCAACGATCGTCGGCCGCTTGATTTCCGGTACTGCCCCAGTTTTTTCCGTAGAGCGATTCGCCACGCCTTCCTTTTATTCTCTCTGGATTTTTGCGCTCTTGGGTATCTTACTGGGAATAGTGGGTTATTGGTTTAACAGGCTTTTCTTCTGGTTCTCCGATTTATTCTCTAAACTTCCTTGGAGCGCCGTCATACTCGGCTGCTTTATCGGCGCGCTCACGGTTCTCACCCCTGTATTGACCGGCGATGGTTTCGACGTGGTAACTTGGGCGTTCAATAATCATCAGAGGGGATGGATACTGTTACTGATATTCGCGGCTCGTTTCCTGTTGACGATTCTCTGTGGATCTACAGGGGCCCCCGGTGGTTTGTATATGCCACTTCTCGCTCTGGCAACGATCTTCAGTTTGGGATTCGCCCGCGAGATGCACTTTTTCTTCCCCGGTTTTTTACCTCACCCGGAAATTTTAGCGATCGCTGGCACCGCGGCGCTGATCTCGGCCACCTCGCGAACGCCCCTAGCGGCGATCGTCATCACCGTGGAGATCACCGATAATTATGAATTACTCCTAGCGATGATTGTCTGTTCCCTATTTTCTCTCGTCACGGCGGAAAAATTGGGAGGAGAACCTATATTCAGCGTTCTTCTCCGCAGAAGTCTTCATCGAGATAATTAATAGTAGCCCACACCGCGAGCGCCGGCCCCTACGCCGTGAAACCCAGGTCCCACTCCGCCGCCCGCGCCGATCCAGTCGATAAATAATGCTGTCGTCCCGCCTTTTTCCGGTAGGGTGCCTTCGATGACTTTGTATTTATACACTAAATCTTTCCCGTCGATCTTGGGACGACTGATCTCTATCACGGCGATCGTATTATCTTGACGACCCGGTTCATAAATCGAGATCGTGGCATTAGGAGGGTCGCTAGAGAAGTTGTCCGGGCCTTCCCCGGCTTTCCATTCGTCCATATAAGCGGCCATGGTTAAATTACCGGCTATCCGGTTGGGACGATCGGAAAAATAGAGAGTTTGTTGGTTCACGTTGACAAGTCGCAGAGTTTTTGTCGCTTGGTCTATTTTGACATCTTCGGCTGTCTGTACGAACATTAACTGTACTTTTTCCGTAGAAGTTTCTTTGGGCGAAGAAATACTAGGTAGTCCCCACCCCATAACCACTAAAGATATTATGCCAACAAGGAAAGATTGACGGGGGCGGAATTGATGAAAGTTCGTCATTATTTATTACCTTAATTATTGGGCGGGCATCGGCTGTTCCATACAGGTTTTCAGTTCTTGTTTCTGGGCGGGAGTAAGGATTTTACCTATCTGTTCCAGCTTTTGTAACTGTGTCAGGTTTGGCTGTTGCATCACCCCTTTGATCGCTTGTGCCTGTGCTACCTGAACCGTCATCTGACCCACACAATTTTCAAAATGCTCTTTTGTCGGGTTTTGTTGAGGGTTTTGTGCCAAGGTCTTCGCCGAAGGTAATCCGATCATGACTAACTGAGAAATGGCGACGAATAAGGGTAATCGGCTGGAAATTTTATTCATTATTAAAGTACCTCCATTTTATACATGTATTTATAACTCGATTAACCGTATTCTTACTTTAAAGATTTATAAAGGTTTTATTTATAAAACGATCGTAAATCATTACTATGCCTGTGCTGAAGGCAGATGAATTACATTTAGCTTGAGAATTTAATAATACACATCCAATCTAAGTATTAGCTCATTTAAAAGATTTTTCTTGCCATTTCGTGCCAAATATATAATACACAATGTCGAAAGTAACCAGTGACTAGCCACCGGTTACTGGTTACTAGGCAAAGTGCGACCGGCCACACTCACTTGGCGAGCCAAGTGTTACAGAATTTGAAGTTATGTCACCAATTAGGAAAGGGAGAGATGACTGTGCTGTAAACTAGCCCATAAACCCGAAATTTAACAAGGAGAACACTCAGTAAGGAGTTAATACTAAATGTCTCATAACGTTAAAATTTACGATACCTGTATTGGATGCACCCAGTGCGTTCGCGCTTGCCCCACAGATGTGTTAGAGATGGTGCCCTGGGATGGCTGTAAAGCCGGACAGATCGCGTCTTCTCCCCGTACTCAAGACTGTGTAGGTTGTAAGCGTTGCGAAACCGCTTGCCCTACCGACTTCCTGAGTATCCGTGTTTATCTCGGTGCCGAAACCACCCGCAGTATGGGTTTAGCTTACTAAAACCTTTTATTGCTCTTAGCAAAGCGGTTAAAAGAGGATCGATCGATCCTCTTTTTCTTATAAAATTGCCAATAACACCCATAAACTGAAAAAACTAGCGAGGGTCGTCACCACGACACTGCGGGAAATCACCCCCACATCCCCCCCGAATTCTGTCACTAACACCACGCTATTAATAGCTGTTGGCATAGCACTCTGTAGAATTAAAATTTTCAAATCCAATCCCGATAAGCCCAATACTAAACCAACTCCGTAGGCAACTATAGGGGCGATCGCTAATTTTAAAATCGTCCCCAGTAGCTCGTATTTACCCATACTTAAGGTGGTGTGGGCTAATTGCATACCCAGAATGATCAACGCTAGAGGAATACTAGCCTGTCCGAGGATGTTAATGCCTTTGTCTATACTGAAGGGCAGATGGATAGAAAAGACCCGTAACCCGATACCCGATAACATCGCCGGAAGCAGGGGTAATCCCAGAATTAAGCGCAACCCCGATATAAAACCCTTACCCCTCAGTAGAGCGGGGGTGATACCGAAGAGGAGTATACTGGAGCCGATCATATAGATGATAGCCCGTTCCAATCCTGCCGCGCCGAGAGCGAAACTGGCCACTGGTAGGCCCATATTGCCGTTATTGGGTAACAACGCACAAGCGATGAGACTTTTTTCCACGGAATCGGGTATGGACAAGCACACACTTAATATTTTTGTCAAGCCGTACATGAGTATCGAGACGAGGGCAAAACCCCCCAAGATACTCAAACTGTTATGAACTTCTAGAGTTGTGTTATACAAACCATCGGTGACTAAGGCGGGGGCGAGAACATAAACGGTTATCTGGGATAGGGAATGAACTTCCACGCTCAATTTACGCCCGGCAACCCAGCCGATGAAGATGATCACGGCGACGGGTAGGAGGGCGGAAAGGATAGCTATCATGAGATGGTAAGGGGTTACGGGGAGTCAAATTCGTCGCACATTACCCTAAAGCCTACATCATACAAAGTGGCGTTGGGGTCGAGTTTACCGCGGAAAGCCGAGCGACATTTTCGCGGGCTACCATTCCAAGAGCCGCCCCGCAGGATTCTTTTACTTTCTTCGCCCCCTGACCTCCAGGTACTACCGTCCGCGGGTGCGCCTTCATAATTATCGTGGGCTGGGTCATCGCACCATTCTCTAACGTTACCGTGGAGGTCGTATAGTCCCAAGGGGTTGGCGAAGGGAAAATAATTCACCGATGTACTTTCCTTTCTATCTTCTCCTAACTTGCCCTTGGCATAATTTCCACGACTACAGATTCTGCCCATGTAATCCCAATGAACGCCCGAATAGTTGGCGAGATCCGTGGAGATGGTGAGACCGCAGTGAAAGGGGGTGATGGTATGGGCACGACACGCGTATTCCCATTGACTCTCAGAGGGTAGATTATAATTGCGTCCCGTTTTTTTAGCCAGTCGGGCGCAAAATTCTCGCGCTTCCCACCATGATACTTGTTCGATCGGTCGATCGTCCTCCTCGAAGTGACTCGGATAGGGGTTAAGTTCGGTGTTCACTGCTTCCCATTTGGCTACTACCGCCCATTGTCTCTGGGTCACGGGATATTTCCCCATCAAAAACCCCTTTAAAGTTACTTCGTGTTGGGGGGATTGGGAAGGATGCCAACCCTCCTCGCCCGGGGGACAACCCATGAGAAATTCGCCCGCGGGAATTTCTATCAAGTCTAGATGGACATTCTTACCGAGTATTTCTCGCACTAATCTAGAGGTTACGCTTTTTTGCTCGATTTCCTCGCCCGTTTCATCTAATTGAATCGTTTTGTACTCGAAATCCAACCACTGGCTCATACCATTGCTCACCGCTACCAGAATATAGTACCCTCATTTGCTGGCGATCGTTTCTATTTTTACCCCCGGCGATTAGCTATAGTCATCATTACCGTGAATCAATATAATTTTTATTTATAAACGTCTTGAGGTATTGGTATTTTACAAATCCCTGAAATGGAGGCAGTATAAAGGCTATAACAATTCACGATCAATTTTTGATTGAGAGAATTACTTATGGTTCCACTAACACTGAATCAGCCCACCGCCGCGAAAAGTCGTCTGACGATGCAAATCGTCGATATAGGCTCAGAGACAACCGCTCTCCGCTGTCTCGATTGGGATAGAGACAGATTCGATATAGAATTCGGTCTCAATAACGGTACTACCTACAACTCTTTTATCATTAAAGGAGAAAAAACCGCCCTCGTAGATACCGCCCATCGCAAATTTGAACAACTTTATTTAGAAGAATTAAAAAAATCCCTCGATTTAACAACCTTAGATTATTTAATCATCAGCCACACGGAACCGGATCACAGTGGTTTAGTAAAAGAAATATTGGAACTAGCGCCGGGGGTGACGGTAGTGGGGGCGAAAGTGGGGATGCAATTTCTAGAGAATATGGTGCATCGTCCCTTCACACAGAAAATCGTTAAAAGTGGCGATCGTTTAGACCTGGGTAACGGACACGAACTAGAATTCGTCTCCGCCCCGAATTTACACTGGCCCGACACGATTTTCACCTACGATGCCAAAACCCGCATCCTCTTCACCTGCGATGCCTTCGGTATGCACTACTGCGACGATCACACTTTCGATGAAGAAACGGATTTAATCGAAGCCGATTTTAAATACTATTATGACTGTCTCATGCGCCCCAACGCCCGATCGGTACTAGGTGCGATGAAACGCATGGAAAAATTAGATGTGCAGATTGTAGCCACCGGTCACGGCCCCTTATTAAAACATCATCTGCCCCGCTGGCTTAATTCCTATCAATCTTGGAGTCAAGAACAAACCGACTCCGATACTTTAGTGGTCATCTTCTACTCGGAAGGCTACGGTCACGGAGAGAAGTTAGCTGGGATCATGACCGCCGGATTACATAAAACCGGTGTAGTGGTGGACTCGGTGGATATTAACACCGCCGATCCTCAAGAAGTGCGGGAGTTAGTAGATCAAGCCGCCGGTTTGATCATCGGTATGCCACCTCAATCTCACAAAGGAGCGCACACCGCCCTCAGTACCATCTTAGCCGTGGCCTATAATAAACAGGCGATCGGTCTCTATGAATCGGGCGGCGGCGAAGATGAGCCGGTATTCCCCCTGCGGAATAAATTTCAAGAAATCGGTTTGATAGAAGCTTTCCCGCCGATTCTCATCAAAGAAAGCCTCAATCAAACCGTAGAATTAATCGCCGACGAAGCGGGGACAGATTTAGGGCAGTGGTTGACCCGCGAGAAAACCCTCAAACAGATAAAAGCCATTAATAACGATCTCGAAAAAGCTTTAGGGCGCATCAGTAACGGTATCTATTTAATCACCGCCTTGAAAGGGGAAGTATCGGGGGCGATGTTAGCTTCTTGGGTGACGCAGGCGAGCGTCGAGCCTTTAGGAATAGCGATCGCCGTAGCTAAAGAAAGGGCCATAGTTTCATTCTTACAGGTGGGCGATCGATTCGTCCTCAACATCCTGCCGGAAGATAACGCCCAAAGATTGATGAAACACTTTTTGCGGCGATTTCCCCCTGGTGCCGATCGATTCGCCGGTATCAAAACCTATCCCGCCGAAAACGGGGCCCCCATTCTCGCCGATGCTCTCGCTTACAACGAGTGCGAAGTGACGAGTCGAATGGACTGTGGAGATCACTGGGTTATTTATAGCACGGTTGTTAGAGGTAGGGTAGCCCGACTCGATGCCCTCACCGCTGTCCACCATCGTAAAGTCGGCAACCATTACTAATAATCTCATTTCTCGATTTATTTATAGGAGACTCTCAATGTACGAACCAGTTAAAGGCCCCTCTATGCTCGCTCGTGTGGTACAAGCTTTAGAAATGGTGCAGGATTTTATCGTTATCTGTCTTTGTATCGGACTATTCAGCTTCATGGTTTTAGAGATCAAAGAAATGTTTCTTTCTCTCTTACCGCCGATCGAATTTCGAGTCATCACCGCAGATATTTTATTTCTATTAATCCTGGTGGAATTATTCCGCCTCCTGATTATCTATCTGCAAGAAAAAAGGGTATCTATCGGTGTGGCCGTTGAAGTTTCTATCGTATCCGTCCTCAGAGAAGTAATCGTTCACGGTGTCTTAGAAACTCCTTGGACTCAAGTATTAGCCTCCTGTGCTTTCCTCTTGGTTCTCGGTGTGTTAATGGTAATTCGAGTTTGGTTGCCGCCCACTTTTGAAGGTATCGACCCCGAACAAAAAATGTCGAGACGTTATCAAGCTCAGCATAATAAAGAACTTGTCACTCCTACCCGACATTCCTGATTCTAATTTTAATCTTGCCCTATTGTTGTAGTTTTTCAAGAAATTTTATGACCGTTTCTCCCTTTTATACCAATGTATTAAATAGCCGCCCCCGTGATGTGCAAGTTGCCGAAATAGTACCCGATACCTGGGTGTTACGTTCTCGAACTTGGGATCGTTTGAAATTTGAGATCGAGTACGCCCGTCAACATGGAACCACAGCTAATTCCTATTTGATAAAAGGAGATAGGATAGCTCTTATCGATCCACCCGGAGAGTCTTTCACGGGGATTTATCTAGAGGAATTGAGCCGACATATTGACCCGAAAAGATTGGATTACGTGATTCTCGGTCACGTTAATCCCAATCGGCTTATAACTTTAAAAGCTTTATTGAAGATTGCGCCAGGAGTGAAATTACTCTGCTCGAAAGCCGGGGCTAATAGCTTGAAAAACGCTCTCCCCGATTTCGAGGCCAATGTGGAGATAGTCAGGTCTGAAGATACGATCGATCTCGGCGGCGGTCATATTTTAGAGTTTATCGGCGCACCCAGTCCGCACTGGCCCGATGGTTTGTGTACGTTCGATCGTACCACCGGCATCCTCTACACCGATAAGCTATTCTGCGCCCACGTTTGTAACGATTCCCTCTGGGATGACAACTGGAAACAACTCGATGAAGACCGTTATTACTTCTTCCACTGTCTCCACGCGGGACAATCTAAGCAAGTAGAGGCTATTCTCGATCGCTTGAAAGACTACCGCGCCAAATACTACGCCCCCGCCCACGGCCCTTTAGTGCGCTACAGTCTCAGCCGCTTTACCTACGATTACCGTTACTGGTGCGGACAACAAAAAACCCGTCTGCAACAGGTGGTCATTCTCTACGCTTCCGCCTACGGCAACACATCCATATTAGCGGATGCGATCGCTCAAGGTTTATTGAGTAGCGATATAGCGGTGGAGTCCATCAATTGCGAATCGGCAACGGTTGCGGAAATTACCACTGCCATCGAAGCTTGTGACGGCTTTATTATTGGCTCTCCCACTTTAGGTGGTCACGCACCGACGCAGATCCAAACGGCGTTAGGATTAGTGCTTTCCGTGGCTTCAAAAAGCAAATTGGCGGGGGTATTCGGTTCTTACGGTTGGAGTGGTGAGGCCGTGGATTCGATCGAAGCCAAGCTCAAAGACGCTAACTATCGCCTCGGCTTTGAATCAATACGGGTGCGTTTCACTCCCACCCCCGAAAGTTTAAACCAGTGCAAAAACGCCGGTATGGATTTCGCCCAAGCTTTGAAGAAAACCAAAAAGCTACGTTTACCCCGTCAGGGTGTCACCACCACGGGCATCGATCGAACCGAACAGGCCGTTAGTAGGATCGTCGGGTCACTTTGTGTGGTAACTACCCGTCAGGGCGATGAACATAAGGGGTTTTTAACTTCTTGGGTATCTCAAGCTAGTTTTAATCCTCCTGGATTGATCTTGGCCATGTCCGAAGGGCAAACTCATACGGGTATACTCGAACCTGGTTCTCAGTTCGTGATTAATATACTTAAAGAGGGGCGAAACTTGAGGCGGCATTTTTCTTCTGGGGTGAACAGCGTCTCTCCTTTGGCAGAATTAACGACGATGGAAGCTCAAAATGGCTGTTTGATCCTCACGGAGGCCTTAGCATATCTCCAATGTACCGTCAAGGATCGTTTACAGTTCATGGAAGGAAAAGGTCAAGAATGTAATCGCTGGCTGGTCTATGCCATTGTCGCCGCCGGGGAAGTGTTGGATACTAATGGAGTAACAGCGATCGCTCACCGTACTTCCGGCAGTCATTATTAAAACAATCCCCAAGCTAATTTCGCAGCACCTGCCATCCCCGCCCCATTACCTAACTGGGCGGGGATTATTTCTAAACCCACTCTAGAACTGGGTAACACTCTTCTTTCTATTTCGAGTCGTAGAGAGGGTAAGAATAGCTCGGCACTGGCACTGATGCCGCCGCCGATGATCACGGCTTCCGGGGTTAACACATAAATAAGAGTGGCGATACCGGCACCCAATAAGCGCCCGTAATCCTCCCAGAAACCAATCGCCCCAGCATCTCCCTTCTGTGCTAATCCAGCTAATTCGTGGGGTTCTAAACCGGTCATGCGGCGAATAGCACCGATGGAAGCGTATTGTTCGAGAGAGCCTTGATTACCGCTATTACAAACGGGGCCGTCAAAATTGAGAGTGATCAAACCTAACTCTCCCGCGGCCCCGAGATGACCGACAAATAACTCGCCGTTGAGAACGATCGCACCCCCTACCCCTGTGCCGAGAGTGAGTAGGATAGTATTTTTAAATCTTCTGCCCGCACCTAGCCACGCTTCCCCGTAACCAGCACAATTGGCATCGTTAGCGATGATGGTGGGTAATCCTAACCGCTTTTCTAATTCCTCCGCTAGGGGTACATCCTGCCATCCTGAAAGATTTATGGCCACTTTGGCGATTCTTCCCCCCGCGTCGGCGGGACCTGGGAAACCTACTCCCAAAGCTACACAACTTTTATCTTCATCGATCTGATGCACCGCTTTGACCATGCAGTCGATCACCGCTTCGGGGGTAGCGGGTTGGGGCGTGGGGACGTTCAGGGAGTTGAGACAGATGCCATCAGCGGAAAATACACCTAATTTAATAGCTGTGCCACCGAGGTCAAGGCCGATTACTGTTCTGGTCATTTTGGATGATCTCTTGGTATTCTTCTTCGGTATAAAGATCCTCAGAAGATTCTATGCGATCGAGGAAGACAATGCCATCGAGATGATCCAATTCATGTTGGAATATTCTGGCGATGAAATCTTGGAAAATTTTTCGCTGCACTTGACCGGCTGCGTCGAGATATTCTACTTCTATCCAGCGATGGCGGGGTACTAACCCCCTCCTCCCCGGTACACTCAAACAGCCTTCCCAATCTTTAGCCGTTTCGTCCGAAGTGGCGATGATTTCCGGGTTGATCATGGCCGTGGGAGTCATTAAAGGAGCTTGGGGATAGCGGGGGGTGGAACGACTGGCGACGATGAAAATTCGATCGCCGTGGCATAATTGGGGGGCGGCGATACCCACGCCGTGGGCCGATTCTAGTGTAGCGATCATCGAGCCGATCAGTTTTTCGATCTGCGGGGTAATTTTTTCTACGGGTTGGGCAATTTGTCTGAGATGTTCGCTACCGACGCAGGCTATAGGTAAAATTTGAGATGATTCGTTACAGGTTAAGGTCGTTAAGAGCATAAATATGGTCTATCACAAAGTTATTCCTACCTTATCACGCTCATTTTTGTCGTTGACACAGTAATAATTCGTTAGCTGGCGGAAAATAGCTGTCTCCGGTTTCCGTATTTATCGGGAATTCAAGATGAATTACACTAGATAAACGTACATTGACAAATAAAGTATCAATCATGACAGATCATCAAGATGGGGACAAAGTTTTAGAGGCGATGAAAAATTTCGCCGAGCAATACGCGAAAAGAACCGATACATACTTTTGTATTGACCCTTCGGTGACTGCCGTAGTTATTGAAGGTTTAGCGAAACATAAGGAAGAACTCGGTTCGCCCCTATGCCCCTGTCGCCACTATGAAGACAAGGAAGCGGAAGTGAAAAACACTTTCTGGAATTGCCCCTGCGTGCCGATGCGAGAGAGGAAAGAGTGTCACTGTATGTTATTTATCACCCCCGATAATGAGTTTGCCGGGGAACAACAAGATATTTCTCTGGACTATATTAAAGAAGTCAGGGCCAGTTTGAATGCTCAATGAAGAATTTCTCCGGGGTCTGGAACAGTTTAACCGGCATGAGTTTTACGCGTGTCACGATACCCTGGAGGCTCTCTGGATGGAATCGGCTGAGCCTCACAAAACCTTTTATCAGGGCATCCTACAAGTAGCGGTAGCCTGCTATCACTTAGGTAATAAAAATCTCCGCGGGGCAATGATTTTACTCGGTGAGGGGGCCCGCCGACTTCATTCCTATCAACCGGATTACGAGGGCGTCGATGTGAGTATTTTGATGGAGGAAAGTCTAACTTTATTACAATTTCTCCAACAGGCTTCACCATTGGAGGTAGAGACACTCGTGGAACTTTTAGGTTCGGGTTCGGCCCTAGAATCTTCGTATACGGCAACTGTCCCCCCTTTGCCCAAAATTGTCCTGGGCGATGAATATAAGGAGGGGGAGCAAAGGTTAGAATAAGGACTCAGAATCAGCAATTTATTAATACGTTACCAAAGTATGTTTAATTTATTATTATCTCTAAATCGTGGGTTTCGGGTAACGATCGCCTGCGGTATTCTGGGCGCTTTCGGGTTGTTCACCGTCGCAGAAGCCCAGACTCCCACTAAACCCGGTGATGCCCTAACCGTACGCTCGGATATTCAAGAAGCTAATTCTAAAACCGGAGTGATAACCGCCAGAGGCAACGTCCAGGTATATTATCCGGCTCGCAAGATGCAGGCTACTTCCGCTCAGGCACAATACTTCAGCAAGGAACGTCGTCTGGTGTTAACGGGGAATGTTTATGTGTTGCAAGAGGGCAATAGTATGCGCTCCGAAACGGTTACTTATCTCGTGGACGAGGGTAGATTTATCGCCACTCCGCAAACTAATCAGCAGGTAGAGTCGATTTACATCATGAAAGATAATAATCAAGCTCGAACACCCGATAATACTCCCGCGCCACCGGCTGCGCCCGCAATTCCTCCCGCCCCGACTATCAGGTAAAGTACGATCGTGACTTTAGTATTAGAGAATATTAATAAAAGCTATGGCAAACGCTCGATCGTCAATCGAGTTAGTATTAGCGTCGCCCCAGGGGAAATAGTCGGCTTACTCGGCCCCAACGGCGCGGGAAAAACCACCACCTTTTATATCGCTACGGGATTAGTTAAACCCAATCAAGGGCGAGTTTGGTTCAATCAAAAGGATATTACTAAATTACCCCTCCATCAACGAGCTAAATTGGGCATCGGTTACATGACCCAACAGGCGAGTATTTTTCGCTATTTAAGCGTACAGGAAAATATTCTCCTAGCTCTGGAACAGTCGGGAGTTCCTTTCGGGATGCGGAATCGCCGCCTGTACGAATTATTAAGGGAGTTTCGTCTGGAAAAAATAGTCACGACGAAGGGGGCTTATGTGTCCGGGGGTGAACGTAGGCGCACAGAATTAGCCCGCGCTTTAGCGGTAGGAGCGCAGGGTCCGAAATTTTTGTTATTAGATGAACCTTTCGCCGGGGTTGATCCGATCGCCGTGTCGGAAATTCAAGCGATGATCGCCGATTTGAAGAATAAACAGATAGGTATTTTAATAACCGATCATAATGTACGGGAAACTTTAGCCATTACCGATCGAGCTTATATTATGCGTGAGGGTCAGATTTTAGCCAACGGCAACGAAGAAGAACTTTACGATAATTCTTTAGTTCGTCAATATTATTTAGGTGATAATTTTCAACGCTGATTTATTTATAAGAGGTTATAGTAAATGATGAAAATAAGTTCATTTTCTAGGTGGTTAAATTATATACCTGGTTTCAATTTATTAGACCGCTATCTTTTGATGGAGTTAATCCTGCCCCTGCTTTTCGGCCTGGGTTTATTCACTTCTTTGGGAGTGGCGATCGGCACTTTATTCGATTTGGTAAGACGGGTAACAGAATCGGGATTGATGATAACAGTAGCTTTAAAAATTCTGTTGTTAAAAATGCCAGAGTTTATAGTCTTAGCTTTCCCCATGTCCATACTATTAGCGACATTAATGGCTTATAGTCGTCTCTCCAGTGATAGTGAGTTAATAGCTTTAAGAAGTATCGGTATTAGCCCGTATCGGTTAGTCATTCCGGGATTAATATTAAGTTTAATAGTCACGGGTTTAACGTTTATCTTTAACGATTACGTGGCTCCCTCCGCTACTTATGAAGCTAAATTAACGATGCAAAAAGCTTTAAAAAGAGAGAAAAAGCCATTTATAGAAGATAATATTATTTACCCGGAATATAATCAAGTTAAGAAACCAGATGGCAGTGAACAAACAGTTTTAACGAGATTATTTTACGCAGAGAAATTTAACGGGCAACAAATGCAAGGATTGACGATCTTAGACAGAAGTCAACCTGAAGTTAATCAGATAATTACTTCCGAGTCAGCTACTTGGAACGTAGAAAAAAATATTTGGGACTTCTTTAATGGCACAGTTTATTTAATCGCCCCTGACGGCTCGTATCGTAATATTGTGCGTTTCGATCATCAACAGCTAGCTTTACCGAGAGCGCCTTTAGATTTAGCTTATCGGGGTAGGGATGCCACGGAAATGACTCTCAGACAGGCACAGGATTATTTAAGAATAATCAAGCTCAGTGGTAACGAGAAAAAAGTTAAAAAATTAGAGGTGCAAATACAACAGAAGTTATCGATTCCTTTTGTTTGCCTCGTATTCGGATTGATCGGCTCGGCTCTAGGATTGAGACCGCAAAATGCTAATAAGGCCACGAGTTTCGGTATTTGTATCGTCTTGATATTCTCCTATTACTTATTATCTTTCATCACCAGTTCCATGGGAGTCTGGGGCGCTTTAACTCCCTTTACCGCGGCTTGGTTGCCTAATATGCTCGGATTGGTAGCGGGAAGTATTCTCCTATTCCAAACTGCTAAGTAGTTGTCAAGAAAGGCTAATTAATAATCCCACAAGCGCGCTTGTGCCTCCCTATATTCTTGTAATTCCCGGAACATTTGTGGGCTACTTGCTCGCTTATATGGCATAAAGCATACAGTTATAAGTTTTGGTATTTGTATTACTGTGATTTTGTTCTATTATTTATTGTCTTTTATAATTAGTTCGATGGAACTGTGCAATCTCATGGGTTTTTAAGCTTTTCATTATTAAATATTGACTTATTTTATTAATCATTTTATAATGTCTTTATTCGGTTTTTAATTTTTTATAAAATTTTAAGTCAAATCACTCTAAGTACTCATTAACTTTTACGGATAGGTAGAAAATAGGTGAGGAATTATTAATGTTTGAACCAACAAAGCTATTAGCTGAAAAAGGATTTTTTTTAACAGAACCTTTGTATTCAGAAAACACCATTGAAAAATGGAATAAATTGTTAGATTCATCTCATAAATCTCAAGAAGGTATAGAAAAATGCTATGTAGACTCGGCAAAACTTTATGAGCTTGGCATTTTAAGCGACATATTTAATGAAAGATTAAAATCTTTATTATCGATTTTGATGCCCACGGCAGTATTGTATCATTGCCACTATTACGAAATAATCGGTGGTCAAACTCGCTCTCACATCCACTGGGGTAAGAATTTAGGTTGGCATAGAGACGAGGAATGTAGATTTGACTACACCCCGAACTACGCTAATCATATCAGTATGTTTATTTATCTGACAGACGTGAACGAGAAAAGCGGCCCTTTCGAGATACGCACGAAACCGCCCTTTTCTTTTTTACAGCCAGGGGAAAAAACTTTGAAAGTGGTGGGTGAAAAAGGAACGCTCTTCTTTTTTAACAGATTCTTCCTTCATAGAGCGTGCCCCAACTACAGCCCCATCCACCGCCGCGTGATTAAATTCTCCTTCCAGCCCCGTCACCTGAAAAACAATCGAATTCATCTAGAAGAGTTCAGTAAACTGCGGAATTACACCGCAGGGCAGGATGAATTTATCAATTACTTGGCTGATATAAACCACTCGGCAGAATCCTTGTTAGAAATAATCAATAAATCTAACATCGGATTGGACTATCCCAAAGCTTATATTCCTAAATTTAATTCTTCAATGGAGATAGGGCTAAAATATATAACTAGATACAACTTATCTAGGCTTATGAATAAATTGAAAGCGAATAAAAATTCAAGTAATTAATTATTAGAAGGCAAAACCTGATGTACAATACCCTATTGATAGGTTCGGGAAGACGAATACAACATAATTTTTTACCAGCTCTAATTTGTTTGCAAGACCATTTTAAAATTATCGGTGTTCACTCTAGAAGTGAAGAAAAAAGACGGATAGTAGCTGAGCAATGGAATATTCCAAGTATCTCTGATTTAAATTTACTAGATTTCTCAACGATCGATGTAGTGATACTGTCCATCACTCTCGTTAATAATAAAGATGTTATCAAACAATTAGCCCCTCACGCATCTAATTTGATTTTGGTGATAGACACCCCTGTTTTGCCACTCAAAGATTTAAGATCGTGTGTGAAATTACTAAATCGCTTTAAGCAAGTTGTAGTTACGGAAGATTTCATGAACTTCCCGCAATTTCAATTAATGAGGAAAGTGATAACTCAAGGAACTTTAGGTAACATTAAGAAAATAATTCTGGAGCAATCAGGTTTTATGTACCATGGATTAGCTTTAGTTCGCTCATATTTAGGTTTTGAGTCTATTCTTTATTCGCAAAGAACGGTACTAGATACGAAGAATGTCAATATTAATTATTATTTTAAAAATAAAGTCCTCGGTCGGATCACAGAACCTTATAAAAGATTAGACGGTTCTGTAACTGTAATAGGCAGCAAAGGTATTCTCACCTATGGACATTTAGATTTGAAACCAGAATCAAGCGAGATGCCTTTGTATATTCTCAAGGAAGTCTGGGACGGAGATAATTTTATGGGCTTCTCCGTAGATGGGCCAAATCTTTCCATGACTCACGAGGTAGAATTTTATCAGATGTTAAAGACTATTCCTAACCCGGACACTTCGCATTTTAATACGTTAAAAACCTCCGGTCTTATTGAAGTTTTTCGTTCTTTAATTCAACCAAATTTCCATAATAAATATAACTTTATAGAAGGTATATACGATCTAGTAGTATCTTCTAAAGCTAGAAGCAGTAACAATTTTAGAGATTTCTTCGGAGTTAGTATTAAATTGCTTATCAATTTACTTAGATATTTATTTTAGAAAAAGGTGTCAGAAAACTTGCTAGTATTATTGATGTAGTAAAATTAAAACAGCATAAAATACTTTTTAGTTCCAAGCGGCGTCTGATTTAACGCATTTGTTCGGTCATGGTTTTTGAAGTTGCTACACTTGTATTATAGCCGGGCTACTTTCTGACCCACATGGCACAGGAAAGTCGATCGTATTACAATAATCATTCAAAACAGCCTATATTAACTTCCCTATGAAAAGTCAGCTCCTCCAATATCTCCACGGCCCGAAACGCCCGGTTTTAGTGTTCGACGGTGCGATGGGCACCTCACTACAAACCCAGAACTTAACGGCAACCGATTTTGGTGGTGCCGAATACGAAGGCTGTAACGAATATTTAGTTCACACTAAACCCTCAGCGGTAGAAATAGTACATAAAGACTTCCTCGAAGCCGGGGCCGATGTGATCGAAACCGACACCTTCGGGGGCACTTCTATAGTTCTGGCAGAATACGATCTAGGAGATAAAGCTTACTACCTCAACAAAGCGGCTACCGAATTGGCTAAGCGGTGCGCCGATGAATATTCCACCCCCGAAAAACCCCGCTTTGTAGCCGGTTCGATGGGCCCCGGTACAAAACTCCCCACCCTCGGTCACATCGACTTCGATACCCTCAAATCTGCGTATATGGAACAGGTTGAAGGGCTATACGATGGCGGTGCCGACTTGCTGATCGTGGAAACCTGCCAAGATGTATTACAGATAAAAGCGGCCCTCAACGCTATCGAGGAAGTTTTCGCACACAAAGGCGATCGATTACCTATCATGGTCTCAGTGACTATGGAGACGATGGGCACGATGTTGGTGGGCACGGAAATCAACGCCGCCCTAGCCATCCTCGAACCCTATAACATCGATATTCTCGGTCTTAACTGCGCCACCGGGCCGGACTTGATGAAGCCCCACATTAAATATCTGTGCGAGTCTTCCCCCTTTATCGTCTCCTGTATCCCTAACGCCGGTTTACCGGAAAACGTCGGCGGCAAGGCTTTCTATCGCCTCACCCCCACAGAATTACAAATGTCCCTCATGCACTTCATCGAGGACTTGGGAGTGCAAATTATCGGCGGTTGTTGTGGTACAAGGCCGGATCATATTAAAGCCCTGGCGGACATCGCCGCCACTCTCACACCTAAACCCCGTCAACCGGTTTACGAACCCTCAGCCGCTTCTATCTACAGCACCGTACCCTACCTTCAGGATAACTCCTTCCTGATCATCGGGGAAAAGTTAAACGCCTCCGGCTCGAAAAAATGCCGCGATTTACTCAACACCGAAGACTGGGATAGTTTGGTGTCGATGGCCAAGGCCCAAGTTAAAGAAGGCGCTCATATCCTCGATGTGAACGTGGATTACGTGGGGCGAGATGGGGTCAAAGATATGCACGAATTAGCCTCTCGTCTTGTTAATAACGTCACCCTCCCCCTGATGCTCGACTCTACCGAGTGGGAGAAGATGGAAGCCGGGTTAAAAGTGGCGGGGGGTAAATGTATCCTCAACTCCACTAACTACGAAGACGGTGAGCATCGCTTCTATCAAGTCTTAGATCTAGCCAAGAAATTCGGCGCGGGCGTTGTCATCGGTACGATCGATGAAGAGGGTATGGGACGCACCGCCGATAAGAAATTCGCCATCGCTAAACGGGCTTATGACGCGGCTGTGGCTTACGGTATCCCCGCGGAGGAAATTTTCTTCGATACCCTCGCCCTGCCAATCTCTACGGGGATCGAGGAAGATAGAGAGAATGGTTTGGCGACAATTCAATCCATCAAACGTATCCGGGAAGAGTTACCCGGATGTCACGTTCTCTTGGGCGTGTCTAATATCTCCTTCGGCTTGAATCCCGCCGCCCGTCAGGTTTTAAATTCTATGTTCCTCCACGAGGCCGTACAGGCGGGGATGGATGGCGCAATCATCAGCGCTAATAAAATTCTCCCCCTCGCTAAGATAGAGCCGGAGTATCAACAAGTTTGTCTCGATCTGATCTACGATCGTAGAGGTTTTCAAGGTGATGTGTGCGTTTACGATCCCCTCGGCAAACTAACAGAATTATTCGCGGGTAAAACCACCAAGAAAAGCGCCGCCGATACCGCTAATCTTCCCATAGAAGAACGACTGAAACAGCATATTATAGATGGGGAAAGATTAGGTTTAGAAGATGCTTTGATCGAGGCTTTGAAACTTTATCCGCCCTTAGAGATCATCAACGTTTTCCTATTAGACGGGATGAAAGTAGTCGGCGATCTCTTCGGATCTGGACAGATGCAATTACCTTTCGTCCTGCAATCAGCCCAAACCATGAAAGCAGCGGTAGCTTATCTGGAACCTTTCATGGAAAAGAAAGAAGGCGAAGATAATGCGAAAGGTACTTTCATCATCGCTACCGTTAAGGGCGACGTGCATGATATTGGTAAAAATCTAGTGGATATTATCCTCACCAATAACGGCTACAGAGTCATAAATTTGGGTATCAAACAACCAGTAGAAACCATCATTCAAGCCTACAAAGAGCATAAAGCCGATTGTATCGCCATGAGTGGTTTGCTCGTGAAATCTACCGCTTTCATGAAAGAAAATCTAGAGGTATTTAACGAGGAGGGAATTACAGTTCCCGTCATTCTAGGCGGCGCTGCTCTAACTCCTAAATTCGTCCACGATGACTGTCAGAAGACGTATAAAGGTCAAGTAGTTTACGGTAAAGATGCCTTCTCCGACCTGCATTTCATGGACAAACTCATGCCCGCTAAAACCCAAGGTAAGTGGGATGATTTTCAAGGATTCTTAGGGGAGTTCGCCGAGGAATCGACGTTCAAAGCTACGGTGAAAACCGAGGAATTAGAAGTTAACCCCGATACCATATTTACCGATGGTCAAGTTCAAGAAAAACTGGCGATCGATACCCGCCCCTCGGAGTCGGTGGAAATTCATATTCCCCGTCCTGTACCTCCATTCTGGGGAACGAAGTTATTACAGGGCGATGACGTTCCCCTAGAAGAAGTTTTTGCTTATCTGGACTTACAAGCATTATTTGTCGGGCAGTGGCAATTCCGTAAACCTAAAGAGCAATCACGGGAAGAATACGATCGATTCCTACAGGAAAAAGTCTATCCTATCCTCACTTCATGGAAGGAGAAAGTGCTGGCGGAAAATCTCTTACATCCCACGGTGATTTATGGATATTTCCCCTGTCAATCTCAAGGTAATTCCCTATTAATTTACGATCCGCAAGTCGTGCAATCAGGAGAAATACCCCACAAATTAGAGCCGCTCAAGGTGTTCGAGTTTCCGCGGCAAAAATCTGGCCGCCGTCTCTGTATCGCTGATTTCTTCGCCTCTGTAGATTCAGAAATTATCGATGTTTTCCCGATGCAGGCGGTAACGGTGGGAGAATACGCGACTCAATACGCGCACAGGTTATTCGATGCTAACGAGTATACGAACTATCTCTACTATCACGGTATGGCGGTACAAACCGCCGAAGCGATGGCGGAGTGGACACACGCCCGCATCCGTCTGGAGTTGGGATATGGGGCGTTAGAACCTACTAGCATCCGTGACATATTACAACAGCGTTATCAAGGCTCTCGTTATAGCTTCGGCTATCCCGCCTGCCCCAATATACAAGACCAGTATAAGCAATTAGAATTGTTGGGGTGCGATCGTATTAATATGTACATGGACGAAAGCGAACAATTGTATCCCGAACAGTCCACCACAGCTATCGTCGCTTATCATCCCGCCGCTAAATACTTCAGTACCTAGGGGCTAGTATCGACCATTAGGTTCCATAGCGCTAGGTTGAACACCATAACGGGGAGTAGTATTATTATATTGCCCCCCATACTGTGCTGGGTCTGGCTGACTGTTCGGGCTTTGATAGCCTCCTTGATAATTATTTTGAGCACCGCCCTGATAACCGTTTTGAGTCGGTTGATTATTGTAAGGTGAATTGGAGTAAACCGGATTTTGATTGTAGGGATTGGAATAGGGAGAATTGCTCTGATAGGAACGATTTTGACCGTAGCCCTGCTGATAACCCGTATTAGGCGCACCCCCGCGAGAATAGGTGTCTGGAGTGGCGGCATTAACACCGTTGTTATATCTAGGGTTATTGTAGCGGTTGACGGGTACGTTGCCCATGGCCGACTGTAAGGCAGATTGTCTGGTCGTGACGCTGGGGGGCGTTACTTGAATCGGTTGTAAAGCTGTTCTAGTAGGGGTCTGAGAGTTTTGTTTGATTTGGGGCATCAAAGGGACGAATAAAGAAGACCCGGAATTAGATACGCTTTGATTATTTTGTACTAAAGGTGTAAATAAACTATTGGAGTTAGTGGTTCTCTTTTGGGCGTTCTTATCAGCTTGGTTAAAACGCCAAACCTGATTGGGGTCTAGTTGATCCGGTTTCTGAGAAACTGTTTGATTGGTCTTAGCCGCTTGTTGAGCCTGTAAATCATTAAGATCGGTGGATACGAGATCGTTCAAGGGCAGTTTAGTCATGTCCGGTGCCCCGTTGACAGCTTGATCTAGATTTTGTCGCGGTTGGTCATCATTAGTTCTTGTTTGTAATAAAGCAGGTCGTTGGCTGTATTGCCAATAAAACATCAACGCCAGTGAAACTAGTGCTAATGGTGCCCAGAATAAGGGACGACCGAAGGGCTTTAAACTAGCTAGAAAATAGCGCATCGAAGCATTATCTTTCTGGGTACTCATACGCCTTAACCTGATTCGTTTTCTTTTAGTTTAGGACATTTTGAAAAGAAATTTTTAGTGGAGGAAATGACGAACACCGGTCATGACCATGATAAGACCTAATTCATTAGCCGCTTTGATGGAATCTCGATCTTTTAATGACCCTCCAGGTTGAACTATGGCGATGATACCCGCCCCAGCAGAAGTTTTTACCGAGTCATCGAAGGGAAAAAAGCCGTCGCTGGCTAAATAAGCGCCTTGGCTAGAAGATCCGGCTTGTTCTAGAGCTATTTTGACCGAGCCAACCCGGTTCATCTGTCCCGCCCCCACTCCTAAAGTGGTTTTATGATTACTGACGATGATCGCGTTAGACTTAACGTGTTTGCAAACTTTCCAAGCGAATAATAATTCCTCTAATTGTTGGTCGGTTGGATGTTTAACCGTAACTATCTGCCAATGTTGCGGGTCACACCTACTATCATCGCTATCCTGTAGGAGAAAGCCACCAGCGATCGTTTTTAGCGTTTGTTTCGGCCCTGCGGTTAAATCTTCGAGGATTAAGACTCTTACTTTAGACTTGCGCTGAAGTATCTCTCTAGCTTCGGGAGTACAATCGGGAGCCACTACACACTCTAAAAAAGTTTTGCCCAGAGATTCGGCTGTTTCCCCATCTATAGGCCCATTGAGGGCGACGATACCCCCGAAAGCCGAGGTGGCATCA
This sequence comes from Chlorogloea purpurea SAG 13.99, assembly GCA_016903695.1. GTDB lineage: Bacteria > Cyanobacteriota > Cyanobacteriia > Cyanobacteriales > Microcystaceae > Chroococcopsis > Chroococcopsis gigantea_A. The sequence continues at coordinate 45,394 of JADQBB010000024.1, forward strand.
GCGTTAAAAGCTTTCTCGTAGGCTTCTTTCAAGGTAGATCCGAGAGCGACACCGCAAGGATTAGTATGCTTGAGTATGGCGGCGGCTGGTTCCTCCGTCGGGAATTCGGCGATAAGACGGCGGGCCGCTTCTAAATCGACTAGATTGTTATAGCTGAGTTCTTTTCCTTGAATTTGAGTGGCGGCCGCCCATCCCGAAGTTTCCCCGCTACCATACCAAGCCGCTCCTTGATGGGGATTTTCCCCGTAACGTAAAGTCTGCAACTGTTTACCGCCCAAGGTGTAGTAACTGGCTCCATCTTGAGCGACAGAGGCGAAGTATTTAGCTATCTCCCCATCATAGGCGTGAGTGAGGGCGAAGGTAATACCCGCCATTTTTTGCCGGAAGGCGATGGTAGTTCCGCCCTTATTTTCCTGTAGTTGCTGCAAGTATTCAGGGTAATACCGGGGGTCTGGAATCACCGTCAAGTGTCCGAAGTTTTTCGCGGCCGCCCTCAGCATGGCGGGGCCGCCGATGTCTATTTGCTCGATCGCATCGGCTATCTCTACACTGGGATTGGCGACGGTCTTTTCAAAAGCGTACAAGTTCACCACCACTAGATCTAGGGGCCGGATGTCATTGGCTTCCATATCGGTCACGTCTTGAGCCAAGTCACGACGGGCCAGTATACCCCCGTGAATACGAGGGTGGAGAGTTTTGACCCTACCGCCGAGAATTTCGGGGCTACCGGTGTAATCGCTAACTTTGATGACGCTTATACCGGCCGCTTGTAGAGTTTTCGCGGTGCCGCCACTGCTAATAATTTCAAAGTTAAAGTTAGTGACTAATTGCTTAGCGAAGTCAACTAAACCAGTTTTATCTGTTACACTCAGTAGAGCCAAACGTGTCATAATCTCTGCGATCAAAAGTAATTAACAGTGATCAGTATATAAAAATAACCAACAATTCTCCCCTAATGTTCTGAATATCTTCAAAGTTTGAGTCTAAAATTGGGAATAGGTCTAGAGGCGAGCTAATGTCTAATAAAACTAACGGTGGTTTATTTGTAGTGGGAATGGTAATCGGCGGGGCTATCGGCACTGTTGCCGGTATCTTGATAGCCCCTCGTACCGGGAGAGAAACTCGCACCATTCTCGGCAAATCTTTGGAGGCTTTACCGGAGATGGCCGAAGATATAACGTCGAGCGTACAATTGCAGGCCGATCGTTTATCGGAATCGGCCCGGCGTAATTGGGATGATACCCTCGTTCGTCTGCGGGAATCCCTAGCCGCAGGTATCGAAGCGACGCAATTGGGCGAGGAGTCTCTAGACAATCAACTGAAGCAATCCAATCGTAGTAATCATCTCTAGGTAAGATCGATCGTGAGCGAACCTATTTTCTGGTTAGGGTGTTCTTTACTTCTCGTCGCTATAAGCTTGACCGCCGTATTAGTGACTGCCATGCCCGCTTTTCAAGAATTGGCAAGGGCGGCCCGTAGCGCCGAAAAACTGTTCGATACTCTTAACCGTGAATTTCCCCCCACTCTAGAAGCCATACGCTTAACCGGTTTAGAGATCAGCGATTTAAGCGATGAACTCAAGGGAGGGGTAAAAAGTGCCTCGGAAGTGGCCAAACAAGTGGATCAAAGCGTGAGTACGGCTAAAAGTAGCGTCGATAAGCTTAATTACGGTAGTAGAAAAGCGATTACTGGTTTTAAAGCCGCCTGGGAAACTTGGCAACGGTATCCGAGAAGACAGTGAACGGAAAAGGCTCACTCACTTCTCGCCAGCAAAAGTTCGATCGCTCCTACCAAGTCGGTATTCGTCCAGTTTTTGTAGAGGCTAGCGGCGATCGCACAACCGCCCGCGCCGACTCCCTCTTTCACGAATCCTTCTTCGTAGACTCGTAACACCTGGTAAGAAGACCGGCTAAAGTTTAACCCAGTGGCTAATAAAGGCACTTCGCCAATCGCCTCGGCTAAACCGACAGTATCGCCGCTAGGGTCTCGGGCCACCCAGCTCGTTGTGCCTACCACCACACTATCGCGGTTGAATTTTGGCTCGATCGCCCCCATTAAAGCATAAACCGCTAACATCTGCGTACCTCCCGCCAAGAGGACACCCGCCCTCTCACTTGCTTTGATCGCCATGCCCGCGGCGACGATTTGCATCGGATCACCTATAGCGGCAATTATAGAGAAAGGAGCGGTGTTTTGTAGTTTGGATAAACCCTCTTGTACGATCGACCATTTCTGTTCGTGGTTACACCGGGGATGGCTACTATTAACCTTACCCCGGGCCTCAATCCCTAAAGCGGTTAATAAGGACAGGGCCGTGGTTGTACCCCCCACCACGCACTCACCGATGATGATATAACCGCCCCCGGCTTCGATCGCTAATTTTTCCCCCCACTTCAAACCCTGTTGATAAAGAGCGGTCACTATATCCAGAGGCATGGCAGCGCCCGTACTCACACAATGGGCCGCCCGGCCATTTAAATCTATATAAGGCACAGAGGGGGGATGAAGTAGACCGGCGTTAAATAAATATACGGGCAGGGATAAATTTTCTACCACCGCGCGGGAAATATACACCGGGGATGCACCCACGGTTAGAGGTGGCAGGGGATAAACCGGATTTTTCGCCACTCCATTAACGAGAAATTCCGCGTCGGCGATGGCGGTGTACCGGCGCGCCTGGGGGGTGGCCCCAGCAGCGGAGATACCTGGAATCAATCCGGTGGCGGTAAAGCCCAAAACCGTAGCCAAAATCGGACGCTGGCCCCGATACCGTTCTAACCAAGCTTTTCCTCTTGCCACCTCTGTATAAATTGCAATCATGGCGCTGGTAGACTAGAGAAAACAAGACTAATTTAAATTATGACTTCTTGGGGAGACCGATTTAACAAATTCGCGGGCAAAACTCGCTATGTAGTGTCCCGCATTTTCATCCATCTTTACGGCGAGGAAATCGCCCCCTTGCTGGGGATTCTCAATCGCGTGGGACGGAATACGATCGATGCTGATGGTGATTTAGAGGTAGCGGGAGAGGGATTGGTGGAAATCTGCCAGAACCTACTGCAGATGGATCACTGTTGGTTTTCCGTCGCCAACGAGGGGGATATTTTCTGGAATGAAGGGGAGGCAGGAGATTACGTCAACGAACTGTTTACAGACTCCGCTTCACGTTATTTAGCCGAAGGCAGCTATTCGGATGTAGGGGAAAACACACCTCTGACCCTACCTGTCACCACTAATTTGATTGTTATGATAACAGTAGCATTCAGGGGTGAAAGTCCCGCTTTAGAAACCAGTCTAGCGGATAGAGAAGCTCTCGAAGACGGTCTTAAAACCATCATCAATCTTTTCTATCAAGAAAAACTAGAAGCAGTACAGGTGCATTTTTCCCCCGCCCAACTTGGAGACGAATTGACCAACGATCAGCTTTTAGTGAACTTTCCTGAGCTAGTACCCTTATAAACTCTTTCTGGAATTATGTTGCGTAAACTTACATCTCTTCTTTTAGCTTTAACCTTATGCTGGACTACCGTGGCTTGCGGTTCGTCTTCTAGCAATCAAAGTCGCCCGACTGGGAATAATACACCCGCTGCTACCACTGTGCGATCGAACAACGTCCCCAGCGGTCGTTATCCCGTACAACAGGCTACCTATAACGATGTCGATGGTACTTACACCCTGATGTTACTCAATACCCCTGCTGGTAGTTCTCCTACGTTTGAAACCACAAATTTACAGATGGCCCGACTCACTGAGGAACAACTGGCCAAAGGAGAGAAAACCACGGTAGAAATCAAAGGTGACGAGGCGGTAATGTACCTCAGCGAAGATTTCAAAATCGAATACGTCCACAACGTCACCCAAGTACAAGAAAATCCTCAAACTGGGCAGCGGGAGACGGTGGTAGTCCGTCAAGAATCTAACTTCTGGAGTCCTTTCGCCGGTGCTTTAGCGGGGCAGGCTTTAGGCAGTTTATTATTTAGACCCCAGTATTATGTTCCTCCCGTCTATCAAGCCGGTAGACCCTTGACAGGCTACGGTGGTTTCGGTACGAGTTACTCTGGTGCTGTAAATCAATATCGTTCTAATTACAACACGGCCCCTCCAGCTGTAAGAAATCGTCAAACTTTACGCACTACCGGTAATATCCGCCGTTACCCGAACGGCACGACCAACACGGTGCGTAGACCTAGCACGAGCGGTAACAAATCCACTGGTTCCGGTTTCGGATCGAGTCAATTGCGTCCCTCTAACAAATCTTATAATAAATCCGTCAGACGCGCCCCCAGCTTCGGATCTAGCGGCACCCGTCGCTCTTTCGGTAGCAGAAGACGTTAGAAGAAGGCGGGAGGCGGGCAGGAGGCAGGAGATACTGTTTAATTACCCGTTGCCGACTCCCTATTCCCCATTCCCCACTTTGCAATCCTTATGACTCGGCTTAAAGTCAGGTTTAAAAGTTTTGAAGAGTATCTTGCCTATGATGACGGCGAAGATACTCTTTATGAATTATTCAACGGTGAATTGATCGAGATGCCACCTGAATCGGGTAAAAATGTAGGTATAGCTGTTTATCTATTGCTCAAATTAGTTACTATCGTGGGTCATCAAAGAGTTAGACCCCACGGATTAGAATTAGAGGTCAGGGGTGAGCCGAGAAATCGTTATCCCGACTTAACTGTTATTAGAGAAGAACATATTCAACAGCTAGAAAAGCGAAATACTATTAGTCTCTCCATGTTGCCACCTTTGCTAGTCGTTGAAGTTGTCAGCAGTGGAGAAATCCAACGCAATAGGGATTATATAGCCAAGCGATTACAATATCAAGATTGCGGTATTCCCGAATACTGGCTCGTCGATCCTGATGAGGGGAGGGTTCTAGTTTTGGAATTAAGGGACGGTAACTATGGGGAATCGGGCAGTTTTTCACGAGATGAAAAAGTTTTATCCCCTCAATTTCCAGAGTTAGATTTGACCGTTACAGATATTTTTCCCGGTAACTAATTATATTACGGTTATTTTATTTCAGGATGTTCTGTCATTGATTCTTCTATTTGCATAGAGTTAATCGCCCCTATTAACTGATATAAACGACCGTAATTCTGTTGGTCGAAATTGAAAATTAGGCGGGGTAATTTTTCGGTTTTATCTCCTTGTTCTTGAGGTAAAGCTTTCGTTCGCTCTATTTTTCCCGTCACCATAAGATCGGCGAACTCCTCGTTTAATTCGTCTATTTGACCATCGCTGAGAGGGTAATTGAGACGCATCACATACATTTGACCCACGAAGCGACTAGAATGATAAACCCGATAAAAGTGCTTCACCACTTCACAAGCTATCTCTATATCATCAGTGATCGTATAAAGATGTATATCATCGGGGCTGATCAAACCGCGTTGATGCAGGTTGTCTTTAATCTGTTCTTGCCAAGTTTTCCAATAATCCCCACCTGGTTCATCGATGAGTACCAGAGGACAAGGGCCGTAACGTCCCGTTTGACTCAGGGTTAGGGTTTCAAAAGCTTCGTCTTGAGTGCCGAAACCTCCAGGGAATAAAGCCACCGCGTCACTCTCTCTTAAAAAGAAAAGTTTTCGCGTGAAAAAGTATTTGAAATCGATCAGTTTGGCATCACCTTCTATATAAGGGTTGGCGCTTTGTTCAAAGGGAAGTTTAATATTTAAGCCGAAGGAATGCTGTCTTCCCGCCCCCTCATTACCCGCCTGCATAATTCCCCCGCCCGCACCTGTCAACACCATAAAACCGATTTCGGTTATTCTGCGGGCGAACTCTACAGCGGCTTCATATTGGGCACTATTGACATCGGTGCGGGCTGATCCGAATATGGTGATCTTGCGGATATGGCGATAGGGGTAGAAGGTGGTAAAAGCTTTCTCCATGTCTTCCATGGAGGCGGTGAGAATTTTCCAATCCAATCGATCGATCTCCTCTCCCGCCATCCTGATTATGGCTTCTAAGGCTCTTTGAATGTATTTACCATGTTTGAGGTGGGGTAATTGTTCGACTAGATCTAGTAGTTCTTCTGTGGCGAGTTGATGAGGTGAGGTCATAGCTTTTCCATTGGTCTACTAATCATTGTAGCTATTGATGTTACATCTCCGTTTTTAGTAGCTTTAGTTACGGCGATTTTTGCAATAAACTGGATAATATATTAATTCTCGGATGAAAATGTCTCAATGGTTTGAAAATCGAACCGCTGTTTTGGCAACGATGCACGGCAAGGAGAGAGCGATCGCACCCCCCCTGCGATCGAGTTTAAAATTAGAAGTTATCGTGCCGGAAAACTTTAACACCGACGTATTCGGCACTTTCACCAGAGAGATCAAAAGGCCCGACACCCAATTAGAAACTGCCAGACGCAAAGCTTTAAAAGCGATGGAAATCACAGGGAACAGTATCGGTATCGCCAGCGAGGGAAGTTTCTATCCCTATCCAGGCTTACCGTTATTATCGTGCGATCGAGAGATAGTATTACTAATAGACAAAGTTAACGACTTGGAAATAATCGGGGAAACCATCTCCACCGATACCAATCACCACCATCAGAGTATTACCTCCGTTGCACAAGCCTTAGAATTCGCCCGAAAAGTGGGGTTTCCGCGACAGGGGCTGGTAGTCATGCTCACGAAAGACGCTACGGAGAGGGAAGATATTTTCAAAGGTATTACAGGGGAAGAAAATCTCATCGAAGTGGTCAAAAGTTTCTTAGATAAATCCCCTCATAAATCCATCCATATCGAAACCGATTTAAGAGCCATGTTGAATCCCTCCAGGATGAAAGCGATCGAGGCGGCAACTCTTGATTTAATCCAAAAAATAAATCGCCCCTGTCCCATGTGTCATCGGCCGGGATTCGAGGTGAAGGAAAGAATTAAAGGATTACCTTGCAAATTGTGTCACGCCCCTACCGAATTAGTACGAGCCGAGGTTTATAGTTGTTCCGGGTGCGATTACAGGGAGGAGAAAGCTTTTCCTAGAGGAGACACTTCTGCCGATCCCATGTACTGTAACTACTGTAACCCCTAGCGCTCCGATTGGGCTAAACCCGCTTCCAACTTCAGGAGGATTTTCGGCTTTAACTCGTCAAATTTACGTTTAAGCATCCGCTTACTGATTTGGGGTTTCCCGGCGCTGGCTATTTGGCTGTCATTAACCCACTGTTGCAACATCTGACATTGATTGGCGGGGATGGAAGCGGTAATAACATTAGTACACTTATCGTTACCTTCCAGAGAAAAGAAAAGTATCCAATATTGCCCAGTCTCACCGAGAGTTTTAGCCAGTCGTTGACCTTGACTGGTTTTTAAATCCAGATAACAAGGTAGCCAACGGGGCCCCGCCTCCCGATGGAAAAGGACGGTGATCCAGAGGATCATCGGGTGGGGCGTGGGTAAAAATAAAAATTGGTTGTAGCGAATACTAGCTATCCTCACGGGGATGTCTTCTTGATCCAGCATCACCCAGAGGCTGGCGAATGAACCGTCGCTAGCGTTAAGACAACGGGGGAAAACGATCTTCTGTCGCGGTTTATCGTCGGGCCAGAGAGATTGTAAACAAGCTTCCTTGGCGGTGGCAGGAGTGACACAGGTAGATTGAGGGTCGAGAGTGCCGCTGACGCGAGTGGCATAATTATCGCTCTTGCCCGTGAAATTATCGTTACGGTTGACTTTTTTCGAGTCGTTGTCTTTAATTTGTGGTTCGATGCGTTCCAAGATTTGGAGGATTTCGCCGATACTCTGGGGTCGGTCGGCCGGTGATTTCGATAAAGAGCGTAAAATTAACTCTTCCAGGTCTTGCGGTATGTGTAGATTGGGACTGATGGGGCGAGGTTCGGTGTAGTGATGGACTTCGTACCAACCGCCGAAGGAAGAGTTATCTGGGAATAGGGGCATCTCACCTGTGACCATTTCGTACATCATGATTCCCAGACTGTAGATGTCGGAACGGTTATCTAATTCTTTTCCCTCCATTTGTTCGGGAGAACAATAGGCGAGAGTACCCATGAAAGATTGTGTTTGCGATTCTCCTGATTGAATTAGTTTGGCGATACCGAAATCGAGGATTTTTACCAATTCTCCCAAACCTGAATCTTGAATCACGAGGATATTACTGGGTTTAATATCCCTGTGGATGATGGGGCACATTTCCCCTTGGAAGATAATCCCTTTATGGGCGCACTCCATACCGAAACAGATCTGGCGGGTGAGGTTGAAAAAGCGCGACAGGGGTAGGGGGTGATACTTGATGATCTCGCTCATGCTCTCCCCCTGTAGGAATTCCATCACGTAGAAGGGCACTTCTTTTTCATCTACTCCGTAATCTCGCACCCGCACGATGTGGATACTTTTTTCACCGAGCAGGGCCGATATGGTGGCTTCACGCTCGAATCTTTCCCGCATCCTTTTGTTAAGGAGTGTCTGGGATAAGAACTTAACCGCTACCGTGACCCCTCCTAAGAGTTTATCTTCGGCTCGGTATACTTGTCCCATTGCACCGCTGCCGATTAGTTCTATGAGTTGATAACGGTTGGCTAGTAAGCGTCGATGTCTGGAGTCTGCGGACATAGCTGGACTGGGAGGGGGTAGGTTTGATGGGGTTGAGTAAGTGAGCGCTCGATGTTTTTCTCCGATTCTTACTCTAGAATTCCCTTTTCGTACTGATTAATCATCACCACTTCACAGATTTTTGGTTTTGAATCGTTATTTTGTGGGAATTGTTATTTATATAGTTCTAATGAACTATGTAAATCTTTGGAGTCGATGGGATAAGTTTTAGCGCGTTAAGCATGAATACAATCTTAGCCGATGTTTAGATAATTTTAAATCTTAATTAGATTGACAGGGAATTTTGGGACGAGGTAAGGGTAAAAAAATGGAAATAAGTAGAAAAAACGACAAGTTTAATCTTCGGCTACTAAAAACTTTTATTCATGTCAATAACAGGAAGTAATTCTTTTTTAAATATTTGTCGATAAAACTGCACATGGGGGAGTTTTTGATCCGATAAATGATGTAGATTAAAATTAACCAAACACTATCATGTACGCGGTGAAGTCCATGTTTAAGAAAAACGCAATCTTAGCACTCCTCGCCTTTGTTTCCATATTGCTACTACAGATGAACCTATTTGTAGAAGCGAAACCAAAACCGCAAACACCAGCCCCGGCGAGAACTCAAACTCCGAAAACAGATCCGGCATTTGAAAAAGCCAAAAAAGAATTACCAGAAGATTTATATATAGGTTATCGAATCGTAGAAAGATTAGCCAGGGCTAATAAAATCGATCAAACACCTTGGCGGCTAGCGATCGTCGATGAATATAACGTTAACGCCTACGCCACGGAGATAAATTTAATCGCCATTTATACCGGTTTGATCGACCAGTTACAGGGGGATGTATCAGCATTAGGCTTCGTCCTCGCTCATGAAATGGCCCATCATGTCAAACGCCATAACGCCATCGGCCCGGCACAGCAAGCCGCTTTAAAAGAGAAGATCCAAAAAGAAGCCGAGGAACAAGTCAATCAAGAAATTCAATCTGCCAACAATGAAGCCGTAGGCACTACGATATTGGGGGGAGCAGCTCAAGTTATCGGGGGTCTTTTCGGCGGCTGGGGTAATGTGGCCGGTGGTGCGGTAGGGCAAGGCACTACGATGATGGCTCAAGATCGAGTGGCCAGGGGACAAAAGCGAGTTGAGGAGATAGTGAAGGAAAAAACGGCGGAATTAGAGGCGAAAATAGCCGAACAGAGTCGGACTTACGAATTTGAAGCGGACGAACAAGGCTATAAATACATGGCCACCGCCGGTTTTGACCCGGAAGGTTGTATGCGGGCGATGACAGTCCTGGGCAGAGTGCCAGGGTCGGAAACTGACACCTCTCACCCGGCGGTACCGAAACGTATCGCCCAATTAGAAGAATTGATGGCCCAATATCCGGCTAAGGATTTGGAAAAACAGGGAGAGTTAAGGCTGAAAACGATCAAACCCCTCTCTTACGCCCCTTCTAAAGATGGTAAAACCCTGAGGATTAATTCTGTCCCCGGCGGTGGCGGCGGCGATCCTTTTGATCGCAAACTGAGTTTCTGATCTTACCAGATTCGACCCGCGGGGGGGTTACGGGTCGATCGTCTCTCCGCCCTTCCCGACCAAGGGCGATTCGCTTCCAGAAAATGGGGTAATAATAACTGATTCCAACTGTTATTAATTTTGGCGAATTCTTGCGGACAGAGATCGGCTCTCTCTTTCGGGATTTTCCGACCGAGTGACTGGTATTCTCGCGGGTCGCTGCCGTAAACCATACAGACCAAGTTATAAAATCGCTTATCATTGGGGACGTGTTGCTCCCACGCAGGAACTTCTGGACTGGTGGCGAACCAAGTGGCTGCGTTGACTATGGTTTTTTGGGCTATCTCTTGATCGCCGGAATTGATCAAGATCAAAGCGGCGAATTGATCGGCCGCGTCTTCTTCATTACCTACCGTGGGCAGACTCAGAACATCGATCAAGGCGTGTCCTAATTCGTGATAGAAAGCGAAGATACTCACGTACAAAGCATCGGTAAGAGAATCTTGCAAGTTTTCACTGGTGACGTTTTCTAAGTCTCCAGCGATTTGTAAGAATAGTTCGTTACAGATGGTGACGGAATTATCGCGGGGATTGTAAAAGGCGTTGGCAGTGCCACAATCGCGAATGATCACGGGAATATCGGTTCTTAGAACTAAATTGGATTGGTTCAAATCATCGATCAGCTTTGCGAATAAGCCGGATTTTCTCAATCCGTCTTGGAGGGCGCGATGGAGTTTATTATCAGAAGGCTCGTAGATTAAGCTGAATTTACCCAGACGATCGGTATTCGGCGGGGGCAGTGCAAGCGCGGGGGCGATCGTACCGAGGGTGAAACTACCGAGTAAGGCTATATTAGGGAGTAATCTACGCCAATCCATAAAATAATTACCTGGAGTGAGAAATATATTGGGGAAGCAGTTTCAATAGGGTATCCATCGGAATCGCCCAACTTAACTGACTCATCTGGCTTTTTTCTTCCATATTAGCCCTAGTACCATCTTGAAAGATGTAAGGATTGCCCCACAGAGGATACTTGTGTATACCGTTAATACCGATCACTTCACCTCGATCGTTCAAGAGGGGCCCGCCGCTCATGCCTTTTTTAATACTGATGGTCAAACCGATTTGATAACCACCGGCGAATGACCGGGGGGCGATAGTTTGGATTTCCCCTTCACTGATAAATAACTCTGCCGTTTCTGAAGGAAACCCGGCAGCCCATACTATTTCCGAGGGCTGGATCTCTCCAGAGATAATAGCCGTTTCATAAATTTGCGGGCTGTCAAATTCTAGTAGTCCGAGATCGTAACCTTTCAAACTATTAATAGTGATTATTCGCGCCGGATAAATTTGATTGTCCGGCGTTTTAATACTGTAATTGCCTTTCTCCCGCCCAAAAATTAAAACGTGATCGTTAGTGATAACTCTGTATTTTGTGCCCTCATGACTTATGATGATTCCCGAACCGGAAGTGAGGCCAGAAATAACTTTTACCGTGATGGAGTTGGCCGAGCGTTCGGGATGAGAGCGATCGATTTTCACGGTATCATTCGCAGAAATACCCAAGTTTCTCAGAACAGAATAGCTCGAAGATAACCCGGTATTGAGAAAGCAGATTAATAAACTAACAGAAGCGAGAATAACTAGCCGTGATTTTTTCAGGGACACGGGGATTACCAAGCACGGCGATTAGAACTCGGAGGCCCAGAGGTATTATTAGAACCTGGAATCATACCGGGGACGTTATTAGTATTATTTCCATTTCCTTCGCGACCCGTTCCTAATAATTGATTCATATCAAGACTGACGGTTCCATCGCTATTAGTATTGAGGGAAGAGGTGCGACTCGTCGAACTCGTACTACCGCCGCCGAATTGATAGGAAGGCCCGGCCGCACCGGAGCGATTAGCCTCGATTTCCTGTAGAACTTGAGCCGGGTCTTGTTCGGGTTTGAGGGTGATCAGTACGTTTTTCCCGTTGGAATTGCACCCGGAACCGGCGCAGATCACGGGTAATTTGTTAATTCTGCCACTGGTAATATAATCTAATTGACCTTGAGCGTAAAAACCGTTCATCCTCTGGGAAACTTCCTGACAGCGTTGCATGGGAGTGTATGGGGGTTTAAAGTATTTGGAAGTCCATTTGAATACGGGAGTGTTACCGTCGGGAGTTTGGGCGTAAGTGGTGGGAATATTATTAGAATCGACGCTACAGGTAAAGGTGACGTTTTGGGCTTGGACGGACCCAGGTGCAGATACCGATAATCCCAGACTCGCCAGTAATATACTTAATCCGAAAACCGTTTTATTCATAATCGTGATTTTGTTTAAAAAGTATTATTTTTGTTGATTGTTTTAATTATATTTTTTTCCCAAAATATTGACAATACAGTGTATGAAAAAAAGTATGTCAATCCCGAATATAAATCTCTAAATAGAATTAAGTGTAATTAAATGGAAGACCTCATCTACTGGCGAGTGAGGTCAGAAAAAGTAATGAGAAAATTCCTGTTACAGTACGCCTAAACGGGCTAAACCTAAAATAGCACCGGCCCCGAGAATGTGACCGAAGCTCGTGGTGCCTAAAAGCGCGGCCAGACTCATGCCGCCGAAGAGGGCGGGGGAGGGTAAAGCGGGCCCTTTGTTTTGCTGTTGGATGGTAGCTTTGCCGAAAGCGATCGCTAGTATGTTAGCGATGATCATGACCACGGCTACTTTGGGACTCCATTCCACTGAGGCGGCCACTTGTTCGACGGCGAGTAGTAGAGGGGTGTACATTGATCTTGTTCTCCTGAAAATGATTTTAAGTTTCTTATCTTAAATCGTCTCAACTGCTTTACATCAATCCGCTTCGCAATATTTAACTTTCTTACTGCTGAGTTTTAGCGTAGCGACATTTGTTCTTATTTTGAAGGACTATGGGCACATTGAGCCTAGAAAATTTTCCGAAAAACCATCTGCCTTACCTTAAACCCGATCCCTAAATACGCTAAAGTAATGCAAGTGATTTGATCTGACCAAGGAGATAGTTAAGAAATGTTGACATTAAAAGTCGCCGTTTACATCGTCGTTTCGTTCTTCGTATTATTATTCATCTTCGGGTTTCTCTCTAGCGACACCGCTCGTAACCCGGGACGCAAAGATTTTGAATAGAGCGACCGTTGAATAATCGGTGTTTCATGTGAAAGAGACGGGGAACAAAACCCTAAATGTTCCTAGTCTCTGACAATACCGACCATATGGAGGTTTAACGCTGAGGTTCGATCGCTCAACTGTTGTGAACCGACCTTTTATAAGATGCCTTTTTTTTTATTCGCCTTTGACCCCCCAAACCCTCCCCGTGACTACTCTCAAGCAAAACCGCCGGAGGTTATCGAGATCTACTATGCAGATCCCGACCATCTACCTCCTTCTTCCCCGCCCGACTCTTCAACCGGTAGCGCCGAATTACTAGGTACTCCCCTATCGATTCAACAGTCCCCCCCCACGATACAAAGGGTAGAGGGTCTGAATCTCCATAGTTTCCCTTCATCATCTACCCGCACTAAAATCAAGACCATCGAAGCAGGAACGAATCACAGTAGTGAATATGAATTATCCCTATCAGCGGCACCCACCCTATCAGAGAACACTATTCCCGTTGAAAACGTCGATACTTTAGAACTGATCGCGGATGTACAAGAATACGACGAAAAAAATCGCATCATCACCGCCAAGGGGAATGTGACTCTCCGCCTCAAAAATAGTTTGTTGACGGCTGATACTCTGAAAATCAACCTGCCCGAAAAACTGGCGGTAGCCGAAGGACAGGTGATACTGACGAGAGGTGATCAGATCTTGCGGGGCGATCGATTCGAGTATTATTTCGTCCAAGATACGGGCGTGGTCTTCAACGCTAACGGGGAGATATATCAGGCCAGTAGCGACAGGGATTTCGGGGAAGTCCTCCCCAGCGACGTGGGCGCGGGTTCTACTACTTTCCAACCCCTGGGAGATCGTCTGGCTTACAATCAACCCCTACAACGTATTACCACAGCCCAGGGTTTCCGCTTCGGCGTGGGCGCGCAGAATCCGGCCAACCAGGGCAATCAACAGGGATTGAAGAGCGACACGGGCGGAACGGTCAATCGCGTTCGCTTCCAAGCGGAGCGGTTGGAGTTTGATGGGGGCGTGTGGAATGCCACTAATCTACGCCTGACTAATGACCCCTTCTCCCCCCCCGAATTCGAGATCCGGGCGGCTACCGCCACCATGAGAAATACGGGGCCGCTAACGAGCGAGATCACCACTACCGGCTCCCGTTTGGTATTCGATCAGAGAATATCGGCTCCTTTCCTCAATACCCTGGTGATCGATCGTCGCCGCCGCCGTCCCACTCTTTTCACCCTTGGATACGACGGGGAAGACCGGGGGGGTTTATTCATCGAGAGATCTTTCGGTATCATCGATAATCGCAATGTATTTTTCGAGTTAATCCCCCAATACCTGATCCAGAAGGTTATCGCCCCCGACCAGTTTTCTTCCGCCAATCCCGGCGGCGGTGAGGTAACTCCTCTGAGTCCTAAAGCATTCGGACTCGTGGGTAATTTAGAAGTCGCTTTCAGCGCCAGAACGATTTTCTCCGGCACGGCTTCTTTTTCTAACTTAGACCTAGAACAGCTAGAGAATTCTGTACGCTCGAAATTGAGACTACAACAACGCATCGGGGATTTAGCCAACCCCTACCGTCTCAATCTCGATTATAACTATCGGGAGAGATTGTTCAACGGCTCCCTCGGTTATCAAACCGTCAGTAGTAGCATCGGGGCCATCTTCCTCTCGCCTGCATTGCCTTTAGGTAATTCCGGGGTGAATCTCAGTTATCAGGTATCCCTACAAAATGTTAACGCTCCCACCGATCGTCTTGACTTATTGCCCCCGGTACGAACTAATAATGACATCAATCTCACCCGTTTCCAAGGGGCGGTTTCCCTCAGTAAAGGCTTTTTACTATGGACCGGTGGTACTCTCCCGCCCACCACGGAAGAGGGATTGAGATTCAGCCCCACACCCGTTCAACCTTATATAGTCTTCATCACCGGTTTAACGAGTGTCGCCAGTTTTTATAGTAACGGGGATCTGCAACCCTCCCTCACCGGTACGGTGGGATTTTTGGGGCAGTTCGGCAATTTTTCCCGTTCTTATCTGGATTTTACCGGGTTTAACGTCAGTTTCAGTCAAGGTTTGGTGGGGGATAAGTCGCCGTTTTTATTCGATCGTTACGTTGACCAACAAACCGTATCTTTCGGTATCACCCAGCAAATTTACGGCCCTGTGCGTATCGGTTTTCAATCGGCCTATAGCATCGATCAGAATAAAGAAATCAGTACCGATTACTTTATCGAGTGGAGTCGCCGCACCTATAGCCTGCTACTGAGATACAATCCGATTCTACAGCTAGGGGCGGTCAACATTAGAATCAGCGACTTTAACTGGGTGGGTAATCCGGGTTACTTCGACGGTAGTGATGTTCGTCCCGTGGTTAATGGGGTGTCCAGATAAAAATGATAACGGCCCTGAACTTATTCCTCTAACCAAATTTCCTCCTGTTGGTCTAACAGGAGTTTCGCCGCCTCTAGCATATCACCCACGATCTCTCTTAAATCTTCTTTATTGTCCAAGTAAGTTTTTAAGGCTTGTAAAGGGTCTAAGCTATGGCCTACACCTAATTCAGGTAAGCGAGGTCTGGCCAGTTGACTGATCAAATCTGCCTGGATACTATAACTGTGAGCCGGTTTGAGAGCTTCGTAAATATTACTGATATTTACCTGTTCTAACTGTTCGGAGCGTATTTTATAACTCAGTCTGACTACTGCATCCTCAAGGGCGTGTTTGTTGATGGCTTTGATAATCGCCTGTTGTGGGTTTTCTACTTCGGAAACATTGACTCCAATCGTTAAAAACGATCGCACCGGCAGAGAACAGAATTCCCAGTTAACTTTTCCTTTCTCCACTTCAACCATCACGTAACCTTTATCTTCTTTTTCCTCGCTGAAATCCACACGATCTATACTACCTGGATAAACGATCGGCGGATTATTGCGGGGGTTGAGATTTTGATGTTTGTGTACGTGTCCTAAAGCCACGTAGTCGAATTGAGGGCGGTTCAACAGTCCAAGGGGTACACTGAAACTTTTTCCCACCGCTAATAACCTTTCCGCTCCCAATGTCGCTCGCTCGGCCATTAAATGGCCCAAGAACACCGTCGGTAAATCGGGATCTAACTTCCTGATTTCCGCTTCTATTATCGGTTCGAGGCGTTCTATGAGCAAGTAATTAATTTCCGCCATCGATAATCCCTCAGCTTCCTTTTTCGTCAGGAGATTGGCCCGGTTTAACCAGGGGAGGGTGATGATCTGTATATTTCCGCTTTTGGTGGCGATGCGATGGGTGGTGATGCGATCGCCTACTATGAACCCAGGGACGGCGAGGGTGCGATAGATGGATAAACTAGCGCCTCCATTGCCTTGAGAGTGCTGATCGTGATTGCCCACCAATAAAACCGCCGGTATGCCCGCGTCTGCCAGACGGCGAAATTGACTGGCAAAAGCTTCGTGAACGTAGGGGGCGGGGGTGGAATCGGGAAAGGCATCTCCTCCGAATAGCACTAAATCCACCGGTTCTAACAGCGCTCTATCTATACACTGACTCAAACTATGGGCAAAATCTTCGAGGCGGGTATTGAGTCCTGTGTTCGGGTTGATGCGACCGTGATTGAGACCGCTGCCCATGTGAATATCCGATAAATGGAGAATTTTAATCATATGTTCTATAACAGAGGGGCGTACTTTTATAGTACACCCCTTGGTTTATTTACCGCTTCTTTTATCCCGTTCTTGACGGCGACGGTCGCGCCATTCGGCTGTAGTCAAGTAAAGAATACCCCCACTCACTAAGACCAAGAGGATCAGGGCCACTAAGAAAAGGGTGTTGAGGACTGTCGATGTTTCCACTGTTTAGAAACCGTTGCGGGCCCAGACGACCATCGAGATAGACCAGGTGAATAACGCTAACACGCTAACCCAGCCGAGTGTCAAAATATCCATAATTGCTTTTTTGTTAACTACAAATCTTATAATAATGGATCTTTAGCCTTTGTTTGGTGTACTCGGACGATGCAAATCACTCTCGCTGAACGTCTAGAATCTCTTAAGGCCGGTATCCTCGGTGCTGCGGGCTTTACTTCCGTTTACCTGTTTTTTGTCGCTCTGCATTATTTCTTAGCTCAAGAGTCGTATCCATTTATTAGCATTCTTGTCAAGGTGTTCGTATCAGCTCTCAGTGGTTTTTTGTTCGCGGTCACTTACCGCTATGTTATCCGCGATGACGATAACCCTCACCTGAAGGACGGGGCCGTGGCCGCTTTCTCTCTGGTGAGGGGTTTGGTGCCTTTACAGTGGGGGGATGGTTCTACGATGGAGGCATTATTGTTATGTCTATTTTTAGGGGAGAGTTTTATCTGTTTTTTATTAACCCGTTGGCTGATCGATCGTGGGTTCGAGAGTGGATTTGTTAAACCTCTTATGCCCAATCATTTATGAACATCAAATAAAAGATAAAGGCTCCCCAGTAAAAAGGAGCCTTAATTATTTTATTTATCTCGATCGGTTTATTGAGAGATAGTTAAGACGTCTACAAAATCTGAAGGAAGGTCGAGACCCGTAGAACTTTGACTTCCAGTCCCCCCATAATTCAAGGGATCGAGAGAGAGGGGCGCTAATACAGTGTGAGTGGCGCTGCTTGTGATGATCTGACGAACTTGAGCTGGTGTCAGATTAGGATTGGCGCTTAACATCAGTGCCACCACCCCGGCTACATGGGGTGAAGCCATCGATGTACCGCTCATGCCTCCATAACCGCTACCCATCGTGGATAGTATCCCGGCACCTGGAGCCGTCACATAAGCCATGGATGAATTTGTGCCCGCTTTATTAGAGAACCCTTGGAAGTTATTGGTACTACCAACAGCACCTACAGCGATACCGTTAGTAAGAGCGTAGTAGGCAGGATAAATGGGGACAGAACCACTCGAATTACCCGCCGCCATCACTACAGTCACGCCACGAGAGGCGGCATAGGTAATAGCCTGTTCAACGGAGGGCATAGAGAAAGAACCACCGAGACTCATATTGATAACTTTAGCCCCGTTATTGGCCGCGTAACGGATGCCTTGAGCCACATCCCAACTCGTACCTATATTCTGACCACCCAGGACTTTAATGGGCATGATCTTGACATTGGGAGCGATACCCGTATTGCCGATACTGTTACGTAGCGCACCGATAATTCCCGCTACATGGGTTCCATGACCGTTTCCATCTACAAGATTATTGTTATTATCGGGAAAATTCCAGCCGTTTACATCATCGATAAAGCCGTTGCCATCATTATCGATGCCGTCGCCCGGAATTTCTCCTCTATTAACCCAGATATTAGCGGCGAGATCTGCATGATTAATATTGACTCCGGTATCGATCACTGCTACCGTAATTCCTTGACCAGTATAGTTTCTAGCCCATACCTCAGGTGCGTTAATTAAATCTTGATTCCAAGCGTTTCCGCCGATAGGGGGTAGCTCTGGAAAGGGATCCTGTCCTATAGCTTGAGCTACTGCTGCCGCGGCGTTAACTAACCCGTATCCGTCCTTACTGTTAAAGCCAGCGCCATTGTCAAGATCAGAAGCAGTAACGGTAATAGGCGTATAGACTATATTATTGGTTTTATTAGCTTCAGGAATCGTGCCGCTACCATTAGCAACACCGATAATATAGTAGCTACCCGGGGTGATAGAGGTATTGATAATAGCAGTGGCACTACGATTCATAGTTTGCCCGATAGATACCCCAGGGGCGGAATCCGTAGACAAAAGTACGTCGCTACTATCTAAAGTGCTGTTAGTGGATAGATAGAATTGAGTGGTGGTAGAGCCTGAGACGGCATTACCCACGTTGCTAAGGTTGTAAGTAATGATTAAGGAACTATTGAGCGCGAGGGTAGTAGGAGTGACCAAATTACCGATAGCTAAATCTATTTGAGCGACATTGACGGGTGTGGCCGCTGACAGGTTATTGTTCTCATTGCTTTCTATCAACTGTGCGGTGCTATCAGCCACTCCAAAGAGATAGTAGTTACCAATCGATAGATTTTGGGGCACGGTTATATTAGCGGCTCCCGTAGCCGTAGAATTAGCCGCAACACCGGATGTAACAACACTTCCTACAAGGACGTCACTAGTAAGATCGAAATTGGCATCGGCAGATAGATAGAATTTAGTAGTGCTGGGATTGGCTTGACCTGAACCTTGATTGGCTAAACTGTAGTTTATGCCCACTGCAACCCCTGAAACTAAATTGCCGTTAACGGTAACAGAGCCGATGCTAACATCAGGTCTGGTAATCGTCAGGGGTGCGAAAGCGAGGTTATTACTTTCATCGGTCTCCATCACCTGTTTTGTTCCATCTCCGACCACGAACAGAAAATAATTCCCTTCTGCTACATTATTATCGATAACGATCGTTCCCGTTTCAGTGGTGCTATTGTTACCTAGTAAAGCAGATGAGCCTTTACTACCGGCCAATATATCAGTCTGGTCAAAGACAGCATCCTTTGATAGATAATAAAAAGTGGTCGTACTGCTGGCGGGCGCGGCGGTCAAATTAGCTAATGTATAGCTAATGTTAGTACGAGCGCCGGTATTGACGGTGGCTGATGCGGAAATACCGCTAACACTTAAATCGGAATAAGCTAACAATATAGAGCTAGGCATACTAGTCATATTATTATTTTCGTCTGTTTCTACTATTGCTCCCGTGGCATCTGATACTGCGTAGAGATTGTAAACACCAGTTGCGAGAGTAGGGGGAACTCGTAAATTTATACTGGTGCGAGTGGTAGAACTGTTAGCGGCCAGAGCGGGAGCCGAGTCACTTCCTAATAGAATATCCGCGGCGGGATTAAAAGTATTGCTATTGGAGAGATAATAACGTGTTGTACTAGCGGCTGCATTACCACTGTTAAAATTGCGCAGGCTATAGCTAATATTTACTGTACCGCCAGGAGCGAGGATGCTTGGTGCGGTTAAAGCACTGATGCTTAAGTCGGGTTTGACTACACTTATCAATCCATTGACACCGGTAGCGTCAATATTATTGGTCTCATTGGTTTCTGGAACTAGTCCCGCGCCATCGGCGACAGCGTATAGATAATAATCACCCACGGCCAGAGTTTTCGGTAAATTTAAGCCCCCGGTGCGATTAACAGAACTATTAACACCTAATGCGGGCGCATTATCGAAGCCGATGAGAATATCTTCGCTAGGTACGAACGAATTATCGGTGGAAAGATAATAACGAGTTGTACTAGGTAAGGCGTTACCTAAACCCTGATTCACTAAGGTATAGCTAAAATTAGCTGTATTACCTGCCGTCAGTATTGAGGGAGCGGTTAAATTGGCGATAGTTAAATCAGGTTTAACTACAGTTACTGTACCTGCATTTTGTATATTACCGCCATTACTGAGACCGGTAATATTATTAATTTCATTTGATTCTGAAACGATCCCCGTAGCATCAGCGATCGCATAGAGAGAGTACGTACCGACTTCAAGAGTGCTTGGTAGGCGTATTGAAGCGGTGGTGCGATTAACTATAGCATTAGCCCCAATAGCAGGAGCGGTATCACTACCGATCAAAATATCCGTGCTGGGATTAAAAGCCGAACTTTTAGACAGGTAATAACGAGTGATACTACTATTAGCCACGCCCGCAGCCAAATTATTAAGAGTGTAACTAATACTGACAGTATTTCCAGGAACATACTGACCAGAAGTAGTTAAGTTACTGATGGTCAAGTCGCATTTTGTCAACGCCACGGTTCCGGCCATGCTGATGTTGTTGGTTTCATTCATTTCAGCTACTTGCGAACGGCCGTCAGCCATCTCGTAGAGTGCATAGTTCCCCGCAGCTAGATTGCTTGGAACGCGTATTCACGCGGTGGTGCGATTGACCCGGCTATTGGCTCCTAGAGTTGCTACGGTGTCCCAACTTAGTAATAAGTCTTTCGTCGGGTCTGGAGTGCCTCCCGTCGACAGATAGTAACGGGTGGTATTGGCGGCCGCGGTTCCCGTGCC
>JADQBB010000031.1 GCA_016903695.1 Chlorogloea purpurea SAG 13.99
ATACCTGACCCATCCCAATTATGCAAGGTATACCTGACCCGACCGTGATTAAAATCACGGTCTCATAGCAGAAGTCCTCTTAAGAGGACTTGGACTATGAGGCGGGGAATTGATTCCCCGCCGGTCGTTGCAAAAATGGGATGCTCCCAGTATTTGAAGCTTATCTTGAAGGCTCCACGATGCCTGAAGTTATTTTCTTTAAAAGTCCGTATGCCGCTTTTAAAGCCGAGTTAAAATGAGCGCATTTTTAATGAGGTGATGTACTCGTTAATTCTTTATGGTGAGGGGCAAGCTAGAACAGATTTATGGTCCGATCTATATGGAGATTTAGGTTCATGGTTACATAAGTTTGAAATTGAAAGCTTCGAGGTATTGGAAGCTTTTAAAGAAGCTCTTATCGATAAAGCCGCGAGCGGCATTTACGAGCAAGTGTGGAAAATTTTATCGAATTGGCTTGGCGATAGGCTCTGGAGCGAATTAAAAAGTGTTCCTGAAGCATATTCTGCGTTTCAACACAATTTCATAGATGCCGACTTCGAGTGGGCGAGCTACGCGGGTTTATTCGATTTTTTATTCATGAGCTAGATTGGCAGTCTTTTGATCGCCAACAATGGAACCTTTATCAGGCAATGTGCCGCGAGTGCAATTACTGGTTTTTGCCGACTCCCTGGCATTACGTTATTTGCGATCGCCCAACAAAGATATTGTTCGATGATCAAGGACAACTTCATGGGGATAATAAACCGGCGATTGAGTATATTGATGGTTTTGGTTTGTATGCCAGGCACGGTAAAGTTACTTCAATTTGTTTTCCCAAGGGATGAAAACTGCATGATAATCGGGGTGTTAGTAGCAACCAAGAAAGAAGTGTAGGAAACTTACCTGTAATTTTTCCTTCATAGGATGCGAGTCCGATAAAATCCTGTTGACTTTAATGTTCCCTATTCCCTGGCGAAAATCCCATCATCTATAAAAAAATATGGGTCATTTATCTATCAAGCCACCGTTTTCGCCAATGCCGTGCGAGTCAGAGGTTACAGGCGGTGGGATGATTTTCCAACTGTAGAGAAATTTGTCCACGCCTCGTATATAGGCTAGATCTTCACGGGGTAAGTAATTATTATCTTCCAGAAAAGAGAAAGCCTTTTTAAAAGACTCGCCATTTGCGGTTACTGGGGCGGCAAAATGACAGGGGATGATGCGCTGAAAATCCCACATGGAAACTCTCTCGGCCCAGGCTAAAACTCGCTCGGGAGTGCGATTGAGTATTAAAGTTTGCAGTATGGGGGCCACTATAGGCCGCCCATCATTTCTCAAACTATTAAATGTGTCGGGCCAATCAAGCGACCATTGAAAAGGATATAATCCGAAATAATTTTTCTTCGATCGATCCTTCACCTGAAAAGCGTTAGCGAATACTTGTTGCCATCGCGGTACACCCAAACTGTGAGGTTGAAAGTAAAGGGAGAATAAACAAATTCTTTGCCAACCTTTGCGCCTGTTTTCCGGGGTATCTGCGGGAGAATCGAACGGGGTATCTTTAGCGTGGAATAGTAGAGGGTAAGGATCGATTTCCAGAATCGGCGGCGGATAATCGGGAACAGAAACGATCGTATCCGTGACCAGTAAAGTACGGGAAGCGCGATGGAAAAAAGCCACCTCCGAGAAGTCACCGAGATTAAGATCGATCGCCGGTAATATATCATAACCCAACTCGCCGGCGAAAGGACTGGTAGCGGGGTCATCCGGTAAGACGTGGGTGCGTTTGGGGGGTAAACCCAACCAGGAAACGGGTAAATTGAGGGGGAAACTCCATTGGTCGGGTGCGATGAAAACCTCTGCCGAGGGGAAAAATCGGGCAAAGGGGCCGACAAAGACTTTATGTTCTATGCCGGATATGGTGGGGAGGATAATATATTTAACTTCTCCGTGACGCGCTTCTAACTGTCGCATCAGATTTATACACTCGTGAGTAGGGGCCACGGGCGCGTATACTAATAAGCCGCCGCCATCCAATTTAATGACAGTCATGCGTATAGGGACGACCACATAGAAAATACCTTGTAATTGTTCAAACGTCCAGATCGTATCTTTCTCTATTTCTTGGCGAATTGTCCTCCTTTCGCCATAGGGATAAATTGGTACGATCAGCCAATAAGGCCACGCGAAATCATTACTGTGAGAAGGCTTCAAAAAGCTAAATTTTTTCATCCTGAATTTGTAATAGAGAATTGAACCCGCAACTTATGACGGGTCTTGATGGGGATTATTCGTTTATATCGTCTTCTATGTCGATAGGAAACCAATCAGGATCGAGAACCTGATCTAATGTGAACGGACATTGGTTTGGAACTTTGAATTTAAATTCCCTCATTACCCTTTTAGCTGCTTTCGGGTAGGTAGAATCAAAAATTTCTTGGAGGTAGTTTTTTAAACTTGGACTTGTTTCTAATTCCTCTTGAAGCTGGTATCGAAAATTTAATATCTCCCCTACCCAGTGATTGAGGTTATAATCTCTTTCAGACTCCCAATAGGCCACTTTCAGCAAATGTTCTAATATTAGTCTTAAAAAACTTCTAACCGCGTTTTTTCGCTCATTCCCCATCGATTCTATTTCCTCGATCAGATTCTCTAGATCAACCTCATCAAACTGTCTCTGTCTTAGCTGTTCTGCCGTAGCCCATAGCCAGAGGTGAAAATCTTGGTCATAAAGTGATTGAGTAGGTAGATGTATCTCGGCCGTCATGACTTGTTACACTCCTAATTAGGTTTGGAAAAATTCCCCGGTGAAGTCACCTGCTTTACAAGTATTATCGCAGAATAAACCCTGCCCATGAGGGAAAATGGCGGGAAACCCTAATAGTGTGTTCAGGAAATATGTGGCACAATCGGCCCATAAGGCCATAAGAAATCATTGGTCAATTACCTTTACTTATAAATTGCTAATTAGTTAATCATATATGACTGAAACTTCTTGGACAAACCGCATCGCCCAGGGTTGGCACCAAACCAGCCGACAGGTGAAAAATTTTTTCCCCTTGGATAAATTAACCGGATGGTTCAACGTGGATGAAGCCCAGATCAAAGATATTTTAGCGAAGGTGCGGGAAGAATTGCCCACTACCGGGGCGATATTGATCGGTAAACCGCAAACGGGTAAAAGTTCCATCATTCGAGGTTTGACAGGAGTTTCAGCTCATATTATCGGGCAGGGTTTTCGCCCTCACACCCAACATACCCAACGATACGACTATCCCAATAGTGACGTACCTTTACTGGTGTTCACGGATACGGTGGGCTTGGGGGATGTGAATAAGGACAAGGAAGAGATCATTCAAGAATTGCTGGGTAATCTGGAGGAGAAAACCAGGGGGGCGAAAATATTAATCCTCACGGTGAAAATCAATGATTTCGCTACCGATAGCCTGGGTCAAGTGGCGAAATCATTACGGGATAAGTACCCGGAAATTCCCTGTTTACTGGCCGTTACCTGTCTGCACGAACTTTATGGGACGCACACCGATAATCACCCCTCCTACCCCCCACAATTGCCCGATATAGAGAGGGCTTACGGGGAAATCCAGAAAACTTTCACGGGGTTGTACGATCGCTCGGTTCTCATCGACTTTACTCTAGAAGAAGACGAATACGATCCCCAATTCTACGGCTTAGAAACATTTAAAGATAATCTCGCCCAACTTCTGCCCGCGGCCGAAGCCAAAACCATTCACCAACTTTTAGATAAAGAAGTGGGTAACGAGTTAAGTGGATTATACCGGGATGTGGCGCGGCGTTATATCGGCGCTTTCGCGGTGGCCGCGGGGGCTTTGGCGGCGATTCCTCTACCTTGGGCATCCCTCCCGGTTTTAACGGCTTTACAGGTGTCCATGGTGGGATTATTGGGTAAACTTTACGGACAGGTGATCACTCCCTCTCAAGCCGGTGGTATTGTCAGTGCGATCGCCGGGGGTTTCTTGGCGCGGATTATAGGGCGGGAGTTGATTAAATTTGTTCCTGGAGTTGGTAGTATAATCGCCGCTAGTTGGGCTGCGGGTTACACCTGGTCTTTAGGTGAAGCCGCCTGCGTTTATTTCGGTGATTTAATGGGGGGGAAAAAACCAGATCCCGATCGCATTAAAGCGGTAATGGAAGAATCTTTTAAATCTGCCCAAGAACGCTTTAAATCTTCTTGAGTATTCTTTGACTTTTCTTAATTCTTACAGTATATATTAAATTTACTACCCACTTCTTTTTCGAGTTGGGCCGCTTTTCTTACTTTTTCTTGAGCGGCTTTAGCCGCTTCTTTATCTTTACTATCCAAAACTTTAATTATTTGTCTAGTGGCATCAGCGTAGTCTTGATAAACTTGAGCGAAGGAGGTTTTATATTGCTGGAGATTCGGATCGTTAACCGCCAATTTTTTTAAATCTTCCGAGCCTTGTTCGATTTTATCGGCTGCTAATAACCAAGTTTTTTTATCTATATTCTCACTACTTTTATCCGTCGTTAAAGACCGAGTTTCTTTAGTTACATTTGTTGCTATTTGCAAAATTTTTTGACACTGGAATGATTTTTGATTGGCGCAACTAGTGAATAAAAAAGGAGCAAGGGATATAAAAAATAACTTACTTATTATAGAGATTCTGAGCGACATTGATTTATCCTTTTTGGGCTGATTTAAGGTAATCTTGAAGAACTTCTATTAGTTGATTGAATTGAGTTTGTGAGCGAGTTTGATTATCCAGTAAAGCTTGTAAAGCATCGCTGATAGCAAAAATTTGGTAGTTTTGTTGTTGAACTTGATTACCCTGATTTTGTATTTGTTTCGTAATAGCTTCTACTTGTAACGATAGTCTCTCCACGGTTTCAGTGGTAACAACTACGGTTTCGGCTATTCTTTCCACCACTTCTGTCAATCTTTCCAGTTTATCTTTAGCTTCCATGACGTTGTTGATGCCACTGCCAAGCATGACTGATAATAGTATATAAATCCGAGTATTGAGGATTCCATCCTAAGAGTTTTCGTGCTTTCTCACTACTACCGATGAGAACGGGCGCATCTCCAGGACGACGTTCCGTTTCTATAACGGCAATACTCGACCCCGTAACTTGTTCGGCGGTTTCAATAACTTCTCGCACTGAAAAACCATTACCGTTACCAAGATTGAAAACTTCGCTCTCTCCTCCCTGAAGTAAATATTCTAACCCTAAAACATGAGCCATCGCTAAATCGTTAACGTGGATATAATCCCTGATAGCCGTACCATCATGGGTGTCGTAATCCGTGCCGAAAATAGATAGGAAAGAGCGTTTTTTGAGGGCGGTTAGTAATGCTAGGGGGATTAAATGAGTTTCCGGGTTATGGTCTTCTCCTAAACGGCCGCCGGGGTCAGCGCCGGAGGCGTTAAAATAACGGAAGGCGACGGATTTCAAACCATAGGCTCGATCGAAATCGTTTAAAATCTGTTCCACCATATTTTTACTCGCCGCGTAAGGACTTAGAGGATCGCGGGGGTGATTTTCCGTCATCGGCACTTCTTGGGGTAATCCATAAATCGCACAGGTGGAAGAAAAGACGAATTTTTTCACTCCCGCTTCTAGCATGGCTTCTAATAGATTTAAAGTACCCGATACATTATTATAGTAATACTTAGCAGGCTCAACTACTGATTCACCCACGGCGATGAAGGCGGCGAAGTGCATGACAGCGGCAATATCACGCTCCGAGAAAATTGCTTGCAGTAGGGTAGAGTCGTTAGTATCCCCGACGATCAATTCTGCTTCCAGTACGTCTTTAACTATCTCCCGATGTCCATAGGATAAATTATCTAGAACGATTACCCCATAGCCAGCCCGTTGCAACGAGAGTACAGCGTGAGAGCCAATATAGCCCGCACCACCGGTAACGAGAATTGTTGGCTTAATTTCAGACACTTGTATCTTTCCCCTTAACTTGTTGAGTGAAATCAATCTAAATCAATTTTTGACAATTATAATCATTTTTATTGAGCTAACTTCTTTAACTTGTGACTTCTACTCTCATTTACAGCTACCCTCCCTTGATCGCCGGAACTTTAATGAAGCGTTACAAGCGATTTTTCGTCGATATAGAACTGGAAACGGGGGAAATCATCACCGCCCACTGTGCCAATACCGGGCCGATGACGGGAATCTACATTCCAGGTAGCCCGGTACGAGTATCGAGAAGCGATAACCCTAAACGTAAATTAGCCTATAGCTGGGAGATGATCCAACTGGCCCGGACTTGGGTGGGGGTTAATACGAATCTACCCAACCAGGTGATCAAATTGGCTTTACACCGGGGTCTATTTGCCGATTTAACCCCGGATGGTACGGAAATCGCTTCAGAAGTGGCTTATGGGTTCAATAAGGGCAGTAGGATAGATTTTTTACTATCCCACGCAGATGGCAGGAAAACTTATCTGGAAATCAAAAATACTACTTGGACACAGGGGAATATCGCTTTATTTCCCGATACGGTAACTACCAGGGGCCAGAAACATCTAGAGGAATTGATGGCGGTATTACCGGAGGCGGACGCGGTGATGTTGTATTTTATCAACCGCGATGATTGTGTCTATTTCGCCCCCGGCGATCGAGGTGACGCTCGCTATGGTAAATTATTCAGGTCAGCGATCGCTCGGGGCGTGAAAATTCTTCCCTATCGTTTCCAAGTGACACCCGAAGGTATCTACTATCTGGGAGTTGCCCAAATGTTGCCGGAGCAGCCGGAAATTGGGAACATCCCATTTTTGCGACTACAGGCAGGGAATTTATTCCCTGCCTAATAACTCAAGTCGTCTTAAGACGACTTCTGCTATGAGACCGTGATTAAAATCACGGTCGGGTAAGGGATATATTACATAATTGGGATGCTCCCCGGAAATTAAGCTAACCTGTAAAAAGTAAAAAGTAAGCCCTATCGCTCTGATCGATCGTGGAATTAAAGCAAGTTATCATCGCCCATAAAGCGGGACATCAAGGAAGTAAATCCTGGGCGGAAAAATGCGCCAAGCAATTAGAAGCTCGTAACTGTAAAGTATTAATGGGCCCCAGTGGGATTAAAGATAATCCTTATCCCGTTTTTCTCGCTTCTACTAATAATAAAATCGATCTCGCCGTAGTTTTAGGGGGTGATGGTACGGTTTTGGCCGCCAGTCGTTATCTAGGGGTGGAACATATTCCCATCCTCGCCGTTAACGTGGGGGGCCATCTAGGTTTTCTCACGGAACCTTTCGAGTTATTTCAAGATTCGGAAGCGGTATGGGATAGGTTAGAGAACGATCGTTACGCGGTGCAAAAGCGGATGATGTTATCAGCGCGAGTGTACGAAGGCGATCGCACCGACCCGGAACCCGTTAGCGAAACTTTCTACGCTCTCAACGAAATGTGCGTCAAGCCCGCCTCGATCGATAGAATGCCCACTTCCGTCCTCGAAATCGAAGTGGATGGGGCGATAGTAGACCAATATCAAGGAGATGGCTTGTTAGTGGCCACCCCGACCGGCTCAACTTGCTACACCGCTTCCGCTAACGGCCCGATTATTCATCCTGGTATGGCAGCCATCGCCGTTACTCCCATTTGTCCCCTCAGTCTATCGAGCCGTCCGATAGTCATTCCCCCAGGGTCGATGGTCTCTATCTGGCCCTTGGGAGATTATGAGGTGAATACTAAATTATGGATGGATGGAGCTTTAGCCACTTCTATCTGGCCGGGGCAATGGGTGGGCATCACGATGGCCAAACACGACGCTAAGTTTATCGTACTGCGAGAGAATTACTCATTTTATCAAACGCTTCGGGACAAGTTACTCTGGGCGGGAGCGAGGATTCATTACGATAATAATCATCTGTCTTAATTTGGAAATATTCACTCTCACATCGACAAAGAGTTAGTCATGGTAATAAATATATCTATAGGCGATCGAGTATTCAGGGATATTGAGGGGATTATTTTCGATAAGGATGGTACTCTCGAAGACTCCGGGGGCTATTGGGCGGAGATAGGGGTTAAAAGGGTGCAACTGATAGAAGAAAGAATACCTGGTATCAGTCCACATCTGTTTAAAGTTTTCGGATTCTCTCAAATTAAGCCGAATCCTCTCCTCGAACGTTTCGGACTGATGGCAGAGGGAAGTTGTCTGGAGAATGAAATCGCCGCCGCCGCCTATATTGCAGAAACGGGTAGGGGTTGGTCAGAATCTAGAGCGATCGTCCGTCAAGCTTTTCTCGATGCTGATCAGTCCGTTAAGAAAACTTCCCGCCTATTTCCCGATTGTTTGCGGGTGTTGAAAACTTGTGTGGATTCGGGTTTACGACTCGGTATCGTTTCTGCCGACACCACGCCCAATATCGGGGAGTTTATTAATACTCACGAACTCTCTCCCTATATCAAAGTAGCGATCGGTTCCGACCGAGGGAAAATTAAACCAGACCAAGCATTATTTGAAGAAGCCTGTCAAATTTTAGGAGTGCGTCCGGGTCGAGTATTAATGGTGGGAGATAGTGAAACCGATATAGAAATGGGCAAGAAAGCGGGTGCGGCAGGAGTTATCGGTATAGTCGGGTCAGATTCGCCCGGACGGAATTTAGAGGGTGCAGATATAATTATCCGAGGGTTGCAAGAAATTATTCAGAATTTACACACATAATTCGTTGAGGGTGCTACTCTTGATGATTAAAGATCTTCTAAATCTTTCTAAGAGTTCGCTCGTACTATTGAAGAGGTTACGCCATTGTCTAGACCTTATTTATTCACGTCAGAATCGGTAACAGAGGGACACCCCGATAAAATCTGCGATCAAATATCTGATACCATTTTAGATGCCCTGCTTTCTCGTGATGACCACAGTCGTGTAGCGGCTGAAGTGGTTGTCAATACAGGGTTAGTGTTAGTTACCGGGGAAATTACTTCCACGGCTCACGTTAATTTCGTTGACCTGGTAAGGAAGAAAATCGCTGAAATTGGCTACACGGACGCCGATAACGGATTCTCCGCTAATAGTTGCGCCGTATTGGTAGCTTTAGACGAACAATCCCCCGACATTTCTCAGGGTGTAACTTCAGCCCAAGAAAGCAGAGAACAACTCAGCGAAGATGAGCTAGATCGCATCGGGGCCGGCGACCAAGGTTTAATGTTCGGTTTCGCCTGTAACGAAACACCGGAATTAATGCCCTTACCGATCAGTTTAGCTCACCGCATCTCTCGCCGTTTGGCCGCGGTACGTAAAACCGGCGAGTTACCTTATCTACGCCCGGACGGTAAAACACAAGTTTCCGTGGCTTATGAAGATGGTCGCCCCGTTGGGATCGATACTATTTTGATCTCTACTCAACACGACCCGACGATCGGTCATATCACCGATAACGATACTATCCAGCAAACGATCAAATCGGCTTTATGGGATGCGGTAATCAAACCTATATTCTCGGATCTACCCATACAACCAAGTGTCAACACCAAGTATTTAGTTAACCCCACGGGTAAATTCGTCATCGGCGGCCCTCAAGGTGACGCGGGTTTAACCGGCAGAAAAATTATCGTTGATACCTACGGTGGTTATTCCCGTCACGGCGGCGGCGCTTTCTCCGGTAAAGACCCCACCAAAGTCGATCGTTCCGCGGCCTACGCTTGCCGTCACGTGGCGAAAAATATCGTCGCCGCCGGTCTAGCCGATAAGTGCGAAGTTCAGGTAAGTTACGCGATCGGTGTGGCCCGCCCTGTAAGTATCTTAGTAGAAACTTTCGGCACCGGTAAAGTTGCCGATGAGGTACTGTTAGATCTCGTTATCCAACACTTTGAGTTACGCCCCGCTGGTATCATTCAAACTTTTAATCTCCGTGGTTTACCCAAAGAAAGAAACGAGCGTTTCTATCAAGAAGTAGCGGCTTACGGTCATTTCGGACGTACCGATTTAGACTTACCCTGGGAACAAACCGACAAAGCGGCTATTCTTAAGGAAGCTTTAAAACAGCCTTATGCCGTGGGATAGACGCTTAAGATTGAAAAGAAGTTAATTTACTCCTCTTGCCCTTTTTTAATTTAAAAAGGGGCTTTTCTTTGGATAAGTTAAACGCCTGTATTGATCTGAGAAAACTTTTCCGGGGAGAGACAAAAATTAGCCGGTGACAAAATGCGACAATGTTAGAGTAGAGAGTCGGTCTAATTATATAAACTCGTTATCATGTTAAGAGCAGGAATCGTCGGACTACCCAACGTGGGCAAATCAACCCTATTTAACGCCCTAGTGGCCAATGCCAAAGCGGAAGCGGCTAACTTCCCATTCTGTACGATCGAGCCGAATGTAGGTGTGGTGAGCGTACCAGATGAAAGATTGGCAGTCTTAGCGAAAATATCCCAATCGGAAAAAGTCGTACCCACTCGTATCGAATTCGTGGATATAGCCGGATTGGTCAAAGGAGCGAGTCAAGGAGAAGGTTTAGGCAATAAATTTTTAGCCAATATCAGAGAAGTTGATGCGATCGTTCATGTGGTCAGATGTTTCGATGATGACGATATTATCCACGTATCCGGTTCGGTAGATCCGGTCAGGGATATAGAAACCATCAATTTAGAGTTAGTTCTAGCTGACTTGGAACAAGTTAGAAAAAGAATGGAGAGAGCGGTCAAACAAGCGAAAAACAGTAAAGAAGCTCAAGCGGAAGTGGTGGTGTTAGAAAAGATTCTAGCCTGTTTGGACGAAGGCAAATCAGCCCGACAAATAACCCTGGACGAAGAAGAAGAAGCCTTGATACAATCTCTGGGATTGCTCAGTAGAAAACCGATTATCTACGCCGCTAACGTGTCAGAAGAAGATTTAGCGAGTGGTAATGAATGGGTGGAAAGTGTCCGCCCGATAGCCCAACATGAAGACGCTCTTGTAGTGATCGTCTCCGCACAAGTAGAATCAGAATTAGTAGAACTATCGGAAGAAGAAAAGATCGATTTCCTCTCCTCTCTGGGAGTCCAAGAAGGGGGATTAAAATCTCTTATCCGGGCCACTTACGAACTATTGGGACTAAGAACCTATCTCACCACCGGGCCCCAAGAAACCAGGGCTTGGACTATTAACGCGGGGATGAAAGCACCCCAGGCCGCGGGAGTGATCCACACCGATTTTGAAAGGGGCTTCATCCGCGCGGAAACCGTCGCCTATAAAGACCTAGTAACCTGCGGTACTATGACAGCGGCGAAAGAGAAAGGCTTAGTACGCAGTGAGGGGAAAGAATACGTCGTCCAAGAAGGGGATGTGATGCTATTCCGCTTTAACGTCTAAAGGTATTATGTGGGGATCGATCGCACCCCATTCCTAGATTTTTTGGCACCACATATCATACATACCGATAAAAGTATCCGGGTAGGCTTCCTCGAATTGATTCCAAGAGTTTAGATCTCTGAGATCGGAATCTTCGGGGAACATTTTTTGATAATCGGATTTTGTTCGAGGACTCAGATTAGAGAATCCGAGGAATCGTAAACCGACGCTAGAGAGTAAATCTTGAATTTCGGGAATGGTAAAGCAATGTTCGCTAACATGAAAGATCAGATCTCGACAGTTACTGAGGCTATAAAAATCGTATTGACCGATCAGCGATCGGGCGAAAGGTTCGTCAGAATCAATAATTTCTTGACGACAGCGTTTAATATCTTCGATAGTATTTTGAGGGGTGCGAGCGGCGATGAACCGGCGGGCCTCGGTGATGAAACGTCTCGCTCTCGCGCTATACAGGGCGATCGAGAGTAACCCCTCCGGTAGAAGCAAATCCACTAGAACCCGCACTCCCTCGATCGGATTTTCCAGATGATGGAGGACTCCCGAAGATAAAATTACAGGAAATTGGCGGGATAAAGTGCCGAGACCGAGAATATCCGCTTGTTTGAAAGTGATCTGCTCGACGTTTAATTCTCTCGCCATACGTTTCGCGTAAGCGAGGCTTGTCAAACATAGATCGATCGCCAGAATGTTGGCATTTTTCAGGGTAATCGCAGCGGAGATCGCTTCCGCCCCGGTTCCACAGCCCGCCGAGAGAATTTCTAAAGGAGTATCAAGCCATTTTTCGGGCGGGTCGAAGTGCGGTAACGAGCTTTTCAAGAAAGTGGATAAGGGTTCGGGGGCGAGGGCGGAAATTCCCAACCAGCGGGGATAGGGATTTTCTTCGTATTGGCTTTGAACCGCGAGAGAAGTTGAGTTCTCGATGGGCGTAATACGCTCTAGCCCTTTTTTTAAAGTTTGTTCCTCGAAATAGTCACTAACTTCTCGTTTCCAAAGTAGGCAGCTTTCCCGTGACCAGGATTTTCGCTCAATCGCATCTAATTTAATAATATTATTTAATTGATATAACTAAAAATTATTTTCGTTCCTCGAATAGTCCGCTCAGGCGCTCTACTTCTGTTTGTCCAGTGTACATCGGTGTACCCGCTAGAATACCCGTTACATTACGGAAAGGATTCCCAATGTGCATCCCCCGATGATCGATCGAAAACTCGCGTATATCTTTATCGTGCATCGAGCCGCGCATTTTTAACACCGTGATACCCCGCCTCATCTCCCCGTACATTTCCACGTATCTCAGGAGAATAATCGAATCGGTAATGGTGGAAATATGGGCCTCGGTGATCGATGACCCCCCCAGTAAAGTCGGGGTGGTGGAAGTGAACAAACCGCCGATTTCTTTCTGTTTGATAAAACTCGTCAAGGCGATGATGAATTCCCGGAAGCCTTTCAGGGTGGAAACTCTTTCCAAGGCCGAGAGACTATCCACGGCGACGCGATTGGGTTGAAAAGAATCGATCGTATCCTTCATATTAATGAGATGATTCTCTAAGCCGGTAGTTTCGGGATACCTGCACACCACCTTCAGCTTACCTTCTTTTTCCATGCCCTCGAAATCCACGCCCCAGCCGGTAGCGTTTCTAAATAATTGCTCCCTGCTTTCTTCAAAGGCGAATACCAGACAACGCTCGCCGTTAGATACTCCCCCCGCCATGAATTCCGTTACCATCAGGGTTTTTCCCGTACCCGTCGCCCCGGAAACGAGAATCACCGAGTCGCGGAAGAAACCGCCGCCGCACATTCTATCTAATTCTTCACTGCCGGAGGTGATGCGGATGTTAGAGGATTTCTGTTCTAGTTCAATCGCCGATAGGGGTATGATCACCACGCCCTTATTGGGGATGATAGTAAAGGGAAACTCTCCCTTCTGGTGGTCAGTGCCGCGATACTTCAATATTTCAATAGTCCGCCGTCTCTTCTCATCGGCTAACACATTACGTAGAATCACCACGTTATCGGCCACGAATTCTTCTACCCCGTAGCGACTAATATCACCATATTCCTGTGTTCGCTCTGCGGTCATGATAGCCGTTACCTCTAACTCTCGCAAAGCGGAAGCCAGACGGAATAAATCACTACGCACTTGGGCGCTATCGGATAGATGGCTGAAGATAGCCCCTAAAGAATCGAGAGAGACTCTTTTCGCCTTGTGCTTGCGGATGGAATATTCTACTCTGGCGATTAAAGCCCCTAAATCATATTCTCCCGTCACCATCGCCATCTCACCTGGTTGGGGAGAAGCATCCACGAAAGCCCATTTTTTTTCTTCTTCCCAGGCGCGGATATTCCAATCAAAGCCCCGCATATTCCGACGTAACGCTTGGGGTGGTTCTTCAAAAGTGACAAAGACTCCGTTTTCTCCTTCTTTAATCCCTTCTGCGAGAAATTGACAGGCAAAAACAGTTTTCGCACTGCCGGCGGTGCCCGCTATGAGAGTTGAACGTCCTTTAGGTAATCCCCCCTGTGATAGGAAATCGAATCCAGGAATACCCGTTTCTAACTTTTGAATAAATTCTACGTCTATATCTTCGGTCATTCTCTGCGACTGGTTTTGGTTTTGCCTTTATTATTATCACTCGCTGCGGTAGAACTACTACCCTCTAGTTCAAAGATAAATTTGGCGGCACTACGTCCAACCCTAATAAGACCTTTTGCGTGTTCGACATATCCCCGATAATCCGCTGTAGAGGTTGGGGTAGTTGTTTGATCAAGGTGGGGGTGACGAGAATTTTTTCCTGTTCTGCCAGGTGCGGTTGTTCGAGAACGTCGATGATTTCTATACTATATTGGTTGCTTAATTCTTCCCGACAAATACGGAATAGATTAGCGATCGCTCTCTGAGATTTGGTAGAATTTCCTGTTATGTACAGTTTTAAAATATACTTATTCATGTTTTCAGTTTAACGGCTAAGTTAATATTACTTAGCCCTATGTAATATTTTCGATAAAATGAGGCTAAATATCCCATCAATTCTAATACTATTAATCTGCCTTCAACAACGTACGCTTGAGCTTTTGCGAGCTTAACGTTCTGGTTTTTTTCCTTTAAACTCGTGGTGTGAATATCTACTATATCCCTCGGACTGGCTTTTAAAAAGCCTAATTTATCCGCCATAGACCGTAATTGTTCCGATAAATTATATTCCACCTTATACATTCTCTGCTGTAAAGCTAAATCCAATAAGTCCCCATAATACAGTACAAACTCGTGAAAAATATCCGGTACACTTTCTTTTAAGGTTTCCGAACCGAACATCCTCGCCGTGATACTGGTGCTACTATTGTTGATTAAATGCTCTAATTCTAAAAATTCTCTTTCCTGTTGTTTTTGCTGTTGCTGTTCTTCCAATCTCTTGATATAGGCTTGGCGCTCGATCGCCACCCGCACTTGATACACGAGAAGCTTACTGTCGAGATTATCGCTCTCTATATATCCATCAGCCCCCATTTGAAAGGCTTTGACGATCAAACTCTCATCGCTATCCTTGGTATGGACGATGATCGGTAAATGGGGTTCGATCTCTCGCAGGGTGATCAAATTAGTTAAGTTTCGCTGTTCTCGCTCCTTTAAACCTAACAGAAGCACGTCGAATTTATTCTTGACGAGAGCGGCCAGCCCACTCTCCATACTATCGACGGGAGTGAGGGCAAATGATAGATCCTTTCCCAGGGAGTAGAGAGGGGCTTTTAATATAAGTTCCTCAATGAGTTTAACGGTAGTTAAATCATCCTCTATCAATAGAACCTGGCAAATATTTTTGGGCATTATCCGGTGTTGCTTTTTGTCTTCCCTATCCTTAATGTAAACCGATTGTCTGAACTCGGTAGGACAGTAAGACAAAAATTATTATCTTTGGCTTACCCGAAGCGGCTAGCCTTGGAAGTTGGATGCACGTAACGAGCGTTCCAATCTATATTTTTTTGCTGCCGTGCTACAGCAGAACCCAGAGTAGGTTCAGAATCGTCATCATCGTACATTACGCTATTAACAGTATTTACACGAGAACTGCTAATTTTATGGATAGCCCTCTGAACTGAAGTTACCAGGTTATGCCAGGATAATTTTTGATAGTTCAATCCTTGGATCTCTAAATACTGCTCTAATTCCTCTAGCGCCGATTCCGCTTGTAGATATTTTACTTCCGTGATGGCCACTAATGGAGTCGATGAACGGATAGGATCGCGGTGGACGGCGGCGAAACCCTGACGTACAGAAGTTTTAATCTGCTCTTGGTATTTTTTCTGTCCGTTTAATTTCTGCTGGTTTTTACCTTTTTCACTGGAAGCGTAGAGGGCGGGCAAACGATTCAAAGCGAATGTGGCTACTTCGATCGTATTAATAGATTGAGTTAATTGCCGTGAGTAGGTTTTGAGCTGTCTTTGAATTTCCTCTTGGACTAACTCTTCCATAACGTTAACGTATGTCTTGGGTGAATTATTATTCCTGATCATAACGGGTGTCCCTCAATATTAATATCTGTTAACCTCTGTTTTAAGCTACGCTCGCGGGCGAATTTCCCAATCTTAGTCTCTACCCATCAAGATACTAAATTCCCGTGAATTTGTCTAGTAAACTTCACGTAAACATATAAATGAAAGTCAACACAGGAATTAAGTAATAATACTTATGTTAAAGTGTAGCTATTCCTAAGCCCGATCGCAGTAACGCTAATGAGATAATGAGAGATTGACGAGAAAGGAAAAAAACACATGCGATTATCTCAGATGCTGTTCGTGACCCTCAGAGAAGACCCTGCCGACGCGGAAATACCGAGTCATAAACTTCTATTACGAGCGGGCTATATCCGACGAATCGGCAGCGGCATTTACGCCTATTTACCTCTCATGTGGCGGGTCTTGCAGAAAGTATCCCAGATAGTCAGGGAAGAGATGAACGCGGCGGGCGGCCAAGAATGTTTACTGCCCCAATTGCAACCCTCGGAATTGTGGAAAGAATCGGGGCGCTGGGATACTTATACTAAAGCTGAGGGGATCATGTTCGCCCTCGTGGATAGACAACAGAGAGAATTAGGACTAGGGCCCACTCACGAAGAAGTGATCACCACGGTGGCTAAAGAGATGATCCGCTCTTATCGACAATTACCCTTGAATCTATATCAAATTCAAACTAAATTCCGGGACGAAATTCGTCCTCGCTTCGGGTTAATGCGTGGGCGGGAATTTATCATGAAAGATGCCTACTCTTTCAACCTCGATGAAGAATGTTTAAAGAAAACCTATAGTGCTATGGATGTGGCGTATCGCAATATCTTCCGCCGTTGTGGATTGGCTTTTAGAGCTGTAGAAGCCGATTCGGGGGCCATAGGCGGTTCGGCCTCTCAAGAGTTCATGGTGTTAGCTGATGCCGGTGAAGACGAAGTGCTATACACGAGTGATGAAAAATACGCGGCTAATGTAGAAAAAGCCGTTTCCCTGCCCCCGGAAATTATCCCCTCCCCTTTTACCAAATTCTCTAACGAAGCAACTCCCAAAACCGATACCATAGAAAAACTCTGTAAGTTATTAAAATGCTCTCCCACGGTAGTAGTTAAAAATGTTCTCTACGAGGCGATGTATGATAACGGCCGTTTAGTGTTGGTATTGGTGCAGATTCGCGGCGATCAAGAAGTTAATGAAGTCAAACTCCAAAATGAATTAGTGAGACTGGCATCGGATTATGGCGCTACCACCCTATTAACGTTAAAAGTACCCGATGGCGCGGCTCAAGATAAATGGGCCGCTCAACGAGTGCCTTTAGGATATATAGCCCCCGACTTGAGCGATGATTATATACAAAAAGCCAAGGATATAGAAGCGAAATTCTTGAGAATCGCCGATCTTACGGTAACTGGGTTAACCAATTTCGTCACCGGTGCGGGGGAAATCGATCATCACGTAGTAGGTGCTAATTGGGGGAAAGAGTACCAATTACCGCAAAAAGTGGCGGATATAAGAAAGGCGAAAATAAACGATCGCGCCCTGCACGACCCGAACCAAACCCTGCAAAGCGCGAGAGGTATCGAAGTCGGTCACATCTTCCAACTGGGATATAAATATTCACGGGCGATGGGTGCGGTATATACCAACGAGGCGGGAGTGGAAACGCCCCTTTGCATGGGGTGTTACGGAATTGGCGTATCGAGATTAGCTCAATCGGCCGTAGAGCAATCCTACGATAAAGACGGGATTATCTGGCCGACAACGATCGCCCCCTATACAGCTATTATCGTCGTTCCCAATATAAGCGACGCGGAACAGATGGCGGCGGCGGAGAAACTTTATAATCAGTTGAACGAGGCGGGGATAGATACATTATGGGACGATCGAGACGAGAGAGCCGGGGTGAAATTCAAGGATGCGGATTTAATCGGCATCCCCTACCGTATCGTCACGGGCAAAGCCTTAAAATCCGGTAAAGTGGAAGTAGTAGAAAGAGCTACAAAACGAACTCGAGAAGTAGCACTTGGTGATCTAGTCAACACTTTATTAGCTGCGATTAAATCATGAATAATCGTGAATTTTCGCCAAGTATTGTCAAACTATTCAAGCTCTTTATCTCCCATCATGCCCTCAGGTCAAACCTGCGCCCCTTTAGTTCAACAACTACGAAAACTTAGTGATGAACTGGACACCCCCTTTTACGCACCAGGTCATAAAAGGGGGCGGGGCGTAGCCAGAATATTAACGGATTTGCTCGGTAAAAAAGTTTTCAGCGCCGACTTACCAGAGTTACCCCAACTCGATAATTTATTCGCTCCCGACAGTGTTATCCTCGAAGCCCAAACTTTAGCCTCGCAAGTTTTCGGGGCACTAAAAACCTGGTTTTTGGTTAACGGTTCAACCGGTGGAATTCTCGCGGCTATTATGGCCGCTTGCGAACCAGATGCAAAAATTATCGTTCCTAGAAATATCCATCAATCGGTTATCAGCGGCTTGATACTTTCTGGGGCGATACCTATATTTATATCTCCCCGATACGATGGGGAAATCGATATAACTTATGGCATTACTCCGGTGGCATTGAGCGAGACATTGGCAAAACATCCCGATACGAGAGCAGTTTTAGTAGTCTATCCCACCTATCAAGGCTTATGCTGTGATTTGGAAACTATCGCTGCTATTACTCATAGTTACAATATTCCCCTCCTAGTAGATGAAGCCCACGGCGCTCACTTCGCCTTTCATCCCGATTTACCTCCTTCGGCCCTCTCTTGCGGCGCTGACCTGACGGTGCAATCTACTCATAAAACTTTAGGCTCGATGACGCAAACGGCTATGTTACATCTCAATAGCGATCGTATTTCCCCCCACAGAATCAGTCAAGCCTTAGCGTTAGTTCAATCCACCAGCCCTAATTACCCGCTTCTGGCTTCTTTAGATGCAGCCCGTCATCAGATGGCTAATGAAGGTTTTCAGTTATTAAGCCGCACCATAAACGTATCCCGGAAAGCTAGGGCAGAAATCGCTCTCATAAAAGACTTATCGGTTTTATCCCCCCACTACAGGGCAGATATTACTCGGTTAACCGTCATAGTTAAAGATAGGGGCTTGACCGGCTACGAAGTAGATGAGATTTTACAGGAAAAATTCCGGGTGACGGCCGAGTTGCCCTCACCCTACCATATTACTTTTATTATTTCGATCGGCAACACGGAAAAAGACGTCGATCGATTGATCACCGCTTTAAAACAACTTCCCGCTCGCCCTAACTTCGCTTTATTCCCCCAACCTCCAAGAAGTCCGAACCTATGGGTATCCCCACGGACTGCGTTTTTCAGCCCCACTACCACAGTGGATATAGAAGCCAGTATCGATAAAATCAGTGCTGAATTAATCTGTCCTTACCCCCCTGGGATTCCCCTGTTAATACCGGGAGAAATCATCACCGCCGAGGCCATCGATTATTTAAAGCAAATTCAAGAATTAGGCGGAGTGATCACGGGTTGTAGCGACGGTAAATTGCGAAAGATAAAAATCATAGCTAATTAATATAGTAGGCACCATTCCCCCTCTTTTGTCTTTTCTCTCTTCTCACGACTACAATGAGCCATTTATTTGATTAGTATCTATGATAGAGAAAGTTATAAAACTTTATGAATATTCATGTTTATATCCCAAGCGAAAAAAACTCAATGGAAAAACTTTATAAAAGAGAGCTTACTATTCGGTAACGAGCCGAATTATGAACTATTCGCTATCCTTAGCGTGTATTTCGTCCAAGGAATCCTCGGTTTAGCCCGATTAGCTGTAAGTTTCTTTCTCAAAGACGAGTTAAAACTCAGCCCAGCCGAGATGGGCGCTTTAATAGGAGTAGCGGCCTTACCTTGGATAATCAAACCCGTCTTTGGCTTCCTCTCTGATGGTCTACCTATTTTCGGTTATCGCCGTCGCCCCTATCTAATGCTATCGGGTATTCTCGGCTGTTTATCATGGGTGGCGCTGGCTACTGTGGTCAATACTCCCTGGCAGGCGACGGCGGTGTTACTCATTACCTCCATGTCCGTCGCCCTCAGCGATGTGATAGTAGACTCTCTAGTAGTAGAAAGGGCGAGGAAAGAAACTTTAGGACGCGCTGGATCGTTACAATCTCTCACCTGGGGTGTTGCCGCTATTGGCGGCCTCGTTACCGCTTATTTGAGCGGGTTATTACTACAGCACTTCAGCACCCGTCAAGTTTTCGGTCTTACAGCATTTTTCCCCTTGATTGTCACCGCGGTAGCCCTATTGATTAACGAGACGAGAATTACCGCGGGTGTAACGGTTGGCAAACAGGAGGTGAAACAACAAGTTAAGCAACTATGGGGGGCCGTCACTCAGAAATCTATTCTACTGCCCACGGCGTTTATCTTTATCTGGCAGGCTACTCCTAGTGCCGATTCGGCTTTCTTTTACTTCACCACTAACGAGTTAGGATTCGAGCCGGAGTTTTTGGGTAGAGTGCGCTTAGTCACCAGTCTCGCTTCTCTCTTGGGAGTGTGGGTATATCAGAAATATTTGAAAACCATCTCTTTCCGCCTTATCCTCGGTTGGAGTACCGTCATATCCGCAGTATTGGGAATGACTACCCTGTTATTAGTCACCCACGCTAATAGGGCCCTCGGTATCGATGACCATTGGTTCAGTCTGGGTGATAGTCTGATTTTAACGGTGATGGGACAAATAGCCTTTTTGCCCATCTTGGTATTATCAGCCCGTTTATGTCCCGTGGGCATTGAAGCTTCGCTTTTTGCCCTACTGATGTCAGTGTGGAATTTATCGGGATTGGTCTCTCAAGAATTCGGGGCCTTACTAACCGGGTGGCTGGGGGTGACAGAAACAAATTTCGATAAGTTATGGTTACTGGTAGTGATTACTAATCTCTCTACTCTTTTACCTTTACCTTTGCTCGGTTGGTTGCCCGATGAAGACCCGCAATCTCACCCTTCTTCCAATCTACCACCTGCGGAGGTGTACGAACATCACGTCACGGGTGCGACGATCGAACAGTCATTCATACCCGGATTAGTACCGGAGTTCGTGGATTCGGGAACGATCGATCGGGATTAGTTATAATACTTAATATTTATAGACAAATATG
Organism: Chlorogloea purpurea SAG 13.99; assembly: GCA_016903695.1. GTDB lineage: Bacteria > Cyanobacteriota > Cyanobacteriia > Cyanobacteriales > Microcystaceae > Chroococcopsis > Chroococcopsis gigantea_A. Next base: position 20,931 of record JADQBB010000031.1, read on the forward strand.
GTAGCGTCAGAAATAAATACTGGTAAATCATACGATCGTTTGGACTGGCAGGGAGGATACCTATCCCAACCCAACGAATATAACTACTCGGTAGAGAATATAGAAGGGGAAATTCCCCCGGAATTAGAAGGCACTCTCTTTAGAAACGGCCCCGGTTTACTGGATATAGGCGGCGTTTCCATCCGCCATCCTTTCGACGGTGACGGCATGGTTTCCGCTATCACTTTCCAGGGGGGGCGAGTCCACTATCAAAATCGCTTCGTGGGCACAGAAGGATACCTACAGGAGAAAGCAGAAGGCAAAGCCATGTATCGAGGTGTCTTCGGCACGCAAAAACCAGGCGGTTGGCTTAGTAATATATTCGATACGAAACTAAAAAATATCGCCAATACCAATATCATCTACTGGGGCGGGAAACTTCTCGCCCTCTGGGAGGCAGCTTCACCCTATCGTCTCAATCCCGCTACTTTAGAAACGATCGGTTTAGACGATCTCGATGGTATCCTCGATACAAATGAAGCCTTTTCCGCCCATCCCCGCATCGATCCAGATCCTCTCACCCTGGTGAATTTCGCCCTCAAACCAGGGCTATCGACGAAGATTAACTTATACGAGATCGATCCAAGTGGGAAATTAACCCGCCGCCACAGTCATACTGTACCCGGATTCTCTTTTATCCACGACTTCGCCATCACTCCCAATTACGCTATCTTCTTTCAAAATCCCGTCTCTTTTAATCCTTTCCCCTTTCTACTAGGATTGAGGGGCGCGGGGGAATGTGTCCAGTATCAACCTGGACAGCCCACCAAAATTATCCTCATCGGACGCGATGGGTCTCGTGATAGCATGAAAATTTTAGAAACTCCATCGGGTTTCGTTTTCCATCACGCTAACGCTTTTGAAACCCCGGATGGGAAAATAGTTATCGATTCGGTGTGTTATGAAAATTTGCCCCAGGTAGAGCCGGAAATCGATTATAAAGATGTGGATTTCGATAAGTTGTCTCCTGGACAATTATGGCGTTTTCGCGTGGACTTAACCGCCTCCAAAGTGGAGAGGGAATTATTAGAAGGTCGTTGCTGCGAATTTCCCACCCTCAATCCCGAAAAAGTGGGCAGGGATTATCGTTATCTCTATATCGGCGCAGCCCACGACCAAACCGGTAACGCGCCCCTACAAGCTGTACTGAAAATCGATCTGGAGACGGGCAGCCGCCAACTACATTCTTTCGCGCCTAAAGGTTATATCAGCGAGCCTTTATTCGTACCCCGCGCGGGCAGCCATGATGAAGATGATGGCTGGGTTTTATTACTTGTCTACGATGCCAAATATCATCGATCGGATGTGGTAATTTTAGACGCGAAGAATATAGAAGGGAAACCCGTCGCGATCGTTCACCTGGATCATCATATCCCTTATGGGCTACACGGTAGCTGGACACCGCAAGTTTTTCTCTAGATAATTTAATTCTGATTATTCATTTAGGCAATCACAAATTAAATTGAAGAGAAAACCGTAAAACTGCCAAGATAGCAGTCCTACGGTTTCATCCAATTTTAGCCCCCACCGATGCGGGATACATCGCGCGCGTTAGCTTCAAAAGCGGCCGAGAGAGCATCGTCGCCGGTCAAACCGTCTGCCAAAGCAGACTGAATACACTGCAACATCCGCTTGTAATCTTTCGGCATCACCTTCACGAACTTGCCTAACATCTCGCCCCAGTGCGCCAATACCTCACCGCCCCTCGCACTGCCGGTGTATCGAGAGTGACGATCGATCAACTCGTGCAGATCCTGGATTTCCTCCGCGTCCTCTAGTTTCTCCAGGGCTACCATCTGCGAGTTACAGCGGGTGGCGAAGTCCCCGGCTTCATCGAGGATATAAGCCACACCGCCGCTCATTCCCGCCGCGAAATTGCGCCCGGTAGTACCCAGCACCACCACTTTACCGCCGGTCATATACTCACAACCGTGGTCGCCGATGCCTTCCACCACCGTGTTAACGCCGGAATTACGCACGCAGAAACGCTCGCCCGCCATGCCGCGAATATACACCTCGCCACTGGTAGCACCGTATAAAGCCACGTTACCGATGATGATATTCTCTTCGGCCACGAAACTGCACTGTCGGGGCGGGTAGATGATAATTTTGCCCCCGCTGAGTCCTTTACCCACGTAGTCGTTAGCGTCTCCCTCCAATTCTAGAGTGACTCCCCTGGGGACGAAAGCGCCGAAACTCTGCCCCGCGCTACCGTTAAAGTGGAGATGGATGGTATCTTCGGGTAAGCCGTGCCAATGACGTTTGGTGATCTCGTTGCCGAGAATCGTGCCCACCACCCGGTTAGTATTCTTGATCTCCAAATTAGCGCTCACTTTTTCCCCGTGGTCGATCGCATCCTGACACAGATCCAGTAACACCGTCATATCCAGGGACTTCTCCAAACCGTGATCTTGGGGAATCTGGCAATACAGACCCACCGACGGATCTACCTCTGGCTGATAGAGGATCTTCGAGAAATCCAAACCCTTGGCTTTCCAGTGATCGATGGCACTTTTCGGCTCTAACACATCGGTGCGTCCCACCATTTCATTAACCGTACGGAAACCTAACTCCGCCATGATCTCCCGCATTTCCCGCGCGATGAATTTCATGAAATTGACGGTATACTCTGGATCACCGGAGAAGTGCTTACGTAAGTCCGGGTTTTGAGTGGCCACGCCCACAGGACAAGTATTGAGATGACACACCCGCATCATGATACAACCTAAAGTCACCAGGGGCGCGGTGGCAAAGCCGAACTCCTCCGCACCCAGTAACGCCGCTATCGCCACATCCCGCCCGGTTTTCATCTGACCGTCGGTCTCGACGACAATCCGACTGCGGAGATTGTTTAAAACGAGGGTCTGGTGAGTTTCCGCGACTCCCAACTCCCAGGGTAAACCGGCGTGTTTGATCGAGGTTTGGGGTGAAGCGCCCGTGCCACCGTCGAAACCGGAGATCAACACCACATCCGCGTGAGCCTTCGATACCCCGGCGGCGATCGTGCCCACGCCCACCTCCGACACTAACTTAACGCTGATCCGCGCCTGGCGGTTGGCGTTTTTCAGGTCGTGGATCAACTCCGCCAGATCCTCGATCGAATAAATATCGTGATGGGGCGGCGGCGAGATCAAACCCACACCGGGGGTGGAGTGACGCACCTTGGCGATCCAGGGATACACTTTCCCCCCCGGTAACTGTCCGCCTTCCCCCGGTTTCGCACCCTGGGCCATCTTGATCTGTATCTCTTTAGCCTGGGACAGGTACAAACTCGTCACCCCGAAACGCCCCGACGCTACCTGTTTGATGGCGCTATTCTTCGAGTCGCCCCGATCGTTCGTCCAGGTGTATCTTTCCGGGTCTTCCCCGCCTTCGCCGGTATTGGATTTACCACCGATGCGATTCATGGCGATAGCGAGGGCTTCGTGGGCCTCTCCAGAGATGGAACCGTAACTCATCGCCCCGGTTTTAAAGCGTTTCATGATCGCTTCTTCGGATTCCACCTCCTCGATCGGTACAGGCTGACGATCCTTGAACTCCAATAAGCCCCGCAGGGTGAAGTATTTCTGATTCTGTTCGTTCACCAGCGAGGCGTACTTTTTATAGAGTCCGTAATCACCGTCCCTGGTCGCCCTTTGTAGGGTATGGATCGCCTCTGGACTGAGTAAATGGGCTTCCCCATCCTTGCGCCACTGGTATTCCCCGCCCGCGTCGAGGGTGTGACCGTTAACTTCACGATCGGGGAAAGCGTGTTGGTGACGGAGGATCGACTCAAGGGCGATCACTTCCAGATCCGCCCCCTCGATGCGGGTAGCAGTCCAGGTGAAATATTTATCCACCACGGATCTATTCAGGCCGATCGCCTCGAAGATCTGCGCCCCCCGGTAACTTTGCAGGGTGGAGATGCCGATCTTAGAAGCCACTTTGACAACTCCTTTGGTGGCGGACTTGATAAAGTTCTTACAAGCCGTCTCATAATCCACGTTGAGAATTAATCCCTCGTGGATCATCTCGTTGATAGTTTCAAAAGCTAGATAGGGATTGATCGCCCCGCAACCGTAACCGATCAATGTGGCGAAGTGATGAACCTCCCGCGGCTCACCCGATTCTAAGACAATACCGATGCGGGTTCTCGTCCCCTGACGGATCAGGTGATGGTGTAACCCCGCTACCGCCAGTAGAGCCGGGATGGGAACCCCTTCTGGATTCACCCCCCGATCGCTCAATATTACTATATTGCACCCCTCGTCAATCCCTTTATCTACTGCTCTAAAAATACCCTCTAAGGTTTCTTCCAGCCCTTTCACCCCATCTTTGGGGTCGAACAGGCTCGATAAGGTAATAGACCGAAAACCCCCGGTGTTAATGGTTTTCAGTTTACTTAATTCGGCGTTACTCAAAATCGGGGTTTTGAGTTTGATCAGATGACAGCTATCGGGTCGCGGTCGCAGCAGGTTTTTCTCCGCCCCGATCGTGGTGATGGGCGAGGTGATAATTTCTTCCCGGATAGAATCGATCGGCGGGTTGGTAACTTGAGCGAATAACTGCTGGAAGTAATCATAAAGCAACTTCGGTTTATCCGACAGTACCGATAGGGGTGTATCCGTACCCATCGCCCCCACCGCTTCCACGCCGTGGGTTGCCATCGGACTCATGAGTAGACGGATCTGCTCGAAGGTGTAACCGAAAGTCATTTGTCTTTGAATTAAACTCATCGATTCTTCCGGTAGTTTCTCACTGGAGTCGGGTAGCGCGGAGATGTCCACCAGATTCTCGTCCAACCACCTTCGGTAAGGCTCGGCACCGGCGATCGTATTTTTGATCTCCTCATCACCGACGATGCGCCCCTCTCTCGTATCGACGAGGAACATCCGCCCCGGTTGGAGACGACCTTTAAAAGCCACCCTTTCCGGTGCGATCGGTAATACCCCCGCCTCACTAGCCATGATCACCAGATCGTCTTTAGTCACGTAATAGCGGCCGGGTCTCAAACCATTTCTATCCAACACCGCCCCCATCATCGTACCGTCGGTGAAAGCGATGGCTGCGGGGCCGTCCCAAGGTTCCATCAGGCAGGAATGATATTCGTAGAAAGCCTTCTTCTCGGCACTCATGGACTCGTGACCCGTCCAAGGTTCGGGAACCATCATCATCATGGCGTGGGGTAAGGATCTCCCCGCTAACACCAATAATTCCAAGGCGTTATCGAAGATCAGGGAGTCGCTACCATCGATGTTGATGACGGGATTAACTTTCAATAGGTCTTCCCCGAACAGTTCCGACTCGAAAAGCGATTGACGGGCGTGCATCCAGTTGATGTTTCCCCGGAGGGTGTTGATCTCCCCGTTGTGGGCGATGTAGCGGTAGGGGTGCGATCGTTCCCAACTGGGGAAAGTATTGGTACTGAAGCGCGAATGTACCAATCCCAGGGCGCTCTCCAGATCCGGGTCTTGTAAGTCGGGGAAATATTGTCCCACCTGTACGGGCATCAGCATACCCTTGTAGGAAATAGTGCGCGCCGATATGGTGCAGGGATACCAGTAGGGATTGATGCCGCTGGTTCTGAGGGCGCTGTGGGAACGTTTCCTGATCACGTACAGTTTGCGCTCGAAGGCTAGATCATCGGTGAGGGATTCGGGACGGGCGATGAATACTTGTTGGATGAAGGGTTCACTGCTTCTGGCGATACTTCCGAGCGAACTATTATCGGTGGGTACATCTCTCCAACCCAGCACCTCCAAGCCTTCTTCTGCGCACATCTTCTCGAATATTTCGCAACTTTTTTGACGACTCTGACTATCGGGTGCGGTATAAATATGACCTACTCCGTATTGTCCTGCCGAGGGAAGGTCAAATTTAGCGGCCGTTACTTTTTTAAAAAATTTATGGGGAATTTGTATTAATATACCCGCCCCGTCTCCCGAGTTGGCTTCACACCCACAGGCCCCCCGATGGTCTAGGTTGAGGAGGATGGTCAGGCTCTGTTGGACTATAGAATGAGATTTCGTTCCTTGTTTATGAACGATAAATCCGACACCACAAGCGTCATGCTCGAACCCGGGATCGTATAGTCCTTGTTTAATAGGCAGTTCGTTACTAGTCATCATCGATCGTCTGCTGCTACAGGAGTAAGCTTATTTATCCCGTATATTGTAGTGAAGATCACAGGCCTCAACTGCCTTATCTTAAGGAAATAATCAGAAATTTAGAGAGGAGAGAGTCAAGAGAAGTGAGAAGCGAGTGATATTTTCACTTCTCTTTTCTTACTTCTCTTTTCTCACTTCTTACAGGTTTGGTGGCAGGATCACTTTATCGATGACGTGAATTACACCGTTAGAAGCATCTACGTCCGCTCCGATAACATTAGCGTTGTTGACTTTGACTTTGCCTTTGTTAACGGTTACAGCCACAGTGCTTCCTTCAACGGTTTTCACCGGGCCGGTACGGAGACTCTTTGAATTGACCTCTCCTGGAATCACATGATAGGTGAGGATCTTGATTAATTTTTCTTTATTTTCCGGCTTGAGCAATTGCTCTAAAGTTCCCTTCGGTAAAGCGGCGAAAGCTTTATTGGTGGGGGCGAAAACGGTTAACTCTGTAGAACCCGATAGAGTTTCCACTAATCCGGCCGCTTTCACTGCTTCCACTAAGGTACTGAATTCGGGATTAGCGGCGGCTATATCGACGATCGTACCCGTTTTTTGGGCGACGATTTGGGTGGATACCGCTTCTTTTGTTACTTTGGCCTGGCAATCGGCTTGAGCGGGTAGGATCTGCACCATACCGGTGACGGCTAGGGCTAAGGTTAAAGCTTTCGCGATCGATCGAGACATAATGTTCTACTTCACTCTATTGTTTGTCTTGTTAATCGTGAATAATTAAGTATTGCCAACAGTAAACATTGTAAACTAATGTAAAGAAAGTTGCGGCGGATTCTCACGATCGCTTTAAATTAGGGGTCTTCTCCGCGATAGACGCTCTTTTTTCTCCGGGGTTAACCGGTCATAGCAATAGGGACAACTAACCCCCTCCTCATAATGAGGTGAAGCTTTATCAACCGCGTTAATTGGATGACCGCAACCCCGGCACATCCGGTAATGAGTTTCGGTTAACTCATGGGCTAAAGCCACTCTTTCATCGAACACGAAACAATCCCCCTCCCATAAACTTTCTTCCGGGTCGATCTGTTCTAGATAATTTAAAATACCGCCCTGTAGGTGATATACCTCTTTGAATCCTTGACTTAGTAGATAGGCGGAAGCTTTCTCGCAACGAATCCCGCCGGTACAGAACATGGCTATCTTTTGATGTTTTCCCGGGTCGAGGTTACGAGTCACATACTGGGGAAATTCTCGGAAATGATGGGTACGGGGATCGATCGCTCTTTTAAACGTGCCAATATCCACTTCATAGCCGTTACGGGTATCGATAACCGTCACTTCCGGGTCTTGTATTAATCCGTTCCAATCTTGAGGGCTAACGTAAGTGCCTACTTTTTCGTTGGGGTTGATCTCCGGTTTCCCCAGGGTGACGATTTCTTTTTTGATTTTAACTTTCAAACGTTTGAAAGGAGTATCTTGGGCGGTCGATTCTCGATGGCGTAAATCGGCGAAAGGCTGTTGGGAACGTAAATGAGCCAGTGTATTGTCTATTTGTGAGCGGGTTCCAGAGATCGTGCCGTTTATCCCCTCCGTCGCCAGTAATATAGTTCCTTTTATCCCTTCGCTGACACAATAAGATTGTAATCTCGCCCTTAATTGATTCAAGTCGGACAGGGGGACGAATTTATAGAAAGTAGCGACGATCTGGGTCATGGTCGGGATGAAAAATTTAGTTGCTTTTTTAACTCTGTTATGTTTATAATAGCAAAGGCAGAAAAAACGAGGGGGTTTAGCTCAGTTGGTAGAGCGCCTGCTTTGCAAGCAGGATGTCAGCGGTTCGAGTCCGCTAACCTCCATCATATTAAAAGTCATTTGCATTAGCCCTACTGCGCTTGTAACCTTCTGGTAAAGCAAGCAGTTTATCCCATTTTTGTACCACTTATCGCTCTATTTTCGCTCACTATTTATAAAAATCATAAAATAAGAAAACTGTCAACATAATTTTTATAAATTAGTGTATTTAAGCGAGGGACATACCTATGCAAAAATAATAAGGTTGTGTTGCAAGATTCTATTTTCTTGCTTCTAGAAGAGAAATTATGAAAGTTGGCGATCGAGTTCGTGTGATAAAATCCGTGGTCGTTTACCATCATCCAGACCATAAAAAACAAGGCTTTGACATCAAAGACAGCGAAGGAGAGGTGATAGCCATAGTGACCCAATGGCAGGGGAGACCGGTCAGCGCTAACTTTCCCATCCTCGTACAATTCACGAAAAAATTCCGGGCCCACTTTAAAGACGGGGAAGTCGAAGTAATTTAGAGAGGAGTAAAAAGAAAGTAAAACTCTCTTTTTACTTCCTCAATAGGATTTTAAACTAGCCCCTGGTTTTTTGCGACCAGACTCTGGTAGGTAGACCCCAGATGTAGATGAATCCTTCGGCAGCTTTATGATCGAACTGGTCATCCGCACCATAGGTAGCTAAATCCGGTTCATAAATAGAATTTTCCGATTGACGACCGACCACGTTGGCATTGCCCTTAAATAGCTTCATCCTGACAGTTCCGGTTACTCTTTCTTGAGTTTTATCGATGAACGCGTCCAAAGCTTCTTTTAAGGGGCTATACCACAGACCTCTGTAGATCAATTGAGCGTAGGTGTCCTCTAAACCCCGCTTGTATTGGGTGACATCGCCGGCCAAAGTCAAACTTTCCAAGTCCCGGTGAGCATCGATCAACACCAAGAGGGCGGGTGCTTCATAGATTTCTCTCGATTTAATGCCCACTACCCGGTTTTCGATCATATCGAGACGACCGATGCCGTGTTTGCCCACCATTTCATTCAGTTGAGAGATCAGGGTGACGGGATCTAAAGCTTTTCCGTTGAGACTAACGGGATTACCTTTTTCAAAGCCGATGTCAACGTACTCCGGTTCATCCGGGGTATCGGCGATCGCTCTCGTCATCAGATAAATTTCCTCGCTTGGTTCGGTCATCGGGTCTTCCAGGGGGCCCGCCTCGATACTGCGACCGAGGAGATTACGATCGATACTGTAAGGAGAAGACTTTTTCACTGGTGATTCCACACCGAATCTCTCCCCGTAGGCGATGGTTTCTTCCCGACTCATGTTCCACTCTCTCGCGGGCGCTAGAACTCTCAATTTGGGATTGAGGGCCATGATGCCCACGTCGAATCTAACCTGATCGTTCCCTTTCGCCGTACAGCCGTGGGCTACCGCGTCAGCACCGTATTTTTCTGCCGCCTCCACTAACAATTTAGCGATTAAAGGGCGGGCTAGGGCGGTGGATAGGGGGTAACGGTTCTCGTAGAGCGCGTTGGCACGAATAGCGGCGAAAGCATAATCCCTGGCGAATTCTTCTTTACCGTCTATTACTAAAGATTCGATCGCTCCACATCTCAAGGCTTTTTCTTGAATCGGCCCTAATTCGTCTCCCTGTCCTAAATCTGCCGCTAGGGTGATGACTTCTTTGATTCCCCATTCCTGTTTCAAGTAAGGAATACACACGGAGGTGTCTACCCCTCCCGAATACGCTAATACAACTCTGTTGGCGCGACCCATATTATCTAACCTAAAAACGACTAACCCGCTATTGTATCAGGTCTTTTCTGAATCTTCGGTTATTTCTGAACCCGTTTTTTGATCGTACCCGACAATTTAACTTTTATTTTAGAGTCAAATTTTGATAAAATTATTTCGTTTTTTGTCTCTCACCAAAGTATGAAATTTATATTAAGAAAATCTAAAATCTCCGGGTCAGTGCTTGTATTCTAAAGTTTAGTTAAAATTAAGTTTATAATAAGAATGACTGATTCATAATGGGGATCAAGAGAAAAACTATCAATAAATATTTATTGACCGAGTAGCAACGATTTAAAACTTTTTAAAATTTTGGAGTATTATCATGATTAAGAAACAACAAGTAAGATGCCCCAACTGCGGAAGTATGGCGGAGAGATTATATTTTGCCGGTAGCGGGGTCATGCAAACCGAGTGTCCTAGCTGCGATTATCTGTTAGTTAGTTGCACCCAAACTGGCAAAGTATTTGAATCTTACGCCCCCGGCATCGGCCTTTCTGCTCATTTACAGTCAGTAGCGAAATCTAAATCACTAGTGCCATAATCCATCACCTATGTAGCCTGACGGGCCCTCAACTGACCGCAGGCCGCATCAGTGTCCAAACCCCTAGAATAGCGAACGCTAACGGCTACCTTGTTCTGTTCGAGAATATTTTTAAACGCCGAAATCCTCGCCGCGTCGGGACGTTTATAGTCGACTTCGGCAATGGGATTATAAGGAATTAAATTAACGTGAGACTGAAAGCCCTTCAAGTGTTGGGAAAGTTCTTGAGCGTGTTCGGGTAGATCGTTGGTTCCCGATAGTAGAATATATTCAAAAGTCACTCGCCGCCCGGTAGTATTAACGTAATTTCGACAATCTTCTAATAACCGGTAGAGAGGATAGTGTTTAGCCGATGGTATAAGCTGTTCGCGAATTTGCTGATTAGAAGCGTGTAAACTCACCGCGAAAGTCACCTGCAATTCGTATCCGGCAAGGGCGGCTATTTGATGGGGAATACCGACGCTCGATAAGGTTAAATTCCTCTGACCGATACCTACATCCTGATTGAGACATTGAACCGCTTTCACCACCTCCGGCAAGTTCAATAAAGGCTCACCCATACCCATGAACACTACATGACTCACTCTCGCGGCGAAATCTTCCTGCACCGTTAAAACTTGATCGACGATTTCATGCGCTTTCAGATTACGGGTGAAGCCGCCTTTGCCCGTGGCACAAAAATCACAATCCATCGGGCAACCCACTTGAGAGGAGACGCACACCGTCAGGCGTTTAGCGGTGGGAATGCCCACCGCTTCGATGATCAATCCGTCTTGAAGACGCAGGAGATATTTACGGGTGAGATCGTCAGCCGTGCTGTGATAATGGATTTGTGACCTACCCACGGGATAATGAGATAATTTTTCCCGCCAAGCTTTCGGGAAAACCGATACATCTTCAAGAGAATGAATCCCCTTTTCATACAACCACTGATGTAATTGTTTCCCCCGATAGGAAGGTTGCCCCTGTTGTTGCACCCAGTCGGTGAGTTCATTCAGGGATTTAGAGAGTAAAGCTTGGTGGGTCATGGTGGTAAAACAGCGAAACCTTTCTATTTTAACCTTTTTCTCTGAGGCTAGAGGCTGGAGACTGGGGGTACATCAAGAGAAAATCGATCGCCCCGTAAATGATAAATTAATCCTTGGACGATCGATCGGTTTGTTAATATAGGTTTTAATTTTCTCTTAATTATCGCGCGTCGGTTCCTTGGTTGGGATCGCCTTCTACACGGGGGTTATCAGTGCCTGGTGCTTCCGGGCTTGCGGTTGGTCTGACATCTTCGTGAGCGCCTTGACCGGTACGGCGTAAACTAGGATCGATCGGTGTTTGTTTACCGCCTCCTGCCGCGTAGGTAGCCTTAGCGGTTTTGGCGGTGGGAGGGGCGATTTCTTCTAGTTCTTTCTCGCTGAAGTTATTGGTATTCACACCGGCGTAATTGATTTTATTAAACCGCACGATAACCGGGTATTTAGTTTTGCTTTGCTCGAAAGAAACTACTGTACCCGTATCTTGATACCAGTAAGATTCTGTACGTAATACTTTAACTTTGGAACCACGTTGTACCATAAAAAATAATCCTTGATATTCAATTTAAAACGCTTTACTAAATAAATACTAATTTTTAGACCTTTTACAAATCTGGCTTGAGAGTTAATATTATTGCGTCAAGCTCATCAAAAGATAGATATTCACAAAGTAATAGGAACAAGCTCACACCTGCTCCTATAAGTCAAGATATTTATAACAATTTTTAATCTTGGTACTGGTGTCCATTGCGATGTTTACGGGCACCGGCAGAAGCACCGATCAAGGAGGATATTAAACCTAACAGAGAGCCGAGGGCGAATGTCCAACCCACTTTAGCCGCGTTACCCGCTACGTCTCTAGTTTGCTGGGCGCTGGGGGTAGTAGTATTGGGAACATCGATCGAACCTTGTTGCACCTGATTGACGATCACATCGGCGTTATTAGCCACCCAACCGAATAAACCGGAAACACCGTTTGTCAATAACCAAGCGCTAAGAGCTAAGGTAGTCGCCCAGAGAATCGCGCCGTTAAGTAAAGCCGTACTGCGATTCATGGGGCCGCAAGAGCGGGCTGTCGTCCATCCGCCCACGAATAAAGCGATAAGTAAACTGATCATCGACCAAATGCCCACGGCCGAGCCGACATCGTCCGCGTTAGAACGAGGTGCGCCAGAACCAGCGATACTGCTCAAACCGATAGCCGCACCGATACCGCTGAGGATTAATTGAGTGCTGAGTGCCACGGCTAAGCCGGCTAAAATCGGGCCCCAACGTACTCGATCGTGGTACTCTGCTACAGTCACCGCGGGGGGACGCTCTACAATTCTTTCATCGGCTCTTTCTAGAGGTCTATTAATAGATTCCATTTTTATCTCTCTTTTAATTAACTTTCTCTTATTAAAAGCATAGTTGCCGTCAGGGGACTTGACAATATACCAATAATCAGATAAAACAAGTATCTCTTGAGAGATAGAAATAGAGGATTTTAGATAAAAACCCTCTATCTTAAGGGGTAAATTTTTTTATTTATTCACTTCTAATAAACGAGATTTAACTAATCGATTCATCCAACCTTCTAGATAAAGACGATTGGCTTTCTTTTGCCCAGTATCTTCTGTAGTCAAGGGATAGGGTGCTAATCCTTGAATCGTGGCGGTCGTAACGCAGAACATGGACTTCTGAAAACTTTCACAGATCTGCACTAATAAATCTTCTTCCTGTCGGAAATTACGCCGATAGATGCGATGTAAATACTCCGGCAAATGGTGGCGCATATCTTGCATCAATAAAGTGGGAGGGATACCCGCACCGCCTACAGGTAAAGGATCGGCGTATAAAGCACCGTAGGCGAACATACCTTGATCGTAAGGTATTTGATAAGCTTGGGCATTGTAAGAAACCGTGCCAGGAAAAGGTGTTCCTCGGAAGAATACCGCCTCGACATAAGGGACGGCAGTATCAGCGAGAAAAGTTAATTTGGCACTAGCGGGGAGTAACTCGTAGGCTATACCTTGATAATTTGCCGTGTAAGTAATGGGCTTGTTCGCGTTATCAACGAGATATTTTAAAATATGAGCGACCACTTCGGGAATGGTTTGAATTTCACCCGTATCGTAGCGATCGGATAAACTTAAAAATGCGTCCGCCATCACCCGCCAGAATTGTCCTAGGCCGCTATAGTAAGCCATCATCCGTAGTTGTTCGGGCAAGAATTGGGGGAAGGCTTTATGTAACCCGAAAAGGAAGGGATTGTATTTAAATTTAGCCGCGATCAGAGATTGACAGATGCTGAGAAATTCCGGGCCATCTATGTAGGCATCCAACCCGCCGCCGCCGTGCCAGAACATGGCTTTCATACAATATTCAGCGTACTCGAAATTAATGCGATCGTGCCACCAGTGCTTTAGCAATTGTGGCAGTGAGACCTGGCCGTTAAAGTATTTAAAAAAGGGGAAAAGCACTAAAAACTGATTGTCGGCAATATAGATCAAATTGCGAGAGTAAGCGTCTAACACCACGCCATAACTTTTTAAGATACCTACCACCTCCAGAACATTCTCTGGAGAATCTTCTAACAATGCTTCCCCCTTTTCCAAACGGGAGATGTACTTGGCAAGAGGATGGCGAGAGGTAGGTAGGGTCTGTACCATGACGGAAGGTTAGGATAGGATCATTGATATTATATAGGTTTGTGAGTATTCAGCGAGACGGTGGCTAGTGGCTAGTAACTATAATTATCGATCGTAGGTTGAGCTTATGTCTTGGAAATTTTTCGCCGATCGAGGCGGCACATTCACCGATATAGTAGCGGTAAGCCCGGAAAATAAAATTATCATCCACAAAATTCTCTCGGAAAATCCCGGACGTTATCAAGACGCGATTATCCAAGGCATAAGAGAAATTTTGGGTTCGGACGATAATACTGCCTTGCCCTGCGAGGATATAGAAATAGTTAAAATCGGCACCACCGTCGGCACTAACGCCCTATTAACCCATAGCGGGGCCCCTACGGTATTGGTGATCAATCAGGGTTTCGCAGACGCTTTGCGGATAGCTTATCAAAATCGTCCCCATATTTTCGCCCGTGAGATTATCTTGCCAGGGCCTCTCTATGAAAGTACGATCGAAGTGAGTGCCCGTTACGACTCACAGGGAAAGGAAATCGCCCCTCTCGATCGAGAAAAAGTGCGTAGTGACCTACAAACAGTATACGATCGAGGCGTGAGAAGTTGTGCGATCGTACTCCTCCACGGTTATCGCTACCCGCAACACGAAAAGCAAATCGCTGGAATCGCCACCCATATAGGCTTTACGCAAATTTCCCTCTCTAGTGAAGTCAGCCCCCTGATCAAACTCATCAGCAGGGGAGATATTACCCTTTTAGACGCTTATCTTTCCCCCATAGTGCGCCACTACGCCGCAGGAGTCGCCCGACAGCTTCAGGGAGTGCCCTTGATGTTCATGAAAAGCGATGGTATACTCACGGCGGCGGAAAATTTCAGCGGCAGAGACAGCATATTATCCGGCCCCGCCGGTGGTATCGTCGGGGCGGTACAAACCTGTATAAAAGCCGGTTTCCCTAAATTGCTGGGTTTCGATATGGGGGGTACATCTACGGATGTGGCTCACTACGATGGTGAGTACGAGCGTACAGACTCCTCTGAGGTAGCGGGCATAAGAATCCGCACACCGATGATGGCGATTCATACGGTGGCGGCCGGGGGTAGTTCTATCCTGAGTTACGATGGATACACCTATAAAGTCGGCCCCGAATCTGCCGGGGCTAATCCGGGCCCGGCTTGTTATCGGCGGGGCGGCCCCCTATGTATCACCGATGCCAACTTGCTACTAGGAAAAATACCGCCGCGGTTTTTCCCCCATGTTTTCGGTGAGTCGGGCAGTTTGCCCCTCGATAAAGCCACGGTAGAAAGTCAATTTCTGTGTCTGGCGAGAGAAATCAACCCGGAAATGGGGTCGCAACAGGTAGCGGAGGGATTCATCACCATCGCTGTTAATAATATGGCTAACGCGATTAAAACTATCAGCGTGCAGCGGGGTTATGACCCTGCCGATTACACCCTCTGTTGTTTCGGCGGCGCAGGGGGGCAAATGGCCTGTTTGGTGGCCCGACAGTTGGGGATAAAAACAATTTTCATCCATCCCTACGCGGGAGTATTATCGGCTTACGGTATGAGTTTCGCTAACTCCGGGGTGATTAAACAAGGGGCGATTCTTTCTCCTCTTCATACTGACTTAATTGCTGATTTAGAAAGGGCAATTGTCAACTTAACTGAAAGCGCCCTTTTAGAAGTGCCCGAAGCTACGGTTATTTTACCGAAGATCAAGATTAAATACGCCGGTACGGATTCCCCTTTAACCTTAAATTTCACCCCTTCCGTGGAAGCCCTAGTGCAACGGTTCGAGCATCTCCACCGTCAGCTTTACGGCTTTATCAATCCTGAAACGGGTTTAATAGTAGAGTCTATCAGCGTGGAAGTAGGGTCGGAAACCCCCCCTATGGAGGAAACACCGAAACAGAGGTTACGCCCTGCCGGTATTCTACCGCAACCTTTAGAGATAGTAAGGGTGTTCACGGGGAATGAATGGCACGATGCGTCGGTGTTTGATCGTGCTACTCTAGAACCGGATGACTGCATCGACGGCCCGGCGATCGTGATCGAAACTACCGGCACTAACGTTATCGAACCGGGTTGGCAAGCTCGTCTGACCCCCCACGATGCTTTAGTGTTGGAGTATGTGAGATCTGGAAATATCCCGCCAGTAACAGCGATCGATCTCTCTAAACCGAATCCGGTACAGTTAGAAATTTTCCAAAATCTTTTTAAATCTATTGCCGAGGAAATGGGCGTAAGGCTACAAAATACCGCCGCATCGGTGAATATCAGGGAGAGGTTAGATTTTTCCTGCGCCATCTTTGATTCGGGGGGAAATTTAATCGCTAACGCTCCCCATATTCCCATCCATCTTGGTAGTATGAGCGAGAGCGTTAAGTGTTTGATCGCAGATCGATCGATCTCTATAAAACCCGGTGATGTATACGCCTCCAATAATCCCTACAACGGCGGGACTCATCTCCCGGATATAACGGTTATCACGCCGGTATTCGCCGAGGATGAAGACCATATCAGGTTTTATGTAGCATCAAGAGGGCATCACGCCGATATAGGGGGGATAACTCCAGGGTCGATGGCTCCCCATAGCGGTCATATCGACCAAGAAGGGATCAGATTAGATAATTTTCTCTTGGTAAAAGATGGCTTGTTTCAAAAAGATTCTCTGTTGGGCCATCTTCTTAATTCTCCCTACCCTTGTAGAAACGTGGCCCAGAATGAAGGCGATTTATACGCACAAGTTGCCGCTAATGTCAAGGGGAGTAAGGAGTTAAATAGTTTGATCGCCAAGTACGGATGGGAGGCGGTATTCGCTTATACGCAATTCGTCCAAGATCACGCCGAGTCTGCGGTGAGGAGGGTGATAGGCACATTGAGCGGCGGCGAGTTCATTTATGACATGGATAACGGGGCTTGTATCGTGGTGCGGGTGACGATCGATGATTCTTCACGGGAAGCGACGATCGATTTTACCGGCACATCGGCTCAATTACCCGATAATTTTAACGCACCGAGAGCGGTAGTGCAGTCAGCGGTGTTATATGTATTCCGTACTTTAGTAGATGAAGACATACCCCTCAATAGCGGTTGTTTAAAACCTCTCCGTATTATTATCCCGCCGGGGTCGATGTTGAATCCTACTTACCCGGCGGCGGTGGTAGCGGGTAACGTGGAAACATCCCAAGCTATAGTCAACGCGTTGTATGGGGCTTTAGGAGTGATGTCTGCAGCTGGTGGTACGATGAACAATCTTACTTTCGGTAATAGCCAGTATCAGTATTATGAAACAATTTGCTGTGGTTCCGGCGCGGGGCCGGGCTTTCACGGTACTTCGGCGGTACAAACTCATATGACTAATTCCCGTCTCAGTGACCCGGAAGTGTTAGAAACTAATTACCCGGTACGTTTGGAATCTTTTTCTATCCGTCACGGCAGTGGGGGGAAAGGGCGATATAAAGGCGGCGATGGCGTGGTCAGAAAGATCAAGTTTTTGGAGCCGATGACCGCTAGTATAATCTCTAACGGGAGATCGATCGCACCTTTCGGACTTGAAGGGGGGCAACCAGGACAAAAGGGCAAAAATTACTTACATAGAGACGGCGGGATGATCGAGGATTTACCTTCTACCGTCACGGTAGAAACTAGGGCGGGGGATATATTAGTTATCGAAACCCCAGGGGGCGGAGGATATGGGGCCTTAAATTCCTGATGGTTTCTGAAAAAAATCTAAAGTTAACCATTCACCTAATTGACGATTAGCAAACTCAAGCTGACTAAAGTTAAGCTAGAGTTATTAATCATAAAATTTATTTATATAATTAGCCTCTTGATTTCCTTTTAGCTTATCAATACACTGAAAGTAGATAAACGAATCACGACTACCTCAGATGTTAAACTTCATTCGCACCCAATTACAAAGGCTAGAAATTAATAACCCCGCAGTCGCTCACTTTCTCTGCAAAACTATCCCGGTGCAATGTCCCTTCGAGCGCGATGTATATTTACTGGGCAAAAAAATCGCTCACATCCCCCCTTTATGTAAATTAAACCCTTTCTATGAACAGGTGGTGACTTTAAGATTTCGCGCCCTCTGCTATTTAGCCGACGAATGCGGCGAAGATGTACGCTGTTATTGCTAGGTTCGGCAGGTGCGGGGCCTGCCCCAGAAACTAAAGCAGACTTGGATACTTATAACGGATCAAGTCATAAATTTCTAAATACTTATCTCCTGGAATATTCCAAGAATAGTCCTGTTCCATACCTTGGAGAGCTAGTTTCTTAAATTCTTCCGGCTTTTCATACCAGAGATCGATCGCACGTCCGAGAGCCGATTCTAAGCCATTATTATCCATATTGAAGAAAACAAAGCCGTTACGATCTCCGGGGGCGTGGAATTGGTCATAATCTCGATCGAAAACCGTATTCACCAAACCGCCCACACCCCTAACTACAGGCACAGTACCGTACTTCAAGCCGATCATTTGCGTCAGGCCGCAAGGTTCAAAATTACTTGGTACGACGATCATATCAGCACCGGCATAAATTAGATGGGACAACTCTTCATTAAACCCTAACTCGATATGTACATCGGGATTATCATTCAAGAAAGCTTTCTCGTGTTTGAACCAATCATTAATCTTTTTCTCCGTAGCAGAACCAAGTAACACGAATTGGCCACCGCGGGCTAAGGTGTAATAGATAGCGTGATGGACGAGATTAACACCTTTTTGATCATCCAAACGCCCGATGTAACATACTAACGGTTTATCCGCATCCCTTAATAACAAACGTTCCCGTAAAGCTTTTTTATTGTTGGCTTTTTCTTCATAGCTATCGATGCCGTAGGGGGCCGGGATAAAGTTATCTACTTCCGGGTTCCAAATATTATAATCAAGCCCGTTGAGAATGCCGGTGAATTTATATTGATATAAGTGGATAGTATGACCGAGACCGTAACCTTCTTTCTCGTGATGGGCTTCCCACGCATGATGGGGAGAGACGGTATTGAAGAAATTGGCGTAAACGATTCCCCCTTTCATTAGGTTAAGCAGGAAGGGATTAAAGTTATCTCTTAAACGAGCGTAGTCAAAATAATAAGCCGCGTTACCCAAACCTGTAGCCGCTAAAACATCAGCACCTGCGAAACCTTGGTGTTTGAAATTATGAATCGTGTACATAACTCTTTGAGTGCCCATACCGTGATATTTATATATCTCGTATAACAACACGGGGACTAAACCGGTTTGCCAGTCGTGACAGTGAATAATATCGGGACGTTTGTTACTTCTGAGGAGAAATTCTAAGGCAGCTTTACTGAAGAAAGCGAAGCGCATATTATCGTCACCGGAACCGTAATAGTGGCCCCGCTCGAAGAAGTTATCCCCTGAATTAGGCCGGATGAAGAAGCAGAGACGACCGTGTACCCAACCACAATAAACCGAACAATCGATCGCACCACCGTACCAAGGTACTGATAGATTCAGATAAGCTTCGTGGAGGCCCCAGATCTGGTCATAGCGCATACAATCGTACATGGGCAGGATGATCTCCACACAATGCCCACGAATCTCCAATTCTCTACTCAATCCGTAAACTACATCTCCGAGGCCGCCCGCTTTGATCACCGGTGCGCATTCAGAAGCAATCTGGACAATATACATAAATCTTTATCCTATAGGTATTTTCAAAAAAGTATACAGTTTTCTAGCGGGATCGATCGAGCCGACCGCGGATGTCTTGTACGATAGAAAAGAATCTAGAGAAAGTGGCAATGGACTATAAATCAGCAGGTGTAGACGTGGAAGCGGGGCGAGATTTCGTGCGAAAAATCCGCGCCTCCGTAGAGAGTACCCACCGCCCGGAAGTAATAGGCGGTCTGGGGGGATTCGGCGGTTATTTCCAACTACCGGCGGGATACCACCAACCGGTATTAGTATCCGGCACTGATGGAGTGGGCACGAAATTAAAAATAGCTCAAGAACTCGATAAACACGATACCGTGGGCATAGATTTAGTAGCCATGTGCGTCAACGATGTTCTCACCTCCGGCGCTGAACCTTTATTTTTTCTAGATTATCTGGCCACGGGGAAACTGCTTCCCCATCAACTAGCGGAAGTAGTCACGGGTATCGCCGCCGGATGCAGCGAGAGTGGTTGTAGTCTCCTCGGCGGTGAAACGGCGGAGATGCCTGGTTTTTATCCACCGGGAGAATACGACCTGGCGGGATTTTGCGTGGGCGTGGTGGAGAGAAGTAAACTGCTAGACGGTAGTAAAGTGAGCGTGGGAGATAAGGTTATCGGTCTGGCCAGTCGCGGTGTTCATAGTAATGGCTTCAGTCTCGTGAGGAAGATTATCGAAATAGGCCGATTGACCTGGGATGAGCGCCCCGGCTCATTAGGAGGCGCGAGTCTGGGGGAAATTTTCCTCACTCCCACCCAACTGTACGTCAAGCCGGTTTTAGACGCTTTAAAAGCGGGATTGGATATTAAGGCTATGGCTCATATCACAGGGGGCGGCCTACCGGAAAATTTACCTCGTTGTCTCCACTTGGATCAATCGGTACAGATTACCCCCGATAGTTGGCCCGTTTTACCGGTGTTTCAATGGCTGTCCGAGGTGGGTGACGTGGGGGCGGCAGATATGTTCAACACTTTTAATATGGGTATAGGTTATGTGGTTATAGTCGCACCGGACATCAGCACCAATACTCTGGATTGGTTCAATAATCGCGGCATCAAGGCTTATGCGATCGGGGAAGTGGTCACGGGGAAAGGGGAGGTGTTGGGGTTATTGTGACCCCCACTAATCCCGCGATAGGGTAATGTTAGTTCTCGGTGCGGGGGCGGGTAATTGCTCCCCCACTACTACTAGATTTTCTAATACTCCTATGCCTTCAATTTCCACTCTCACCGTATCACCGGGTTGCATGGGGGCGATGCCTTCGGGAGTGCCGGTTAAAATTACATCCCCCGGTAATAAAGTCATAATTTGCGAGATGTAGGCAACTAGAAAATCTGGCGGGAATACCATATCGCTGATGTGGGCTGATTGTTGGGGTTGAGCACAATTATTGAGGAATGTGGTTAGTTTCGCCCCGATGCTCAATTCTCTGATGATCCACGGCCCCAGGGGGCAGAAACTATCGAAGCCTTTGGCCCGAGTCCATTGATTATCCAGCCTCTGTAAATCTCTGGCGGTGACATCGTTGGCGATCGTATACCCCCAGATTTTACTTCGGGCTTCGGTCAGGTTGCAATTTTTCGCCGTCTTACCGATGACCAAGGCCAATTCTCCCTCGTAATCCACCCTCGCCGATTGGGGCGGGTAATAAATCGGTTGTTTGTCGGCGGTTACTGTGGTGGGCGGCTTTAAAAATAATAGGGGTTCTTTCGGCACTTCTGAACCCATCTCGGCGGCGTGGGCGGAGTAATTTTTACCCACGGCGATGATTTTCGAGGGACAACAAGGGGCGAGGATTTGATAACTATCGGGGCTCAATTGGGAGTTTATGGCCTTTCCCCCCAACCAAGGGGGGCCGTCTAATAAGACCACGCTACGGTTAACTTGGAGTATGCCGTAGTAAATGTCTCCAGAGGGGTTTTTAACTCTCACATAGCGTTGCGCCATATTTTTTTGCGGTAATGACTAGCGATCAAGATAACTATAGTAGTTAAGATCATATAGCCTCAATCCCCATTTGAAAATAATTTTTTCTTGCCTCTTGACAAATATTTTTGTATGTGGTATGAAAAATTTTGACGCAATCGGTTGTAGTTGGCACAGTATTAGTAGTAGGATAGTAGATCCTTGCTTTTTAGTGTCAGAGGTGAGCGATCGACGGTTCTCGTCATGCTATCACCTTTGCAGAAAAAGCCATTATGTCCACAAGGAGACCAAACAGTTCCATGAATAGCAATTACGAAACCCTATATATTCTAAAAACCGACCTCTCCGAGGAACAGGTACAGCAAGAAGTAGATCGCTATAAAACCCTGATCAGCGACTACGGGTCTACAGACATAGAAATAAAAATCTGGGGTAAGAAAAGATTAGCCTATCCCATCAAAAAAAATAACGACGGTATCTACGTCCAGATGAACTATATAGCAGAAGGGAAACAAGTAGCGCCGATGGAAAGAAGCATGAGATTAAGCGAGGAAGTGATTCGCTTTCTCACTCTCAAACTAGGGAAGAATCCCCCCGCTGACTTAACAGAGAGCGTGGCTAATGTTCTAGTCGCACCCGTGGTTGCCGTGGATGAACCGGAAATCGAGAACGAAATTTCCGCTGAAGAATAACCTCGATGGATGAACTACCGGGGAAATCACGGTAGTTCATCTTAGTGAGAGGGTTTGAGTAAGGCCAAGGGCCAACCGAAACCCAAATAATAGCGAGCCATCAATACCGAGAAAATAACGAACAGTAATAGTAGAGTTGCTAATAAATCTTGATCTAAACACGATAAACCTTCCTTGAATAATCCATAGGAAACAACAGCATAAAGCTCAATATCATTAAGGGCGACTATGACCACGAACCCCAGTATTCCAAACCAATAGTAGCCCAAAATTAACCCTACTGTCACATGAATACTTTTGGCAATTTGCCCCCATGCTTGATAGCTAGGTTTACCTAAAGCTATTAAAGATTGGCCACTACTTTCAAATAGTAAATTAGGCCAAATACCCAGTCCTAAAATAGGTAACATCCAAGAAGCTTGAACGTAACGGTTGTCATATAAATGTAATATTAATTGATCACCAAAACATACTATAAGGGTAACTAGGACAATACCACCCAACAAAACAATCCGTCTTTGTTTTAACAATTTCCTTCTTAATTGTTGTCTGGATAAGTCAGTCATCTTCGATAAAACTGGCAGAATAACTTTAGTAGAAATCTTACTGATTATCGATTGAGGCATGAGCGCGAAGGTGAAAGCTATCGTATAGACACCAAGAATCTCTAAACTAACTACCTTACCTAATATTAGTTTATCCGCTTGAGTTGCCACAAAAGTAAAAGCTGTAGAAATAAAAATCCATTTGCCGAAAGAAAAAATTTCGTCTGCCGCCGACTTATCCCAAAAAAATCGATTGGAGTAGTTTGGTATTAATTTAAAACTAGAAACCATTTTAACTACCGAAGATAATAGTGTTCCCCCTACTAATGCCCAAACTGACGGATTCAATAACGCCCAAATGATCATCGTTATTATATTAACGGAAAAAATAGTTAACTCGTATATATTTAACTTAGCTAGTTCTAGGCGACGATTGAGGGTTAAGATGGCAGTAGAACTGAACCCGGCAGTAATCATCGTTAAACCTAATATAGGAATTAAATATAGTAATTCTTGACGCTCGTAAAAAATCGCCGCAGGCCAGGCGATCAAAATAGAACCGAGCCAGAGAATAATTCCCCGTATCGCTTGAATAGTCCAAGCGGTGTTTAAAAATTCAGATTTTTCACCCCGCGGATTTTGAATAACATTAGGGGCCAAACCTATATCCGAGAAAGTTGCGAGAGCTACTAGAAAAGTGCTAACTAAAGATACCAATCCAAACAAGTGAGGGTTTAATAGACGAGTTAAGATAATATTAGAAACTAAGCGGAGAAGTTGACTTATTCCGTAGCCTAGAAGCGTCCATGTAGCACCTCTAATCGCTAATTTTTTCAAATTGGGCGTAATCATGTTTAAATATTCGATAATTTTTGGCATTTATAAGTGCTGTTATTTTTTAAATTCCACTATATTTAGGAGGCAACAGTGGTATATTGAAAAAATAATCGCTTGAGTTTAAATAAGTAACGGGAGCATGCCAATTATGCAAGGTATACCTGACCCGACCGTGATTTTAATCACGGTCTCATAGCAGAAGTCCTCTTAAGAGGACTTGGACTATGAGGCGGGGAATTGATTCCCCGCCTGTCGTTGCAAAAATGGGATGCTCCCGAAGCAACTCGGTATTTTTTTGATAGCAGGTCAATTTTAAATGCTCGACCATCGTATTTAGATTTTGAATTTGAGGACTGGTGACTCATAATATAATGAATTAAAGGTTCCTCGTAGTATCACGAGTAACAGAGTTTGAACTATACCAGAATAATTGATTATTATAGCATTGGGCTTAAATCGTACTAAGATTGAGGGAATTTCTAGCTCACTTTGTTCTATCGGGCACTACATCAAGACTGAAAGCGCCCACAAAGTTGCCTAGACAGCTAATTTTTAAATCTCACCTACATGCTTGAGCTGTACGTATTTCTATCATATTTAAAGTCTTGACCGGTTTGTCAACTTTTCCACATCTATAGCTCTATAGTGAGAAGTTGAACGACCATTGATGTGTTATTTTCAACCGGGGAAAAGAAAGAAATTCGACTTATGGCTCATAATATAATATATTGAAAGCATTTAAACCTCTGGTTTCCTTGAAGACCCTTATTAAGGAGAATACGGATGAAAATTGCCATTATAGGTTGTGGTTACGTTGCGAGCTACTACCTGAAAACTCTATCCATACATCCCCAATTAGAGTTAGTTAAAATAATGGATAAAGATACAGAGCGAGCGAATAAATTTTCTCAATATTACTCTATTCCAGCCTGTAATTCTCTAGCAGATATTTTAATAGACCCTAAGATAGAGATGGTCGTAAATTTAACTAATCCAAGGAGTCATCATAGCATCTCTAAAGCCTGTCTCGAAGCGGGAAAAAACGTTTATTCAGAGAAACCCTTGGCTATGACCATCGAGGAGTCCAAAGAATTAGTAGAAATAGCGCGACAGAATGGCTTACAAATTTGTAGTGCGCCCTGTAGCCTCTTAAGCGAGACCGCCCAAACAATCTGGAAAGGACTCCGGGAAAATATAGTGGGGGATGTTTACCTCGTTTATGCGGAGATGGATGATGGCTTAGTGCATAAAATGCCATACAAGCAGTGGGTCAGTGAATTCGGCGCACCTTGGCCCTATAAAGACGAATTTGAAGTGGGCTGTACCCTAGAACACGCCGGTTATTACGTCACTTGGCTGACGGCTTTCTTCGGCCCCGCTCAAACAGTCACCGCTTTTTCCTCTTGTTTGATCCCCGATAAAGTCAAAGACGAGTCCTTGTCTCCCGCCGATACGCCGGACTTTTCCGTTGCCTGTATTAAATTCGCGAGCGGTGTTGTAGCCCGTTTAACTTGTAGTATCGTGGGCCCCCACGATCATTCCCTCCGCATCATCGGCGAAGACGGAATCCTGGGGATCAAAGACTGCTGGTATTATGGAGACCCGATTTACATTCAAAGGATGGTAAAAATTCGGCGTAAAGTTTTTTACAATCCCCTCAAAGAAAAATATCCCCTGGTGAAAAAAGCCCCTGAATTCGACTATCGGGGCGCGCAGGAAATGGATTTCTGTAGGGGAGTGGCAGAAATGGCCTCTGCCATCACCGAAAAACGCCCTAATCGCCTTTCTATGGACTTCTCTTTACATAACAACGAATTAGCTCTGGCTATTCAATCGGCTTTAGAAACGGGCAGTTGTTATCGACTCACGACAACTTTTGACCCCATCGAACCTATGCCTTGGGCTAAATAATCTATAACTATATAATTGAAGCCAAAACTTAAAATCATTATGAGATTATTAATAACCGGGGCAGAGGGATTTCTCGGCAAGTATGTGGTAGCGGAAGCCCTGAAGCGGGGACACGAGGTGAGGGCAGTCATCCGCCCCAAGAACGATCGCTCCTCTCTACCCTGGCCCCATTATCAATCCTTGAAATCGATCGAGCTTGATTTACAAAACCCGGAAGGCATCAGCGAAGCTTTAGAAAACGTGGACGCAGTGATTCATCTGGCCGCCGCCAAAGAGGGAGATTACGAAACTCAGTTTCAAGGAACGGTGAAAACGACGGAAAACCTCCTGGAGGCGATGAAACAAGCCAACGTGCTACGCCTCATCGGTATCAGTAGCTTTTCCGTGTTCGATTCCAGGTCTCTCAAACCAGGCACGATCGTGACGGAAAATTTCCCCCTCGAAAGAGAGCCTTACAAAAGAGACGACTACGCACGCACTAAATTACTCCAAGAACGAATTTTTCGTAATTTTCAGGGGCAGGTGACGATTTTACGCCCTGGAATCGTTTACGGGCGGGATAATCTCTGGAATTCTCACCTAGGAGCCAAGATTAAAGGTAATCTCTGCCTTGGCATCGGCAATAAAGCCATCCTACCCCTCACCTACGTGGAAAATTGCGCCGAAGCGATCGTTATCAGCGCCGAGATTCCTGATGCGATCGACGAAACTTTTAATATTGTCGATGATAATCTACCCACTCAGAAACAATACATAGACAAACTGACTCAGTACACCACCTTGTCCCCTAAACTAATTCCTATCAGTTGGAAGGCTATAGAGTTTTTAGCCAATACCGCCACTAGCTTTAATCAAAAGGTGCTGAAAAATAAACTGAAACTCCCCGGAATTTTTGTTCCTGCCAAACTCTATCCCCGCTTTCAACTTTCAATTCAATACAGCAATACCCACCCCAAAAATGTTTTGAAATGGACACCCAAATACGATCTCGACCAATCCCTCAAACGTAGCCTTGGCGAGGTGGACTCATTGAAAATAGTTCAAGTCCAATCTTTACAACCCTTGGAATGATAAAAAAATGATACGTATTGCCTACTTGACCGGTGAATATCCCAGAGCGACCGATACATTCATACAGCGCGAAGTGGCAGCTTTGCGCGATCGAGGTGTGGAAGTTCACACCTTTTCCATCCGTCGCACCGGCGATGAACACATCGTCGGGCCGGAGCAGCAAGCTGAGCGGGAGCGCACCTTTTACATACTCCCCCCTAATCCCCTCCTCCTGTTGCTAGTCCATCTGCAGCTTTTATTCTCCTCACCGCAACGCTACTTCTCAGCCTTGAAGTTAGCTTGGTCTACCCGACAACACGGACTCAAAGGTACTCTCTACCAATTCTTCTATTTTGCCGAAGCCGGGCTTTTAGTCCACCAAGTTCAAAAAAGGGGAATTGAACATCTACACAATCACATCGCCACCTCTAGTTGTACGGTAGCTATGCTGGCGGCTCAATTAGGAGGGTTTACTTATAGTTTTACCCTCCACGGGCCGCACGTCTTTTTTGAACCCTATCGCTGGCGACTCGATGAGAAGATACGCAGGGCCCTGTTCGTTTCTTGCATAAGTCATTTCTGCCGCAGTCAAGCCATGTTATTTTCTACTCCCGAAAATTGGCCCCGCCTGCATATAGTTCATTGCGGCGTAGAGCCAAAAGTATTCAATATGGTGACTCACGAGCAAAATAGCAAACGCTTACTTTATGTGGGCCGTCTCGCACCAGAAAAAGGCGTACCGATTCTTCTGGAGAGTATGGTTACTTTAAAAGATCAACATCCAGAGGCGGTACTTACTTTAGTGGGTGATGGCTCTTATCGTTCTCAATTGGAAACCCTCTCAATAGAGTTAGGAATCGGTGACAATGTGAAATTCGTCGGTTATAAGTCTGGGTCCGAAGTTCGGGAATATCTACAGCAAACTGATGTTTTCGTTCTCCCTAGCTTCGCCGAGGGTGTGCCGGTGGTGTTGATGGAAGCGATGGCGGCAGGTGTGCCGGTGGTGGCGACTGGGATTGCTGGCGTGGGCGAGTTGGTGGAAGACCGTATCAGCGGTTATCTCGTTCGCCCTGGAGATACTGTTTCCCTGACCGATGGCATCGTATCTTTATTAAACGATGCCCCCTTGCGCTCTCGAATGGGAGCCGCAGGGCGAGAAAAGGTGGAGACACAGTTTAATATCGAGTCGGAAGTCGATCGTCTCTACTCTATCCTCAAAGACTGTCTCCGAGAGAAAATTTAGACCGAATTATAGTAACGCAAAAAAATTTAATCCTAGAAATTTTTTACTTTTATTTACAAAAGTGTGGTGTAGTCTGTTACAATTTTTTTAGAAGAAGACGAATAGCTAACGAATTGGGAACGTATAGCTAAATTTCCTCGAATTCAACAACAAATATGAAAAGGTGACTAGCGCAGTTGCCGCGTCCTTCAACGGCGCTCTAACTCAACAGAAGCAAGCGCTAGTTATTACCTTATCACCCAGAACTGAGTTAAAAAATCGACAAATAGTGCTACAATAGTAAAGTTTTGAAAATTCACACATCCAGGCGATCGGGTGTTTCTAGAGATAGAGATACAACTTGGATGGAGGATAAACCCGAATCAGGAGAAAAATAATCATGCCCGTAGTTTCACTAGAGGAACTGTTAGAATCTGGTGTGCATTTTGGCCACCAAACCCGCCGCTGGAATCCGAAAATGGCTCCTTACATATACACCGCCAGAAACGGGGTGCATATCATCGATCTGGTGCAAACAGCGCAATTGATGGAAGACGCTTACGATTACGTGAAAAAAGCCGCGGACCAGGGGAAAAAATTCCTCTTCGTCGGCACCAAACGCCAAGCTGCGGCGATCATCTCCCAAGAAGCCAGCAGAAGCGGTTGTAACTTCGTCAATCAGCGTTGGTTGGGTGGAATGCTGACTAACTGGGAAACCATCCGGGGACGGGTGGAAAGACTCAAAGAATTACAGAGTCTAGAAGATAGCGGCGCGATCGATAGAAGACCGAAAAAAGAAGGGTCTGTACTACGTCGGGAATTAGGCAAACTACAAAAATATCTCGGTGGGATCAAGACCATGCGCCGCCTACCGGATATAGTGGTTATCGTCGATCAAAGACGAGAATATAATGCGATTTCCGAGTGTATAAAACTGGGTATCCCCATTGTCTCTTTACTAGATACCAACTGCGATCCCGATTTAGTAGACATTCCCATCCCCGCTAATGACGACGCTATCAGATCCGTGAAATTAATTCTCGGTAAACTAGCCGACGCTATCATCGAAGGTCACGGCGGTCAAGGTGTGGACTACGAAATAGAAGAAGACACAGAAGATACGAGCGACGATGACGAAGCGGATTACTCCGAGTACGCGGCCCAATTCGGCAGCGAAGACGAGGATAATTAAACCATGACGGTTATGGGGCGGGAGGATAAAACCTTTTGCCCCCGTGGATTCGCGAACCCGGATCGTGTCATTATTTGTATAAAAATTGGAATAAACTAACATGGCAGAAATAGCAGCGAAATTAGTTAAAGACTTAAGAGATAAAACCGGTGCGGGGATGATGGACTGCAAGAAAGCCCTCACGGAAACCGAAGGCGATATTAATAAAGCCATCGAATGGTTAAGACAGAAAGGAATCACCTCGGCTGAGAAAAAAGCCGGTAGAGTCGCCGCCGAAGGTATTGTGGAGCAGTATATTCACACCGGTGGTAGAATCGGCGTACTGGTAGAAGTGAACTGCGAAACCGATTTCGTCGCCCGTCGCGAAGATTTTAAAGCCCTGGCGAAAAACGTGGCGATGCAGATTGCCGCCTGTCCTAACGTGGAATACGTGAAAGTAGAAGATATTCCCGCAGCGATCGCCGATAAGGAAAAAGAAATCGAGATGGGTAGGGATGATTTGGGTAATAAACCCGACAATATTAAAGAGAAAATTGTCGCCGGTAGGATCGAAAAACGTTTGAAAGAAATGGCCCTATTAGATCAGCCTTATATTCGCGATCAAAGCATTACTGTAGACGAGCTGATCAAGCAATCGGTAGCGCAAATAGGCGAGAATATCCAGGTACGTCGTTTCGTCCGTTTCGTACTCGGTGAAGGTATCGAGAAAGAACAGACGAACTTCGCCGATGAAGTAGCGGCCCAAATGGGCAAAAAAGCCCCAGAACCTGCCACGGAAGCGGTAGTGGAAGCACCTGCCGAAGCCGAGGAAGCCCCGAAAGCAGAGAAACCCCCGGTCGCTAAATCGGAGAAATCGGGTAAGAAGAAAAAATAAATCTTGCTCATTGACCGCCATAACCGCTCATGATTTAATCCCGAGCGGTTTATTTTTAAAGTAAATAAAATCGAGATATTTTCCCAGAAAAAGTCATATTGATTGAGGCTTTTTTAGATATTACTGTCAAGGATTACATTTTCATAAAAAAGGGTTACAGATAAACTTAAACCGACAGAAGTTAAATCTATAATATCTCCCTCTCCATAACAGTGTAATTCCCAGAATCCTTTGTCGTTGAGACGAAAACAGTCAACGAATTTTTGTTGGCTACTAACTAATACCTAAGTACAGGACAAAAATTGTAGCGAGTACGAAAATTGAGCAGATTTGAGGTCTAAATCAAGAACAAGGGAACGTAGATAATCAAAGCCATAACGAAAAATACTTTTTTCGAGTCGTCCGTGCTTTTTTATCTTG
>JADQBB010000012.1 GCA_016903695.1 Chlorogloea purpurea SAG 13.99
GTAATAAGAGACAGAGGTTTAAACTATATTGCTGTAGGAACTACAGTGATTAAACAGCCCAGTAATGGCGTTCTGACGGGGACTTCGGTCTAGTTAAGAGTTTATATGGGAATCCCTCGACTCCGTCGATGGGAGGTTCAAATTCGATATGTAGTAATCGCCGTATCTATCCTAAGCAGAATTGGGGGCTAAGCCTATTGCCGTTTTCCTGGGTTCTAAATTTAATAGCTCATCCACCGTTATATATTCTACCGCTCGCTTATTTTGTTCTAAGACAGATTAATAACCATCACATTTAGGAATATTAGACCAACTAAAAATTTCTAAAGGCTGGGGATCTTTTGCGGTCAATCCTCGACCTAGGGTTATGATCCTAAAGCAATTGTTATTTGAATCCCGAAATGTAAAAGAACAAAATCCCATTCCTGTTCCAGAGCAATTATCAACTTCAGGATAAGCTTGACATATCTCATCTAAAACCCCAGGACTACAGGTTTCACTATAGTTAACGACGGGAGTTTGCCAGCCTAATTCCCGCATTTTTCTCCTTCCTTCTGTATAAGGCATACCTTGATAAAAAGACGGAATTGGTAAAGCCACTGCTTCTTCCACAAACAATATGATAGTAATCAACAATGTAATTATCATTGGCTAAAACTGAACGATAACAGGAGTGTGGTCACTGGGTTTATCGCCTTCACGGGGTTGTTTATCAATGACACAATTTTTCGCCCTTTCATAAAGTTCGGGGGTGAGATAATGATGATCGATACGCCAGCCTCTATTATATTTCAAGCCACCTGCCCGATAATCCCACCAAGTGTAATGACCGCCTTCAGAAGTGAATTTTCTGAAGGCGTCTTGTAAACCGATTTCTAACACGCTACTTAGAGCATTTCTCTCGGCGGGGGTAGCCATCACCGATTTTTCTTTACCTTTGGGGTTGTATATATCTCTATCTTCTAAAGCGATATTAAAATCCCCACAGACGCATAATTGTGCTGAGGCTTTCAACCTCGTCAAATACTCTTTTAAAATCCCCAGCCAAGTTAATTTATAGGTGTACTTATCGCTGGTTACATCAGCACCATTAGGCACGTATAAATTAACAATCCGAACATCGTCGATGACTCCACTGATAACGCGTTTCTGTTCGTCCAATTCTTGGGCTATGACAGTACCTAAAATCGGACTGAAGCCCATATATAGATCCGTCATGGGTTGACGGCTGAAAATAGCGACCCCGTTATAGGATTTCTGCCCGTGAATATAAACGTGATAGCCCAAAGACTCGAAATGACTAAGCGGAAAATCCTTATCGATAACTTTGGTTTCCTGCAAACACACCACATCTATATCGTTAAGGGTTAACCAGTTAGTTACCGCATCGATTCTCATGCGGATCGAGTTAACGTTCCAAGTTGCTACCTTCATTTATTTTTCACATCCGTGACTCGCCAACTTAGTTTCAGGTTAAACCAAAAGTTCCATACAGTCACCAGGGCGATCGCCATTAAATTAGCCACATAGCGATCGATACCGAAAACATTAAAGAAGGTATTCAGTAACAATACATTGAGGATCAATCCCCCCAAACAGATCAGATTGAACTTGAAAAATCTTTTCAGGCGATTATTCCAACCTTGTTGGGTTTGGGAAATATCCCCGAAAGTCCAACTATCATTGAGGATGAAATTATTGATTATCGCTACCTCGGCGGCTAATATTTTACTGCGGGTTAAACCCCAGCCGAGACTATTGGGGTCAGTGAGGAGATAAAACACCGTCATATCCACGAACACGCCGCTAAATCCCACTGTGGCGAAACGCAGAAAACGATCGAACGGAAACTGGAACTTCTTACTGATTCTACCAAAGCGACCTCTAGAGCGCAGTCTCAGTAAATGGATAAAATATTCTACATATTGATGCCAAGTCACCTTGCTTTCTCCCTCCACGCGTTCTTGAAACACATAACCCACCTCGGCTATCTTGTCCACACGACCGCGCCCGATAACCTCTAATAAAATCTTGTAGCCGGTAGGATGGAGTACCGGGCCGGCGATCGCATACCGGCGCACCATGAAAAAGCCGCTCATCGGATCAGAAATTCTCCCTACCACTTGTGGCAGGATGATTAAACCGAGAATTTGAGCGCCACGGGAAAGAAAGCGACGGGTTAAACTCCATTGACTCACACCCCCACCCTCGACGTGACGACTGGCGAGGGCTAAATCAGCACCGGTTTGTATTGCGGTTAAAAGATTCAATAAAATATGGGGGGGATGTTGTAAGTCGCCGTCGATCACTGCGAGAATGTCCCCCCTGGAAGCCTGCCAACCCCTGATGACCGCGGAAGCTAAACCCTTTTCCTGTTGTCGCCGCATAACGCGTAATCGGGGATACACCGACATCAAATCTTGTGCTACTTCCCAAGTGCGATCGGGACTATCATCATCCACTACAATTAGTTCATAATCTTGTCCATCTAATAACCCCGTTAATATCTCCAGTAGATGGGGGATATTTTTACTCTCGTTGTAAGTGGGGATGACTAGAGACAATTCCACCGTTTCCAGACCTTGCCGGGGCAGATAGCCTATTTCTATATCGCCACTGTCCGCGTCGGGTTTAACGGGGATTTGTAACGCTCCGGTGGGCGTTTTTAACAGGGGGTTAGATTGAAAAATTGTCACTTAGATACACTCACTCACTAAATACTCATTGCGAGACGCAGGCCGATGACACTATAACGATTATGGGGGCTGAACTTACTTCTAGTAGCCGACCGGCACTGTCGCGTTTCTGTTCCCCAGCCGCCGCCTCTCAATATTCTAAATCGATCGCCGCGGCTATCGGCTTTCGCAGGCCAAACTTCGCCGTTAGCGGGCGCGCCCTGATAATTATCATGCCATCCATCCGCACACCACTCGTAAACATTACCATGTACATCGTACAACCCGAAGTCATTGGGGGGGAAACTACCGACAGGTGTAGTTTGTTGCCGATATTCTCCGGGGGCTTCGTCGGCGAAAGGATCTCTTTCGGCGTAATAATTAGCCAGGGCGCTCGTGATCGTCTCACCGAAACTGTAGGGGGTAGTAGTACCCGCGCGACAGGCATACTCCCAGCGCGATTCACCAGGTAACTCATAATCTCGCCCCGTCAGTCGGGAAAGTCGCGCGCAAAATTCCCGCGCGTCGAACCAAGATACGGTTTCCACGGGTCGATTGGTCGCCTTAAAATAAGAAGGGTCGGGGTTTAAATCGAGGTTGACTTTGGGAAGATTCGCCACCGCCTGCCATTGGGGTTGAGTCACCGCGTACTTACCCATGAAAAAAGGCGGCACTACTACCAGGTGAGGCGGTTGGTCACTGCCCGTGTAGTCTCCCCTCTGCCCTTCGGGTGTCCCCATCGTGAACACACCCCCTGGAATCAATACCATATCGATGCTGATGCCACTGCCCAGCTCTTCTGTGAAGTATTGGGCCGAGAGAGGCAATTCTTGGATGATTTTGCCGCTGCGATCGACTCTCACACTCTGAAACTGATATACTGCCAGAGGCGGCAGGGGCTTACTTACCTTCTCTACCGTTGGGGTGGGGGATTGCGCTTTTATTCTCGTGGGTAGCCAGAGAGATAAACCGATTCCGGGGACGAGCCAGCTAACGTGTTTGAGCCACTGCCTTCTAGTTAGTTTATCCATCCGTCTCCAGTCTCCTTTGACTTCTCCCCATCCCTGTTAAGATAACATTAAATTCACCCTCGAAGGCTTCTAGTCTGTTGCGAATGGCTCTATTAAAACTCGATATATTTAACAACCTATTACCTAAAGAAAATTTATTATATTGTTTTCTCATCACTGGACTGGGGGCGATTTTAAGATTTTATAATTACACGATATTACCTCCCGATAATTGGACTTCCGATGAATACGCCTTCGCTTGGAGCGGCATGAGTATTCTACAGCAAGGTGTACCCACGAGTTGGTCTTGGTTAACTCCTAGCGATAACTTTCCCACGGTAGTATGGCCCGAAAGAAATCTCCGTTTCCGTTTAGTTACTCCCTGGTTCGATCATCCCCCTCTATTCGGTTTACTAGTAGGTTTAGCGGCTATTATCGGCGGGGCGAGAACTTTTTTTCAATGTAATCTGTACTCCATGCGGTTTCCTTCCCTACTTCTAGGAATAGCTTGTTTGCTTTTGGTTTATATCATCGCTTATAAATTATTTAATACTCCAGTTGCCGTCATCGCCGGTCTTCTTTACGCCACCAACCCCAATACAGTTTTCCTATCTCGCTTAGCCATCAGTGAAAACTTAGTAGTATTTTTTGCTTTATTAGTTATCCTTCTTTACTGGTACTATCACCAAACGCAAAATGCTCGTTTTTTATGGGTGGCTGCCGTCTGCGCGGGTTTGGCAACCTTGGCAAAAGTCACCGCTATCTATCTCCCAGTTCTTTTAGTTTTCCTGTTAATCTTTGACAAGAAATGGCGCAATATTCCCATAGTGTTAGCGATCGGTCTCGGACTCACTTCTCTTTACTACCTATACGGCAATCTTTATTATCACGATTTCTTCGTTAGCATCATTCACGAACAATCTCTGAGATTTGAAAGTTTTAACTTTCTCCAATACTTTATTTTACCAAAAGTATTTTTTGAGGATGGCTGGTTGATCCTAGGATTACTTTCCCTAGTATTGATTCTCAAAGATGGGACGGAAAATATTAGTAATCGGCTGATTACTTTCCCAATATTCCTTTACGCTCTCACTCTTATATTCACGGGGGCGCAAAGTCATTATTTCACTTGGTACACTATCCCTTTCTACCCCTTCGTCTTCATAGCCCTAGCAATTTTTATGGGTCAATTTTCCCAGTCTCCTAACTTAGTATGGGCGAGTTTAATTTTTATAACAGCAGGTATCTGGTTGTTTAACCTCACCCTCTCCGGGTGGGTGCTGGAATCACCGACGGGGCGTTATTACTTTATGCTCGTTACCGCCTTGATTTTAACCATGTACCTGCTTTATGACATAGGCAAACTCATTAAAAAGCCCACTATAAATTATGTCAATTCGGGTTTATTCGCTCTATTATTATTAGGCAATCTCTATCTAGTTTTTAACTATAAATTCACCGGCTAGAAAACTAATGCTCGACTTTCGTAACGTTAACAGTCTGTGGGCGAGTGTCTTAGTAGAAACGTTACATCGATTAGGATTGACCACGGCTATTTGCTGTCCGGGTTCTCGCTCTACTCCCCTCACCCTAGCATTCGCCCAACACCCCGTTATTAAAGCGATTCCGGTTCTCGATGAAAGGTCAGCTGCCTTTTTTGCCCTCGGTATCGCTAAAGCCAGTCAGCAACCTGTGGCCCTGGTCTGCACTTCCGGGACGGCGGGCGCTAACTTCTATCCCGCAGTTATAGAAGCTAAGGAAACTCACACGCCCCTGCTAATCCTTACAGCGGATAGACCTCCCGAATTACACCACTGTCACGCCGGACAAACGATCGATCAAATTAAACTCTACGGTAATTATCCCAACTGGCAAACTCAGTTAAGCACCCCCGGTAATGACTTTTCCCAACTGGTTTATCTCCGCCAGACGATCGTACACGCGTGGGAATCTTGCCTATTTCCCCCTGCCGGAGTCGTACACCTGAATATCCCCTTCCGTGACCCACTGCCCCCCATTGCCGACGGCAAAACCCCAAAGCTAGAAACCGGGTTTGACGCCGACTCTTTCTTCTCCCATCTCCGGGCCGATTTCCGGCCCCCCCTCCTGACTTACCACTCTCCACTTCCCAAACTCCCCCCCAACGGGCTGATTATCGCCGGAGTCGAGCATTATACATTATCAGGATCTTACTGTCAAGCTATAGCTCACCTCTCCCGTTGTCTGGGTTATCCGGTTTTAGCGGAAGCCCTTTCGCCTGTGAGGAATCACGCCCATCTCAACCCCAATCTAGTGACGGGTTACGATTTACTCCTGCGTCACCCTGCGCCAGAATTAGAGCCGGAAATAGTGATTCAAATCGGCGAATTACCCACCAGTAAAGAGTTAAGACAGTGGTTGGAAAAAATCGATCCACCTCGCCTGATCATCAGTCCCCACCCCGATAATTTCGACCCCCTACACGGTAAAACCCGCCATATCAGAACCCGTATAGAAACGGTAGCCCAAGCCCTCGGTCAAACCCATTCCCACTCCTACTGTCAAATCTGGTGCGATCGCGATCGTTCTATCAGAGAAAATATCATCGCCAAAATGGACAATACCGATGAGATTATCGAAGCCAAAGTCGCCTATCTCCTGAGCCGTCACCTGCCCCCGCAAACCCCCATTTTCATCGCCAATAGTATGCCCATCAGATACATGGAATGGTTTTGGCTTCCCAATATGCGCCGTTATCAACCCTACTTCAACCGCGGCGCTAACGGTATCGATGGCACACTTTCTACCGCCCTCGGTATCGCCTATAAAAATAATCCGAGTGTGCTTTTAACTGGTGATTTAGCCCTGCTACACGATACCAATGGCTTTTTAAGCAAAAAACACTTCACCGGCTCCCTCACCATCGTTTTAATCAATAATGACGGCGGGGGCATCTTCGAGATGTTACCGATCGCTGGATTCGCCCCCTACTTTGAAGACTATTTCGCCACTCCCACGGGTATGGACTTCGAGCGATTATGTGGGACATATGGAGTGGAACACCATCTTATTAAAGATTGGGGCCAATTAATAAAACTCCTCAATCCTTTACCCCAAGATGGAATCAGGGTAATTGAAGTGAGGAGCGATCGATCTTCGGACGCGCAATGGTTACAGAAAAACCTCAAGGAACTAGGCCGGGTAGATTCTTAAACGGCGATTGGGTTCCTCGCCGAAGCTATCGGACTGTAGGCGATAATGTTCCACTAATTCGTGTTGCATTTTTCGCACCTTAGCCGAGCGGGGTAATAACTCCACCGGTTGCCCGGTAGGAATAACTATTTGTTCCACTGCCAGCCGCGCTTCTTCGAGAGCTTCGATCTCATCATCGGAGCCGCTACGGGCGAACAAGCGTAAATCCGCGCCGCTCGTATCCTGCGGGTCATCCATGCCGAGAATACGCTTTAAAGAGCGGGTAATCTGGGGAATGGTATTAGATTTAATACCGTGTATGGGGATCTGTCGGGCCTTGGCTATCTGGCGTAATTTCGAGTGGGTTTTGATGTGCGATCGCAGAGCGATCACCGCGTCAGCGCCATTCATATCCTTAGTAACTACGATCGGTAAATTCAATACCGTTATCACCTGTTCGATTTGAGAGCGCCCCACCCCGTAGGGATATACATACACAGGCCAATCTTCCCCGTTAGGTCCCGGAGTTCGCATTTTCTCCGTTTCCGGTTCCTGTTGAAGCCAAGATTGTTCCAGCAGATGGTCAAAATCCGGCTCGGTCGGTGCTGTTCTCGCCCCGAAGGGTAACACGGGGGTCATCCTTCCAGAAGCACGCCAACCCGTAGGTTTCGGGTTCATCATCGCCACATTATTATGATTATGGGCGGGGGGTTGGGGAGTTTCCACCAGCGATTGCACCTCGCCCGCCTCGTCCACGAAGCGCACTTCCGTCGCTGGTTCATGACCTCTTAAAAGCGAGTCCACGGTTTGAGATACATCTTGATGCACTACCCAGCGCTGACGTTCCAGCATCTCGATAGCGATCGCAAATGTGGGCGGCGCTTTTCTCTCTAAAACTGTCTTCTGGGAACCACGGCGGCGCGCTTCCTCATCACCGAGAGTTACCGCTTGAATCCCCCCCACCAAATCGGATAAAGTCGGGTTTTTGATTAAATTCTCGATGCGGTTGCCGTGAGCCGTACCTACTAACTGCACACCCCTTTCGGCGATCGTGCGCGCTGCTAGAGCTTCCAATTCCGTACCGATTTCATCAATAACGATCACCTCCGGCATATGGTTTTCCACCGCCTCGATCATCACTTGATGTTGTAATTCCGGGCTTGCCACCTGCATCCGCCTCGAGCGACCGATAGCGGGGTGAGGAATATCCCCATCACCGGCAATCTCGTTGGAAGTATCGATGATTACCACCCGCTTATGTAAATCGTCGGCTAAGACTCTGGCTATTTCCCTTAAAGCGGTAGTTTTCCCCACGCCAGGACGGCCCAGTAACAGGATCGATTGACCCGTTTCCACGAGATCGCGGATCATGGTGATAGTACCGAAAATGGCGCGACCGATACGGCAGGTAAGACCGATTATTTCGCCGCTACGATTGCGAATCGCACTGATACGGTGTAATGTCCTCTCTATACCTGCCCGATTATCGCCGCTGAATAGCCCCACTCGCTCGATACAATGTTCTATGTCCGCTTTTGATACGGGAGTGTCTCCTAAATAGATAGCCTCATCGGGATAACGAGCCTCCGGTAAGCGGCCTAAATCCATGACCACTTCGATCAGATTATCCCGTGAGGGGTGTTCTGCTATTTTGCTGTAGATAGATTCGGGCAAAATAGACAGTAGTTTGTGCAAATCGTCAGTTACAAGCTGGTTTTGAGTGGGGAATAGTTCTGGCATTAATTGATGGTTGAGATGACGAGCTTGATTGGTGTTTAACACACTTGGAGAACGCTAGTCAATTAAATATCCAAGTTCTTGATCTGGTGGACTAACTCGGAGGCTAATTTCACTGACGCTCGCAAGTGTTGGGGATGATTTTCTAGGAAGGGGTCGTCCGGCGGCAGTTGTTGCAGGATGGGCATTAATAATGAGCGGGCGTAGCTACCATAAGCGACCCCGGCAATGCCACGCTCGTTTTCTCTCTTCAGTAGTCCCATCTCTTTTAATTTTCTAACGGTGTGAGCGTTAGTACCACCGGCCAATTGAACGAATCCAGGTAAGTCTCGCGATAGAACTTTCTGGGCCATCTTGATCGCGGGGTGAGTGGTTCCTTTGCCAATGTCGCCGCTCATAGGTCTACCGTCGGTTTGCCAAATTAGAGGACAAGGTAAGAATTGTATGGTTTCTAAGAGAAATTTCAAGTAACCCATCAATCCGGGCCCGTCTTGGCAACTGATGGCTAGTAGCCCCAAGTTTTCAGCACTAGGTGCGAGGATTTTCCACAATCGCAGAAAATCTTCTTCGTGTCCGATCTGCGTGTGAATTTCTACCGCCTTGAGCGCTCCCGTCTCTATCCAAGGTAGTATCTCCTGTATAGATGCCCGACGAGGTTCGGCTTCAATTAAATTCAGCGGACAGATTGGTATACACCGACCGCAACCATAACAGCGATCTTCTATCACTCCCTTTTCATCGATGGCTAAAGCCGGACATATCTTCTCGCAAGGTCGAGGACAGTGGGGGGGGCATAACCTGGCGTTAAAGTGGGCTTTGCGAAAGTGCGGGTCTTCACCATCGTTCACGCTCACCATCAGCCAGGGTTGCCTCCCCGCGACTACCATTCCCTCTAGGGCTGCCGTGATTACAGCCTTATCGGCAGCCACATCAATACAGTCCGCCCCCGCCAGACTATAAGCCAGGGTCAGATTTCTAATGAGGGCCACATCCTGGAAACTCGCCCCGCAGATGAGCTTGAACCAGTTGCCGTCAGCTAGAGATTGTAAGGGGGATCGATCGTTCACCTCTTCATTCTATCTTTTTACATTCATGACGAGCGGGGTTTTGTATTACCGTATAAACTACATTATACTACAAATCAATCATTAATGGCATTGAGGAGAACTTCGGCGAGGGTGAGATCTTCCATATCGTCGATCGTGATCGTATCGACAATATCGAACTTAGCGCCCGCGCTTTCGAGTTGATCGTCTAGAGCCTTGAGGAAAGCCGTAGCCCCGGAATCATGACCTACTTGGATGAGGGAGAGGGCTAATTCTTCATCCCGATCGAGTTTGCGAGAAGCTTCGATGATCGAGCGCATCACCGCTTTCCTGTCGTCGGGTTCACCGTCGGTGATCACCAGAATGGTCTCGCCGTTTTCTTTCGTTTTACCCGCGGCCTTGCGCTGAAAGTAATTGTCGAAAGCATCCTGTAGTACGGCAGCCAGATCGGTGCGCCCCATCGGTTCGTTTTCTTGATAGATCTTGGTTACTTTATCGGAGGTAACGTTATCGTAGCGGCGGAACCTACCGGAGAAAAGAT
The DNA here is from genome assembly GCA_016903695.1 of Chlorogloea purpurea SAG 13.99. Classification (GTDB taxonomy): domain Bacteria; phylum Cyanobacteriota; class Cyanobacteriia; order Cyanobacteriales; family Microcystaceae; genus Chroococcopsis; species Chroococcopsis gigantea_A. Next base: position 10,181 of record JADQBB010000012.1, read on the forward strand.
AGACGGTAATGCCATCGGGGTCGAATTCTTCGCATTTTCTCGCTAAAGCTAAAGTGGATTCTTGTGCGATCGCCCAGCGGGTTTTCCCATTGGGTTGATCGCCGGTGGACATACTGCCACTTTTGTCAATGATCAATGTATAGTCACGATTCTGCATTAATGATTCTCCGGGCATAAATATTAATGGACTGTTATTAAGGAATATTTTCTCTAGCCTAATATCGAGTTCGGGCCGGGGTGGGAAAATCCCGATATTTTCTTCATAATTGCCTTATTCTCGGTCGTGAGTTTCTTTCGTCCCCTTGAAATTGCCAACTTTAACGGGGAAAGTAGCCAGCAATAAGCAAGCGATGCCGAAATTGATGAACACATCGGCGAGGTTGAAGACCGGAAATTGAATGACGCGAAAATCGAGGAAATCCACCACGTAGCCGAAGAGAAAGCGATCGAGTCCGTTACCGAGAGCGCCCGCCAAAATAAAGCCGAAAGCTAACTGTTCCAAACGGCTCAAGGAGGCACCGAACCAAGCCATAGCCATCAATCCGGCGCTAACGGCCAGCGATAGCCAGCGCAGCCATGTGGCCCCGCCGCGGAAAGAACTAAAAGCCGCCCCCGTATTGATCACGTAGGTGAAGTGAAATACGCCGCTCCAGACAGGGAAAGTCTCCCCCACGCTCGTAAAATTTTTCACTACTAAAAATTTAGTGATCTGATCTAAGATCAATCCGCCTAAACCTACAAGCCAGAACAAACGATTTTTTTGAAACATTGTCTATTAATAAAACAATAACTTACGAAAACTAAAAGCAATAATAACTATAGTAAAAACTACTACTAGCTGACCGGGAAAAGGAATGATAGAATAATTCATCACACTATTGCTTAACTCGGTCAAAAATCCTTTTGACGAGTGTTGCCAGTTAATAAAACATAGAGCTAATAGATAAAGCAAGCCGCAGAGATGAATTATCAACAAACCGGAAACCGCGCTCAAAGCGAGAGTTTCTAACTTCATTCTAGTTTTAAAAGCCAACCAACCGCAAACCCAAGCCCCAGGCATGAATCCGAGAATATAGCCGAAACCCGGTTCTTGTAAGTATTCCCAACCGCCGCCTTTAGCGAAAACGGGCAGCCAAGTCAAACCGAGAAATATATAGGCTACCTGGGCCAACAAACCCGCATTTTTCCCGCCCAAACAACCCGTTAATAATACCGCACCGATCTGGTAGGTTACGCCGAGATCGTGAGACGCAATACCGGAATTAGCCCACGACCAGGGGGGGTTAATGATAGAAGCCGAGACGAAGGTGCTGAAAATGGTTAGTAATAAACCGATTAAAGACCAAATTAATTCACTGGGTACAGACACCTTAGAACGTTGATTAGGGTAAGTTTGACGTTTCCGGTCGCGGTTGGTACTCACCTGGAATGGGGGCTTCTCCTCCTTCTAATCCTAAAGACTGCAACATTTCCCGATCTTGTTGGGGAGATTGGCCTAGAGTGGTCAGGTAATGTCCAACTAGCATAGCATTAATTCCCGCTTTTAACCCTAGGCTTTGTAGTTCCCCCATGATCGCCTCGCGCCCCCCTGCGTAGCGGAGAATTTGTTCCGGTAGTAAAAAGCGAAAAATTGCGATCGCCTGTAACGCTGACCACACATCCAGTTTCGGCAGGTGGCCCAAAGGTGTGCCGCTTCTGGGGTTGAGTAGGTTTAAGGGGACGGATTCCACTTCTAATTCTCGTAGGGTAAGGGCTAGGTCAATGCGATCGCTCCAACTTTCCCCCATGCCGATAATCCCCCCCGTACAAGCTTGGATACCCGCTGCTTTGAGATTTTTTACCGTTTGCACTCGATCGTCCCAAGTATGGGTACTGACGATCTGGGGATAGAAATTTTCCGAGGCTTCTAGATTGTGATTGTAGCGGGTCACGCCCGCTTCTTTAAGAGCTTGGGCTTGTTCTAGGGTTAATTCTCCTAAAGCGCAACAGGGCTTAATTCCCGCTTCTTCCCGAATCAGTTTCACGGTATCGAGTATCTCTTCAAATTCTTTAGATTTGGGGCTATTGTATTTCAAGCCCCGCCCTTGACTGACCAGGCAGAAGCGTTTCGCCCCCGCATCTGCTGCCGCCTTGGCCCCTGCGAGGATTTCCTCCTTGGTTTTCAACTCGTATACAGGGGAATCCTGGCCGGGGTGATGGACGGACTGGGAACAGAAACTACAATTTTCCGAACAGTTACCGGATTTAATATTAATGATGCTACAGAGGTCTACCTTGTTACCGCAACAAGCTTGACGGATCAGATCGGCCGCCTCACATAATAATAAAATATTTTCTTCGCCACTGATCTTGGTTAAATCCATGGCTTCGGTCTTGGTCAATCGCTTGCCGTCGATAACTTCCGTAGCAAGTTGAAAGAGGGTGTCTTTGAGATTAGTAGAGGCGACTTGAACCACGGTTGTAGGGCTGATTATCGAAACAACCTGTATATTACCAGAGAACAGGGCATCTTGATATTGGTAGCGATCTATAGATTGACAATGTAAATATGTTTTCTTTACTTTAATAGGATATGGATGTTTATTTCGTAGCTAATGGTGTTACCTTCGTCTGGAATCAAGAGAAAGCTAAGATCAACCCCATAAATCACGATGGAGTCACATTCGAGAGGGCGGTAGAAGCTTTTTTCGATCCTTTCCTCGTAATCGTAGATGCAAGTCGTAATCAGGAAGTGCGAGATGCTGTTATCGGTTTGGATAAAAGCTGGAAGCTCTTATACGTGGTCTACATTGAGCGAGAAAACGACATCATAAGGATTATTTCGGCTCGTAAAGCAACAAATAAAGAGCGTGAATATTATGAAAATTGAAGTTTTAAAAAAGCGACTAGACAAAAATAGACCTATGACAATTATTACAATTCGCATTCCTGAAGATGTAATTGAAGACCTGAAACGAGTTGCGCCTTTACTGGGTTTTTCAGGGTATCAGCCATTGGCTCGGGCCTATATAGGACAAGGGCTAAGGCTAGATTTAGAAAGGCTAGAGAAAGATAAAGTTTCACTTTTAATCGATAGTTTAAAGCGTCTTGGTGTTAATGAGGAAATAATCGAAAATGCCCTCGCTGAAATTAATAGAGGTGAAACACTATGAACCCCTATCAACTTTTAAATCAGAGTCAAAAATTGCGCGTCAGTGACGGGCGCATCCTGCCGATTTTGGGAGATTGTCAAATTCTTTCCCGTTTGTTGGTGATAATCTGGCCGCAACTGGGGGACTTTGATAGTTTGGAATACGCTTGGTGGCTGCAACGAGAGTCCCAAATGCTGGCGGATAGAGGTATTACCATCAAAGCGGTGGGTATAGGAGATCGATCGGCGGGCTTAAAATTCTGTGACTACACGGGCTTTCCTCCCGAAAGGTTATTCGTAGACCCCAAGGGAGAAATACATACCTTACTGGGAATTTATCAAGGCTTATCGTATAAATTACCGTTTCTTTCCAATGGTCAAAACGCTTGGCTGAATTTAATGTTAATGTGTGCCGGAATCGGTAGTCCAGGAACATTGGCGGAAGTGTTTCGAGGTTATCGGGGAGATAGAAAAGCACCCCAGTTGATACAAGATTCAGAAACGATCCACGCCCGCCCCCTACCTCCTTTTCAAGGCTCGTTTTTCCAACTGGCCGGGGGTAAAGGATTTCAGCGCCCCTTTGAACTGGCAACCCTGAGATTGAGAAATATGACCGAGGTTTTGAGTAACTGGCGTACTTATGTACCGGATAATTTTTATCTAACCGTGCGCGGCGCTACTTTTCTATTTGATGGAACAGGTAATTTACTTTACGAGCATCGAGATAAAGGAATTTTAGGATTCGCCGAGAATATGAGTCTCCCTTTATCTTTTCTGGAATAGTTCATTAGAACTTGGCAATATATTGGATTGAACGATTGCGGGATTACCCAGACTTTTTAACACTTCTCTACCGAGCGCCTCCACCACCGGCGGCACTACCGCGTTACCGAATTGTCTGTAAGCTTGAGTGTCAGAGACGGGGATGATGAAGCTTTCGGGGAATCCCATCAATCTCGCACATTCTCTAGGTGTTAGACGGCGGGGATTCTTACCCGCTTGGGGAATTAAAATTTCGGCTCCATCTTTGTAGTACCTAGCGCTTAAAGTTCTCGCTATACCTTCTAAATCCACCAATCCGTAACCGAAACCGTTTCCCTTCTCTTTATGCTTGAGAGCGTAATTCTGTAAGTAATTCCAGAGATGGTCAGTCAGGGTATATTTATTATCGGGGTGGGTCTCTAGAATATCTTTAATCTTGGGCTTCAAATCCGGTATTTCTGGAAAGTTAAATTGGACGGGACGATCGAACCCCACGATAAATATTCTTTTTCTATTCTGAGGTACTAAAGAATGAGCATCTATTACCCCATAATGGATATGATAATTCAAGTCTTCTGCGAGAACTTTTTTAATAACTTCAAAGGTTTTACCTTTATCATGGCTTTGTAAGTTCTTAACATTCTCTAGGATAAAAGCTCTAGATCTTTTTTCTTTTAAGATTTTAACTATCTCGAAAAATAAAGTACCCTGTGTGGGATGCTCGAAGCCGTGAGGAGTCCCTAAAGAGTTATGTTTGCTCACTCCAGCTATACTGAAGGGTTGACAGGGAAATCCCCCTGTTAGTATGTCATGATCGGGAATTTCTGATGTGGGAATTAAAGTGATGTCACCGGCGGGCTTATGATGAAAATTGAGTTCGTAAGTTTGTTGAGAGAATTTGTTCCATTCTGAAGAGAAAACGCACTGACAACCTAAATTTTCTAAAGCGATTCTAAAGCCTCCTATTCCTGCGAATAAATCAATAAATCTGTACATCATTTTTCGACAACTTTTTCACGTTGATCATAACGCCCCAAGATAGTTGTTACAATAAGGTTTGCTATCAGCTTTGCTCAAAATCTCTATGGTAGACTTTCAGGACGCGTTCGATGTAATTGTAGTGGGTGCGGGGCACTCCGGGTGTGAGGCGGCGTTAGCTTGCGCCCGTCTCGGTTGTCGTACCCTAATGTTAACCCTGAATTTAGATAAAATCGCCTGGCAACCTTGTAACCCCGCGGTGGGCGGCCCGGCCAAATCCCAGTTAACCCACGAAGTGGATGCCCTTGGCGGCGAACTCGGCAAGATGGCCGATCGCACTTACCTACAGAAACGCGTCCTCAATATTTCCCGCGGCCCCGCCGTTTGGGCATTGCGCGCCCAAACCGATAAACGGGAATACGCGGCGGTGATGAAAGAAATAGTGGAAAACCAACCCAACCTAGTCATCAGAGAAGGTATGGCGACGGATTTAATCCTCGGTGATAACGAGGAAGTTTTAGGAGTGGAAACCTACTTCGGGGCCTGTTTCGCGGCGAAAGCGGTGGTATTGACTACCGGCACGTTTTTAGAAGGGAAAATCTGGATAGGCGGAAAATCTATGGCAGCCGGGCGCGCCGGTGAATTCGCCGCAGTTGGTCTATCGGAAACCCTCAATAGATTGGGGTTTGAAACCGGACGACTGAAAACGGGTACACCCGCCCGCGTCGATCGACGTTCCGTGGATTACTCCCGCCTCGAGCCCCAACCCCCCGACGAAGAAATCCGCTGGTTTAGTTTCGACCCCGACGCTCATATCGTGCGGGAACAGATGAACTGTTATCTAACGAGAACTACGATCGAAACTCATAAATTAATCCGCGATAATCTCCACCTATCGCCGATTTATGGCGGTTTTATCGACTCGAAAGGGCCCCGTTACTGTCCTTCCATAGAAGATAAAATCGTCCGCTTCGCTGATAAAGAAAGTCATCAAATTTTTATCGAACCGGAAGGGCGCGATATACCGGAACTATATATTCAAGGCTTCTCAACCGGCCTACCGGAAAACATCCAGTTAGCAATGCTTCGCACTTTACCGGGGTTAGAAAACTGTACCATGCTGCGCCCCGCCTACGCGGTGGAGTACGACTATATCCCGGCAACCCAATGTTATCCAACCCTGATGACGAAAAAAATCGAGGGGCTATTCTGCGCCGGACAAGTTAACGGTACTACCGGTTACGAAGAAGCGGCTGCCCAAGGTATCGTGGCGGGGATTAACGCGGCTCGTTTCGTCAGGGGAGAGGAGATGATCGTCTTTTCTCGCGAAGATAGTTATATCGGCACTTTGATAGACGACCTCTGCACTAAAGATTTACGGGAACCCTATAGAATGTTAACCAGTCGCTCAGAATACCGTCTCGTACTGCGTTCCGATAACGCCGACCAGCGCTTAACACATCTGGGACGATCGATCGGTTTGATCGACGATCGCAGATGGCAATTATTTCAGACTAAACAAGACCATATCATCGCTGAAAAAGAGCGCCTTCACGAAACGAAAGTGAAAGAACTCGATGAAGTGGGAATAGCGATCGCAAACGACACGGGACAGAAAATAAAAGGCTCATTGTCTTTAGCTGATTTATTGCGGCGCTCGGGGTTTCATTACACCCAACTCGAGCTTTACTCTTTAGGTAATCCCCATATTTCCAGAGAGGAAAAAGAAGTAGTAGAGATCGACATTAAATATTCTGGGTATCTCAAACGCCAACAGCTTCAAATCGACCAGATAGCCCGCTTGAGCAATCGTAACCTATCACCCGGCCTTGACTACATGAAGATAGAAACTCTGTCGATGGAAGCTAGAGAAAAACTAACAAAAATCAAACCCGCCACCATAGGACAGGCCTCGCGTATAGGGGGCGTGAATCCCGCTGATATAAACGCCTTACTCGTCTATTTAGAATCGAGACAGGGGCAAACGGCGAGAAGTTAGTGGGCCGTCCTGATGACTATCTTGGTTTATCTGATTTGGGACTTTGATAAACCATTATTGATTAACTTAAAGCTGTTAATACAGTCCGAATTTTTCTCCAGAGGCTCAAGAAAGATTGCTTAACTTCTTGCTTTAATTGCCACTGTTGGAATTGATTTTCAAATTCCTCACCCCCCGTTTGCCAAGCTTGCCAAGTATCCAAGGATAGGGGCAATCCCCAGAGCATTAATATGTAAAGCGCCCAGCCAATACTTCCAGAACTGATAAAATTAATGGTGATGAAAAAGCCGTTCGCTATTAAATATCTAACGAGTTTATTTTTTAATTTCTGCCAGCGATAAACTATAAATTCTTGTTGCTTATTCTTAACAAGTTTAATGTTATACCAATCTTGTTTAGCCTTCTCTAACTCCCGTACATCTATAGATAACTCTTGAGCGATTTCTAATAGCTCCTGTTGGTCAATTTCTCCCCTATCGATTTGACGGGAGATGGCGAGAGAAAGAATTCCTTGTACATCCTCTTGCCCGTAGGATTCAGAAGAAGGGTAATTAACACCAGGCATGACGACACGATATATAAACGGCACTACTCCCATTATAGTATTTCCTATGAATTGTCCTTAGACCTCCGATACTTCTTCTCCACTTCATAACTCACCAACATAATAAAAGCGATCGATAAAGGTAGCAGATAATAAATACCGCGATAAGCTAACAACGCCCCCAGTAAATCAGATTCCGATACACTCTCCGGGCGCAATTTCAACATCATGAATTCAAATACACCCAGACCCCCCGGAACATTACTGATCACACCTGCGGTCATCGCAAAAATATAGATCCCGAAAAAACCGAAGAAGGAAATAGTATAACTATCTGGCAGAAGAACGTATAAAACCGCCGCCGCTAAACCCCAGTCGATAAAAGCCACAACGATTAGAGCCAGAGAAATATTCACCGACGGCACACCTAATTCTACACCTCCGAATTTAAGGGGTTTTTTGGCGAAAGCGATGAACCAAAAATATAGAGCCACCAAACATAAAAAGATGATGCCCAAAGAGCGAGCGCTTTGTACCGGTATCTTGAGAATTTGCGGTACGGCTAAAGGGTCAACAAGAAAACTAACGCCGCCGATGGTTAACATTCCCAACCAAAAACTAAGATGGGTGAAAGCGATAACTTTGGCGATGTCAATATTGGAAACTCCCGCCGGTGAATAAAAACGATAGCGAATCGCCGTACCGGAAAAGACCGTGAAACCTACTGTATTACCAAGAGCATAACTGATGAATGAAGTGCGGACGATCGTACCCGGATGAAGATGACGACCCACGTAAATAAATCCCAGCCAATCGTACCCCGCCATCGATAAATAACCTGGAATCATCAGAAAAACTGACATTAATTTATCGCCTGTCGGTATGCGACCCAAACTATTTACTAAATCTTGGAATGTATAGTGTTTAAATTCTTCCTTAATAGCCCACACGGCGAGCAAAAATAAACAGAAGGTAAGTAAAAAAGGCGCTATCTGACGCAGACGGTTCATAAATAATCAGTCGTTAAAGAGTGGTGTATCTAGGTAATTGATTCTGGCGTAGGGTGTGAGGGCGTTAAATATTTCTACCCCGTAACTGCGTGAATTGACCCGACTATCGAGAATGGCTACCATCCCTTGACATTCTCGCAGAGACATAACAGCCTTTTGGATATTTTGAACCGCCGTGGGCAGTAGATAGGAACGAAACCAGTCTTTGTGCTGGTGTTTGTAATAAGCAATACGCCCCGCTACCAGGGGATTCTCCGGGGAGGGAATCGGTAATGTAGCCATAATCAGTAATTGAGGGGTTTCGATCTTTTCTTGATGTTTCTGCCAGAATTCCCAACCACACACCAGTATACCATCGCTATTAATCCGGGGATTCTCTACCTGTACTTTAGAACCGAAAAGAGAAGCGAGGATTGTCCCAATTTTAGCTTTGAGAGGCACATCCTCAATCAGTATAATTATCGGTTTTTGATTAATTCGGTATATGTTAATTAATTGGCTAACTTGTTCTAAAAGGACTTTTTCAAATTCGGGAGTGTTAGGTAAGGGTAATTTTTCGGGTAGGTAGAGATGAATATATTCCGTGGTACGATCGATGTTGAATTTCAGGGTTAACATTTCTCCTAGTCCGTGTTGTTGACGATAATTTTTAGCGTCTTTACGAGTATCTAAAAATTCTCCTATTAACACCACGGGTTGCTCCCCCCATAGAGGCTGTAAGATACTAGCAATTTCCAGGGGGCTGATGTGAAGGGTAAATTCATCCCTATCTGCACTCGTCCACAGTAGTTGATTTTCTAGACTTATCCGTTCTTTCAATGAACCGAAAGTAGAGGCGGGAGTGAACTCGATCGTATTCAGTAATCTTTCTAGATCCTGTTGTTCTCGTGTATCTAATAAATAGCACCGGTAGGGATTGGGAGGATGGGAGAGGATACTATTACTCAAGCGCAGATAAATCGTGTCGATTAAATCCTTTCTCTCTGGGTGAGTGTCCTTAACCGTTTGCCAGTCTTCAAGGGTTATACTTACGGATAGATAATCCCTCGCCCACGCTTCCAAAGAATCGCACCCGTCGATAAGAGTAGGAATTCCGGCGGGGAATCCTCGAAGATTCTCCAACTTATCTTTTAACCAAACTTGAGGGGTAGTAAAAACCAAGCCTTGAAAATTATCGGGATAACGATCGTTGACGATAATTTCCTTGTGAGTTTTTAAAGCCGATTGAAGCCCATTAACTTCCTGTAGTAGTTGAGGTATCTCCGTAGTAACGATGACCGCACTAGTACCACCGAGGAGAGCGGGGGTTAAATAAGCGAGAGCGTAGCGCGAGCGCGTGCTACCGGTTTGAATGAGAGCCGATCGCCCTGTACGTAGAGCGCGGGCGATAATGCGCCCCATCGTCAGGTGATGAGGCCAATGTGAGGGGTTTTGTTCCCGGAGATAAGCTCGCAGGGAGGAGTGGACTTCTGCTTCTAATAAAACCATGCTCGGTGTGAACGGACTTCCTCGATCCTATCGCGGATTGAAGGAGAGTATCGTCTTACCGATTATCCCCTAATTATTCATTAGGGGAAAACTTCCTAAATTATTTTAGCGGCGCGGAAACCGAGGAATATTCCTAGAGCAATGGCTGTAAAAACCACCATATAGCCGATTAAAGCAATGATCGCTAACATGAGTTTTCTCCGACTTTTAAGATAAAAACGTTCGCTCTCGATCATACCTTGAAAGAAGACGGCCGCCTGGTGTTTTGAATCGGCGACGCAGTGAGATATAGTAAGTAAATATTAAAATCGCACTCGGTGGGCTATGAACCTTTCGGGATAATATGTCGTCCTTATTAGTGTAGTCTCTTAAGAAGGCACTTCTTGAACATGACTCAGTTACAAAATGCCTTCACCCTCTTTCTCAGTTTATTGGTGGAAGCGATACCCTTTCTGCTATTGGGGGTACTTTTATCTAGTGCTTTATTGCTTTTTATCGATGAAAAGAAACTGCTCAAGATCATTCCTAAAAACCCTTTACTAGGAGCGATTATGGGCAGTTGTATCGGGTTTCTCTTCCCGGTGTGCGAATGCGGAAATGTACCCGTGGCCAGAAGGTTTTTAATCCAAGGATTGCCCACCTCCGTCGCTTTAGGTTTTCTACTCGCCGCACCGACGATAAACCCTATTGTCATCTGGTCTACTTGGACGGCTTTTCGCGATCAACCGGAGATAGTCGTCTTTCGAGTGATCTTCTCCCTGGTCATCGCTATCCTCATCAGTTGGATATTCAGTATTCAATCTGACCCTTTACCCCTCCTACAAACCTCTCTGGCTAACCGCTTAAAAAGTTCGAGATTGCAAGCAAATTTCGCCAATACTCCCGCTTTATTACAATCGGGCACTTTTATTCTCGGACAGCCAGGCTCCCCCCTGCGCCTCGATGAAAGTTTAGCCACCGCCACTTTAAGCCCGCCCTCTTCTTTGCCCGCCTCTAATCGCTGGAAGGGTTTTTTAGATAATATGGTCTCGGAATTGCGAGAATTGGGAGCCATGTTAGTTTTCGGTAGTCTCGTAGCCGCCTCCTTACAAACTTTCGTGCCGAGGGAGATAATTTTAAATCTCGGACAAGACCCGCTCACTTCGATCGTCGCTATGATGATCCTAGCCGTCGTAGTTTCCATCTGTTCTACTGTCGATTCTTTTTTCGCCCTGTCTTTCGCCTCCACATTTACGAGTAGCTCTTTATTAGCTTTTTTAGTCCTCGGGCCGATGATAGACTTGAAAGCGATCGGTTTGATGATCACCATTTTCAAGCCAAGAATGTTAATTTATATCTTTGCCTTGGCAGCGCAATTTACTTTTCTGTTCACCCTAATCCATAGTTATTTCTTTTGATGAGTGCCAAAATTCTCCTGCAAAAATATCTTTACCCCGGCTTAGATATAGCCGCGCTCATCGGCTGGGGGGCGCTATTACTGAAATATTCTGTTAATGGACAATTAAAATTATTGATCCATCCTAACTATTTCCTGTTAGTGACGGTCACGGGTGCGGTTTTAGTTGTGCTGGGTATTTTCCAAATCTGGATATTCCTCAAAGAAATAAAGAAAAAAACAGCCCCCCAATCTTTAGAACATATCAGTTTGTTACCCCCCGCCCTCAGTAGCGGTTTACTGGTATTAGCCGCCCTATCTGGTATCATCTTCACACCCGCCCCTTTAACGGCGCAAATGGCTTTACAGCGAGGGGTGAGCGAATCTTTACCCCCTACTCGCGTTCAAGCCCAATCTTTTGCCGCCACAGTAAAACCGGAGGACAAATCTTTAATCGAATGGGTGAGGACACTTAACGCCTATCCCGAACCTGATGCCTATACCGGACAGAAAGCGAAAGTTACGGGCTTTGTTGTGCATTTACCCGGTTTACCGAACAATTATGTTTTACTTAGCCGTTTCATTCTCACCTGCTGTGCCGTAGATGCCTATCCAGTAGGACTACCGGTTAAATTACCCGGCAGTCGTCAAAGTTATCCCCCCGATAGCTGGCTGGAAATTGATGGGGAAATGATCACCCAAACTCTCCCCGTTGAGCCGCAACAGATGAGTCAAAGCGCTCCCAATCGCCGCCAATTAGTTATTAAGGCCGAGAATGTCAAACCCATTCCGACCCCTAGCGATCCCTACGGTTATTGACGGGTGATGTCGATCGTGATCTTGCCGCTAAAATGGGCTATGGGGGCGTTTAATTTTGATAGTTTCACTCTTACCTGTCCGACTTTTTCTAAACTTAGTATTTTTTGGGCGATGACGTGAGCTAATCTCTCGATCAGGGCGAATTTATCGTTTTCAATATGATGTTTGACGATGGTGATGGCTTGCCGATAATCGAAGGTGTCTTCTATGCGATCGCTTTCACCACTCTTCCATAATTCCACGCCTATAGTTAAATCTACTTCAAACCATTGACCAAGAACTCTTTCTTCTTCTAAGTATCCCGTATAACCATAGGCCCGTATGCCTGTAACCCCGATAAAATCCATAGTCAAATTTTCTCGTAATCTCTCATTATTTTAAGCCCATAGGAACTTTTAATAGTATTTACTCACGAAGAGTTAAAAATTATTTACTATTGTTGAGCATTGTAAATAATTAATATTTTTAATGAAATTGTTTTTAATATTAAAGAGTGTACGGGTAGCGTATTTTAATTTACTCCGATTAACTATACACAAACAAAAGAAAAAAGCGATGTTTGAAGATTTTAATTATATAACCGATGAGAATTTTTTATCCAATTACTGGTTAGAAGAAAAAGTTGTCTGTCATAGTTGTCAAGGAACCGGACTGATAATTAACGAAAAAAATCATTTAATTATCTGTCGAGTTTGCCTAGGTAAAAAAATGATTAAACGGAGTCAAGAACAAATAAAGTGTAATTAAATTAACACCAAATTATCACGATGAATTACAGTTTCCGAGTCAATATAACCTAGTAAAGTAATAATTTCCTCGGAATGATGCCCTTTAATTTCCTCGATTTCACTACTACTATAATTGACGATTCCCCTAGCTACTTCCACACCTTGAGCGTCGCATAACCCCACCGCATCGGTCGCGCTGAAATCCCCCTCTACTCTCATAATGCCCGCAGGTAGTAGAGATTTGCCGCCTTGACGGATAGCTTTGATCGCACCGCCATCTAGGTATAATTTGCCTGTGGGCATCAAACCGTAGGCTATCCAACGTTTACGCGCGTTTTCCGTGCGTTGTTGGGGCTGGAATTGTGTCCCGATTCCCTCGCCCCCCAAAATCTTCAATATATTCTCGGGTCGTCGCCCCCTAGTTATGGCCATTCTCACCCCGGCGGAGGTGGCGATTCTCGCCGCAGCTAACTTGGTGGTCATGCCACCGGTTCCCCACTGGCTGCCGCTGTTGCCCGTATCCACCTGTAATAGCGCCAATTCTTGGGGGGTAACTGAGTCGATGGGATAGGCGGAAGGATCGACTCTAGGATCGGCGGAATAAAGTTTATCCACGTCGGTGAGGATGAATAGCCAATCGGCTTCGATCAAGCTGGCCACTAAAGCGCTCAGGGTATCATTATCACCGAATTTAAGTTCATCGATGGCGACCGTATCATTCTCGTTGACCACGGGAATAACGCCCAGGTCGAATAAAGCCCCGAAAGTGTTATAAGCGTTCACATAACAAGTACGTTCCATCAATTCCGGGCGGGTGAGCAGCACTTGGGCGATCGGTTGTCCTAAAGTCGTGAACAGATCATCATAAATCCGCATTAACCGCCCTTGTCCCACGGCGGCCACCGCCTGTTTAACCGCTATCTTCTTCGGTCTTTCCGTCAATTGCAGGCGACGGCAACCCACGCCCACCGCACCGGAGGAAACTAAAACGACTTTATTACCCCAGGAGCGTAATTGGGTTAATACTTCTACTAGAGAAGCGATCGTGGATAGGGCTAAATCTCCTGTAGCGCCTCCGGTGAGACTTGACGTACCTATTTTGACGACGATCGTTTGATTCATAATTGGTCGTATAAGATGAATTTCTTTAATTATTTTTTATATTTATTTTAATTAGGATTTATCATCATTCGTGAAGTTATGTTGCGTCTTGGCTAGGGATACCCCCAACTGTCGGGAAATCCAGACCTCAAAATTGCGAATCGGATAACGGGAGGTGGCCACGGCCGGATCGATCATGGGTTCGACCAAAATAGTCACCATGCCCAAACGATTACCCGCCAGAACATCGGTGAACAATCTATCCCCCACCATCGCCACCCTTTCCGGGGGTAGACTCATCGCGTCTAACGCTTGCCGGAGTTTGCGGCGGGAAGGTTTGACCGCCCCGATAATATAGGGTAGGTCGAGACTGCGGGCGATACTACCGATGCGACCATCGCTGACGTTATTACTGACTAACCAGATGGAAACGAGGGGGCGGATAGTTTCCACCCAATGACGTAATTCCGCGGACGCTTCTTTTTCCTGTAAAGGAACTAAAGTTTCGTCCACGTCTAAGATCAACCCTCTCAGGTTATAAAATTTCAAGATGTCGGGGGTGAGAGTGACGATCGTATCGCCGAGAATTAAATCTGGCTGTAAAATTTTCGCTTTAGTCATCGATTTTAAATCCTTGGATCACTTGTAAACTACCACCCGCGTAGAGATTTTGACGACAATCGTCAAAGCCCGCATCTTTTAGCATTTTAACTAAATCCGTGCCAATTAGTTGCCAGGCGGTAGGGGTTTCAAACAACCAGAGAAATAGGGACAGCCCTGGCCAGAATAAGAGGTTATGAGGTTGATGAAAATCGATTAAAGTAAAAACCCCGTCAGGTTTTAAAACCCGATAAACCTCTTTAATAATCTGTTGTAATTGTCCAGTATCCATTTCATGGAGAGCGACGCTCGTGTGAACCAGGTCGAATTGCCCGTCACCGAAGGGCATAGCTTGAGCTAAACCCTCGACGAATGTCACATCGGGTAGAGATTTTTGCGCCCGACTCAAGGCAACCGGGGAAATATCCAAACCCGTACAATGACCAGATAATCGGGCTAAGTAGCCAGTATTTTGGCCAGCCCCGCAACAAAGGTCAAGAATTACGCTATTTTCATTAATAGTAAGATTATCTAGAGCCAATTGTCGAAAACGCCTCTCGCCGCCGACGGCTAGAGCGGCCGTCCAAGAAATGCTATCGTATAGCCATTGATGCTGGTAACTCCACCTTCTCAGAATCGTAGTCAAGCTTAATCCTCCAGAAATAAATTTAAAAAAAATTGCAACTTGTTTTAACAATTAAACTAATATATTGTTAAACTTGGTAAAGAATCTGAAAAATTATTAATAAAAGTATTAGCGTTATGGGTCGTGTAGGGGTTCTGTTACTAAATTTAGGTGGGCCGGATCGGTTAGAGGATGTACGTCCTTTTCTATTTAATCTGTTTTCAGACCCAGAGATCATCCGTTTGCCGATAAAAAGCTTGCAAAAACCTCTAGCGTGGCTGATCTCTACCCTGAGAGCGAAAAAATCTCAAGATAATTATCGGCAGATCGGCGGCGGCTCACCCCTGAGAAAGATTACGGAAGCCCAGGCGGAAGCATTACAACAACACCTGTCCCAAATCGGTCAAGAGGCCAAGGTATATATCGGGATGCGCTACTGGCATCCCTTCACGGAAGAAGCGATTGATCGCATCAAGAAAGATCACGTACGCCGTCTCGTAGTTCTACCTCTCTACCCTCAATTCTCCATCAGCACCAGCGGTTCGAGTTTTCGGGTATTAGAAGAAATGTGGAACCAAGACCCGACTTTAAGATTGATCGAGTACACTCTCATTCCGTCCTGGTATAACAATCCTGGCTATCTGCGGGCCATGGCGGATTTAATCGCCCAAGAGTTAGACCAATCCGAGTCACCGGAAGATGTACATATTTTCTTCAGCGCCCACGGCGTACCGCAAAGCTATGTGGAGGAAGCGGGTGATCCTTACCAACGGGAGATAGAAGAATGTACCCGGCTGATCATGAAAACCCTCGATCGAGCAAACGATTACACTCTCGCTTATCAAAGCCGCGTTGGGCCAGTGGAATGGCTGAAACCTTACACGGAAGAAGCGTTACAGGAATTGGGGGCGCAGGGGGTCAAACGTCTTCTGGTAGTGCCGATCAGCTTCGTGTCAGAACATATCGAAACTTTACAAGAAATTGATATAGAGTATCGAGAGGTGGCTGAAGAAGCCGGTATAACTCACTTCCAGCGCGTACCTGCTTTAAATTCCCATCCCACTTTTATCAATTCCCTCTCGGAGTTGGTAGTTAATTCCCTCAATGAAAAGCCGGTGACTTTCGAGCAGGTAACTCACCCCAAAGAGAATATGAAGATGTATCCTCAAGAACGTTGGGAATGGGGTTTAACTACCGCGGCCGAGGTGTGGAATGGTCGTCTGGCGATGATCGGGTTCCTCGGTTTATTGATCGAGTTGATGACCGGCCACGGGCCTCTACATCTGGTGGGGATTTTATAGCCGGATCTTAACGGCAGTGCCTATATTCGCTCCTGATTTTTCCCTAGCGTTGCCGCTATTGACGGCGATTTCTATCCAACCGTTACTGTCTACCAGGGCTAGATAATCCCCTGGGGAAACTTCACCGTAAGAAGTTCGCGAGGGGATAACGGTATCTGCCACTACGGCACACCACGATCGATCTTCTACCATCGCCGCGGGAATATTCGTGATGAGATTGCCGAAGCGATCGATTGATCTTACTTCCCCGATAATTTCCCCCGCGACCATCCGGGGTGAATGTAAAGGCAGGGTGACGATATTTTCAGCAAGAATCGCACTACCGAGGATGGTCAGAGGAAGACCCCCCGCTAAATACGCAGCCGCAGGGGCGAAAATATCTCTACCGTGAAAGGTTTTGCTCGGTTCAGGGGTAAACCAATATTGAGGATTGTCAAGATTGACCGCCTCGATGACAGGGCTGATGGCAAAAATCGGGGCGAATAAACCGTTATCGGGGCCGACGAAGTAACCGGCGGCAGTTCTTACCGCTATACCCCGTCTATCGCCCCCCACCCCCGGATCGACCACGGCTAGATGTATAGTCCCCCGTGGAAAATGGCCGTAGGCATCCAGTAAGGCGAAAGCGGCCGCTGTCACGTTCTGAGGGGGTATAGTATGGGTGAGGTCGATCAGATGAGCATCGGTGCAAATGCGTTTGATCACTCCTTTCATCACGCCCACATAAGTATCCTCTAAGCCGAAGTCTGTCAGTAAAGTGATCAAGGGTCTTTCTGTCATCGTGTCAATCCATCGATATGCTTCTATAGTAATGTTAAGTTTTTTCTGTGATTTTGGTAGCGAATAATACAGATTTAAAAAATTAATGTTATAGTAAAGAAGTCAAGGGAGTTAAGTCACAAAAAACTGTTTACTATGAACAAAAACCGTCAGCAAAGTTTAACACAAGCCGCCTCGGCTCATCGCGAAACACTACGCAGAAATCTTCAGCATCGTTTGGAAGTGGCGAGAGCGCAGGGCAACGAAACCCTAGTGCGTCAATTAGAAGCAGAAGCATTATACTTACGCGTTTAATGGATTATATAGACTTGAATATGGGAGGTGAAAACGTTTTCATCTCCCATTGTCTTAATGGGGCGACTAGGTGGTATATTCGGCGTTGATCCTCACGTAATCGTAGCTGAGATCGCAACCCCAAGCCGCACCGGAACCCGAACCGTTACCGACACACAGGGATATTAAGACCGTATCCTCTTTCAAGTAAGCACCCCCCGCCGCTGTTTTCAGGTAATTACTCGCCGCGGGACGATCGAAGGGTAAAGGTTGACCATTCTCCATCATCAAGAAATCCCCTAATTTAATCTGGAGGCCTTCCTGGTGGAACGACACACCAGCACGACCTGCCGCGGCCGCTATTCTCCCCCAATTGGGATCGCGTCCGAAGATAGCCGATTTCACCAAGGATGAACCGGCGATCGTACGGGCGATCTTGCGGGCCGATTCATCATCGGCCGCCCCCGTAACCTCCACTTCCACAAGACAGGTAGCGCCTTCACCGTCCCTAGCGATCGCTTTAGCGAGATACTGACACACGGTAGTAAGCATCGCTTCCAATTCTTGGGCTTCTTTCCCCATCTCCATGATCGCCGTGGTGCGCGATTGACCGTTAGCCAGAGCGATGAGACTATCGTTAGTGCTGGTGTCCCCGTCCACGGTAATCTGATTGAAACTTTTATTAGCCGCTCGCGATAGCATCTGCTGCCAGAGAGTAGTGGATACGGCTGCGTCACAGGTGACGAAAGCCAGCATGGTGGCCATATTGGGGTGAATCATCCCCGAACCTTTGGCCATGCCGCCGATGCGCACCGGGCGACCATCGAGGACGGTTTCGAGAGCGATCGTTTTCGGCACTAAGTCAGTGGTCATGATCGAACGAGAAGCGCTTTCCCCGCCATTTTCATCGAGGGCGGCCACTAACTGGGGTATCCCGGCTTTAAGAATATCCATTTTGATTCTCTGGCCGATAACTCCGGTAGAGGCGAGCAGGACAGAATCGGGAAGGATGTTGAGGGATTGAGCTAGGGCTTGGGCGCTTTCTAAAGCATCCTGCCAACCTAATTCCCCTGTGGCCGCGTTAGCTTGTCCGGCGTTGCAGAGGATGGCACGGGCGCTGGCTTTATTTTGCAGCCGTTGACGACAATAATCTACACAGGCGGCGCGCACTTCGCTGGTGGTGAATACCCCGGCGGCGATCGCTTCTGTATCCGAGACGATGAGAGCTAAATCGGGCGCACCGGAGGGTTTCAGTCCTGCGGTGATTCCAGCTGCTTTAAATCCTTTGGGGGCGGTAACTCCGCCGCTAATTTCCTGCCAATCTGCCATTGTTTCTCGCTATGTAAGCTAATCGACAATTGATTATAGCAAGTTGGTCTGAAGGCGCAGGCAAGGTACAACAAAAATTAAGCTAAATTTAATTTATGTATTGGTTTAATCGAAGATGGAAAGAGGTTTATTGTGGCTTCCGCTGTTAATTGTGTTTATCGGGTTAGCTTGGAGCGGTTGGAACGAGTATCAGAAGGTGGAAGCTTATCGGCTTTGGGCCCAGGGGTTCGATCGTGCCAAGTATGACATTTATTCTGTCCTCGGTCAGAAGGGCGACTCCATCACCTGGGGGAAACCGACTCGCAAGGGGCCGATCAATCTACAAACGTTCTCTTTAAAAGATGTGGCGGAAATTCGTCTGGTGGTAGATGGTGAGCCTGTTAATCCGGAAGCACTACCCCCGAAAGGAAAAGCGGGCATAATGTTCATCGGCGGCGATAAAACTGTCACTATTCCCTTTACTGAAATCGATCTTGCCGCCAGGTGGGCGGAAGCTCTCAAGATACCTCTTTAAGGAATTATCCAGATCGACTATACCTTATTCTATTTGTCCAGACTCAATTGAGCGAGTTTTCCCGTCCACCAGCCGGAAACCACCGGCACGCCCCCGTATCCCTTAATTTTATCGCTCGACATGATGTAACCCCAAACTTGACCTAGAGGCTCACCGGCGAGGCTGTAAACCTCGATTTTCTCCCGTTGGTACTCGTTCAAATCGGGAGATCGATCGCTTCGATAATCCTCCAAACTATCTAGATTTTCCAAGACGGATTCATCCGCAAAACACAGCAAAACGCCCTCAACTCGACTGTCACCCCTAGTCAAGCCTGGATAGCCCAAAGCTTGCAGGTGAAATAATTGCCCTTTCGTGTAGACTCTCTCGTGTTGGATAACCTTTTTTTCGCAGTAGCGGGGATAATTACTCTCTCCAGGCTTGAGTGTACCGTAGACGAAAACTTTTAGCATGATCGATCGATTAACTTGTGAACACCCCCAAAAGCAAAATCTTGTACCATCTGGCTACTTAAGAAATCGTGGGGGAAACCGAGAGTGATAGCGCTCACATCGTTCAGTTTGTTGAGATGTTCCCCGGAGAGAGAGAAATCGAGACAGCCGAGATTATCTTGAAATTGGGCTTCCCGTCTAGCACCGATAATAGGGATAATTCCCCCTGATTGTTGTAGGAGCCAATTCAGGGCTACTTGGGCCGGAGAACGTCCGATCTCATGGGCGATATTAACTACCATATCGGCTATTTTCAAATCTTGATGGGAGATTTGATAAGGTAAATCCGGTTTACTCAAACGCCCTTCCACGGGTGTCGGTTGATTGTATTTGCCCGTCAATACTCCCGCCC
This sequence comes from Chlorogloea purpurea SAG 13.99, assembly GCA_016903695.1. Classification (GTDB taxonomy): domain Bacteria; phylum Cyanobacteriota; class Cyanobacteriia; order Cyanobacteriales; family Microcystaceae; genus Chroococcopsis; species Chroococcopsis gigantea_A. The sequence goes on from JADQBB010000012.1 coordinate 30,380, forward strand.
CCAAAGGACTCCAAGCTGTAACACCGATATTAAAAGCCCGCGCCATCGGTAATAAATCTCGCTCTGGCGTTCTTTCTTTGAGAGAATATTCTATCTGAAGACCGATGAAAGGAGTCCAACCTCTCAGAGTCGTGAGAGTATTGGCACTAGAAATGACCCAAGCGGGAGTGTCGGAGACACCGATATACAGGACTTTGCCCATCTTCACCAGGTCATCGAGGGCGCGCATTACTTCTTCGGTAGGGGTGAGTCCATCCCAGCCGTGTAACCACAGTAAATCGATGTAGTCGGTTTGCAGGCGTTTGAGGCTAGCTTCCACCGATTGAATCAGATTTTTGCGCCCGTTACCAGAGGCGTTAACGTGGGGTTTACCGAGGGCGAAAGTGTATTTGGTGGCTAGTACCCAGTAGGAGCGATCGTTCCCTATAAATTCACCCACGAGTTTCTCACTGCTACCATTAGTATAGAGATTCGCCGTATCGATAAAATTCCCACCCGCCTCCGCATACAGGTCGAATATTCGTCGCGATTGCGAATCCGATGACCCCCAGCCCCAATCTTCCCCGAAAGTCATCGTACCTAAACATAATTGTGAAACCCGTAGCCCACTATTACCGAGTAATTTGTAGCGCATATCAATACCTGGGGAAATTGTTTCTCTATTTTAAATATTATAAGGATTCAACAGACGGGCGACGATGGGGTAAGCAAGCCATCGTGATCGGTTATCATTTTTATAAACCGGGTAGTAAAGCCGCGGTTGAACGACTACGCATAAATGCTGTAGTTTAAGTGCTTCAGGGTTAAAATGAATTATTCAATATACATACTTTTTCCATATAATGTACATCAGTTTACCTAAAATAAGCGAGAGTCAGCAACAAGCAAAAATGGGCGCTTTTGTTGAATATTCACAAGGCAAAAAAGAAGTTTGGTATTCCATCAACAAAAAATACGGTCAATTCCTATCTAATGAATCAAGCGATACATTTTTAATAGGGTTGTTAGTTTTAGCGATGAAGCAAAATGAAGATATATATATAGAAGGTAAAGTGTCTGAAAAATTATTTTATAATCTTACTAATTACCTAGTAAAAATATTAACTTTATTAATTCCTTCTCTGCATCAAATAAAGATTTTCCCTCAAGAACTAACTCAAGAAAACTTAGTTAAACCAATTCAAGGAGTGGCAACTGGGTTTTCAGGAGGTATAGATTCATTTTGCACTTTTATAGATCATTTTCAAGAAAACACCCCAACTAGCTATAAAATAACCCATTTACTCTTGAATAACGTCGGCTCTCACGGAGAAGGAGGACAGCAACTTTTTGAAAAACGCTATCAAAGATTATATATGTTCGCCCAAGAGTATGAATTACCCTTTATCAGTATAAATTCTAATCTACACGAAATTCTACCGAGGAATTTTCAAACTACCCATACAACCAGAAATATATCGGCTATTTTATTGTTGCCAAAACTATTCACTAAATATTATTATTCTTCAGCTCATAAATACGAAGACTGCATCATTAAAGAGTCCCCAGATGGTGCTGTTATAGATCCAGCCGCTATTCATCTTTTGTCCACGGAAAACACTGAATGTATTTCCGCAGGGTGTCAATATTCACGGGTTGAAAAAACTCTTAAAGTTTCTGAATTTGAACCCTCTTATCGCTATTTAGATGTTTGTGTTAACGCTGTGGAAGATGCTGAAAACTGTTCTCAGTGCTGGAAGTGCGCCAGAACACTATTGACCTTGGAAATTCTGGGAAAACACGAACTTTATGACCGGGTATTCAATCTAGACAAGTATTATGAAATTAAAACCAGTTATATTCAATCCCTCCGGGATAGCTCAAGTCCTTTAACAAAAGAGGTGATTGAACTAGCTTTATCTAGGGGTTATGATTTAAACTTCACTACAGGCTAAATGCTTATAACCTTTTTTATTCTCAAGATTCCCTAAAAAATGGCACAAGTTGCGATCGCTCACGGTGAGCCTTTTATCAAAAACGAGTTTGATAGCCCGCGAAGTATACCTCTTTATTTATCCGAGGCCGTAGAGAGTTTAAAAGAGGGTCAACTAGTTTGCCTACAAATGGACGAACATGATACGATCGTCCGAACGTACTCTCAGTTGTGGTCTTCCGCTTGCAGTCTATTAGGAGGACTTAGAGAAAGTGAAGTTTCTCCCGGCCGAGTCGTAGTAGTGATATTGGATAGGTGTGATGACTTCGTTACGGTACTTTGGAGTTGCTTACTGGGTGGTTTCGTGCCGATTCCTTTACGATTTTCGATTAACCATACTAAAATTAACGAGGTTCAACTGAAACTGAAAACCGTTTTAGATGTTGTTGATGACCCCCTGATAATAACGAGTGTAGATATAGAAGAATCTTGGCAAAAGAACGAAATATTAAACGAATCCCTCACCATTTTAAAAATTGAAAATCTAAAAAATGCCCCTGTAGATGAACAATTCCATCAAGGCCAACCTGAAGATCTATGCGCCTTGTTTTTCAGTTCGGGAACCACGGGTAAACCTAAATTAGTGGGGTTCACCTGCGGGGCAATTCTCAACAGACTGTTAGAACTTCGATCGCATCAACCTGAAAATATTGTGTCCTTATATTGGTTGCCTCTAGATCACGCTTCAGCTAATTTGAGAATGGTCAATCCCGATGCCAGGAAAAAAATATTCTTACCCACGGAAGTCTTTTTAGTCGATCCTTTACGATGGTTGGATGCGATCGAAAAATACGGCATTAACAAGACAAGTATTACTAACTTCGGCATGACATTGATTAATCGGTGTCTGGAATCGGGGACGGGGCGGCATTGGGACTTAAGCGCGCTTAAAAATCTCGGTATAGGGGCCGAAACCATCAGTCCGCAAACCTATCAAACTTTCCTTAATGGGTTAACACCTCGCGGATTAAATCCAGAAGCTATTTTCACGGGCTACGGACTAACAGAATGCGGGACAGTAGTGGGGGGGAAAGCAAAATTAATCACCCTTCCGAATAGCGATAAGCAATATATGCAATTGGGAAAACCATGTCGGGGCTATTCCATCCGCGTCGTGGATGAACGAGGTTATTTACTCGGAGAAAATGAAATAGGTCACATTGAAGTTAAAGGAATTTCCACGACAAAAGCTTATTATAATCGCCAAGAAGAAACCGGCAATCTTTTTTCGGGAGATGGCTGGATCAAAACCGGCGACTTAGGTTTCCTTCAAGATGCCAATTTAGTTATTACCGGACGAGATAAAGACATTATTATTATCAACGCCAAAAACTATTCCTGTGGAGAAATTGAAGAAGTAATTAACTGTACGGGTGGAATTGATATTTCGGCGGTGGTGGCCTGCGGTATTCCCAACGCTAACAGCGGAAGCGAAGATTTAGTGATTTTTTTCAGCCAGAACGGCACAGATGCGGACATCGATATTATTCCCCAAAATCAAAGAATCATCACATTAATTAAAAAGCTCAGACTGGTTTTAATCACACAACTTAATATCAATGCCGTCCATATTATTCCCATCAATCCCAACTGTATTCCCAGAACGTCTTTCGGTAAAATTCAGAGGAATATATTAACGCAAAAATTCCAAGCCGGTGAATTCGAGCATCTAATTAAATCTCTAAGGGAAATCGAACGAGAACAACTGCAAGCGGACTACATAGCACCCAAAACTGACACGGAAAAAGTGATCGCCCAAATTTGGTGTGATGTATTGGGAGAGTCAAAAATTGGGGTCGAGAATAATTTTTTCGACTTAGGAGGGCAATCTATTTTAGCCGCTGGAGTAATAGCACGTATTGAAAACCAATTAGGTATCAATTTACCCCTGTACATTCTCTTTCAGCATCCCACTATTACCGAACTGAGTTTTTATATCGACTCTCGTGGCTTTAAGAGTGTTAAGGACACCAGCGTTATTGCCATTAAACCTGATGGAACCAGAACTCCCTTATACTTTATCAATGATACGGGTTTCGCTCGCACGATCGCAACTTTGGTGGATCTAGAGCAGCCCGTTTACAGTCTCAATATTTTCGGGCTGACTACTAGGATAGCGACTCCCTTTAACCAACTCCAGATTAAAGATTTTGCCGAGTACATAATTGAAGATTTACAAAAAATTCAGCCGCGAGGCCCTTATCAATTCGTCGGCTTCTGTCAGAACGGTGCTTTAACTTTAGAAATAGCCCAACAACTCGTACATCAGGGAAATGCGGTGAGTTTAGTTTGTTTGATAGATGTAATTTTTAAAGTCCAGAAATTAAACTCATGGCAACGTTTAAAAGTATTAACCCAATCTCAATGGCTATCTTTAAAGTATAAAATCATTCATTATATTGATGCAAAAATTATCAGAAAAAGCAAAATAGAAAATCAATCTATTACTGAAATAGAAGCGGCAGAAAATATTATTGAAAAAATTAATTCAGATAAAAATTTATACGAAGCTTATCTCAAGGCTCAATCTCAATATATACCTTCTGTATACAACGGCAAGATAGTTTCATTTCAATCTATAGAATGGAGTTACAAAGATCAATCAAAACTTATGGCAATATCTCAGCGAGGCTTGAAAAGTTACCAAATTAGAACTATTCATGATTATTTATTCAAAGAGCCTTTTGTGCATATATTGGTTAAAAATTTAAGTAAACATCTTAATTAGTTATTAGTTATTTCGATAAAAACCCTTAGCGCCATGACAAAATCACCCCACCTGATTTTACTAACTACAGATTTTAAGCCGAACTTAGGAGGTATATCCCAGTATCTGCACCACCTCTGGGATGAACTAAGCCAGTATACCTCAACAACGGTTATTTCTATAGTTCCCTATCAGGATAAAAAACTCTCGCATCGATACGAACTCAAAATTTTATCCTCCTCCCTTTTAAACAAAAACAAAACTAACAGCATAGTCAAAACTTGGCAATTATTACGTGACTTCCACCCGCAACGGGAAATTATGCCCTTTATAGAAAGTCTCTCCGGGCAACCCCTAGAAATTTTCATCGGCGTTTGGCACCCCCTGTCACATATTTGGTGTGAGGCTTTACAGCGGGCAAATCTTCCCTATTCGTTTTTTATCTACGGTCAAGAATTGATAACGTCTCAATATCGATCGTGGGCATCAAAACGATCGTCAGACCTCAAGGGAGCGAAACAGGTATACGCTTGTAGTGAGGCAACCGCCGAACTAGCAAAAGTTGTCACCACCTATCATCTTGGGACTCAAATTATCTATCCAGGTATTACATCACCGGAAAACAGTCTTTCTATAGAAACAAAGGCGGGAATATACAGAAAGGAATTACAACTTACTGGCGGGCCGATCGTTCTCTCCCTGTGTCGTTTGATCCATCGCAAGGGCATTGATTTAGTCTTGGAAAGTTTCACGGGCTTACGGGAAAAATTCCCCGATCTTAAATATATCGTCGCCGGGGACGGGGAAGAAAAGGAAAAATTACAACAGCGCACGATCGATCTGAAAATCGATGACCAAGTGATTTTCCTCGGTGCGGTTGATGAAGAAACTAAAACCGTACTCTTCGCCCTGTGTGATTTATTCGTCATGCCCGTTAGAGATGAGCCTGATAATTGGGAAGGATTCGGCATGTGTTTTCTAGAGGCGGCCATCGCCGGAAAAGCCGCCATCGGGGGGAAAACAGGGGGAGTGATCGAAGCTATAGAAGAGGGTGTCACCGGCTATTTAGTCAACACTGATAACGCAACTCAAACGGGGCGGGCGATGAAAAAATTACTCGGTGACGGGGATTTACGGCGACGGATGGGAGAAGCCGCTAGAAAAAGAGCCGAGAACTTCACCTGGGCTAATAGCGCCGCCCGATTGTGGGGAATGATTCAATAGATGTTCGATGACAGCCATAGCCCGCCGGGGTTGTTTCAAAGCGATCAAAGCTTCAGCTTTCCAACGATTCAAAAGAATCGAATCTGGTTGTTCCGACAGGGCCTTATCGAGTAATACAAGTGCATTAATATTCTGTCCGCCACTCAGTAATTTTTGGATTAAGGGCAGGAGAGCGATCGCACTTGGTTCACCGATACTCCAGCACCCGTGTTCGGTTTCAAATTCTAGATCGGGTTCGATCGTACCGGGATGAACCAAGGGAAAACCGATCGGCTCTTTGGGTATACTCGAACCGTTGAGTAAGGTGCGATGCTTCATGTGAGTGCCTCCGGCCCCGCAACCGATATTAGTAACGAGGTTAGTAGCGGGGATAACCGATAATCCGCGCCCGGTCAATTTAACGAAAGTCCATTTATAACCCCACTCATCCTCTAAATCAGGGTCGTTGAAGATACGATCGCACAGTCGGAGAAATTTTTGTAAGTCTTCTCGATCGGGGATAACCTGTTCTAAATACAGTAAATTTCGCGGGTCATCCCAGGCTCTATCCTCCAAGTTATATTGATTCCAAGCCCTGCGCCAGGTAGCCCAACCGTGAGGGCTGCCGTAAAGGTAAGAGAAATGGTAACTTTGCCGTGAGAGTCGCCACTGGAACAGGCGATTGTGTCCCCCTATCTGCATAACTCGCCCGTCGTGACGATAGCGTTCTAAAAGTTGTTGACAAAAGGGAAAAAAACTAGCATCAGGTAAACAATCATCTTCTAAAATGATCGCCTCTTCTACCAATTGGAATACCCAGTTCAACCCGGTTTCTATACGTTTAGCGCAACCGAGATTAGTAGAAGAGTAATTTTTAATAACCTGACAATCCCAATCAACTCCTTCTATAATCCTTCGCGCGGCAGCACATTTTTCGGTGTCATCTAAACTATCGGGGCGACCCCCGTCAGCTATGACGAGAAGTTGTGCCGGTTTAACTTCTCTGATTTTGGCGAAAACCTTTTCGGTGGTGGCCGGTCGATTAAAAATGATAAAAACGATCGGTGTATCAAACATATTGTTTCTGAGCGCGTAACTGGAGAACTAATTCACGCTGTTTCTGAAAACGGGGTTCATCGGGATACTGGGTTATAGCTTTATTCAAAAGAAGTAAAGCGTGGACGAAACGTCCTGCCGAGATTAACTTGTCGATCATCAAAGTTAACGAGTCGGGTTCGGGTTTACCGATGCTGAAAGCGAAGTGACGGCGATCGTATTCGTCATCATAATCGGAACTCACCGGCCCCCGCAGGGGAAAAGTCATCGGTTGAAAGTCTTGGATCAGATTAGAGAGACAGAAACGATGGGTGTGGGTCGCGTCCGCGTTAAAACCCAAGTTTTTCACTAGATTAACCGTCGGGATGATCGATCGTCCCGCCCCTGCTAATTGTACTAGAGACCATTGATAATCCCAAATCAAGCGCGGTGAGGCCTCTGCTTGCCGGTAACGTTGGCAGAAATAATCGTATTGTTGGGGCTGTCCGATAACCCTTTCGATTTTTTCCCTGACTCCGGGGTCTGACCAGAGTCGAGAGTGTCCCCCGTACTTTTGCCAAGAACGTCGCCAAGTGGCCCACCCCCAAGCGCTACCGTAACGGGCGAACAGATAGCTTTGTTCTTTGTTTTTCCATTGCAGGAGGCGATTAGTGCCGCAAATTTGAGTTATATTATCTTCGTGTTCGTAGTGAGTTAACAGGGTTTGGCAAAAAGGAAAGAAGGTGGGGTGGGGTAAACAATCGTCCTCTAGGATAATAGCTTTGTCCACCTGTTGGAAGACTCGATCGAGACCGCTGGCAATCCGATAACCACACCCTTGATTTTCCTCGGAGTAATCGCGCCTCACGTCACAAGGCCAATCGATATTCGATAATAAATATCTGACTTCTTGGCACTTTTCGTTATCCGTATGAGATTTATGGCCGTCCACCACTAAAAATAATTGAGTTGGCTGCACTTGTCTGACGATGCTTAAAACCTGTTGGAGAAGATGAGGACGATTGTAGGCTATGATCACGATCGGCGTGTTAAACCCGCCCGCGAATACTTCCATGAATTCTCATATCCCCCGTGGTGAAAAATACCGAACTCCTCAAAATTAGCTGTGTGATAGTCGCCAGAAATAGCGAGCGTTACTTAAGGGATGCTATCGACAGTATTATCGCGCAAACCTATGCCAATTATGAAATCATCCTCGTAGACGGTCAATCCACGGATAGCACCGCCTCGATCGCTCAATCCTATCCAGGAGTTCGCTATATTTATCAGAACACGCTAGGATTAGCCCAGGCCCGTAACCTTGGCTTGCAAAACGCGCGGGGGGAATGGATAGCCTTTCTCGATAGTGACGATCGTTGGACACCGAACAAGCTAACTCTACAGGCGAATGCTTTACAGAATTACCCTTCCTTGCAATACGTGACGGCCCATCTACAACTAGTCTCGGACGCGGCAACGAGTTTGAGAAATGGTTATCGAGAAAGGGATCTAGAAGCGCCTAAATGGGGGAGAACCCCGGGGGTACTGTTAGCGCGCCGATCGCTTTTCGAGCAGGTAGGGTATTTCGCCACGGAACTACGCATAGCGGGGGATCTAGAATGGTTCGCCAGAGTTCAAGAATCCCGAATCCCCACCCTGACCCTACCGGATGTACTACTTTATAAACGGGTTCGCCCCGATAGTCTATCGAGTCGAAGCGGGGCTAATCGTCAAGAAATAATGGCTGTCCTGCGCCGATCGATCGCCCGCAAAAAAGATGCTTAAGATCCTCCACATCATCCCGCGTCTATCTAACGCCGGCCCCACTCGCACCCTTCTGACCGTGGTGGCCCACATGACCGACCTAAGGGGGGGGATCGAACATCGCCTGATCTGTCTGGAACCTTCTATTCATCCTTTCGTGGCCCTGCGGGTGACAAAAGCGGGGGTAACTATCGTTAAAGAAGCCGATGACTTGAGGATACGGGAAGAAATCCAAAAAGCCGATATAGTCCACGTTCATTTTTGGAATCATCCCGCTCTTTATAAGTTATTGCTATCGGATTGGCCCGATACGCGCCTTTTATTCTGGTTCAAGATTTTTGGTGCTTCTGCCCCTCAAGTCATCACCCATAGCCTGATCCACTGCGCCGATTTTTGTCTCGTTTCTTCCCCCGATAGCTTGAATTTAGAACCTTTCGAGGAGTTGAACCCGGAAATTAAACGGCAGAAAAGCGATTTCGCTCTCAGCCCCGCCGAGTTGAAACGTCTGGGGGAGATTTCATTAAAACCTCACGAGGGCTTCAACGTGGGGTATATCGGTACTGCCAATTACACTAAAATTCATCCCCGCTTCATAGAGATGAGCGCGGGGGTTAATATCGATGACGTTCGCTTTATCGTCTGCGGTGGGAACGATCGAGAATTGGTGGAGGCGGCGAGTCTTTTAAATGTCCTCTCCCGTTTTGATTTCCGCGGCTACGTGGAAAAAGTTGGCGATGTTCTCTCGATTCTCGATGTCTTCGGCTATCCTCTGGGCCCCGATACCTACGCTACCTCGGAACAGGCACTACAAGAGGCGATGTTCGCGGGTATCCCCCCCGTTGTTTTTCCCTATGGTGGGGTTTCTTCTCTGGTAGAACACGATGTTACGGGATTGGTGGTTCACTCTGAGAGGGAATACACGGAGGCGATCGAGTTTCTTTACCGGGATGGCCGAGCGCGTCAACGCCTGGGAAAGGGGGCGAAAGAGTACGCAATCGGGCATTTTCAACCCCAGAAAAGTGCAGAAACGATCGCACGGGTTTACGAACAACTGATGGCGATGCCGAAAGCACCCTATAGGGGTTTGCAGGACAAGCCTAGAACCCCTGGTGAAATTTTCGCTTCCGCTTTAGGTGATCTCGGCGCTCCTTTCTGGATCAGTCTCCGAGGTGAAAACCGCGAAGAAACGGTGGCGGCTCATAGAGAAATCCTGCATTCATCAAGTCTTCTAGGGAACGGCGAGGGGGGCATTTTTCACTATCATAATTTCTATCCCGGTGATCCTCATTTGCAGTTATGGTCTGGCTTGGCACTACTGGGTAAAGGTCAAAAGGAGAAAGCCGAGGCATTATTTCGAGCGGCTATAGCCCTCGATCCGACCCTAGGGCTTTATATACCGGGGGAATTGCCACTGTAAATTCGGAGTTTAAATAATCAACCATATTATTAACAAGCTCATCAACTCCGAAGACCCTAGCCTCCTGCCAAAAAATCCCCCAGTGCAGATCTGGCGTATTTATAATGATCTGACAGGCATCCATGACCCAGCGATAGGGAGATACATGATCTGTATTGGTTCCTTGTATTAATATTTGTAGTAGTTGATGGAGCGGACATAAAACTCTCAATGAGTGTCCCTCGAAAATAATATTTTCCGCCGCTTCCCAGAGACGAAACTCTTTTCGAGCTTTCCCATCGTCGGGCGACACTTCCACACCCGTGGCATAGGCGGACTCGTATAAATCTACTTTTACAGGTTTTTGGGGATGGAGAAAACGCCGAGTATTTTTAACGGGAGGATCGATCGCCCCCCGCCAACCTTCATTTTTTAGCAATGCCTCGAAAGCTTGTCTATCATCCCCCTGTATTAGCAAGTCCAGTTCTTCCACCGGGCGTAATCCGTAATCCCGATAGTAACGGAGGGCGATGGCGGTGCCCCGGATGACGATCGTCTTTAGCCCCCGCTCATGGAAAAGCTGGAGTAAACCCATTAATTGACGGTATTGCAGTCCGTTTTTCACCCAATGTTTTTTATATATACCTTTCATCCTCGGTAATAGGGGGGTTTCAATGCCTTTAGCGGTCAGGGTAGCGTACAGAATCGGCACAAGACAGCAGGCATCATAATCGAGATCGTCAAAATTAACGGTATTACTCCATTCCTCCCAAGCCAGGGCCCCATCTCTGCCATCCAGTAAAATCGATTTTAATAACAGTTCTTGAGTTGGGTCGGGCCAGAAAGCACTGAATTGTTTTAAACTACTCATAAGTTTTTTCGGGTAAACTTTATGATATTAATCCATTTTCGGGCGATTCACCGATAAAATTCATGCCAAACTCCCGCGGTGTCCTCTACGTGGCTATCGGCGCTAAATACGCTCAAGAGGCGCTCGTTTCAGCCCGAAGCGTAAAGCAACATTTACCCGGACTTGAGATAGCTATGTTTACTAACCATCCTCCTATCGATACGGGCGGGATTTTCGATCGAATCATCCCCTTAGAAACAATCCACCCGAAACCTCACATTAACAAGTTGATCGGGATGATGAATTCGCCATTCGCAGAAACCCTTTTTTTGGATACCGATACTTTCGTTTGCGGTGGCCTGTCCGAACTATTCGAGCTACTCGATAATTTTGACATGGCGATGGCGCACGATCGGGGTTACTATGAAACATTCCCAGATAATACGGGCCTGCCCGATGTTTTCCCGGAATTCAATCAGGGTGTTGTGGTTTTCCGTCAATCTCCTCAATTAAAAGAAGTTTTTGAACAGGCTTTGCAATGGACAGAAACTCTAGAGGCTCGAACTGGTGTCTATAGCCACGACCAACCCCCCCTGAGAATAGCTATATATTTAAGCGAGATCCGTTTTGCCGTCCTCACCCAAGAATTTAATTGTCGCTTTCACTCCTTCGGTTATCTCAATGGAATGGTCAAAATACTTCACGGACGAATTCCAGGGCAGCTTAATACAGAACTCAATATGAGCGTTATCGCCTCGAAAATTAATAAAGAAACAATCCCTAGAGTATTCGTGGGGGGAGAGGTTTACGTTTTGGGACGGAAACAATTTTTCTCCAAGAGCTATAATTTTTCTAAACGTTTGACTACTTTATTTCACCCGACTCTTGCTTTCTACAAAACTATCTTCAATCGGGTTCGTTTTATATACGCCGAGCAGGGATTGAATGGCTTTTCAGGTTTGCTTCATAAATTTAAAAAAATTCCCTGAACGGAAATTTTATGATACAATCTCAAACCATATTAGTCTATGTAGAATTCCCTTAATGATTAATTATCAAGTTAATAGTAACCAGATAGCACACGAAAGCATCGAAGACGAGATCGTTATTATCCACTTGGATAATGGGAACTATTTCAATTTGCAAGGCACGGGCGGCAGTATTTGGAATGGAATCGTAGAGGGAAAAAGTACCAAGGATATAATCAGTTATCTCGTCAATAATTACGAGGTTCAAGAAAGTGCGATCATCGAGTCCGTCAAGAACTTTATCGATCAATTAATGAGTGAGGAGTTAATTATAGAAAGTAACGAAACTACAAGAGATGACGGGCCTCATCTATCCCTGACTCCGACCGATCGAAAAGCTCTTTTTACGCCGCCTGTGCTGGAAAAATACGAGGATATGCAGGATTTACTTCTACTCGACCCCCTACACGATGTTAATGAATCGGTGGGCTGGCCGGCTCGCAAAACCGCTGATTAAGTTTTTCACTCCTTGAATTTTTCGCCTTTAACATCCTTTTTAAATTGCTCCAATCTTTCTTCTAGCCTGATGATCAGGTTTTCCAGATGATTATCCTGAGTCTGATTGGGCGGGAAAGTTCGTGTTATCGTCAGTAATTGTTCGGAGAGTAACTGTACTTGGCCTTTGCGGATGAGTTCCCGATTTGGAGAGTCGGTATATTGAAGTTCGGTAAGCCAATCTTCATTAAACTGCTCTAGTTCGGGTTGGAAAGGATAGCAACTAACCAAAGGTGATATTTCCGCAGGCCGATAGTTTAGTTTAATAGAACTGCACCAATCCAGCCACTTGAAAGAGAGAATCCTGGGACTGCTACTGACCGGAATCCAAGGAACTCGAAGGGCTTCGGCGGCTATAGCCCCGTGCATGGCTTCAGCTAGGAGTGTTTCGGTACTAGCGATCGAAGATAGAATCTGTTCGATCGAGCCACGAGGATCTATATAATTAATCCCGGCTCTATCACAAGCGGCGCTTAATAATAACCCGTTACCCCCCATAGCGTGTTCTACGTGAGGCATAAAGCTAAATCTATACTGCTTCGCCGCGCTCGATTTAAAAACCCGATTGAGCAGGAGGGCCCCATCAGCGATCGCATAATCTCTCGATATACCCATCTTCTCGGCGGATAAAGGGCCCCGCACACAATAGAATGTCCAGTTAGCATCGGGTTGGGGTATGGGTTGAGTTTCATAACCCACACCCGAACTAAAAACCACATAACGACGAGCTTGGGGAACTCTCCGGGGTAAATAATCGTTTAATAAAGTTCCTATGCCTATAAAAGCGATTCTTTCATCGTCGTCTAACTCCTGGGGTATAAATTTTTCCCATAGCCAAGGGTTTAAAGAGTCGCCGAAATTACTAACTTTATTGGCAAAAATATAATAATATAGCTTCATAGCGTTTACTATTGTTTAGTAATATAAGAGTTAGGTTAAAAATAATTATATCATTACTCTTTTGGGCATATAAATATATTTTATAGTAGTTTAAAAAGGACTTAAAATGCACTTTCTTATTACGGGCGGGGCCGGGTTTATTGGCTCTCATCTCACTGAAAAATTATTATGGGAAGGACATAAAGTAACTGTAGTTGATAATTTAATTACAGGTTTTCGTGATTATTTACCGGAACACTCTAATCTTAAAATTATTTTTAAAGATCTTTGTCAATGCCAACCTCAAGATTTTAACGGGCCCATTGATGGTCTTGCTCACCTAGCCGCTATACCTTCAGTACAACATTCTTGGTTACAGCCGGTAGAAACTAATAATAACAATTTTGCCACCACAACGGCTGCCGTTCAGCTTTGTAATATATTAGAAATTCCCCGATTAGTTTTTACTAGTTCAGCCGCAGTTTATGGCGCTCCAATTGAACTTCCACTGACAGAAAATCACCCAACTAATCCCAGTTCTCCCTATGGATTAATAAAACTAATGGGAGAACAATATAGTTATTTATTTACCGAGCATTATGGATTGTCTACTATTAATTTACGTTTATTTAATGTTTTTGGTAAAAGACATTCTTCAGGCTCATGCTATTCGGGAGTGATTTCTACTTTTATTTCAGCGATACAACAAGGACTTCCTATTAATATTTACGGGGACGGTACACAAACAAGAGATTTTATCTATATAGAAGATGTAGTAACAGCTTTCGTACAAGCATTAACAATTTCCTTGAATAAATATAGTTATTTTACCTGTAATGTAGGTAGCGGACAAAGAACTTCTCTTTTAGAACTTTTAGAGATTTTACAAAATTATTTTCCAGATAAGAAAATTTGTATTAATTTTCTAGAACCCCAGCTAGGAGATATAAAACACTCTTGGGCAAATATTACTAAAGCAGAAGAAATATTGTTTTTTAAACCTGATTCAGATATGGTTTATAACTTAGGTAAGTATTTAATATCCATTTTTAAAGAGGTTTAAATAGCCTAATAATAAAATATAAAATATGATTATAAAAATATCTAACTTTATCTTTCCATTGAAATCTTTGCCCAATATAAAATTCTTCTTTAATACCATATTTTTGTTTCCATAACTCGTGAAATTCTCCAGTAATTCTTGTTCTAAACCCGTAATATTTTTTACTATCTTCTGGGTAATGATATATAAAAACACCTGGAATGACGGTACTTAACAAACTTTTACTTTTAGCCTGTAAGAAAAAATCGCTGTGTTCGTAACCAATTTTTATATTTTCATCCCAAGCTTTTAGCCCAATTTTTTCTTTAGATGCCATAAAAAAGTTAAGCACAATATCATAAACGGGTAGATCATCTTTATAAAATCTAGGTTTTCCATAGGTATGTATATATTTACCGTTTTTTATTTCCATATTCCCTCCCCATCGATTAATACCCAATCTAAAATTAGTATTTCTAATATGATCCACCATATGACAAGAAACTATATCAAAAACCCCTTTTTCGAGGACGCTATAAATTTTTTCTAGATCTGTATCCTCAGTAAAAATCATGTCGTCATCGCACAGCAGAAAATATTTAGTTTCAATCTTTTCCAAAGCAAAATTTCTGCCATAAGACAAGCCGGAGTCGAAAGGGAGATGGTAGTAACCTGTAATTTCTTCGGGTAGGGGCGAAATAGGAGATTTACTATCATCTACAACTAAAATGGCTATCTTTTTATAGTATTTTCTGATGCTTTTTACTAATCTCATTAAACAATTTGGTCTTTCAAAAGTTTTAATGATAATAGTAACATTATCTTCCATTGACTGATTTAATGATATGTTCGCCATATTGTTTAATTAGTAATTTTTACTGTACTGAGACCGTGGGTTAAAGTAAACTTGATTCATCCCATTTTTAAGGTAGGTTTTTAAGTATTGTCGTATACATTCAGGTATCGACCAAAAATATTCCCGATAATCTTACCACAATCAAAGACAACGGCACACCAAGAATTAATTTTGTCTCCGTTGCTAAAACAAAGAAGGAAATTGCGATATATTCTTTGATATATCGAATCATGGAGTTCTAGTAATTTACTATATTCTTGAAGAAACTTTTCATGTTTTTGATAAATTAACGGTGAATAAAAACCGTGACTGAATCCTTCTTTAAATAAACCTAAAAAATTTTCTTCATTATGATGAGAAACTATTGCTTTAGGCTGGTAAAAAAATTTATATCCTGCTTGAAAAATGCGAAAGGCTAAATCAACGTCTTCACATCGGAGTAGATTTTCATCAAAAAAATTATATTCCTTTAATACGGATGAACGGGAAGCCCAATTCATCGTAATAACATAAGGGGGTTTATAAACATTAATGGCTTGAAAGTGATCGTGAATCATTTCACCGAATAACTCAATTTTGTTATGAGGGTTTTTTGACAAATTTTGCCCGCCTACGATACCAATTTCTCGATCGTGTAAAGGTAGAACAATGTTACTAAGCCAGTTGTAATCAACAAAACAATCAGCGTCGGTTAAGGCTATATATTCTCCTTTAGCATTTTTAATACCCTTATTTCGAGCTGCGGAAGGGCCTCTTTTTGACTCATAAAGTATCACGATCGTATCTCTGTATCGCTCTAGTATGGAGCCAGTTTTATCCGTTGAAGCATTATTGACAACTATTAATTCAAAATCTCGGCGAGGATAGTTAGATTGCAAAATTGATTCTATGCAGGCTTGGATAGTTTTTTCGCCATTATATACGGGAACTATAACAGAAACAACAGGTATGGACATACGTCAGATTAATTACGCAGAATATCCGATGATAGTTTACATAGCGTACCTTGTTCGATAAATTTTTGTCACGAGCAAGAATTTAAGGAATCGCCTTTTCTATAAGATTAATACACTTGTAGGAAAATGTTTCCACTTTTTTGGTTGTCTTGCTATAATTAGCTTTTATTGTCACATGAGTTCAAGGTCAAGCTTAAGTACAGTTATATAAAAACCAGTCAACGTGATGGATAAATCTTTTCCAATTACAATTTTAATGCCTTTAAAAAATTATTATTTAAAATATTTGGAAAAATCATTAAATTCAGTTTTTTATCAGACATCATATAATTGGGAGTTACTGATAATAATCGAAGAAGATGATAAAAAAAATTTTCAAGAAATTTTGCAATCTTACTTAATTGATTCCCGTATAAATTTAATTGATAATAAAGGATGTAAACTAGCGGGTGCTATAAACACGGGTATGAAAAAAGCGTCAACAGAATTTGTCACGATCCTTCTGGGTGATGATATGTTAGCTAAAAATGCTATTGAAGTTTTGCAGAAAGAAATTGTTGAAAATCCGCTCGTTGACTTTTTCCACTCTTCACGACTAATGATCGATGAAGAAGATCGGCCGATAAGCTCCATTTATTACAGCAGGGAGAACTTTTCAGCGGCAGATTTTCTCGATGGATCACCAGTAAAACATCTGCTATGCTGGCGGCGAATAAAAGCACTTTCGTTTGGGGGTCTAGATGAAAGCTTGAATTCGGTAGGCCCGGATGATTATGATTTTCCTTGGACTATGCTTGAACAAGGAGCTAGATTTAAAGCAATAAAAGACTGTCTGTATTTTTATCGCGATCATCGAGATAGTTTTAGACTCACCACTCATCTGACTTTAGATACTCACGTAGGAGAAATTACTAGAATACTTAAAAAACATGGCATTGATGACGATACTATTAATGGGTATATTGCCAAATCTAAACAATCTTTTTTACGCCAATGTCTTTACAAATCAGATCTTGATAAGTGGCTCAAGGAAAAAATTGGCTTTAAACCTAAATGGGGTTGGCGTGAACCTTATCAATAGGATTTCTTATATTAATCATCAAATTACATTCCATGTCTAATCCTCCTTTAAATATCAAAAGAACCCTAAAACTAATTTGGGATAGCGGCTCACGATGGATGATCGCTAACTGCACTCTTGTTATTATTCAAGGTCTTCTACCTGTAATCACTTTACAAATGACCAAGCTGATCATCGACGCGGTAACGGCGGGGATTAATTCCACTGATAAAGGGCCCGCTTTTGACCATGTAAAAATGTTAATCGGATTGGCGGTTTTCGTGGCTGTATTAGAGATTATAGCCAAAGGGGCGGGGAAAATTATCAATGACATCCAAGCTCAGTTGATGACCGATTATATTTATAAATTACTTCACACTAAATCTTTGGAAGTTGATTTGGAGTATTACGAAAACTCCGATTATTACGATACTTTACATCAAGCCCAATCTCAAGCAGTTTTCCGCCCTTTTAATATCATGTTGGAGATTATAGCCGTCGCTCAGTACGCTATTTCTCTAGTGGCGATCGTAATTTTACTGGCTTCTTTACATCCAGCGATCGCACTGACTTTATTCGCCGCCGCCCTCCCTGGAGTTTTTGTTCGCTTAAAACTTTCTAAGCGTCAATTTCAGTGGGCGGTAAGAAGTACTCCCACAGAACGTAAAGCTAATTATATCAGCCAAATCTTAACAGGAGATACCCACGCTAAAGAGTTACGTTTATTCGCTCTTGGAGATTACTTCCAGGGGTTATTCTTGTCTTTGAGGGAACAACTTCGCCGCGAAAAGCAAGATTTAGTGGTCAGGAGAAGTATACAAGAGGGAGCGATCGAACTGGGGTCTACTTTAGCTGTTTTCGGTACTTTCGCTTTTATCGCCTATCGCACTTTAGGGGGCTTTATCAGCTTGGGGCAATTAGTGATGTATTATCAAGCTTTCCAGAAAGGGCAAGAGTTTCTCGAAAGAATGATGCGTAATCTGTCCATGCTTTACGAGGATAGTTTGTTCCTCTCCAATTTCTATAAATTCCTCGATCTAAAACCTCAAGTTATCGAGTCGTCCCATCCGATTCCGGTTCCCGCTCCCTTTCAAAAGGGAATCGCTTTTAATAACGTTTTCTTCGATTATCCCAACACTACGAGAAAAGTTCTTAAGGGTATTAATTTAAGCATTGAACCGGGAGCGATAATCGCTCTCGTAGGTGAAAATGGAGCGGGGAAAACTACATTGATTAAACTTCTTTGTCGTTTATACGATCCCACACAGGGGAATATTACGATTGACGGTATAGATTTACGGGAGTTTTCCCTTAAAAATCTCCGACAACAATTTAGCGTCATTTTTCAAGATTACGCTAAATATCATTTGACGGCAAAGGAAAATGTTTGGTTCGGGGATATAGAATTAGACCCCGACGACGAAAAGATCATTAGGGCCGCTTATCGTTCTGGGGCCGATAAAGTAGTTAATTCTCTGCCTCAAAAATACGGCACTATTTTAGGGAAGTTGTTTGCAGATGGAGAAGAACTTAGTATCGGACAGTGGCAAAAAATAGCCCTAGCGCGGGCTTTCCTCCGTAATTCCGGGCTTATCGTTCTCGATGAGCCGACCAGCGCGATGGACCCGAAAGCCGAGTATGAAGTATTTAACACCTTCCGGGAGTTATTACAGGATCAATCGGCGATTTTGATCAGCCATCGTCTCTCTACCGTGAAGATGGCCGATCGTATTTATGTACTTGAACGGGGTGAGTTGATCGAGCAGGGTAGTCACGAAGAATTGATGACCTTGGGAGGAACTTACGCTCAGCTCTTTGAGAGGCAAGCCCAACAGTATTTAGTCTAAAAAGAACTTTAAACGGCTAATTGAAGCTGAATGTTATCAGTGTCGTCACTCTGCTCTTTCCATTTAGGTTTCATACAAGGATAGTCGATATGACCGAGAGATTTGATGAGAGACTCAATGATAATTTTTGCTCCCAACGGAGGGACGGCCATTCCTATTTGTTTTCTCACACTTTCTTTAGAGCCATAAAATGCGAAATCATCGGGAAATGTTTGTAAGCGCGCCCGCTCCCGATTGGTGAGAGCGCGATTTTCTTCCCAGTGATAAACGTGAGTTCCGCCGCCGCCGCTACCTGTAATAGTATAGGCGGGTTTGTCTGGGTCTAAACGTTTATATATCTGACTTAATTTCGCTCCCTTGACGTTGAGTTTTAAATGTTCGGGAATATTTGCATTCCAAGCGTTTTCACCAGGTTTGATATACTTTAATCTCTCTACGACAGACGAGGATTGTCTGGTTAATTCTTGATTGGCCGCCGAAGGAGAAATAGGCGGGATTTCTAGGGCACAACGAGCCGATACCTGTCGCCCGATATGTGTAGGTGCGGGGACTTTAATTTTAACGTTTAAATCTTTTCTAATACCAACGATAATTATTCTATGACGGGTTTGGGGTACTCCATAATCTTCAAAACAATAGAGATGGCTTGTGAGATTATAACCGTCTCCCGCTCTTTGTAAACTTTCTAAAATTCTCTGGAAAGCTTTTCCGCCGTTGGCTTTTTGTAAACCACCCACATTCTCGGCGATAAACCAACCTGGTTTGAACTTATCTATTACTTTAACCCCGTAAAGATAGAGGGGGCCGAATTCACCTTCTAAACCTTTCTGTTCACCCACGATACTAAAATCGTTACAGGGAAAGCCGAAGATGAAGCCATCGATAGGCGTTAATGTGGTGAGGTCGAAATTCCTGACATCGGCGCGGATGACTTTCTCTGGTTCTTCAGGACAAATATTATTACGGAATGTTTGACAGGTATCTTCATCGTAATCGATCGCCCATTGGTGTTCAAACAGGTATTCTGAAGTATTGGCCCATTTTACCCCCAGTCCGAAGCCGCCAGGGCCACAGAACATCTCGCCTATTTTGATTTCTTTCATGTTTTTTACCGCCCAAGATAAGCTACCAGGGAGCATCCCAATTATTCAATTCTTATCGTTTACCCGACCGTGATTAAAATCACGGTCTCAAAGCAGAATTCGGTGATCACCGAATTGGGCTATTAGGCGGGGAATTGATTACCCGCCTGTTATCGCATAAATAGGATGCTCCCAACCCACCAGATATTAATTTTAGCGGCTAACTCCAGTGTTCTTCTTCGTCTTGGTTTTTTTTGTACACTTGCCCTTTCGAGTGGATGAGGCGGGTTTTCTCGAAAAGAGTTTCCTCCTCTAATTGCCATTGAGCGAGAAGTTTATCTAAGTCCCGCTGGATACTTTTAGCACCGGGAAAACCTCGATAACGTATTCTCATGCGGGCTAACTCCGCTAGATTTAAGTCATTGGGTTGACCCTTGAGTAGTTTGTCTACAAGTTCTCGATCGTTCTTTTCCTGGGGATGTTTCTGTGTGTTCATGACTTTAATCGAACCAGCCTATATCCTCGTTACTTAAACTCGGTTTGGAAACATTATTACCAGTATAAGGAGCCAGAGCGCTCACAGAAGAGTTATAAAAGCCAGGTCTACGGGATACCGGTACGGGTTTGGGCGGTTCTTCCAATACCTGTATTTGATGATAAAGTTTTTCTATTAATTGAGTCTGCTGACTTAATTCCTCTTGGGATTGATTTAAACTGAGTGTTAGCTTTTCTACTAACTTAGCTTGTTCTTTAGTTTCTTTCTGGGATTCTTTTAATCCAGTTTTTAGCTTATCAACTAAATCCTTTTGGTCTTTAATATCTTTCTCCGTGGCTTTGACCTGCGCCGTGAGTTTTTGTACTAAAGCCGTTTGTTCTTTTAATTCTTTTTGGGATTGATTTAATTGACCCGTTAGATTTTCTATTAATTCGGTTTGTTCTTTCTGTAAAGCTTGCGATTTTTCCCCTTCTTCTAATTGTTCGCTCAGATGCTGGATCTCTTTTTGCAGTGCCTGAGATTGCTGTATATCTTCCTCTATTTTCGTTTCTAAATCCGCTATTTCTCCCGTTACCGATTCAGAAGGTTCGTTCTGGGGTTTCTCCGGTTCTTTATGGGCTTCTTCCCGTAATAAATCCGATAAATTTTTTCTACTCATGTTATTTCCAATCCCTTTCAATTTCATCGGCTACTCGACGGTAATCCGCGGCTGCTTCCCCGGCGTTCTTACCCCGCCAAGTATTGATCGATACTCCATCTAACACCGCTTTCTCGTGGGCTTTATAGGCTCTCACGAACGCGTGACAGGCGGGTATTCCTAATTCTAAAAGCGTGTTCTGGGCTTCTAAAGTTTCCTTGAGACTGCGAGAATCCACTTTAGTTAATAATACTCGATAGGGTAAGCCCACGGGTTTGACCGCGGTTTGTACGGTTTCGATCAGTGCCGAGAGATCCATCGGGGAGGGGGGCGTGGGTAAGATTATATAATCCACCGTTTGCAGAACCGTTTTCAGTACCTCGGAACGCAGGGCGGGGGCAGTATCCACCACGACTAAATCATAGTCTTTCATCTCGCGCAAACGGGTTAAGTGTTGTGAACTCGATTCTTTGACCAGATCGAAATCCATCCCCTCCTCGTTGCGTTCCACCCACCAGGTAGCGGAACCTTGAGGGTCAGCGTCCACTAACAATACCTCTTGCTTCGTGCCCCAAATAGCGGCTAGATTAACGGCGGTGGTGGTTTTTCCCACTCCCCCTTTACCGTTAACGATGGCGAGAATCCTGCTGGCTTTGTTCATGGGCGATGTACGATCGGTCAATTCCCTATTTTATCCGTTTAGAGTCCCAGTCTCTCTTTATTTTTCGCCCTAGCTGACCCGAATAACCAAATCGAACCGGAAATCAGCGAAGGCGTGAGAACGAAGAAAGCCGCCGTGATTACCGGGTGTTGTCTCGCCCACTCGAAATTAATCAGCACGGCGAAAACCAGCGCACAATACAATAAACCTAATAAGGGAACCGCGATCACGAATATGCCGAACTTGGTATCTTTATCCATAAAACTTTTTCGCCAAAATAATAGTTGCTATTACCGCTATCCCAATCCTAAATGAGATTCCAGGAAGCGATTTCGTTAAAGAACCCGATTTTGCGCTCGGAGCTAGAACAGATAAACTATTAGAGTTAAAATAAAAGCGAGGACGATAACGAGGCGGAGACGATAAAAATGAGGAGCGATAACGACCATAACAAAACCATAGGAACCCTTTACAGACACGGAGATGTACTGATCCAGCGGATCGGCAATCTACCCCGCGGACTCCATAAACGTGACGATGCTATTCTAGCTCACGGTGAGGTGACAGGTCACAGCCATCGTATCAGAGAACCGGAATCTGTGCAGTTGTGGCAACGAGCGAGCGATTTATTCTTGGAAGTCAAGGGAGTCAGTGCCACCCTGGTACACGAAGAACATCGAGCGATCGATCTACCACGGGGAATCTACCACGTCTGGAAACAGCGGGAGTACCGCCCCGACGCTTTCGTGGAGGTAGAAGACTGATGCTGAAAATTATGGCGGGGGGGCGAGTACCGAATAAGCCTGTTCAACAAGGCCCCGGCAGAAGCCAGAACCCTGTAACACCGAACCTTCCCAAGGGCCAAGATATTCTTTTCATAGAAAATGTGGAATTACGACGACAGTTAATAGAACAAATCGGTTACGAGAACTTCCTGCAACAGGTAGG
Source organism: Chlorogloea purpurea SAG 13.99 (assembly GCA_016903695.1). Lineage (GTDB taxonomy): Bacteria > Cyanobacteriota > Cyanobacteriia > Cyanobacteriales > Microcystaceae > Chroococcopsis > Chroococcopsis gigantea_A. The sequence goes on from JADQBB010000012.1 coordinate 53,294, forward strand.
GGGGATAATCCGCGATCGCGATCGTGATGCCGGGGGGGAAAGACAACTGATTTATATTCCCTTCGATGATGATGAGCCGTTCATGGCTTTAAAAGTAACCTGCCCCTCCACGGGACAGATTCACGTCCTGCGAGTGCCCCCCCATATGCGCCGTTGTCATCAAGCCGCCGCCTGGATAGCCGGTTTCGATAACCCTGACGACTACCGCCCGGCGCTCGAGGCGTGAGCCTCAAGTAGGTATGGATGGCTGTAAGAAACGCTTGATCTCACCGCAGGCTATATAAGATTTGCCATCGGGAGCGATTTTGATCTCTTCTACCACGTAAAACATCCCCTCTTCCCTGACGGAGCGGGGAAAGCGCATATTCCAATCGGGTTCGTAGCCATCGGAAACCACCCGCGCCCTTAACTTACTCCCGTCTTTGACGCATTGAACGAGAATTCCATCACCCACCTGATCTGTAGTGGGCAGATCGTTAATACTCGCCGGGCCTTTAGATGCTTTACCGCCGCTCGTTGACCTCGTTCGTGTGTGAGACTGGAAAATATCCCTCTCACCAGGTTGAACCAATCGCCTGATCTCCCCCCTGACTCTATAAAAGCCGCCGTCGCCGGACAGTTCCAGCGCCTCTGCCACGTAACGCGCTCCCTCGGCACGGATGGCCCTCGGAAACTGAACGTTTTTACCACTGTCGTAGCCATCGGTGATCACTTTGATCCGCAATTTACCCCCTTCCCGAACACACTGTAATTCCACGTCACCGGCCACATCTTGGGAAACGGGCATGAAATAAATTTCTTCTCCCGGTGTTACCCCACGACCGGCCAGATCGTCGCGGTTACGCGTCATCGTCTGGAAACTCTGATCTCTGAGTTCTTTTCTGCCCGCGTTACCCAAGGCTCTCGCCGCGATCCTCCCGGCGAAGTATTCCAGTTGTTCGATCTCCTCGGCGATCTCGAAGTTCTCGTTCAATCCCTTATCTCGTAACTCTTTGGCAAGGTCGCGGAGAATCCGCTCCGCCTCATCCTGTCTGCCCCTCTCTGCGAGATCGAGGGCTGTTTCTTTGGCTTTCGCACACATCAATCGGCTCAATTCTAGTATCACCCCGCTCGAAGAAGCCTCGGCGGATTCTTCGAGCGTACCCACTCGGGCCGTCACATCCACTTGATCGCTCACAGCTTCGATCACGCCCGATCGCACTACATCGGCGCTGTAGTGCAATTTCATCACCGGCAATGTGCCGACGGGGGAAGCCGGTAGGGTCAGCCGCAATCCTAACAGTTTGTCTTCGCCTTCGTAAAGCTCTCCCAGAGCGATCGTCGTCCGTCCCGCGTCATCCCGCCCGGTGCGCGCTAAACTCAATGTATCGATCAACTCCACCCCAGGGGCTAAATCCAAAGTCACCGTTAAATTTTGACCGACCACAGCCCTAAGCGTGTCTAACTCGATTGCGAATACTTCCGTGGCTTCATCGATACTTTGGATAAAGTAGAAATTCCCGTTAGCGGCTCTAGCCATGCCGATCAATAGGTCTTCGTTGAAACCCTGGGCGAATCCGAGGGTAGTCGTTATCACCCCTTCCTCGGCTTTTTTCGCCGCCGTCGCCGTCAGGATTTTCGGGTCTTGAATGCCCATGTTGGCGTGGCCGTCCGTGAGCAGTAGTACCCGGTTGATCTTGCGGGGGTCTAACCGCTCTTTGACGTATTCACAACCTTTGAGCCAACCGCCGGATAAGTTGGTGATACCGCCGACGTGAACCCCGCGTATGGCCCGTTTGAGAGTGTCGGGGTTATTAACTCCTTGAGGGGGGATGACGGTATCCACTCCGTCATCGTAAACGATTACCGAGAGAGTATCTTTGCTTTGGAGTCTATCGACTACCGATTCCGCCGCTTCCAGTGCGTGGTGTAGGGGGGCACCGGCCATCGAACCGGAGCGATCGATCACGAGGGAGATGTTTAGATCCCGTCGCGGCGATTCGGGAATATCGGCTCGGAACCTGAGAAGAATATTGACCGTTAAAAGCGAACCGCTTGGTAAAATTGCTTGCTCGAATTCGTAACTCGTTTGAATCATTTCCTGTTGGGCGGGGTTTTATTACTATATTATAGAGTGTGGTAATAGCGATCGCTCCATTTAACTCGATCCCTACTCATCACTACTATCATTAATAGCTAATATTAAATCTCTCGTCTTTTTTTCTTTAGATAAATTAATACAGGATTTACTAACAAAAAATAACCGGTTTGACCGAATTGAACCCATGACAAAACAGCGACTCGATGCCCTATTAATCCAATTAAATCTCTGTGATTCTCGTCAGCAAGCCCAACGCTTAATCCGGGCGGGCGAGGTAAAAGTAAATCGGCAAATAGTAGATAAACCGGGTACAGAAATTGACACCGCCGCCGATATTACCATCGACCAAAAACCCCCTTTCGTATCAAGAGGCGGAGAAAAATTAGCCAAGGCTTTACACATATTCGGGGTGGAGGTTAGGGATAGAATTTGTTTAGACGGGGGCATATCTACGGGAGGATTCACCGATTGTCTACTACAGAAAGGGGCGAAAAAGGTTTACGGGGTAGATGTGGGTTACGGCCAAGTCGCTTGGACTCTCAGACAGGATGAAAGAGTCGTCTTAAAAGAAAGAACTAATTTTCGCTATCTAACTGCAGAAGATTTATACGAAGGAGGGGAAAGAGCAGATTTAGGAGTGATGGACTTATCTTTTATTTCCCTCACTAAAGTCTTACAACCTTTAAAGAATTTATTAATAGCACCGAGAGAAGTAATTCTCTTAGTAAAACCTCAATTTGAAGTAGGTAGGGTGAAGGTGGGAAAGAAGGGAGTGGTTAAAGATACGAAGGCTCAAGCCGGGGCAATTTTCCAAGTCCTAGCCACCGGGCAGGGGTTAGGTTGGTATTACGGGGGTTTAATTCCCTCACCGATTCGCGGCCCTGCAGGTAATGTGGAATATTTACTCAGATTACAAACTATCGAGGGAGAAGCCAGCCCCGATTTACCGGCGATAGAAGATTTAACAGCACGATCGATGTTAGAAATTTTATAATCTTGATACTCTATTGGAGTTCTCTATAATGTCTGATGCCGTGAAAATTCTCGCTTTTGCCGGTAGCGCCCGCTTGGATTCCTTTAACAAGAAATTGGTGAAAATCGCCGCCGCCGGGGCGAGGGACGCGGGCGCGGAAGTTACTTTCTTAGATTTCCGTGACCTCCCCATGCCCCTATTCGATGAGGATTTAGAATCTCAATCCGGCTTACCCGCGAACGTTCTCCAATTCAAAAAACTACTGAAAACCCATGACGGGTTTTTGATCGCCTGCCCCGAATATAATAGCTCGATCACCCCCTTACTCAAAAATGCGATCGATTGGGCCTCACGCCCCGAACCCGAAGGCAATCCCTTAGCTCATATTAGCCCTTTCCGGGGCAAAACTGCGGCGATTATGTCCGCCTCTCCAGGGGCCCTCGGCGGTTTGCGCGGACTGGTTCACGTTCGCGCTATTCTGGGTAATATCGGCGTTTTGGTCATTCCCGACCAGAGAGCCGTCGGTAACGCATCTCAAAGCTTCGATGACACTGGGAATCTTAAAGATAACGAGCAGCGCAACGCTATTAGAGATATTGGCGTTAAATTGGCCACCATCACCACTAAATTAGCCACCTAATTATGATTTCGCCGTACTATCGAGGGATTTAATCTCTTCCTGTACTTTGCGATATTCCCGATTTAACTGTTTCTGTACAGATTCGGGCAGTTGATCCTGTTTTTTGAGGGCGAGATTGTAATAGTTCAGGGCTTGTTTTAATAACGCGCCATTCTTATCGGCATTGCCTTTGATCCTGAGAATCTGCCCTTTTAAATACTGCACTTCGGGATTATCGGGAGTCTCCTTTAAGGCGTTGTCCATGAACTGTAAAGCTTTATCGTATTCTTTCATATCCCGGTAGGCGAGGGCAATGCCTCGATCGACCAGATAATCCGGGCTGGCATAGGTTTCTAATCGTTCGATCGCCTGTTCCGGGCTGGAAAACGGTAAATTAACGGCTAAGATTAAATTGAGATAGCCCTTGAGTAAATTCACTTCCGGGTCTTCCGGTGCCGCTTTCTCCGCCGCGTCGAGATATTGAAACACCTGTTGTAAACGAGATATAGCGGAAACGGGGCCTTCTTTTTGAAATACATAGGCCCCCTCTAAAAAGTTACCGGCGGCTAAATATAAATTGCCCCGCACCCCGTCACTTCCTTTCAGCTTTTCTGCCGCTTCTGTAGTCTTGCGCCCGTAAATCCTCAAGTTTTCCCAGTCTTTAGTAGTGTAAGCCAAGGAAGCTCTTAAAGCGTGAGCTAAAGGCTCATTAGGTTCAGTTTCCGTGGCGACGGTGGCAGATTTCACCGCGGTTTTATAATCTCCCTGTTTAAAGATGACATTGAAGGCCGCCTCGGTTTTATCACCTATATTGCGGGGGTTGGTTTTACGAAAAGGATCACCCGCCCAACTTGGAGCAGTCGGGGCGCTTATAATCATAGCGAGGGCTAACCCCACGAGCGATACTTTTTTCCCGATTTCTAGTTTCATATTTCCTAATACCCTCATAGATCTGTCAGACTAATATAGAAACCATTCGTCCTAATATTGTTTCGTTTATTTGTTAATGCTGAGTCTTCAAAACGTTGTTTATCATCCTCCCGCTACCATTACACCAATCTTGTCTAATATTGACCTCCAATTAGCGCCCCAAGAATTAGGACTGATTATCGGCCCCAGTGGTTCTGGTAAAACGACCCTGTTGGAAATTCTAGCAGGATTCGCGGAAAAAACCGGGGGGAGAATTTATTGGGGCGAGCAAGAGTTAATTTCTGAGAATCTACAACAGATAGGCGGACTGGTGTTTCAATTTCCCGAACGTCATTTTTGTGGTAAAAGTATCCTAGAAGAATTACGCCTCGGCCATCCTGAGTTAAAAACGGAAAGGATCAAAGAAACTCTAGAAGAGGTGGGCTTAGCTCATATATCCCTGGATTGTTCCCCTCACGACCTCAGCGGCGGCCAACAAAGGCGATTATCTTTGGCGGTACAATTAATTCGTCAACCTAATCTATTACTATTAGATGAACCGACGGCGGGTCTAGATTGGTCGATGCGTCATCAATTAGCGAAGTTATTGGGAAAGCTGAAACAACATTGGACTTTGTTGGTAGTTACTCACGACCCCGGTGAATTGATGAAGATCGCCGATCGAGCTTGGAAAATTAATCAAGGTCAACTAACTCCTATTCCTCTTTAATCTTATCGTGTCTCAACAATTAGCGTCTTTTTCTTCCCTCTGGTTCGATAGCCTTTCCTGGCAACCTACAGAAATCCAACAATCTCTGTTTGAAAAACTATATGAGAAAGTTTTAGCGGCTAACGCGGGGTTAAATTTAACTAGGATCACGGAACCGGAAGAGTTTTGGGAAAAACATCTCTGGGACTCCCTATCTGCTATCCGTCATTTCATCGATACCTATCCTCAAAGGCTTAAAGCCAATTTCAAAGTAATTGATGTGGGTACGGGCGGCGGCTTCCCCGGTGTGCCAGTCGCTATCGTTCAACCTGATTGGCTGGTCTATTTATTAGATTCCACACAGAAGAAAATTACTTTTGTCGAGCGATTGACGGTCGAATTAGAATTAACTAATACCAGAACTATCGTGGGCAGGGCGGAAGCGATCGCACAGAATAAACCCCATCGGGAAGCTTATGATTTAGTGCTGATTCGCGCTGTAGCCAACGCTAATGTTTGTGCTGAATATGTCTTGCCATTGCTGAAATTAGGAGGCACCGCCATATTATATCGAGGGCAATGGACTCCAGAGGAAACCAGGTCTTTAGAGGGGGCGCTAGAACAATTAGGAGGCAAGATAGGCGAGATCAAACCCCTCACCACGCCTTTGACTGGAGGCATAAGGCACTGTATATATTTAACTAAATTCGCAAGAACACCGCCTAACTTCCCCAGGGCCGTCGGTATCCCCAATCAACAACCGTTATGAATATGCTACAAAAATTTTTCTCGTTCTTTTTTATTATCCTTATCGCCTCCGGTATCTATATTAATCCCGCTTTCGCCGCCGATATAAGTAACGGTGATAGATTATTCACGATTCACTGCGCCGGTTGTCATCCGGGGGGCGGTAATATCATCAGGCGGGGTAAAAATCTGAAGTTGAAAGCGCTACATAAAAACAAGATCGATTCTCTAGAGGCTGTTATCTCTATAACCACCAACGGTAAGAACAACATGTCGGCATTCGCTCAAAAATTAACTTCTCAGGAAATTGAAGACATCAGCGCCTACGTGTTAGAACGAGCGGCGAAGGATTGGCGAAATTCTTAAATTTGATTAAATGTAGGGGAGACCCGGATTTCACGCCTATCATAAGCGTCCCGTATTGCTGCTATCTTCCGATCCTGACAAGATTTGGGCGTTACGATCGCATGAGTCCGAGTCTTACTTATCATAACATACGATCGGGCCGATCTCCATCGATTAACTTTTATCCATTACAAATAATTTTCAATAGAGATTTATCTGTGCAACGAACCCTTCAGGAAAAAATAGGATTTAGCGGGTTGAAATTACCAATGTCATCTGACATAATTGAATATTATTATCAATAACATCAGAATGACTCTTAGCGAATTAAAGCCAGGACAAACAGCCGTAGTAGAGGAAATCAGAACTAGCCGTCACGGACAGGGATTATGTAATCGTTTAGAAGCGATGGGAATAATTGCTAATAAACCTGTGAAAGTAATTCGCCAAGCACCTTTAGGAGGGCCGCTACACGTACAGATAGGATTAACCACGGAAGTAGCCATCCGAAGAAGCGAAGCGGCGATGGTCGCAGTTAAGTTTTTAGAAACAGAGAGTTAAACACATGACCTGTCACGCTGGGGCCACAGTCGCCGCCAAAAACAACGCGGTCAAACGAGTAGCTTTATTAGGGATGCCCAACACGGGCAAGTCAACTTTCTTTAACCGCATGACGGGTGCGACGGCGTTCGTGGGTAATTGGCCCGGCGTAACAGTAGATTTAATGCAGGCTAATGTGAAGATAAACGGTGAAACCGCCGAGTTCGTGGATTTACCTGGTATATACGACCTCAATGGCTTTAGCGAAGACGAGAAGGTAGTCCAGAGATTCTTACAGACCTTCCCCGTAGATTTAATGCTGGTCATCATCAACGCTTCCCAGATCGATCGACAGATTCGCCTACCCCTACAGATTAAAGCCTTAGGACTACCCGCCGTGGTGATGTTAAATATGGCGGACGAGGCGAAGCGTTACGGTATCCATATTACACCGGAAATCCTTTCAGAACGTCTGGGGATGCCGGTGTGTTTACTCAGTGCCAAATACGGCAAAGGCTACACCAACGCGTATTTAACCATCGCTAAGGGTTTAGCTGCACAGTTACAGTCCTGTATTGTAGGTAATACGAAAGAATATTTAGAGTTAGAGGGACAAGTCACCCCATCAGCGATTCAATCTTTACTGACGGGCGCGGTAGTTATGCCCTCCCAGCTTAGAAAGAATATTACCACGACGATCGATCGCATTCTCCTCCACCCGATTTTCGGCCTGCCCATATTCTTCGCTGGGATGTTTGTACTATTCTGGTTCGTGTGGAATTTAGGATTACCCTCGCAGGATATAGCCGATAAGGTGACGGGTTGGTTACAGAGTAATGTTATAGAACCTTTAGTGTCTCCCTTACCCACAGTCGTACAGGATTTTATCCTCAGCGGACTTTGGGGGGGAGTGGCCACAGTGGCTTCTTTCGTGCCTTTAATCCTGCTATTTTTTATCATGATGGCCATATTAGAAGATAGCGGCTATCTATCGCGTTCAGCCTATCTCATGGACGCTCTCATGTCAAGATTGGGTTTAGACGGGCGCAGCTTCGTATTACAAATGATGGGCTTCGGTTGTAACGTACCGGCATTAATGGGAACGCGAGTAATGCGATCAAAAGCATTACGATTACTAACGATGTTGATCATTCCTTTCGCCCTATGTTCTGCCCGTTTACAGGTGTTTGTTTTCATCATCGCTGCGGTTTTTCCTAATGGTAATGGCGCAATAGTTTTATTCTCCCTATATATACTTAGTTTCGTCATCGCCTTACTCACTGCCGCCTTATTTAAAGGAGTATTTAAAAACGAAGAACCTTTCGTGTTAGAGTTGCCGCCTTATCGATTTCCCACCATGCGCCAGATATTCTTAAGGGCTTGGGGAGAAGTAACTCATTTTTTAAGACGGGCATCTAAGTTCATTATTTTAGGTTGCGTGGCCGTATGGTTTCTGACCAACTTACCCCCCGGTGCTACGGGTTTAGACACTTGGGGAGGTAAATTAGGCTCGTTATTTAGCCCGATAATGCAACCGATTGGTATTGACACCCATCTAACTTTAGCTTTAATTTTCGGCTTCATCGCTAAAGAAGTAGTAATTGGCTCACTGGCGGTTATTTATGGAGTGAATGGGGACGCTGTAGGCGGTGCGATAGCTAGTTCGGTAACGTTCATTCAAGGATATAGTTTCTGTATTTTCTGCCTACTTTATACTCCCTGTTTAACGACGATAGCCACCATGTATAAAGAGTCTAAATCTTGGAAGTATACAGGTTTCGCCTTATTATTATCTTTCGTGATCGCTTGGGTGTCGAGTTTTATCTTCTATCAGGGGGCATCGCTTTTGACCAGATGAGAATTCTAATCGTGGAAGACGACGATCGTATCGCTAAACCCCTTACGAAGGATCTAAAATATCAGAATCACGCAGTGGATTGGGCGAAAGACGGTTTAGAAGGTTGGGAGTATGCAGAATCTACCTCATACGATTTGATCCTTTTAGATTTGATGCTACCGAAGTTAGACGGCATCAGTCTCTGTCAACGTTTACGACAAGCCAGATATAGCGGTTATATTTTGATGTTAACGGCTAGAGATACTACCGAAGATAAGGTGATTGGTTTAGACGCGGGGGCCGATGATTATCTGGTAAAACCTTTCAAATTAGAAGAGTTATCGGCCCGCATTCGCGCTTTAAGTAGAAGAGCCGTAGAGATTAAACCAGCAAAATTAATTTACGCTAAATTACAATTAGACCCCAATAGTCGTCAAGTCTCCTACGGCGGAAACCTTTTGAATTTAACCCCCAAAGAATACATGATTTTAGAGTGTTTCCTCAATAACCCTTCTCAGGTTTTAACCCGCGCGGCCATCGTGGAAAAACTTTGGGACTTCGATAAGCTATCGGGGGAAGAAACCGTAAAAACCCACATAACCAACCTACGTAAAAAGTTAAAATTAGCGGGTAGTGACGATAACTTTATCGAAACCGTTTATGGTGTCGGCTATCGCTTGCAATCTTTATAACGATGTTCCAGCAAATTAGACAAAGGTTATTATTGTCTTACCTTTCCATCCTGGCTTTAATTTTGCTCGTTTTCGCCCTGGGAGTGAGAATAACTTTTATCTATAGTCTCCAAGAAAAGTTAATCGAGAAATTAATCGCTTTAGGACAGGGGGCATCCACTAGCGTTGAGTCGGATGGTGGACAGATCAAGATAGAAAGCGAAGGGAAGATTCAACAACTTTTGAATAAAGATCAGTCTATCCAGTGGTTCGATAAAGGGGGCCGAATAGTCACGCAACAGGGGAAGATAATACCTTCTCTAGCTTTCTCTAATGATAAAATGCAGACTGTACAAAACGGTAAAAGAAGAATCCAAAGTGTGGTTTTACCCGTTTACGGAATCGATAATAATCAATTAGTTGGTTATATAAGAGTTAATCAATCTCTAGACGAGTTTCAGGAAACTATTTATAAATTAGATTGGGGCTTGGGTATTGGTATTATCTTCGCCTTACTGTTGAGCGGTATCGGCGGTTTAATTTTGACCCGTCAAGCTATGCAACCGATCGAAGATAGTTTCCAACGTCTGAAACAGTTTACTGCTGATGCTTCCCACGAATTACGCAGCCCTTTGATGGCGATTACAAGTAATGTGGCCGTGTCTCTAAAGTATCCAGAGGGGATGAGAGAAAGCGATCTAGAAAGTTTTGAATGTATCGCTAGTGCAACAGAACAGATGACCGCTCTAACGGAAAATTTACTACTCTTAGCCCGTAACGATAATGTACAATCTAATACCTCTGAGTTGGTGGATATAACCTCTATTTTAACTGGTTTGGAAAAACGCTATCAAGAACAAGCGGCGGCGAAAAATATCAACTTATTATTCCTGGTAAAAGAGGGGTTACTGACTGTAGGTAATAGGGAACAATTAACACGAGTTTTTAGTAATCTGATCGATAATGCCCTTTACTATACTCCTGATAACGGTACTGTAACTGTAAAAGGGGGATCGATCGTTAATTCAGTAGAAATTACCATCAAGGATACGGGTATAGGTATCGCCAAGGAACATCAAGAAAAAATCTTTGAGAGGTTCTGGCGTTTGAATACTTCTAGGTCTTATCATCAGGGAGGTTCGGGATTGGGGCTGGCTATAGGAAGATCGATCGTACAAAGTCACCGTGGGTCTATCACCGTCGATTCAGTCCCCGGTCAAGGTAGCCGTTTTTCCGTCATCTTACCCGGTTATTTGCCTTTGCGGAAATGAATCACGAGGTAGATAAGTACGCCCACGTTCACTAGAAATATGCCCATTTTCAAAAAGGATAGGCCGTGAACCAGATGATATATCTCCAGTGGGATACTGACGGCGACCAGGGCAATGACGAGGATTTTCGCCCATGTGCGATCGTACCACAGTCCCACGGCTTCGAGCGCTGTCACCACTCCATAAATTCCCGTGGCTAGACCGCTAAATAGCAGGGTTTTGGGATTGAGTTTGATGACGGTATCTAATACCCATTCGATGATCCGCATCTTCCCTTCAACTATGTACGATTCAGAGAAATTTACTAAAGCTTGATGTTTCTTTACCGCTAAAAATATACCGATAGAAGCGGCGATTAGTAGTAAAGCTACTATGCCCTTGTAGATAACGATCAGTATTAATCCTAGAGGGCGTTTAGACATAAATATTTTTGTTTTGCACCACAGGGAAACTAATTTAAAAATTAAGACCTTCATCCATTGTAAATGCTCGCACCGGCTAACTTTATGCAATTAGCCGGTAAGAACGATTGTCATCAGAAAAATTAATTAGTTTTCGCCGTCATTACCGTTATCGGGAACCCGGATACTGCTACGGTAGGAGGTATTTTCTTCATCTTTATTGAGGTCTTCCACGAGGAGGATTTTGCCGTTACCCGCGTCTACCTTAACTTCTTTGAGTCCAATATGTACGGAATAGACCACATTACCATCCTCATTCTCTAAGTGTACCTTAGTAGCGCGCCCCCCTAAGGATTTTTCTGCTATTGTCTGTGCCTCCCGGAGACTAATTTTAGCTAGAGATTGTAGGCGGGTGGCTTCTTGGGTTTCTTTAGCGTCATCGTCCTTATTGCCGTCGTTGACTTCCGTATCGCCCTCATTCTGTCCGGCTTGGGCTAGATTACGATCGTTGATTTCTGTATTGCCCTGTTTTTCGGTGATGGTAATCGCCGGCGAGGTGGTTTGGGCGACGACGTTGCGCACTAGGATAGAAGCGCCGAGACTGCCCAGTAAACCGATGGTAACAGCTAGTTTAGTGATGTTTTTCATGAGATTAAAAGCCTGATTTCTAAGTTCTTGATCTTAATGTAGTCAAAAATTATCAAGAAGTTAGAAAGATCCTAGGGCGAAAAAAAGAGGGTGTGACATTCGTGTCCTAACCGGCGGGGAGATTAATTCCTGCCAGAGCAGAAAATTAGCGGATCATCTCCCTTGAGAATTTGCATTAACGGCAAGTCTTTTTAAGACATTTTCTACCCCGTCACGAGCTTGTATTAAATGAATTGAGTCATTCATCATAATAAACAAAAAGTTCCCGGCCAAAAGCATGGCTTCGATTTCAAAAACCACTTGGGGAACTTCTGTATCGGGGCTAATCTCTCTTAAATCCTTGGCATCCCCGATACATTGTTTTAATAATGAAAACCATTTATTTAAAACCTCGACGACTCGATCTCGTGTGAGGCCGGGGCGCGTGTCAAGTTCCGCGGCGGCTGCGGCAAAAAAACACCCGCCAGGGAAAACGCCTCGTTCTATATGGGAAAGAAAGGAATTAACAAGCGCCCTGATTCTCTCGATGCCCGGGGGTGCCATCAATGCGGGTTGAAGCACTTCACTGTCAAAAATCTCGGCTGCTGTTTCGATTGTAGCTAACTCTAGTTCTTGTTTAGATTTGAAATGCGCGTAGAGTCCACTCTTGCTCATGCCCAGTTCGGAAGCTAGGGTTCCGAGGGAAAGGCCGGTCAGTCCCTCTGTCGTTGCCAGTTTCGCCGCGGCAAGTAGGATGGTGTTACGACTAGACCGACCTTTCCCTCGCTGCAGATTGCTCCTTTCTGAATTAGATTTTGAAACCGAAGCCATGCTCGTGACTAAAAGTAAAACTTATTTCTTTCTTGACAATAGCACGACCGGTCGTTATGCTCAAGATAGCAGAAAGAACGACCGGTCGTTTTTGATTCATCCGGCCGATAGTAACTAAAAATTATAAATAGGAGAAAATCGATGCCCTTAGTAAATGTAAAAGTGATTGAAGGCGTATTCACCTTAGAGCAAAAGCAGGAGATAATCCGCAAACTCACCGACACGATGGTTTCGATCGAGGGTGAGAATCTTCGCCAAGTAACATGGGTGGTCATTGAAGAGGTCAAGAGCGGTGAATGGGGAATAGGTGGCGAACCTCTAACCACCCAAGACGTACAGGCTCTCGCACTTGGCAAGGTCAAGACCGAGGTTTAATCGTAATAGAGAAAAGAGCGTTCCCCTACTTGGTAGTAAATTAGGGAATATTTTCTAAATATTATCATTCACCGCCGAATTAAGGTGCGTTCAGAAAAAGCCTCTCGATCTTTCTAAGTTCTTGATATTTCCTCGCTAGATTCTCTGTAAGGAACAAACGAGGAAGATCATCCATGAAAAGAGCATTAATAAGCTTTATCGCAATCGTGCTGAGTCTGATGACTCTAATTGGCATAACTACACCTAGATTGCTAAAAAACACGAAAATCGGCTTAGAGTTTAAAGGAGGCTACGAGATACTTTATACAGCTTCCCCTCAAACCGGGGGAAAAGAAATTACTAAAGCGCAACTTACAGAAACCGCTAATCTTCTCTCAGAACGAGCTAACGGCTTAGGAGTAGCCGAACCGGATGTGATCATCGAAGGCAATAATTTAATCAGGGTAAAATTAGCGGGAGTCTCCAGCAACGACCAAGTTAGAAAAATCATGGAGGGAGGGGGCGCGTTACCCCTGAAATTAACCGAAAAATACTCCCAGACGGTAGGGGGTGTATTAGGAGAGGAAGACTTACAGAAAACCTTGAAGGCGGGAGCGATCGCACTAGGTATAATTCTGGCTTTTATGGTGATAATCTATCGCTGGGCGGGATTAGTAGCCGTTATAGCTTTGATTACTTATCTTTGGATGTTATTAGTAGTATTTAATTTAATTCACGCCACCTTATCTCTGGCCGCAATCATCGCTTTCGTCCTCGGTACCGGTATCGCCTCCGACGCTAATATTCTCGCCTACGAGCGGATCAAAGAGGAATTAAAAGCAGGAAAAGCCCAACTCGCCGCCATTAAGGATGGTGAAAGATTATCTTGGCGCACCATTCTCGACTCTAACTTAACCGGTTTGATCTGCGCCCTCGTTCTATTCATAGCCGGTATCGGCCCGATTCGCGGTTTCGCTCTTACGACTATTTTGAGTATCGCCGTCAGTCTTATCTGTAATGTCTTCCTGTCTCGCTTCCTGTTAAATCTTCTCGCCCGCACTAAAAACAGCAAGAAAGGCAATCTTTTCGCTGTCAAACCTTCTGATGTATCCAGACCCTTAACCGGGTTTAATTTCGTCAAATATCGTTACTGGTTCCTGAGTTTATCGACTATCATCGCTATCGCGGGTGCAGTAGCCCTGATGACCACTCCCCTCAATCTCGATATTGAATTCAAAGCGGGCACTGCTTTAGACGTGGCTATCAATAAATCTATCGCCCAAGAAGATGCTACCGTCATCATGGAAGACGCAGGAGTACCGCCCGCTACCGTGGCTATTGGCGGCGACGGGGAAAATCAAATCGCCGCCCGTTTCGATAACGTTTTGAACTCCACCGAAGTTAATAAAATTATCGATGCTTTCAAAGCAAAATACGGCCCGTCCGTAGCCTATCAAGAAAACACTGCTGACCCCGCTGTAGCGCAAGAATTAGTGAAAAAAGCGATCTGGGCGATCGGTTTGGCGATTCTCGGAGTATTCGCCTTCGTTACCTGGCGTTTAGATTGGCGATTCGCCCTTGCTACCGTTATTGGCGTACTTAACTCAGCTTTTTTCGTTCTCTCCATCTTCTCCATCTTCCATAAAGAAATCGATGTCACCTTTATCGCCGCTATTCTCACGGTGATCGGTTACGCTGTTAATGATACGATCGTGGTATTCGATCGCATCCGCGAGAATCTACAACACTCGCCCATAGAAACGAGTCAAGATTTAGCCAATCTGGTCAACGGCAGCATCTGGCAGATCCTAAAGCGATCGATTTTCACAGTTCTCACCGTAATTACAGGCGCTATATCCATTTACTATCTCGGTGCTGAACCTTTACAAATGTTCTCCTTTGCCATTTTAATCGGTTTATTATGCGGGGCTTATTCATCCATTTTCATCGCCGCCAATATTTGGTTCTGGCTCAAAAGAAAAACCCTACCCGCTAATCATTACCTTACCTCTATGAACGGTTAAAAAAATCATCTACCAACACATCTCTACAATCTCCCAGCGAGGGAGATTTAACTATATTAATAAAAGACAATCCATGTTCAGAAACATCATCAATTTTTTTAGTAACCGCCTGTATCCTCGACTAACCGCCATCATCGCCACTATAGGGATAGTTGGGTTAATAACTTGTTTATCATTAAGCTTTATATTGGCAAAACTTTGTAGAGAAGTTTGGGAGAAAGAAAGCTTCAGATTTGACAAAAATATTTTGTTGTCCATTCATAGTTTTTCCAGTCCCACACTAGATGGGATCATGTTAACTATTACCCGCTTGGGAGACCCTGAAATAGTAGTAGTTATCGTGGCTATATTCTTAGGTTGGTTAGTTTGGAAACGTTATTTTCAAGAAGCGAAAATATTTATTCTCGCCTGTTTGGGGGCATTTATATTAAACACACAGATGAAACTGGTGTTTGGCAGGATACGCCCGGAATTATGGACGAGATTGATCAAAGAAACTTCTTATAGTTTCCCCAGCGGTCACGCTCTCGGATCTCTGGTATTGTATGGCATCATCGCTTACTTATTGAGTCAACACTATCCCCGCTGGGAAAAACTATTTTACTGCCTAGCCGTAATCTTAATAGGAATAATCGGATTCAGCCGACTGTATTTAGGAGTACACTGGCCAACGGATATTATCGCCGGTTATGTTACCGGATTTCTCTGGTTAGTAATTTGTATAGTTATGGTCAAGTTACAAAAAATACCGGCAGGATCTGATAAATTGTTTTAAACTATATCATCAAATTTATATAGATAACCCCCAAATGTTAGATTGTATTATCGTTGGTGCAGGCCCCGCAGGAGCAACCGCTGCTTATCATCTGGCCAAAAAAGGTTATTCTGTCCTCCTATTGGATAAAGCTCAGTTACCCCGCGATAAACCCTGTGGAGGTGGAGTATCACCCGCCGTACAAAAGTGGTTTGACTTTGACTTCACACCAGTGATTGACAATCGGGTTAATAAAGTGCAATTTACCTGGAAATCGGGAGACCCCGTTACTACCAAATTGAACACGAAAGAATCCATGTGGATGGTCAAAAGAGATAAATTTGACGATTTTTTATGTCAGCAAGCCCAAAAACAAGGAGCCAAACTCCAAGATAAGACCCAAGTAACGGGTATTCAATATAGGGGGGATTATTGGCAGGTTAACACTTCTAACGGCAACTTGGAGACACGTTATTTAATCGCCGCCGATGGAGTTAATAGTCAAGTGGCTAAATGGTTGGGATTGGGTACGACGAAAGACTTCTTGGGGGCTACCTTGGAGGTCAAAACATCCCTGCCCCCCGATCGACAGAATCTCGCTTATTTTGACTTCGGATCGCTTAAAAATGGTTATATCTGGATGTTTCCCAAAAGCGACGGTTATAGTATAAGTGGCGCCTGTTTTAAAGGCAGTATTAAATCCGATGAGTTGAAGAAAGGGTTATTTAATTACGCCTCCAGATTGGGTTTAAATACGGGCGATGCCACCTACTCCGAGCATCCCTTGGGACTCTGGACGGAAAATCTGGGTCTCCACGCCAATCACGCTTTAATCGCAGGAGACGCGGCCGCTCTTCTCGATCCTCTTATCGGTGAGGGGATACGCCCGGCTATCCTCACGGGAGTGAAAGCGGCTGAAGCTATAGACGCAGCTTTAAAGGGCAACGCCGAAGCTTTACCCGCGTACACAGAGACGATCAAGCAAGAGTGGGGAAATGATATGGCACTCGCCCAGAAACTTTCTGGATTATTTTATCAGTTAACTCAAATTGCCTATAAAGTTGGAGTCAAGCGTCCCAGTGCCGGGCAACTTATGGGCAGAATCCTCTGCGGTGAGTTGCGTTACAGTGACGTTACCGAACAGATCATGAATCGATTGAAAAAGCTGTTAATACCAGGTTTTGGGCGTTAAATTCGCCTGCCCCTTCTGTTATTGTTCTCACGCAAAAGGTTTTCAAAGGAGGCAGTGTGCAGGGGAGCGATCGTGAGCGAGAATAAAAAAGGATGGATTTCCATCCACCCCGTGAGAATTTACTAATTATTATTTACAGCGCGTTAGCACCCGCTACAACTTCAAGCAGCTCTTGAGTGATAGCCGCCTGACGGGCCTTGTTATAAGTGAGAGTGAGACTACCGATCAAATCACTAGCATTCTCGCTGGCGTTGCTCATCGCCGTCATTCGCGCGGCTAATTCACTGGCGGCGGATTCTTGTAACGCTCTCAGTAATTGGTTATTGAGATATAAGGGTAAAAGAGAATCGAGGATCAGAGCGGGATCTTGCTCGAAGATCATATCTTGAGGATAGGTTTGGATAGGAGTTCCCGCCACTACTTGTCGTTCTACCTGTAGTTTGCCATCTCTGGTGATCAGACGGAAAACTTCATCGTCTTCATGTTCTAAACCCTGTAAACTCAACGGTAAAAGAGTTTGGATCACCGGACGGGAACTAATTAAAGAGACGAATTTAGTATATATCAACTCTACCCGATCGACCGTATTGGAGAGGAACAGAGATAATAACTCATCACCGATGGTCGCCGCCTCATCAGCCGAAGGAATCTGTTCTAAGTTGGTGAACTTAGCCGCGATGGGGGCGCTACGACGCTCGAAGTATTGGCTGGCTTTGCGTCCCGCCACCACTAACTGATAGTTCAGCCCCTGTTGTTTCAGTTCCTTGATACGCTGTTCAGCCCGGCGGATAACGTTGGCGTTGTAACCACCACAGAGACCTCGATCGCCCGTGATCACGAAAATCCCCACGGTTTTCACCGTTCTTTGTTCCAGGAGGGGTAAACCCACGTCCGCGAAAGAAAGACGACCCTGGAGGTTATAAAGAATTTCCGCCAAAGCATCAGCGAAAGGGCGGGTAGATAAAACTTGTTCTTGGGCCCGACGAACTTTAGCCGCCGCGACCAGGCGCATCGCCTCGGTAATTTTTTTCGTATTTTTAACCGATTGAATCCGGTCACGTATCGCTTTTAAATTAGGCATAGGAGAAGTAGTTATAAAGAAGTCGGTGTTTTTCTCGGGAAGTTGGGGAGTCGAGAATCGCAACCCCCAAAGCGCCAAAGCGCCACTCCCCTATCAGAATTTAAGCTGCGAAAGCTTGTTTGAACTCGTTAATCCCTTCTTTGAGTAAACCTTCCGCCTCATCGCTCAACTGTTTTTCAGTAGAGACGATTTCTACATAGCGAGGTTTATTAGATTTGAGATACTCGCGTAAACCGGCGTTGAATTCGGTCACTTTGGCAGTATCCACGTTATCTAGATAGCCATTAAGACCGGCGTATACTAAAGCTACTTGTTCCCATACTGCGAGGGGGAAATTCTGGGGCTGTTTCAGGATCTGACGTAAACGTTGACCCCTGGCCAGTTGCGCTTGAGTGGCCGCATCCAAGTCCGAAGCGAATTGAGAGAAAGCTTCTAACTCGTCAAACTGAGCTAATTCTAGTTTCAGTTTACCGGCAACTTTCTTCATCGCTTTGGTTTGTGCCGCTGAACCTACACGAGATACGGAGATACCTGGGTTGATGGCGGGACGGAAACCGGCGTTAAATAAATCGGTGGTTAAGAAGATCTGTCCGTCGGTGATGGAAATAACGTTAGTCGGGATATAAGCGGATACGTCACCGGCTTGGGTTTCGATGATGGGCAGGGCCGTCATACTACCGCCGCCTAACGCGTCGCTCAGTTTAGCCGCGCGCTCTAATAGACGGGAGTGGAGATAGAATACGTCACCGGGGTAAGCTTCACGCCCTGGAGGACGACGCATCAACAGGGAGATTTGACGGTAGGCTTGAGCTTGTTTGGAAAGGTCATCGTACACTACCAAGGTAGCTTTGCCTTTATACATGAAGTATTCCGCTAAAGCCGCGCCGGTATAAGGGGCGATGTATTGGAGGGTGGCGGGATCGTTGGCGTTAGCTGCCACGACGATCGTGTAATCCATCGCGCCCCGTTTGGTGAGGGTATCAACTACTTGAGCGACGGTGGAAGCTTTCTGACCGATCGCCACGTACACGCACACCACGTCTTCGCTTTTTTGGTTGATGATGGTGTCGATCGCGATCGCTGTTTTGCCGGTTTTTCTATCGCCGATGATCAACTCCCGTTGACCGCGACCGATGGGAATCATCGCGTCGATAGCGGTAATCCCCGTCTGCATCGGTTCGCACACGGATTTACGGGCGATGATACCAGGGGCCATGGATTCTACCAAACGAGTTTCGCTAGAGGGAATCTCGCCTTTACCGTCGATGGGACGACCGAGGGCATCCACTACACGGCCCACCATAGCGTCACCCACTGGAACCTGAGCGATGCGCCCGGTAGCTTTTACCGTGCCGCCTTCTTTGATACCGAAGCCGTCGCCCATTAATACGGCCCCGACGTTATCTTCTTCTAAGTTCAGGGCGATCCCTACTGTACCGTCTTCAAATTCTAATAATTCTCCCGCCATCGCTTGTTGTAAGCCGTAAATACGGGCGGTTCCGTCTCCTACCTGTAATACAGTTCCTACATTAGAAACTTGTACTTCTTGATTGTAGGATTCGATCTGCTGGCGAATAATTGTACTGATTTCGTCGGGTCTGATGGCTACCATAGTTTGCTCTTGTGTGAAATTAGGGTTATGGAAAAAATTTTAGATAATTACACGCTACGGCCTAAGCTGTTACCGATGCGCTGTAGTTGACCGCGGATACTGGCATCTAACACCTGTGATCCGACTTTGATGATCACTCCACCGATCAAACCAGGATCTACGGAAGTGCTTAACTCCACGACTTCGGCGGCGGTGAGCGTTTTCACTTTGTCGATCACGGTTTGAAGTTGCGAGTCGCTCAACTGAGTGGCCGAGGTGACTTCCGCGAGTACGGTATTGGTTAAGCCTCTTACGAGGATCAGGAATTGTTCACATACCGGTTCCAAGAAAGCGATTCTTCGTTTATCTACCAACAGCATCAGGAAGTTAAGTAAATAGGGGTGTACTTCTGAACCCATAACGCGGGTTAGCACCTCTTTTTTCGCTCCTTCTTTCATCACCGGGCTGCCGATAAAATCGTTTAATTGGGGTGAATCTTTCAGTAATTGAAGCAGGGATTTCACATCACCGCTAAAGCGATCGAGCAAATTACTCGATTGTGCCACCGAGAGTAGGGCTTGAGCGTAGGGTTCGGCGATTTCTGTACTGACGAGAGTTCCTTTCATCTATCTTCCTCCTAGTTGGGCCAGACTGCGATCGATCAATCCCTGTTGGGTAGAGTCATCTAGACCACCTTTAAGCTTCGATTCCACCGATTCCATCGCTAGAGTGGCGATTCTCTGTCTCAGTTCCATCATGACTCGCTCTTGTTCCGCGCCGAGATTTTTCGCCGCGGTTTCCTGCATACGAGCCACGTCTACTTCTGCTTTAGCCGCAATTTCTGCCGCCAGAGATTTCGCTCTTTCTTTTGCGGTAGCGACAATTTTTTCGGCTTCGATCTTAGATTCGGCGAGTTTTTTCTGTTCTACTGCCAAGGCTGAAGACGCTTTTTGGTTACGTTCTTCCGCTTCTTGGATCGTTTCAGCGATTTTGCTTTGACGCTGGGCGAGAATGTTGGTTAGCACTTTGCGTCCATAAAACACCACTACACCGACGAGGATAGCTAAATTAAACAAATTGGTTCTTAAAATGTTAAAATCTAGCCCAAAACCCTTCTCGGTTCCTTCCATTGCCTCGGTGGCTAATAATAAAACGGTATTGAGCATATTTGTGACTATTTATCTTACAGCCTGGGGGCCTAACAATTTTTCGAGTATTTGACGGCTGAGATCTTCTACCTGTGTTTCTAGAGAACTGAAAGCTTCTTCTTTCTGGCGTTCGATCTCGGCTGCGGCCGCTTCTTTCTGCTCTTGGGCTTGTTTTTGAGCTTGGGCTACTTTAGTCGCGGCGATGTCATTGGCTTCCGCTTGGGCTTTGGCAATAATCTCTTGGGATTGTTTGCGGGCCTCGGCGATCTGAAGTTCGTATTCTTTGGTTAATTGTTGGGTTTTGGCTAGAACTTCTTTGGCTCCTTCTTCGCTCTGCCGAATGTATTCCGCTCTCTCGTCTAAAACTTTACTGAGGGGCTTGTAGAATACGGCGTTGAGTATGATCGCCAATAATATAAATTGCAACGCCATCACTGGCATAGTCGCATCAAAATCAAACATTGCTTATCCCACTCACGATTATCAAGGGTCAAATGAGAGAATCGAGGCGTGTAGATCACACACCTCGATGGTCGCGGTTTACGCGAAGGGGTTAGCGAAAAGTAATACTAACGCAATAACTAGACCGTAGATGGTTAAGGATTCCATGAACGCTAAGCTTAGTAGTAAAGTACCGCGAATTCTTCCTTCTGCTTCGGGTTGACGGGCGATACCGGAAACGGCTTCACCGGACGCTGTACCTTGACCAACACCTGGGCCGATAGCGGCTAAACCAACGGCGAGGGCGGCAGCGATTACAGAAGCAGCAGCAACAGTGGGATTCATAGTGATTTCTTCCTTTTTTTACAATCAATTAGGGTCGTTAGTCGAGAATTAGGAGCGCGTTCAAAAGCCTTTAATCTAGTTCAGATTTAGCTAAATAACTCCTAATATAGGTGGCTCATCATAATAGGCTCAGAATCGAAAATATAATTTTCAAATTCTTCTACCTAATTCTTAGTTATTATCCTATTAATCGGACACTTTGCACTAAGATTCTTGAAGATTATCCGTGTTCTTCTTCGTGTTCCGATTCGATCGCCTCATGGATATAAGCACCCGCCAAGGTGGCGAACACTAGGGCTTGAATAGCGCTGGTGAATAATCCCAACGCCATCAGCGGTAAGGGAACGATCAGGGGAACCAATAACACCAGTACCCCCACTACCAATTCGTCCGCCAGGATGTTACCGAAAAGACGGAAGCTCAAAGAGAGGGGTTTGGTGAAATCTTCTAAAATTTTAATCGGTAAAAGAACGGGTATCGGCTCTATATAGTGAGCGAAATAACCCAATCCTTTTTTACTCAAACCGGCGTAAAAATACGCCAGAGAAGTCAATAAAGCCAGGGCCACCGTTGTATTAATATCATTGGTGGGGGCGGCTAATTCTCCTTCAGGAAGTTCGATGATTTTCCATGGGAAGAGAGCGCCCAACCAGTTCGATACGAAGATGAATAAGAACAAAGTACCGATAAATGGTAGCCAAGGTCTATAATCTTTTTCGCCTAGTTGATTTCTCGCTAAATCCCGTAAAAATTCGAGAACGTACTCCATGAAATTTTGAATTCCCGTGGGTATTCTCTTAATATTACTGGTGGCAGCCAACGAGGCAATTATTAATAGAGCGAATACTATCCAAGAAACAAATAATACTTGCCCGTGTACCTTAAAATTACCGATGTGCCAGTACCAGTGTTGACCCACTTCTATCGAAGCAAGACTGAATGTATGGAGACTACTTAAACCGTCTAACATTTCCATTTCCCGGAACTTATTATCAAACAGGGTATCTATAACTTTCAATCGTATCTATTGACTATTTTGTGGGGGTGTGAGAACACTCTGCACCGTATAGGCAATGATGGCGGCTTTGTAAGTTAAGAATCCTAAAAAAACCGGAACGATGTGCAGTTCCTGCCAACGACTCGCTAGAATTATCAGCAATGCGAATAAACCTAATCCTTTCGCTCCCGCCCTCTGATTACTAGTACCTAACGTTTCTACTTCCCTCGCTAGTAGTCTCAAGTAAATAAAACCTACCGTTGCCCCCAATAAATAATTCAGGGCGATGTTAAGGGAATAGAAAAACCAAACCGCTCCAAAGAAGAGAACGGTAAAGATTAGCGTCCACCGGTACAAGGTATTTTGCAATTGATAATACTCTTGCATCGGGTCTTTTCGGGTTCGGTTTTCAGTCGGGGACTGGGGTTCAGGTGTCGGGTACGATTCGGTCACGCTTATGAGCTATAGCCTAATCTAAATGGTCGATCGGCTTTCTCTGCAATCATGCCGAGGCAAGCCAGAAAAATCATATCACGGTAGGGGTGACAAATATTAAGGAATTGTAAATTTAATCGATTTTTCTCAAACCGCCACGAGTGGGGTCAGGACTTGCTTTGTTGATAGGTAATGAAATTGCCGAAAACCCCCAGGGTCTTCACCGTGACAACACCTGGAAATTCGGTGGTATAGATGCTGAACAAACCCATATTATCCCGTTTGGTAGAATTCTCGATCGCCGGTTTCAATAAATTATTCTTGATAGTGTTCTTACCGATCACTGGCATCTTATCAATATCGCAGTAGCCGGTTCTATCACACACTACTTTTTCAGCTTCGGCGATAAAACGATCGGAAGCGTAATCCACATAATTCGTTGGTTGGGGGTTACTCGCCGCCATCACCGCGGCTAAAACCCCTAAAACGATACCAGGTACAACGAGGTTAGATCCCTTCATGGGCGGTGTGAACTGCGGGGGGACATTTCCCCCCTGGGTAAATTTTATTTGTTCGGTTGGGGAGTGGTACGCAGATAGGGTTTGACTTCCGTGACTCCTTTGGGGAATTTATTTTTCGCTTCTTCGGTGGGAATCGAAGGCACTACCACGCAGTCATCTCCATCTTTCCAGTTAGCGGGCGTGGCCACTCCATAATTATCGGTCAATTGCAGAGAGTCGATAACTCTGAGAATTTCCTCGAAATTTCTACCGGTGCTGGCCGGATAAGTTAAGGATAACCGCAATTTCTTATTCGGGTCAATGATAAATACTGTCCGCACGGTGAGACTATTTAAAGAGTTAGGGTGGATCATACCGTAGAGGTCGGAAACCTTACGATCGCCGTCCGCTAGAATTGGATAATCGACGGTGGTTTTTTGCGTCTCGTTAATATCTTCGATCCAGCCCCGGTGAGAATCGGCGTTATCCACGCTGAGAGCGATCACTTTCACATTGCGTTTATCGAATTCCGGTTTGAGATTCGCCACCGTACCCAATTCTGTAGTACAAACAGGAGTATAATCCGCGGGATGGGAAAAAAGCACGACCCAGCTATCTCCCGCCCACTCGTGGAAAGAGATAGAGCCTTCACTGGAATCTTGAGTGAAATCTGGTACTACATCGCCTAATTGGAGAGCCATAGTTTTCTTTTCCTATAACATGATCATCGGAACCAACTCTCTATATTGCCACAGTATTTACTACATCCCTAGAGAGTTTTAGAGATTTATAACAATTGTTTGCGCTCAATTTGCCTGGTCTGAGAAACTAATGGAGGAAACTGCGGTATTATATGAAATGCGATCATATATATTTTTTAACAGTTAACCACGATCCCCAGACACAAAATAATCTTGTTAGGAGGCAGAAACTTCAATGAAAGGCGTAGTCCGTTTTTTACTTATCGTTACTCTAGCAGTGGGTTGTTTCCTTTCCGGTCAACCACAAGCTCAAGCCGTTAATTCAGCTTCCTTAGCTGTTTTGAACGCTGCTGACGCTAAATTAACCACCGAGTTCGGTCAAAAAATCGATCTCAATAACAGCGACATCCGTGATTTCCGCGGCTTAAGAGGATTCTACCCCAACCTGGCGGGAAAAATTATCAAAAATGCTCCCTACGATGAAGTCAATGATGTATTGAATATCACCGGACTATCGAGCGGACAGAAAGAGCGTTTACAGGCGAATATCGATAAATTCACCGTTACCCCTCCCGCGAAAGAGTTCATCGAAGGCGACGATCGCTTTAACCCGGGAGTTTACTAGAATTTCCAGGAAACGATACTAACGAGGGTGGGCGAAAGCTCACCCTTAATTTATAGATACCATCCTCCGGGTAAAGTTATGATAGATAGAATTTATAAATTCTAAAATGTTATCCGCCCATTCTCCCCGACCTTATTATGACGTGATCATCGTCGGTTCAGGAGCCGCCGGTTTATACGCCTGTCTCTGCCTCCCCGAAGATTATCGCATCTGTCTGATCACCAAAGAAAGCATCAAAACAGGGGCGAGTGATTGGGCCCAAGGAGGAATAGCGGCAGCCATAGACCCCACCGATTCGCCGGATTTACACTACAGCGATACGATGAAAGCCGGGGCCGGATTGTGCGAACCGGAGGCGGTAGAATTTCTCGTCAATGAGGCCGCCCAGGCGATCGAGTCCCTCGTGGATTTAGGAGTAAGCTTTGATCGCCAGGGGAAAAAACTGTCCATGACTTTAGAAGCGGCGCACTCCCGCCCCAGGGTATTACACGCAGCCGATCAAACTGGGAGAGCGATCGTCACTACCCTGATGGAAAAGGTACAACAACGCCCCAATACAGAGATCATTCCCAATTCCCTCGCTTTGAGCCTTTGGATAGAGGCGGGGCGTTGTCGGGGCATCAGCCTACTTTATGACAATAAAATATCTTGGCTGGGGGCGAAAGGGGTAATTCTCGCTACCGGCGGCGGGGGACAGGTTTACGCCCAAACCACTAACCCGTCAGTGAGTACCGGCGATGGTGTGGCTCTAGCTTGGCGCGCCGGGGCCGTTGTCAGGGATTTAGAATTTTTTCAGTTTCATCCCACGGCTTTAAGTGTACCTGGCGCGCCCCGATTTCTGATTAGTGAGGCGGTGCGGGGAGAGGGAGCGCATTTAGTAGACGGCGATGGTAAACGCTTCGCTTTTGATTATCACCCCGCCGGAGAATTAGCGCCAAGAGATGTGGTCAGTCGTGCCATATTTCATCATCTGGCGAAAACTTCCTCTCAACCGGCGCTCGATCGAGTCTACCTCGATTTAAAGCCGATCGCACCGCCCAAAATCCGCCATCGTTTTCCGAATATCATCCGCGTTTGTCAGAAATGGGGCGTGGATGTATTTCGAGAGCTAATTCCCGTCACTCCCGCGGCTCACTATTGGATGGGAGGAATTGAAACGGGTTTGGATAATCAAACTTCCTTACCCGGCCTGTACGCTATCGGTGAAACTGCTAGCACTGGTGTTCAAGGAGCCAATCGTCTCGCCAGTAACTCCCTATTAGAGTGTGTGGTGTTTGCGGAACAATTACGCCATATAGAATTATCAATATCGGTAGAGAGGGCAGAAGATAAAAATGCTCTCGTCATCGGGGATGATTGGTCAGAAGAGCTACGCTACATTGAGACGATTCGCCTGGCGCTACCGATATTAATGTGGCAGAGTGCCGGTATTTGTCGTGAAGAAAAAACTCTAGGGGAGTCTATTATTCAAGTGGAGCAATGGCGGGAAAAATGCAGTCATTATCAAAGTACTCAATTACTCGAACAGATACAACCTGGGCAATCTTTGACTTTATCTAACCCTTCGGCAGAGCAACAATTAAGAATATGTCAAGAAACACTAAATTTACTCGATGTAGCCTATTTAATCCTCAAAAGTGCTTTATTCCGTCAAGAAAGCCGAGGAGGCCACTATCGTAGTGATTTTCCCGACACAGAACCTGACTGGCAAGTACATACGAGTATACAGTCCGACAACTGGACGAAACAAAGAATTTAAAGAATATTAGGAATTTTGCTGATCCTCAGTTAAAATCAATGGACATAATCTCTCAATCAAATTTAAGCGCAGACCGACCGGTCAGAAAAACCCATAGACTATTTAAAAAATTCATCTATAAAAGATTAACCATAGGGCGAAATCACTTAAAAAACTAATCTTATGATAAAATCTCCATTCTGTGTTTTATCACTTATATTTATAAGTTACTGGGGAATATTGCCACTTAACGGCTTAAAAGTATCGGCACAAAATTTTCCCTACACCAATAACGCTCCTATTGCCGCCAAGAAGCATCACCACGGTCATCATCTATTAGCTCAAAAGGTTTCTAGCCCCCAAAGTCCCGTTACCACGGAAGTGGAAACTCCGGCCCCCACATCAGGAACTAACTCCAACAGTATCCCGGTTCCTTTAATCATCGGCTCTCTGTTACTGAGCTTGGCACTAGTCGGAATATTAATTTCTGTTTTATCGAAGTACAAACCAGACCTGCATTTAAACAAGGAAGAGCGCCTTAAAAGAATAGTGGAGGGTTCTCAATCGCAAAAATCGCCTAAAAAAAATTGGGGCGGCGGTTCTACCGAGGGCGCAGTAAATAGTAATAACCATAGGTTATCGGATGACGAATACGAAGTAGCCACGGAAAATTCACTACAAGTTCAATCTACCAGTAAGATTCCTAACCCGGATTTAATTTTATCTTTGTTAGATAGTCTGTCTGATGAAGATCCTAGAAGCCGTCGTCGGGCGATTTGGAAGTTAGCTCAAGTGTCAGATTCGCGCGCCATGCAACCGATGGTAGAAGCCATGATGGACGGGGACTCCTACGAGCGGAGTTTAATTTTAGAAGCTTTAGCCCAAATCTGTACTCGCACCCTCAGACCGATGAATCAGGCTCTAGCTATATCCCTCCAAGACAAAAATCCCCAAGTCAGGAAAAATGCCATTCGAGACTTAACGAGGATCTATGACATTATGTCCCAGATCAGTCAGCTAATCGCTCACGCGATCGACGATAACGATCCAGAAGTGCAAGAAACGGCTAAATGGGCCATGCGTCAGCTTAATATCCAATTACCCCCCCGTCTCGACATCGGCCCTATGCACACCGTGGGCGAACCAGAAGATATTCAAGACTCTTCCTATACAGAAACCAATTCCACCGAGGCCTAAAATTGAGTTTGAAGTTATTATTCGTATCCACTCCCGTCGGCCCTTTAGGTTCCGGCGCAGGCGGCGGTGTGGAGTTAACCCTGTACAATATGGCCACGGAGATGGGTCGTCGGGGTCATACTTTAGAAACGATCGCTCCTCAAGGTTCGGGCCTCGATGGACTACAGATCATTCCCATCCCCGGCGAGTTACAAGTTTCCGCCCAAAACGGAGGTAGAGACGCCCCTATATCGTTTCCGGCCGATTCGGTTCTGGGCAATATGTGGAATCGTGCCAGGCAGGTGCAAGAAAATTTCGACGTGATTGTTAATTTCGCTTACGATTGGTTGCCTTTTTACCTTACGCCCTTTTTCGATCGTCCCGTGGCTCATATAGTAAGCATGGCTTCCCTGAGCGAGGCGATGGATGACATCATTATTAAAACCCATCGAACAGCCCCCCATTTACTAGCCTTTCATAGTGCAACTCAAGCGCAAAGTTTTAATTTATCCGCACCCTTGCAAATTCTGGGTAATGGGCTGGATCTGTCCTTATACGAATTTTCTCCCGCCGCCGATGGCACACTGGCTTGGGTGGGCAGGATCGCACCGGAAAAAGCCTTAGAAGATGGTATTATAGCGGCAAAAAAGGTGGGATTACCTCTGAAAGTTTTCGGACAGATTGCCAACCTGGAGTATTGGCAATCCCTACAGGAGCGATACGGCCCCATCGATTATCGGGGATTCTTACCCACTCTAGAACTACAGCGACAGTTAAAAGAATGTAGCGCTCTACTGATGACTCCAAGATGGTTGGAAGCTTTCGGTAATGTGTGTATTGAAGCTTTGGCCTGCGGCGTGCCTGTAATCGCTTATGGAAGGGGCGGCCCGGCGGAAATTATCGAAGATGGAAAAACTGGATTTTTGGTACAACCCGATAGTATCGATGGGTTGGTGGCGGCGCTGAGTCGCTTGGGGGAAATCGATCGCTCTATGTGTCGTCGGTCGGTTCAATCTCATTACTCTCTCTCAGCTTTAGGTGACAGACTGGAACGATGGCTGTATGAAATTAACGATCTAAAGTTTGAGCGTAGTTAACTAATCCTGCGCCTACATAACGTCCGTAACCATCTAATCTATCTTGTTGAGCTAATCTAGCGGGGTTATTAACCAAGTCGGCAACTCCCATACTCATAGCCATAACGGATACTGCGGCGACTATATAGTTACGGATGAAAGTGTTGTTGGTTCTGGTAGATAACATGGCTGGTTTCCTCTTCTGGTTATCTTCAGAATACGGGAGCGCCGAGGGTGATGTCAGTCCCATAGAAAAAGGTATTTAAATGGAAAAATAGGGAATGCTCTTAGTTAACCTTCGTATCTAACGTATAAAAGCTCAGTTCGGTATTGCCGTAGGACTTCTGACGGATTAACTCTAAGCCTTCAATTTCTGAAGCCTGCCAACTTTTCCGATCGTGTTCCACGGCTATCTCCCCGGATGGGGACAGGATTTCACCCCTCCCCAAGCGCTGCAAAACTGGCAGGTACAAGCCGCTTTCGTACGGTGGATCAAAGTAGATTCGAGCGAATTTCACCCCCCCTAATTTTCCTAACCCTGCCACCACATCCCCCCTGATAACTCGATATTCTTGTTCTGATGTGGCTACCATCTGCCAATTTTGTTCGATGACACTGCAAGCTTTCCCGTATTTCTCGATACCTACCACCAATTTCGCCCCCCGACAAAGGGCTTCCGCTCCCATAGTGCCATTACCAGCGCAGAGATCGAGCCAGTGACAATTATCTAGATCTTCCCGCCACATATTAAACAAGGCTTCCCTCACCCTAGAGGTAGTGGGGCGGGTTAACTCCCCCGTCACGGTTTTTAAACTTCTGTTGCCGTAGATACGCATTAAAATTTCAGCCCGCCCAGTCTCTCTTTTAACATTTCCGGGAAAAGGTGATAGTATTGCTGATTCAGGGGCGAGGGATGGGGTAGGGGCAATAAGGTTACTTCTTTGTGATGTTCTTGTCCCCCGTCATCGATCGCTTTCAAGGTCACTTTCAACCCGGCTGTAAAGCGATCGTCCCTGAGATAAAATTGGTTCACTTCGCCTTTTTTGCCGTATGGTGCGAACCATTTAAAAGCTTCTGTCCCTAAAGTAATGATCGTATCTCCTTTCCAGTACAACACTAATAATTTTTCTAGAAAGGGTCGGAAACGCTCTTTCACTCCAGTGCTGTAAGCTTTATTCCCCGGCGGTTTATAGGGTACGGTATTGGTAAGGAAAATTTGCTCGTTTACCTTTAAGAGATCCTGTTTGTTTTTGGGTTTCACCCCCTGCCAAACTTGGAAAAATCCTTCTCTTACCAAGGTTCCTGATGCGCCGATCAAGGGCTGTCCTTCCATAACTTCATCTTTTCCCAAATCTCGCCCGAAAAAACATAAGCCCGTTTGTAAACTTCCCCCGTAAAGAATCGGTTTATAAGCTTCTTTTCTGGCAATTTTATAGACGGGAAAATCGAGGGGAAATTCTTCTCTCTCCGCTTCTTTTTGGATTTGAACGATTAAATCTTCTACCGTTGACATGGCTTTAGTCGCTAATAAATAAATTTAAAGGAAAATGCCCGTAGGTTCCTACTAACCCTTCGTTTTCACCTTGGCACGATATTAAAACACCCCGATAAGTTCCCGTATACGCGTCTAGGTAATAAGACATTTTTCGAGTATTGAACTTAAGATAGATGCCGCTACTATCAACTGTCTCCCCCGCAAATTGCGGCTCGTACTCATAGCTTAACGCTCTTAAATAATGGGTTAAAGTGTCTAAAGCTTGCTGTGGATTATCGGCGCAAATGCCAAAATTGAGAAAATCAGATAAGTGAGTGATTAATATTATAGCTTGGCGCAGTTCTTCCCGGTCTTGTTCCGTTTCTAATACTTTGGGTTCAACACAGCTATATTCTTTGATAAGTTTTAACGCCGAGTCTATGTTAGGTGTGGTCATAGCTTTAATAGAACGAGTGATTTACCCGTTTTCTCTCTCTCTCCATAAATACGAAAGCACGATTTTTAATCATAGCAGTCTTACTCGATCGATGGATGTGGTTTTTTGTGAAAACCGCTAAGGTACAAAGTAGATAAATGAGTAAATAAAATTCAGTAGCTATGGCAGTAGATAAACATTCTCTACGGCAGTGGGTTAACCTCTCTGCGATTATTCTAGCTTTTATCACTAACATCGTTTCTAATCTCGTACCTATCGGCGGCATGAATGTAGGCCAGATTGCCAACAAGTATTTTAACGATGTACTGGTTTTACCGGCCAATTTCGCCTTCTCTATCTGGGGGTTGATTTATATCGGTCTGATCGGTTTTGGCTTTTATGCCGCTTCCAAGCGTAATAAATATCATCCCCGTTTAGAAAAAATCGGCTACTGGTTGGCTTTAGCTAGTGTGGCCCAGATCTTCTGGATCATTCTTTTCCAGTATCAAGCTTTCACAACTTCGGTGATCGCTATGCTGGTGATTTTAATTTCCTTGATCATTCTCTATCGAAAGCTTCATATTAATCTCGTCTCTACCGCCGGTCGGGAAAAATGGTTCATCGATTATCCTATCAGCCTCTATCTGGGCTGGATCAGCGTGGCGACGATCGTTAATATCGCCTCGGCCCTCCGGGCTTTCAATTGGGACGGTTGGGGTATTAGTAACCTCGTATGGGCGGTGACTATTCTCTTGGTGGCCACGGCTTTAGGTATATACTTCGCTCTGAAAAGGAACGATCGAGTTTACCCTGGGGTGTTGGTTTGGGCTTTTTTAGCTATTGCCATCAAACATATCTACACGCCCTTTTTCGCTACCGTGACGATCGTTTTGGCTATTGTGCTGGCTTTATTTATGATCGTGCCGCAGTTTAGCAAAAACAAGCTGAAGTCATCGATTTAATAAATACGACCGAAATTGTACTGGACTAGATCGATCAAGGCTTGAGTAGAGGGAGAACTCGGTAAGCAAGTTAAATGAGTGACGGCGCTTTTGCCGTAGCCCAAGGCTAATTCTCTAGATTTCTCTATGCCCTGGCTTTCTTTAATAATACTCAGGGCTTTTTCTAAATCTCCTTCGCCGGAAAATCCCCTTTCGATCAATACTTCGAGATAGGGATTCTCTGCCATAGCGTAAAGGGCGGGGGCGGTGATGTTACCGCTGATCAAGTCTGACCCGGCGGGTTTGCCTAAGACTTCAGTATCGGAGGTGAAATCGAGAATATCATCGACGATTTGAAAGGCCAGCCCTAATTCTCTACCGTAATGGTAAAGGTGTTCACAAACTTCTCTCGGTACTTCGCTCAATACTCCGGCTGCTTTAGCGCTATTGGCGATCAAAGAGGCGGTTTTGTAGTAACTTTTTTCCAGGTAGGATTCGATCGATAAACTCGTATCAAAAAGATTTATGCCCTGTTGAATTTCCCCTTCGGCAAAGTCCCGGATCACCTCTGACAGTAATTTCACCACTTCTAAATTATCCAAGTTTGCCAAGTACCACGAGGATTGAGCGAACAGGAAGTCCCCCGCTAAAACGGCGATTTTATTATCGAATAAGCTATTCACCGTCGGCACATTGCGCCTTAACTGAGCTTCGTCCACCACGTCATCATGGACTAAACTGGCGGTGTGGATCATCTCCGTGATCTCCGCTAATCTTCTATGCCTCGAGGTCGGTTCCGCTTCGCCTAAAGTCGCTCTCGATACTAATAGCACGATCGCCGGCCTGATTCGTTTTCCCCCCGCTGAGAACAAATGTTCTGCGGCGGCCGCTAATATAGGGTGACGGGCACCGATTAAATTTCTCAGATTTTGGGTCAAAATCTTTAGGTCTTCATCAACAGGGGCAAAGAAAGAAGTAGTCGAGATCATGGGTTAGCCGAATGGGCGAGATATTTACGAAAGTTTACATATCCTTACATTCATTTTAAGATAACCTAACGCAAACAGGAAAAGTAATTTTTTTCTTGGCTTTTTTCTAAGGCTCGTGCCGTCAAAAATTTTTTCGAGAAATTTTCCCAGAGCTAGACATTTTATGTTAGCTTGTTAATGGCAGATCTAAAATTTTACAGTCAGACACTGGGGTAAAGATTGTTAAGATAAGAGTTTTCTCTTGTCAATCTTGATCACAGAGAAACTGAAAGTGGCTACGACCTGTTAAAAAAATTACCATTATCGTCAGCAGCAGATTAAGACAAAAGCTAGATTGCACGTAACCTAGCTTGGGATTTAATAACTGTATGAGAAACCAAGAACCGGAAAGGATTAATCATAATTTTTCCTGGGATTCCCCATGAAATAAATCTCCCTCGCTCTCTTAAAAATATGCCTACCATGACTTTGCTCGTGCCGATCGCTTATTTATTAACCATCTACTTACTTTTAACCTTAGTAAAAAGGTGGAAACAAACTTAGAGGAAAAAGCGGCATAACTTTTCCCCCCGAAAAATGTTAATCAATTTTCACGGATACGGGAAGATAAACCTTCTCCACGGTCGGTAAAAAACCAAGCCACTGACGGGAGAGGGCAGCGAACGTACTAGGACAGCCGCTGACAGCGAAAGAAACGGAGGCGGACGAGTGAGAATTTTTCAGCCCTAGTAACGCCAATTCCTTCTCGATCGCTTTCACCACCGATTGAGCCGGGTCGATCCTCGTGATGGCAGGGGAGAGGATTTTCTGGAAAACGGGAGAAAGATGACGGTAATGGGTACAACCGTAGACGAGGGTATCGATCCTTTCCCTTAACAAGGGTCTCAAGTATTCTTGAGCCACCGTTAGAGTATAGGGGTCGTGAATGCGATTTTGTTCTATCAGAGGGACGAATTCGGGACAAGCCACCTGCCAGACTGAGGCGGTAGGCTCGATCTCTAGGATAGCTCGACGGTAGGCATCGCTTTGTACCGTGGCTTGGGTGGCGATAACGCCGATACGTCTGCCGCAACGAACGGCACTTTTAGCCCCAGGTAAGATGACGCCGAGAACAGGTAGCGAGCGAAATTCGTCGCGAACTTCTTCTAAAGCGAGGGCGGAGGATGTATTACAGGCCATCACCACCATTTTCACCCCTCGATCGGTCATCCAACTTAGAATTTCCCGGACGAACCCAATAATTTCCCCCTTGCTACGAGTGCCGTAGGGAAGTCGGGCCGTGTCACCAAAATAAAGGATCGACTCATGAGGTAACTTATGATTCAGTTCTCTCAAAACGGTGAGTCCACCCACACCACTATCAAACACTCCTATAGGACTACGCTGAGACTGTATCATGGATTATTAAAAAGTTTTACACGATAAGCTAGAGGATAATTGAAACAGAATTTAAAAAGTGAGTGAATATATTCAAAAACTTTTCTTTATTAAAGACGATTTCGTTGAATATATTCGATGATGCCTCTTGCGATCGCCGCCGCCATTTGATTACGATAATCTCGATTACTCAAATTGCGGGCATCTTGGCCGCCGGTGACGAAACCGACTTCGACGAGAGTGGAAGGCATATTCGAGGTTCTGAGAACGTAGAAACGGGCGCGACGCACACCCCTATCTTGAATGCTAACGCTTCTGAGGATATTACGATAGATAACGTCAGCTAGACGTCTATCTCCGAAATAATACACCTCTAGACCGTTGACATCGGGCCGACCCTTACCCATAGAGTTAGCGTGAATGCTGACGAAAAGATCGGCGTTAGCCCGGTTGGCCATTTGGGTACGACCTTCGAGACTCACGAAATAATCGCTGTTTCGGGTGAGCATAACTTGAATGTTTTGCTGTTCTAGAATTCTAGCAACCTCTTGGGAAATAGGTAAAATAATATCTTTCTCTTGGATACCACCGATACCGATCGCCCCTGGATCTTTACCGCCGTGACCTGGATCGAGGACGACGAGAAGTTTCCCGTCATTGCGCCGCGGGGCGGAGACGGGGGGATTGGCGGGGCGGGGCGGGGTGTAATTACCAGGGGACGAAGGCACGATTATGTCGGTAGGTGCCGAGGGATTAGCGGCGGTGGAAGCCGGACGCGAAGAGCGCAACTCCAAGGCCAACATCTGGTTATTGGGTTGGGTCAACTGTCCCAAACTGTAGCCAAAAGCGGACTGTACAAGGAAGACCACGGTATCTTGACCCTCTTCCCTGACTCTCACCTGATAGATGGGGCTATCGGCGCTGAATTGGGGGCCGCGAAAAGAGGGGGACAATCGGGCACCGATAACCTTGATTTCTAAAAAACCGTTCTGTAATAGTCTACTGGTGAAACGGAGGGGACGATCGCCGCGAATCAACAGAAAATTATTACTGCCGGTCAGATCCATTTCCGTGATCGTCGCGAGGGAACTTTTCGGAGTCGGGTTAGTGTCCGGGGGGGAACTAGGCGAGGGAGAAGGAGGGGCGGAGGTGGGAAAGTTACTTTCTAGTGCGCTTAAACCGCCGCGGGGCAGCAGAACTAACCCCCCGAAGCGGCTGTAAATGCCTTGCCAATCGGGGCTATTATCGGCTACGGTCATGCTTATCCGCGCGTTTTGTCCCGATTGTTCAAAGCGAACGCTATCGACCCCGTAACTATTGACGGGGAGGGTCTGTCCCACCAGACTCCTAGGGAGGAGGGCCGTCGGTAACTCGAAATCTATTTTCTGCCCATTGCGATTACGCTTGACACGGATCGAGCGATCGTCGCCATTGCGATCTAACCTGACGAATAAACCGTTGCGGGTGATTTGAAAATCATCGTTACCGCTAGAGGGGGGCGAGTTATTGGGGGCCTGATAACTAGGACGGTTGGAACTACTATTGGGTGAGGGAGAATTATCGGGCGAGGGAGAGGCGGCCGGGGCGATAGGTTGAGGTGTGGGTAAATCTACTACCCATTGAGTGGCTGATAAACCTTTGATCTTTACCTGTTGAGGATCTACTGTATACCCCTGGGCAATTTCTATGACTAAGCGGGTAGTTTGGGTATCGAATTGACCAACCCTGACACTTTTTATCAGCCCTCCTATGGGTCTATTGATGTTGGCTTTATTAAGGCTAATTCCAGGCAAGTCGATGACGATGCGCGTCGGATTGGGAATTAACTGCGCTCGTGGCTGTACGCCGTCGTCAGTCGTGAAAGTGAGACGATTGTTATTAGTTTCAAATCGCCAAGATAGTAACTGTCCGGCTTGGGCGGGTAACGCCCAAATTAAGAAGCCGACAATACTGTATAGTAACCAGTGAAATCTCACCATTGGCTGAAAATCGATTGTGTGAGTCGCTAATAGGGACGTATTGATAAGGTTTTTAGTTTCAGAGCCTTGGGCGGGCCAATATTATTCGGGAATTTTCGCTTGGGGTTTAACATCGACATTCTGTTCTTTAAATACTACCCTCAATAGGGGAGGTGCTAGGAATGTGGTGAGGATGACCATCATGATTATAGCCGCGTTAGTGGAAGGTGATAGGGCTCCGCTCGCCGAACCCACTCCTGCGAACACTAATCCCACTTCGCCCCGGGGAATCATGCCCACGCCCACCGCCAAGCGGTTGATATTTTCTTTGCCGAAAACGGTAAAGCCGGTGATCACTTTACCGACGATGGCCACGACGATCAAGAAAGAGGCGATGATCAATCCTTCTCTATTACTGGGAATGGCGGGATTCAGTACGCCCAGATCGGTTTTGGCCCCCACGCAGACGAAAAAGATGGGTACGAATATATCGGCTACGGGGATCACTTGTTCTTCTAATTGAGAGCGCTTTTCCGTTTCCGCAAGCACTAACCCGGCGGCGAAGGAACCGAGAATCGCCTCTAGTTGGATCACCTGGGCGATATAGGCGAGGACGAAAGCGAATATCAGGGAGACTAACAGCAGTTGTCCTCTGGTTTTCATGCCGTTGACTAATTTCACGTAGAAGGGGCCCAAGAAACGACCGAGCGCGATCGCCCCGACGACGAAAGCCGAGGCGCTGATAATCAAGTAGACGACCTGGCTGATCTGTACTTCTCCCGTTTTCACCAGACTCGCTACTACCGCTAGAACGATAATACCGAGAATATCGTCTAAGACCGCTGCACCGATGATGATCTGACCTTCTGTAGATGATAAGCGATCGATCTCCGCCAGAACCTTCGCCGTGATGCCGATACTGGTGGCTGTTAAAGCCGCACCCGCGAATACAGCCGGAATCACCGGTAATCCGAACAGATACACTAATCCTAAAGTACCAGCGAGGAAGGGGGCGGCTACCCCGACTACTGCTACCACCGCAGCTTGAGGCCCCACTTTGATTAATTCCTGTAGATTGGATTCCAAGCCAATCTCGAATAAAAGAATGATCACTCCCAATTCCGACAGTACAGAGATGACTTCTGAGGCTGCCGTGAAAACTCCAGCCCCCGCCTCTGGGGTTAAACTCGAAGTAGCTTGTAAGAAGGACATGATTAGTGAATCGTCCACTCCCGCGCCGCCGCTTGGGAAGATTAAAAGTTTCAACGCCGAAACCCCGATGATCACTCCTCCTAATAATTCTCCTAGAACCGGCGGCAGGTTAATTCTCAAACATAATTCCCCACCTAATTTACTGGCAAAATAAATAACCGTTAAGCTTAAGAGAACTGCGGCTAACACTAAAGAACTGTCCGCTGGTTCAATGTCGGTGGTTGTAGCCGCCAAAAATAAGAAGATTCCTTCCATGTAATTAATATTGAGACTGGATATTTAACCTTATCTACTTTATCAAGCCCTTCAAGATAATAGTTCCCCCGCCTCGTGATCAAGATCACTATCTTGGGCCAATCTAGGTCACAACTTGTGACCCCTTTATTATGTAAGATCTGAGTTGGGAAATAGTAGCCCCTCAAATCAGCTTATGCAAACATCCGTACTAATCTCGAAAGAGCAACCGTTAACCACCGAGTTATCTAATCTCTCTGCAGAACAGGAAGTCCAATCTTTACATGAAATTATCGAGCAAGCTTTGAACCGGGGTTATGTGACTCGTTGTCAGCAAAAAAAATTGTTGCTGGCTTTATTTCTCAACCAACCTTTTACCAGCCAAGAGTTTAGGCATTTAAGTAGAGTTTGCTATTATATGCAGGCGGGCAAGTTACGAGTCATCGGCTGAAAGGGTCTCCCCCCGGGGGGCTGGTTAAATTTTTCTGTATTTGTCGGGTGTGATGATGAAAAATCATTAGATTTCGGGAATGATAGAGAATAATAATCTGTCAATAGATGCCCCTTGGGGGGCTTAACATGACACAATGAAGCTCTTTACTCATTCGATCCCGAATTTACTGAAATATTCCGCTGTAATCGCTACCACACTATTGCTGTCTAATCTTCCGGTATCTGCGGCCGATCGGATCAC
Organism: Chlorogloea purpurea SAG 13.99; assembly: GCA_016903695.1. Lineage (GTDB taxonomy): Bacteria > Cyanobacteriota > Cyanobacteriia > Cyanobacteriales > Microcystaceae > Chroococcopsis > Chroococcopsis gigantea_A. The sequence continues at coordinate 91,347 of JADQBB010000012.1, forward strand.
CCTGAAGTTGGGCTTCTTGGAAAAAACAGTATCCGTGGAGGAATTAAAAATTTTCGCCACCACAGGTAAATTATCAAGCAATCTCAAACCCTATAGTGCTATTCTCAATCAGCAAGCACAAGATTCACTACAAAAACGTATCTATATCGATCCTCTCATCGCCCAACAGTTTTTAGATGACCTATTACATTCTCCCGATGGAGAAGCATTGATCGAACAATTAAAATCTGCGTTCCCCGGCAGTACATCTGATGAACTACGATTAACGCTCAAGAGGACTTTTAAACGGTCTGCGAATATCAACGTACTGAATATTTTCAAGGCTTACCCGCGCTCTGAAGTGACGCTGAATATAGGTAGTTTAATAAATATTGCCACACAACTCAATAAAACGAAAATCCAAACGGAAATTATCGAGCCGCACCTGACTTCAGCTTTAAAAACTCAGACGATCAAGAATATATCTTCTAACTTATCACCAGAAAAAACCGGCGAGCATTTTGTTTATCAAGATACGGTCATATTACGAGATCGGGATCGAGATCGCAACTTGGTAGCCGATATTTATTCCACGGTTAAAAATGAACAACCTTTAGTGGTGATGTCTCATGGTTTCGCCGCCGATCGTAAGTTTCTTAAATATCTCGCCTATCATCTAGCATCCCACGGTTTCACTGTAGTATCTATCGAACATCCAGGTAGTAATATTAATTCCATTGTTAATTTGCCATCAAATTTTAAAATAAAAAATATTTTACCAAAATCCGAATTTATTGATCGACCTAAAGATGTTAGTTTTGTCCTAGATGAATTAGAAAAAATTAACAACCGCCCTGGGTATTTTCAATGGAAATTAAATACAGATAAAGTGATGATAATCGGTCATTCTTTCGGTGGCTATACCGCCTTAGCTCTAGCGGGGGCGAGGTTGAATCCTGGTTCGGTGAGGTCATTTTGTCAAAATTTAAAGCCATTAGAACGCTCTCCTGCCGACTGGTTACAATGTTCGGCCGCCGAATTACCTTATAAACAAATGTGGTTGCAAGACCATCGTATAGCGCGAGCGATCGTGCTTAATCCGATCGTGGGCTATCTGTTCAATCAAGACCTTTCTGATGTGAAGATACCCACTTTATTTCTCTCTTCCACCGAAGACGGGATCACTCCGGTTTTGGCGCATCAAATACAACCTTTTCAGAGGTTGAAAGGAGATAAATATTTATTAGTAGCGGCAGGGGCGACTCATATGAGCGTCACCGATATTAGTTATCTTAATAGTACGATGGGCCAAAGCACTTTAGTACAGGAAGTAATGGACGCGAAAGCCGAACCTTTAAGAAAAGCCATCCGGGGTTTAAGTTTAGCTTTCGTGGAACAATTAACCCCAGAAGGGCAATTATATAAACCTTATTTAACCCCGGCTTACGTGGAGTCTCTATCGAGCGAATACATCAGTTTACGACTGACCAAAACCATGCCAAGTTCTCTAAATATGTTAATAGGAATGTTAACCATGGGAAAACCGAAACCTCTCGTAGAAGAGTCAACTACGGTATCATCTTGGGGACAAAATATAGATGAGTATGTCTTTAATTTCGGCAAGTTATTTTTTCCGCCAGAATATCATACCGGACAGCTAGAATCAGTATTCGGTAAGTTGTTACGCCATTACGATCGAGAAGTCCAAGAATGGGGTTAGTCGGCTTTGACCACTAATTTTCTGCGAGGATTATTTACCGATACAGAATTTACTAAAGATTCTATCTAATACCGATTCGGTCACATCTTCCCCCGTTATTTCTCCGAGAGCGGCAATAGCGGTTCTTAAATCGATCGTCCAAAAGTCTAAAGGCAATCCATTCATCATAGTTTCTTGAACTTGTATCAGCGCCATCTGACAGGTGGTCAAGGCGGCAGCTTGTCTTTGATTGACGGCTATATCTAAATCATTAGCCACTAATTTATCCCCGGCGATGATCTCGATAATTTTGTCTTCTAATTCCTCTAAACCCCAATTTTGTGCGGCACAAGTTTTCACTTTATGCTCGATAGTTGGTGGGTAATTATTTTGCTCACCTAGATCAATTTTGTTGCTTACTAAAATTAGATTTTTACCCTTGACGCTTTCATAAATTAACTTATCCTCTTCTGTCCAACCTGCGAAAGCGTCTACTACTAATAAAATCAAATCGGCTTTCTGGGCTACTCGATGGGATTTCTCCACGCCGATTCTCTCCACGACATCTTCTGTATCCCTGATTCCCGCCGTGTCTAGCACTTCCACGGGGATTCCCCTCACTACTAACCGCGACTCTACCACATCTCTTGTAGTTCCGGGTAAATCTGTGACGATCGCTCGATCGCTCCTACTCCAAGCGTTCAATAAACTTGATTTTCCCACATTGGGACGACCCACGATCGCTACTTTCAACCCACTCCGCAACAATTCCCCCCGTTGAGCCGTCTGCAAAATCTCTTTAACCCGAGAAACAATCTCGTTAATATTCTGTGTTACCCAATCTAAATCGAGAGGCGGTAAATCATCTTCAAAATCTATCCTCGCTTCAATCTCTGCGAGAATATCGAGACAAACACTCCTTAAATGTCCAATCGGCCGGGTTAACTTGCCCTCTAATCCGGCTAAAGCAATTTGTGAAGCTTGGGGCGATTGGGCCCCTACAATCTCGGCGATACTTTCAGCCTGACTGAGATCGATCCTACCATTGAGGAAAGCTCTTAAAGTGAACTCGCCGGGCTGGGCTAACCTTGCCCCTTCTTCGAGACACAATTGTAAAACTCGCTGCACCGGAATAATTCCCCCGTGACAGTGAAACTCGATCACATCTTCGCGGGTGTAAGACCTAGGCGACAACATCGGCAATAATAACGCTTCGTCTATGGTCTCTCCGGTGACGGGATGACGGATATAACCGTAAAGAATTCGATGGGACTGCCAGGGGCTTTTACTGGGGGTAGAGAAAATATGTTGGGCGATAGTTAGGGATTGATTTCCCGATAGACGTACGATACCGATACTACCCTGCTGCGGCACGATAGCTGTGGCGATAGCGACGATTGTATCTCCCCCGTGTAACATCCCTGTTCTTCTCGTTTCTGAAATTTTAACAGTTAGGAGCGATCGTTTTCACAATATCCGTCATAACGATCGCTTAATTTGTGATAATCGTTATATCAGTTGGCTTTGTTGTTGACTCAAAACTTTTTCTGCCGACCAAAGTAGTGAACATTTCCTACAAGTCGGCTTTCTTTTGGTTGATTCGTCCATCTTTGCCCTTTTCAATAACAGTAAAAATGTCTCTTTCGGTTAAAATCGAAGAAAACTGTATGGATAGTATGGATAAAACTTTAATTAAACCCACTATTAGCAAGCGCCGCCGAGGGAAAATAGGACGATTTTCCCGGTATTGGTTGATTAGATTAACCCGTCTGCAGGGGCATCCGCGAGAAATTGCCAGAGGTCTGGCCGTGGGAGTATTCAGCGGTTTTTTTCCTTGGTTCGGCTTACAAATTTTTATCGCCATCTTCTTCGCTTTCATAGTGCGTGGAAATAAAATCGCCGCCGCCGCCGCTACTTGGGTTAGTAATCCCCTCACCTATATTCCCCTCTTCGCTTTTAATTATAAAGTGGGCGAGTGGCTATCAGGTAAGCCTGATAATCCTATAGATTTTAGTTCCTTTAAACCCGATGAAACTTTTATAACTTCCCTCCTTAATCTAGGAGGAGACTTCTTGATTACTATGTTCATCGGTTGTTTGCTCACGGGTATCATCGCCGCTATAATCACCTACTTTATCAGCTTGCGTTTTCTCCTGAAGTGGCGAGAATCACGGCGGGAAAAGCTAACAAGTACATTTGAAAACAACTGATCGATCGTAACCTCAGTGATAACTCATTTCTCGTTTTCACGAATCACTGCTATTGATAACTTTAACTTCATCACCTACTTTCACTATCCCTGTTCGTCGGGGAATCATATTCTCACCGAACATAATACCCTCAGGCCCCTTGCGAAAAGTTTGCAAGGTCTTTAATGGTTCTTGATGGGGATTTCTCTCCCCCGTATCCTGGTCAGTAGTTGTAATTATACATCTGGTGCAGGGTTTCACGAGAGCGAATTTCACATCAGCGATCGTGATCTCTCGCCATCGAGTTTCGATAAAAGCCTCACGGGTTTCTATGACGATATTGGCACGAAAACGATCCATCGGCGCTTTATCCCTATCATCGTTTATTCTCCGGTTTAATTCTTCTAGAGACGCGGTATTGGTTATTAAATAAGGATAGCCATCGGCGAAACTCACGGGAGTGCGATCGTCGATGGCGTATTTCGGATCTGTGGGTCTGATATGATGGGGTGATTGTTTGACTAAACGGCAGGGGAAGCCGAGGAAATTTTCCAGCCATCGGGCTACTTCATTCCCTTGATCGATCGCTGTGGTTACGTCGCGCCATATTCTTACCGGGATAAGCTTTCCCGTGAGCGTCGGTTGTAACTCCAATTGTTGTGAGACTGCCGTGGACAGGCACAAGTTATCTCCCCTGATTTCTACCCCCAGAGTAACTAACTTGGGGTATTGTCGCTGGGTGAGAAATTGCCCTTTATCATCGACGATCATATACTCTCGATCGTTTTTAAAACCTTTCTCCGTCACTTCTGACTCTGATAGAGATATGCCCCTACAGGACTTGAGCGGATAGATATGTAAACTTTTAACCTGCATTTTCGCTTGTTTGTTGGAGTACACTCACATACTTTCTAGCTACATCATCCCACGTCCAGAGTGCCATTTTTTCTCGCGCTTCTTCACCTGATAATCTGGGCATGGGATTGTTAAGGAAGTTTTCCATACACTGGGCTAACTCATCCGCGTTGCCAGGAGTATAAAACACGATTCTATCCTCGGATTGATATAATTGGACTTGCTCTTTATACACATCCAACTCGGAGGCGATTACTGGTATTCCCCACATTAAAGCTTCAGATACGGCTAAACCGAAACCCTCGTATTGGGAAGGCATTAAAACACAGGAACAAGTTCGGTAATAATGCTCTACTCGTTCGTAATCACAATAACCCAACCCTTCTATATGGGTAGAGATGATTTCTTTATTGTTTTCGTACACTTCACAACACTCTTGCAAATAATCTTGATATTCTTTGGTTGACAACTGTTGAGTTAAACGTAGTTTTCCATCAACCAAGCTATCTGTTTCTTTACCTATAAAAACTATCTTAAATTTTTTAATATCTTTTTTAACTAATTTGATAGTAGCTTTAATCACTGTTAAATGATCCTTGTATATGCCGAAAGAAGAAGGGAAATAAAAGATGGGATTCACTCGCTCGGCGATGACCCGGTACTCATTTTGCTCCATCAATCCCGCCCAAGGAACCGGTTTTAACTTCTCCTGGTATTTAGCTGAGGGAAAAATTTTAAGTATATCCTCTTTAGTTTTTTGCGATACTGTAAAAACAATATCTGCTTTTTCCAACCAAGATCGTAGAGAAATATCGTAGCTATCAATAAAAGATTGTGAATATACTAAAGGAGCGAAGTGCCAGAACAGGTCGTGAGAAATACCACTCAATGGGATATTAATTTTAGGTGGTTGCAACCGATTAATAATGGGATACAAACAATGAGTAGCCCTGTACTGTCGGGTTAACTGATTTAACCTGGCACTAATTCTCGCTCTCTCGATCCGATAATATATAGTTGCGTAAAACTTCGGTTGCTTAAGCTTACTAAATAACTTAGTAACTATAAATAAGCTATTAAATAATTTAGACTCACTACTTTTCGGAGTTAAAGCGAAGGTTTCATAAATCAGCTTATCTGACTGAGGTAACAAAGAGCGAAAATAATCCGTCTCTTGTGCGGGCAGAACGATTACAAGTTTATTAACGTAATTAAGTAAATAAGGTATCAAGGAAATAATAGTCCTCTCGACACCTCCCTTCCTATAAAATTCTATAGCTATAATAATATTCATAATTTACCCTGAAAATATTCTGCTACCACTTCTTGGATTTCCCTGATAAATTTTTGAGTTGAAAATAAATGCTTTTGCGTTTCTAACGACTGCAATAGTTGTTGTTGCTTAGTTTCATCACTTAAAACTCGCACTATTTTCTCAATAGCTTCTACATCGTTGTTAAACAGTAACTCTTGATTATGCGCCCCGATAATTTCTACTTGCCCACCTTGAGCGCGTCCCAAAACGATCATCCCCGCTTTTACCATTTCCGCCACAGAAATACCGAAGGGTTCCTGCTTGAAATGAATCCCATATTTGCACCTGTACAGTAACTGGCAATAATCAGTATAGGGAAGATTTTCAAGAACTTTAACCCAGTCAGAATTTTCCGCTACGATTTTGTCGAGAAATCTTTTATACTTGTTTTGGTAGCTGCCCCCTCCGCCCCCGGTAATATAGAGTTTTACGTCGGCTCCCCGTTCTCGCACCGCCTTTAAGATTTTAATAACCCGGTGAGGTTGTTTAGCTTCTACTAATCTGCCGCTACAGACAAAAGCATTCTCTTTACTGAGCCAAGGAATTTCAAAAGATTGAATTACTACTGGAGGATAGATGACGCTGGAATTAATTCCATAGGTTTGCTTCACACAATCGGCTACTACTCTAGAATTGGCTAAAGAGTGATTTTTTTTGAGGTTATCTAAAGAGAAGTTAGACAGTCGATTGTAATAATTTTTGTCTGGTTTAGACCCCTCGATTACCTGTATCCAGTGAATATATTGAATTCCAGGTTTACCCAAGTCGGCTCCATTATAAGTAGAGAAAACTAAATCGTAATCCTGATTATACTTTTTGAGTTCGGCTAAAGTTTGATGAGTGGCGAACTGTTTGAACTGTTTAAGATTAGCGAGCAAAAAGTTGGCCGGTTTCAAAAAAATACCAGGGAATAGAGAACGAACTTTGATAGCGTCTTTATCCAAAGAAGTTCCGTACATTAAATTTAGTTTTTCCCAGTTTAAATCACTAGAGGTGAAAAGAGTTATATCGTATTGATCTTTAAGTGCCTCTAATATCCATAAGGCTACAGTTTCCGCACCCCCGCCTAAAAAATAAGGATGATAAATTCCTATAGACTTTAACGGAGATTTTTTTGCCTCGACCATAATAACTGTTGTTCACCTCTAAAAGCACTTCTCTAAAATTCTCGCCACTTGAAGAATCAATTTCTCACGATAAGGCGCGCCGATAATTTGCACTCCTATAGACAAACCCTCCGCCGTTCTGATGGGATAGGATAGCACAGGTAAGCCGATAAAGGATAGAGGCTGGGTAAAACGCCCCAGATAAGGGCGTATTAATATATCCTCTCCACTGATAGTGACGGTTTCTTGTGATAGTAAAGGGGCAACGCAGGGAATAGTCGGGGCGAGGATTAAATCCACCTCACCCAATATCTCCCGTAATCGTTGCCGATACCAAACTCGAAACCTTTGGGCTTGAATATACCAACTCCCCGGAATTAAAGCCCCCGCTAAAAATCTATCCCTGGTGGCGGGGTCAAAATCATGTAATCTGTGTCTGAGTCTTTCTAGATGTAAGTTCGCGCCTTCTACTGCCGTTATTATAAAAGCGGCGGCCCGCGCTCGCTCGCTCTCTGGAATCATCACCCTTCTCGTCACCCCCAATAACCGGCCCACATTTTCTACCGCCTCTAATACTTCGGCTTGGGCGCCCTGAGTGAAATAGCCGTCAGCGATCGCAATTCTCACACTTTCTATGCCATCTTCCAAGAAAGGCGAAGTGGTTTGGGGTGGTTGGAGCGTACAAACAGGGTCACTCTCATCGTAACCCTGTAACCCGTCAAATGCCAAGGCTAGATCTTTGACCCCGTTAGCGAATAATCCTATATGATCCAAACTACTAGAAAATAAAAACACTCCTCCCCTCGATAATCTGCCGTAAGTGGGTTTAAATCCCAACACACCGCAACAGGCCGCAGGAACACGTATCGAACCATTAGTGTCAGACCCTAAAGACAGGGGTAATATTTTGGCTCCTACTGCGGAAGCTGATCCGCCAGACGATCCCCCGGCAATTCGTTTAGGATCGAGAGGGTTTAACGTAGGGCCATAGTGACTGTTTCGAGTGACGAATCCATAGGCGTACTCATCCATATTTAGGGCCCCCACGAGAATCGCCCCCGCTTTTTCTAACTCTCTCACAGCGAACGCGGAATGGGTTGCGGGCGGATAATCTTGGTTGATTTTCGCCCCCGCTAAGGTTACTACTCCGGCGATGTCAAAAAGATTTTTTACCCCGAAAGGCACTCCGGCTAGTGGGCCTATCGCTTCTCCCCGACCGATTTTCCTATCGATGCTTTCCGCTTCTCTCAAAGCTTTCTGGGAGAAAATAGCCGTGAAGCAGTTAAGATGTTTCTGGGCTTCTATCTGCTCCAATGTGGCTTCGATGATTTTGACCGCTGTAATCTGCCCTGTTTGAATATTTTTAGCGATCTCAACTGCAGATGTTATTTCCACTTTTATCTCTTGCCCCCTAGGGTTGAAAAATAGGCGCGATTTCTATAGTGTCGTCTATCTCGAAGTCCATTACCAATTGGGCTAAATTTTCCATTCTCTCTAAATTAATAACCACGGACTCTACATATTCTTCGGGAATCGGTAAAGCTATTATTTCTGAGGTGAGGCGCAGGTATAAAGTTAGATTATCGCGGTTCATTGTTGTTTAAAAAGGGGTCTCGATCGCTTCTAGGAAAATATCCCCACTGTAAAGGATAACTGATCTTGATCCCTTCGTCTTTATATCGCTGGTGCAGTTTTTTAATGAATTCGTGTTTCACCTCGATATGTTCAAAAAATTCGTCTTCCTGTACCTTGAGATAAACGGTGAGGATAATACTAGAGTAATCGAAACGGTTATAACGAATGAACGGTTGATAACTCTTCGCCACTTCCGGTTGCATAGAGTCTAAAATTTCCCGCACCACTTCTAATGTCACCGCCTCTACTTGCTCTAAGTCGCTATCATAGGTTACACCCGTATCGACGGGGATTAATAAACTTTTGTTGGGTAGGCTATAGTTTCTGAAACTAGAGGTGATTATCTGGGTGTTGGGAATGACTAAAAGGTTATTGGTTATCTCCTGAACGATAGTATATTTGAGGTCTACGTCGATCACGTACCCCGATTCTCCGCTTTTAAGTTGGATATAATCTCCCGGTCTTACTTTCTTAGAAGTGATAATATTTATGCCAGACATCAAATTCGATAGGGTATTCTGTAAGGCTAAACCGATGGAGACACCACCAATCCCGAAAGCGGTTAACAGCGGCGTTATCGAGATACCGATCGATTGCAGTATGATTAAAAACCCTATGGTGAAGATTAAAACTTTCGCCAGAAACTCGAACAGGGAAGTTAAAGGAGAAATTCCATCATCTCTGGTGGTATAAAGTCGTAGTAAGCCCACAGAGATAAGAGCGATCACCCAAGTGGTAGAGCCGAGAAAAGAAATAATTAAAATTTTCCTGATGAAAAGATTTAAAGCGGGAAAAATTGGATAGCTTGGTAGGGATAGGGCGATGGAGAAGCCGAGAATCAAAAACCAGACCACACTAAAACCCCGCAACGACTGCAAGATTATTTCCGAAAGCTTTAATTCTCTCGTTTGAGATATTTTTAATAATTTAGTAATGACTTTATGCTCGAATAGTAACCCGATCACTAAGCAACTGATAATCACTAAAATGGGAACTAATATAAACGGTAAGTCTTCCAGTTTAGCGGGTAGGTTCATAGATAAAAAGAAAAAGAGTTCTATAAATTTTAACAGTAGCGGTCAAACCTTATGGGTTTCCTAGAGGGAAAAAGCTAATATCCTAAAGCCAAACCATCAGCCCGCGGTTCCGAGGCAGCGACAAATATATTATCTTGCCGGAGAATAATTTGTCCCTTGCCAAAATGGTAATAGGGCATAATTTCCACATCGTGACCGCGCCGGATTAAATCGTCTATTATTTCTCGACGCGTACCCTCTTCTATATACACTTTATTTCCCCCTGTAAATCGCCATCGAGGAGCGTCTAAAATCGATTGAGGATTGAATCCATAATCGGCCCCATTGACGAGGGTTTGTAAGTGCCCCTGGGGTTGCATCGGCGCGCCCATAACTCCGAAAGGGCCGATCGCTTTCCCGTCCCTCGTTAAAAATCCAGGTATGATCGTATGAAAAGGTCGCTTATCAGGGCCCACTACATTGGGATGACCCGACTCCAAAGTAAATCCCGCACCCCGATTATGTAAAGCGATACCCGTATCGGGAACTAAAAGACCGCTGCCGAAGCCATCATAATTAGACTGGATGAAAGACACCATCAAATCACGATCGGCTGTACATAGATATACTGTACCGCCTCTGGGTAAACCTGGACTCGCCAGATCGATCGCCGCATCCGTGATCAACTCTCGACGACTCCGCGCGTAAGCTTTATCCAGTAACTGAGGCACTGTCACCTCCATCCAACCCGCATCGGCCACATGATGGTAGACATCAGCGAAAGCCAACTTCATCGCTTCTATCTGACGGTGATAACTAAGCCCACAATCCCTGGGATATTGGGCCATATCGTAACCCTCCAGAATATTTAAAGCCATAAGCGCAGCGATGCCCTGGCCATTAGGGGGAATTTCCCACACATCAACCCCCCGATAATTAGTAGAAATAGGAGTTACTGTAAGACATTGGTGGCCCGCCAAATCTTCCTCATCTATAAATCCGCCCGTGGCCGCCGCAAAACGAGCGATTTTCCGGGCCAAATCGCCCCGGTAGAAACTTTCACCCCCAGTCGCCGCTATTTCCTCTAAAGTCGACGCGTGAAGACCACTACCCCAAATTTCCCCCGTTTTTGGTGCGCGATCGCGCGGGAAAAATACCTCTCGGAAAGGCTGAAATCTCGACTCAGTAAGGGAGAGAAATATACTTTCCGCCCTTTGCCACGCTTCTGCCGTCACGGGAGAGACGGGGAAACCATTTTCAGCGTAACGGATAGCGGGGGCGAATAACTGTTCAAAAGGCAATTTTCCCCATCTATCCCATAATTTTCGCATCAAGGAAATCGTACCAGGTACGGTGACGGTTAGCCAATCCCGCTCTGGCATGGTGGCGTATGCAGAAAATTTGTCAATTGTCAAGGTACTGGGACTTTTTCCCGAACCGTTGAAGCCGTGTAAACTGCCATCCCAGACGAGGGCGAAACCGTCGCCGCCGATGCCGTTGGAAGTAGGTTCAACCACGGTTAAACTGATAGCGGCGGCGATGGCGGCATCGACCGCGTTTCCCCCCGCCCCGAAGATTTCTATAGCGGCCAAACTCGCCAGGTGTTGACTGGTGGCTACGGCGTAGCGATGGGCTAGAATTACTCGTCTTTGTCCGGGGTAGGGATAGTGGTTTAAATTCATCGACAAAGGGATGGTAGGGGGCGCAGGCCTTGCGCCCAGTTTTCCTTAATATAGAATGATAATCGTTGATTGAAATGGCACTTGGGGTTATATGACGGAATTCAGGATCGAAAAAGATAGTATGGGCGAAGTCCAAGTTCCATTTGATAAATTGTGGGGGGCGCAGACACAACGATCGCTACACTACTTTAACATCGGCGATGACCCCATGCCAGGGGAAATGATCCCCGCCTACGCGATTTTAAAAAAAGCTTGCGCGATCGTTAATTATCGCGGCGGTAGACTGACCGATGAACAGAGAGACTTGATCTGTAAAGTTTGTGACGAACTATTAGAGGGGCGACATCGCGATCAATTCCCCCTGAAAGTATGGATGACGGGAAGCGGCACTCAATTCAACATGAATATCAACGAAGTGATTTCTAATCGCTGCTGTCAGTTAGCGGGGACTCCTTTAGGCAGTAAAAAACCCGTCCATCCTAACGACCATGTAAATATGTGCCAGTCCACTAACGACTCTTTCCCCGCCGCCATGTGTATCGCTACAGTCTTGGCGGTGACATCAAATTTAATTCCTAGCGTGAAAGCCTTACGAGATGCTATCAATACTAAAGCCTCCGCCTGGCAAGATATAGTAAAAATCGGCCGCACTCATATGCAGGATGCCACCCCCTTAACCTTGGGTCAAGAATTTTCCGGTTACGTAGGGATGTTAGACGATGCCCTGCATTGGATTGAAAGTAATTTACAAGGGGTTTACCGTCTCGCCCTCGGTGGCACAGCAGTAGGTACAGGGATTAACGCAGCCCCTGGTTTTGATGAGTCAGCGGCGATAGAAATCGCCCTGCTGACAGAATTACCTTTCGTTACCGCCCCTAACAAGTTTACCGTACAGGGTTCTCACGATGCCTTGGTAATGTTCAGCGGCAGTTTAAAAACCCTCGCCACTTCTCTATATAAAATTGCCAACGATATAAGACTACTCAGTTGTGGCCCCCGTTGCGGGTTTTACGAGCTATACATACCCGAAAATGAACCTGGTTCGTCAATTATGCCGGGGAAGGTCAATCCTACCCAATGTGAAGCCCTATCGATGTTAGCGGTGCAAGTGATGGCTAACGATATGGCGGTGACTTTCGGCGGTGGTAGCGGTTATTTGGAGATGAATGTTTACAAGCCCCTGATGATTTTCAATATCTTAAAATCGGTGCGCTTACTTCAAGATGGTTGTCATAATTTTCGGGCGTTTCTAATAGAAGGAATGGAACCAAATCGCAAACAAATTCAATCCTTCCTCGAAAGTTCATTGATGTTAGTCACCGCTCTCAGTCCTGTCATCGGCTACGATAACGCTTCCCACGTAGCCCATCACGCTCTAGAAAAAGACTTGACTTTAAAAGAGGCCGCCTTAGAATTAGGATGGGTGACAGATGAGGATTACGATCGGATCGTTGACCCATCTAAGATGGTCAATCCCTATATAGCGGGAAGTTAGTTATATCTTGTGGAGTTCAACAACTTTTCCAAAACTTCACCGAGTAACTTTACGTCAGGGTCTTTTAAAATACTGGTGTGAGTACCTGGGATTAACTCAAGGGATACTTTACCTTTAAAAATTTTACCCCATCCAGCCCAAGGAAAAAGAGGCGAATAGATTGACCCTTCGCTACCGAAAATGAGGGCTACATCACCCCAATAGGATTTTGGTTTATAGTTAACCGTTGCCAGTTGCATTGAAGCGAGAATTTTGTCATCAGAATAGTCTTGTTTATCTAATTTTTCTTCCCGTTGGTAGTTATTTTTTCCCGTATCATATTTAGATCCGAATAAATTCTTGATTTTCTGGCGTAACCAGTTGTATTTTTCAGCGATTTCAAGTCTATTAAAAACCCGATAATTATACTTTAATTGCAGAAAATTATTATATCCTAACCGTCTCAATGCACCTCGACGACGATTATAGAAATAGTCTTGGTTCGGGGTTTCAATGAGAATCAAGAGAGAAACGGTTTGACCCTGACATTGAAGTTGTTGTGCGATCTCTAAAGCAACCAAACCACCAAAGCAATATCCTCCAATCACGTATGGGCCTGATGGTTGTATTTTTCTTATTTCTTCGACGTAATGATTAGCTAATGCTTGAATGAAGGTTTTCGGGGTTTCTATTTGACACCAAACAGTTAGATTATAAACTCGTTGCGATTCTGCAAAATGTTTCCCTAACTCTCCAATAAGATAAACGAAAAACAGCGGGGGGCGGGATTCGCCATCGCCCGATCGTTCTAACATAATTAGAGAGGATGTATCCAGAACTCTTTTCCTCGTGATCGTACTCGCTAGAAGCCCACGCCTTTCATTGAGTGATAATCCGGGTGAGTTAGATAATAGGGATTGTGTTCGATCGCTACTTTCGAGGCGGGCCTCTTCTCCAGAACGTAAGGTGATCGCTAATTGTTCGATCGTCGATAATTGAAATAAAGCTTTCAGGGAGATCTCGGATTGGAAAACTTTTTCTAACCTGGCAAGCAGGCGGAGGGCTAGTAAAGAATTCCCTCCCAGCGAGAAAAAGTCATCGTGAATACTGATAGGCTTCACCTGCAAAAGATTTTCCCAAATCTCCCTCAATCGTAATTCCCACTCATCACGGGGGGCGACGAACTGTTTTTCCGGCAGTTGCCGGGCCAAGTCCAATTGAAGAAGGGCGGAACGATCGATTTTACCGTTAGGGGTTAGAGGTATGACCGGCAACTGTACGAAAGCCGAGGGAATCATATATTCGGGTAATTTTTCCCCTGAAAAGCGGCGGAGTTCCCCGGACGGTAAAGAAATAGCATCCCTGATAACCACATAAGCCACTAAATACTTATTGTTAGAACTATCGTTCATGGCTACCACTACAGTTTCTCGCACTGCCGGATGTTGGGTTAAAACCGCTTCTATCTCTCCCGTCTCGACTCGGAAACCACGAATTTTCACCTGATTGTCTATTCGTCCTGAAAATTCTATATTGCCATCAGGGAGATAGCGGGCTAGATCACCTGTTTTATAAAGTCTTTCGGTAGTGGGTACAGGGAAAATCCCTTCATCATTCCACGAAGGAGCGTCGATAAATTTTTCCCTAGTTAATTCCGGGCGATTGAGGTAGCCTCTGGCTAAACCATCACCGCCGATGTAAATTTCACCCGTCACACCGACCGGAACGGGTTGTAGATGGGCATCGAGAATATAAACCCTCGTATTAGCGATCGCTGTGCCGATGGGAAGCGAATTACTACCCCATTCCGATCGCGTAACGGTATAGCAACAGGTAAAAGTAGTATTTTCTGTAGGCCCGTAACCATTAATAAGCCGACAGTTTGTCGCTTCTCCGATAAATCGCAGAACATGGGGAATCGATAAGACATCGCCCCCTGCTAACAGTTGTCGTAGGGATTTTAAACTCTTTAGCCCTTCATCCACGATAAGATGAAACAAACCGGCCGTTAGCCATAAAGTCGTGATTCCATGTGCTTCGATCGTTCTTGCCAATTGAGCTACAGAGGGTTTATCGCCGGGAAAAAGTACCAATCTGGCACCATTGAGCAAACTTCCCCAGATCTCGAAAGTAGCCGCATCGAAAGTTATCGGCGCTAATTGCAGAAAAATTTCTTCCTCGTTCAATCGGGCGTAATTATTGCCTTTGACCAGGCGTGTCACTCCTCGATGGATAACGCAAACGCCTTTAGGGTTGCCCGTGGTTCCAGAGGTGTAGATAACGTAAGCTAAATTATCGGCGGTTGCCTCACTGATGGGGTTATTATCCTTTTGAAGCTGGATCGTTGCTCGATCGCTATCGAGGCAAATAATATCAAGTCCAGAATCGGGTAACTTGTCAAGCAGAGAGTCTTGGCTTAAGATGATTTTCACTCCGGTATCCTCTAGGATGAAAGCCAGACGTTCTGATGGATAATCTGGATCGAGGGGTAAATAAGCCCCTCCAGCCTTAAGGATGCCTAATATTCCCACTATTAAATCGAGAGAACGTTTTAAGCATAGTCCTACTAAAACTTCGGGTTTTACGCCTCGGTCTCGTAAATAATGGGCTAATTGATTAGATAACTGATTCAACTGCGCGTAAGTCAAATGTTGACCCTCGAAAACCAGGGCCACAGCGTCAGGGGCGAGAGAAACCTGTTCTTCAAACAGATGATGGATACAAAAGTCACGGGGATAATCGGTGTGAGTACAATTCCACTGCCTCAGCAAGCGATACTTTTCGGATTGGGTCAACATGGGCAGAGTTTCCACCCTCGCTTCGGGATGGGATAAGGCGGCTTCCAAGAGACACTGAAAATGCGCTAACATCCGCTCTATAGTTTCCGCGACGAATAAATCCGTACTGTAAATCCATTCCCCGACGATACTCTCCCCCCTCTCTTCCATCACCAGGGTGATGTCAAATTTGGCTCGTCCGGTATCTATCTGGCGTTGAGAAATCGTCAAACCTGGCATTTGCCACTCCAGTCGGGGCGCATTCTGCCAGACGAACATATGTTGGAACAGGGGATGATAACTGGAACTCCGTTGCGGTCGCAGCGCGCCCAGCACATCTTGGAAAGGTAGATCCTGATGGGCGTAGGCTTCTAGGGCGACCCGACGGGCTTGGGCGACCCCCTCGACAAAACTCGGATTATCCTCTAGGTTCAAGCGCAAAACGAGGGTATTGGCGAAAAATCCGATCAGGGATTCAATCTCGCCACGGTTACGATTAGCGATGACCGTGCCGAGGGCTATATCTTTTTGCCCACTGTAGCGCGATAACAATACGGCGAAAGCCGTCACCAGAATCATATACTCGGTCGCCCCCGATCGTCGCGCGAACTCTTTCAGCCGCCCCCTCAAAAGTGCCGGTAATTGAAAAAACCTCGTAGCACCCCGGAAACTTTGAAGCGAAGGTCGCGGTTTATCCGTGGGTAAATCCAAAAGGGGCGGCAAATCTCGCAATTGTTGCCGCCAGTAGTTCAATTGTGGTTCTAGAAACTGGGGCGAGAACCATTGATGCTGCCAGAGGGCGAAATCGGCGTATTGAATCGTCAGGGGTAAGATTGGCGAGGGTTGTCCCTGAATATTGGCGGCGTATAGAACCGAGAGTTCTCGAAAAAAGATATTCATCGACCAATCATCGGCGATGAGATGATGTAGGGTGAGCAGCAGTAAATAGGTGTCTTCCCCCAGAAATATGATTTGCGATCGCACTAAGTTGTCTCTGTCGAGGGCGAACTTATACCCTGAGTTTTCCGCCACTAATCTTTCTACGGCCGCGGTCTTTTCTTCTGCCGGTAAATCTTCTAAGTCGATCGCTTCTAAGAGGCCGCTTTTCACTTCCCCCACGCATTGCCGGGGTTGTCCATCGGCGGCGATAAAGTTAGTCCTTAAAATTTCCTGACGGTAACTCAAACTTGCCAGCGCAGATTCTAAAGCTTCCAGGTTTAGTTGCCCCCGCAATTCAAACACATTGGTGATGTTGTAAGTAGATGATTTGCCTTCTAGTTGATCGAGGAACCATAATCGTTGTTGGGCGAAAGATAGGGGGATACTTTCGGGCCTTGGTTGCGGTTCGATCGCCGGTAGCCCCA
>JADQBB010000027.1 GCA_016903695.1 Chlorogloea purpurea SAG 13.99
TCTCAAGATAAAAAAGCACGGACGACTCGAAAAAAGTATTTTTCGTTATGGCTTTGATTATCTACGTTCCCTTGTTCTTGATTTAGACCTCAAATCTGCTCAATTTTCGTACTCGCTACAATTTTTGTCCTGTACTTAGGATTTTTCTATAAGCTTATGTCTTGTTATGTCTTGGGTTAAATATTTACAAAAACCGGATTATTGGTTGGTCGCCTTAGCAAGCGCTTTAGCCCTCTTACACCTAACTTTGCTGGACTTATCCAATCAACCTAACCTGATGAGCGTCAGTATACTTCTATGGCTGTCGATCGCTTCTTTACTTTGGGATAAGCGGGCTACCTTGAAATTAGATAGTAAACCCTGGCCAACGATCGCCGGATTTATTATCATCACCCTCGTTATATTAAGAAGCTTCAGTGATTCCGGGTATCAATTACGGGTTTCGCCCCTATTAACCGGTTTTGGGTTAGCTTTAATGGCTTCGGGCTTTCGGGGGTTATATCAGTATTGGAAAGAATTATTTATTTTATTTCTATTAATATTAGACAGTAGTATAGCTTTAGCCTTACAATGGCTGAATTTGCAAGTGCTGACGGCTAAAATGGCCACCTTGTTACTAACGATCGCGGGATTCAACGTTTACAGGGATGGAGTCATTATCGGTTTGCCTACCGGTAGAGTAGAAGTATACGGAGCCTGTTCTGGGGTAGAATCGATCACTCTGATGATTAATATAGCTATATTATTCTTCCTGCTGATACCCATTAAGAATATTCATAAAATTATCTCCTTGGTGGTAGCTATAATTTTAGGTTTCTTGGTTAACTGTATTCGTGTGGGCATCATGCTTATGTTAGTAGCAGGAAATAACCAAGAATCTTTTGAATATTGGCACGGGAAAGACGGCAGTTTAATTTTTGCGATGATTTCTGTATTCGTATTCGGAATCTTTTGTTGGTTTGCCTACGTTCGTGAATTAAGTTTACCCGATAATAAACTATGACGAGTACCTCTATAGAACGCTGGCAAATATTTAGAATTGGTCTTATTGCTCTATGTATATCGGGAGTTATGGGTGTACTGGCAAAAAACCTATTACTACATGAACCAGACTCTCGCACCGCCAAAGCCAAAAAAGAGTATAAATTCCCTGACACTATTAACCTGAAAAACTGGGAAATGGTGAAATCACTATCTATACCGCCGAAGAAAAAGTCTCAGCCTTTTGGTCATCTTTACGAGTATCGGCGAGGCGATAAAGAGTTACAAATACAAACTCGTTATGAAGTCGCCACGGAGGGTAATACCTCACGGTTATTAATGGTGTATGACTCCATTCCTCCCGCCACCTCAGTGATAAACGAGAAATATCAATCAGGTATCGGTTATTATGGCTCGTTTGAATACAAAAATAAAACTTATATAACGGCTTGTATTAATCCTAAAGGGGAAACTACGGTAACGCAAAAACAATTTGTTAATAATCGCTATTGGCATACAAGTAGCGTACCCAGATTTTTAGGTTGGCTTGCTGGACAGAATGACTTATTTGATGGGCGATGTTTGTGGACATCCTTATCGATGCCGGTCAATACCTTCGCCCCGCCGGAAGAATTAAAAAAAGACCGTGAATTAGTCGAGGCGGCTTGGCTCGAATGGGCGAAATGGTGGAAGCAGAATTACCCCGATTCATAAACTAGAATATATTTATTTAATTTCGCTCACCCTTGACAAACTCGAAAGTTGTGACTGGTGTCAGCATAAAACCGGTAAATTTTCCCATGACATTTGCTTCCGTTATCCGCACTCTGGAAAAATCCCCTCTCACTAGCGAACTGGTACAAAAATTACAATCATCGGGAATTCTCAATTTAACAGGGATTCCCCGCTTACCCAAGGGATTAGTCGCCTCGGCTCTAGCCAAGTACCAAAGTAAAAACCTCTGTGTCATCTGTCCAACATTAGAAGAAACCAGTCGCTGGGCCACCCAATTAGAAGCGATGGGATGGAAGAGCGTTTACTTTTATCCTACTTCTGAAGCCTCACCCTACGAGAGCGCGGATGCGGAATCAGAAATGGTCTGGGGGCAGATGCAGGTATTATCCAGTTTAGCGGATAACCCTTCATCGATCGCTATCGTCACCACAGAAAAAGCTTTGCAGCCCACATTACCGCCGCCCGATGTGTTTTATGGTTATTGCCCTAGTTTGGGCCTCAATATGACCTTAGATAGTAAAAGTCTCGATATAACTCTGGCTAAATCGGGTTACGATCGGGTAGCGCTGGTAGAAACAGAGGGGCAATGGAGTAGAAGGGGGGACATAGTAGATATATTCCCGGTTTCGGCGGAATTGCCGGTGCGCTTGGAGTTATTCGGGGATGTATTGGAAAAAATGCGAGAATTCGACCCGGCCACTCAAAGATCTTTAGACTCGATCGCACGTCTGATACTCACCCCCACTAGTTTCGCTCCGATTATCGCCTCTGCTTTAGGAAGCCTGGAAGATAAACTGGCGGCCTATCTATCCCCGGAAGAACAAGAAAGAGAAAGTCTTCCCGGTGGGATGCAGAGATTTCTGGGTTTAGCCTTCGAGCAAACCGCTTCGCTACTGGATTATTTACCCCCCGATACGCTGATCAGTTTCGATGAAATAGAGCGCTGTCAATCCCATAGCGATCGATGGTTAGAATATACGGAGGAGCAATGGCGGGAAATAACACCGAGTTTACCGGCACTACATCGTCCCTTCACCCGCTCTCTGGAATTAGCCAAGGCTAACCACCCCGTCTTGTGTTTATCAGAACTAGCGGAAACAGGCAAAGAAAACGCCGTTAACCTTTCCAGTCGTCCCCTCCCCACAACGCCCCATCAATTCGCCAAAATTGCGGAAATCCTGCGGGGAAAACGAGAAATATATAACACCATCACCCTGGATAAGTATGCTAAGTGGCTTATTTCCGCCCAACCATCACGCACCGTCTCCCTATTACAAGAACACGATTGCTCTGCTCAATTCATCCCGAATCCGAACGATTTTCCGGCTATAGATAGGTTAATCCTCCAAAATGTGGGGGTAGCGGTCAAATATTCGGGATTGGCGGAATTAGAAGGTTTCGTCCTACCCACCTATCGTATCGTGGTCGTGACCGATCGAGAGTTCTTCGGTCAACATATCTTAGCCACCGCCGGTTACATTCGCAAACGTCGCCGCGCCGCCTCCGGGCAGGTAGATGTCCATAAATTGCGCCCCGGTGATTTCGTCGTCCACAAAAACCACGGCATCGGTAAATTCCTGAGACTGGAAAAAGTGGAAACCGACGTTAGCGGTGTCATTCATACCCGTGATTATCTAGTAATTCAATACGCCGACGGTTATTTAAGAATCCCCGCCGACTCCCTGGAAAATCTCTCCCGCTATCGTCACACGGGCAGTGGGTTGCCGGAATTACATAAAATGTCGGGGAAGGCGTGGGAAGCGACGAAAAATAAAGTGCGTAAGGCGGTGAAAAAATTAGCGGTAGACTTGATCAATCTCTACGCTAAGCGATCGCAACAGCGAGGTTTCGCCTATCCGGCCGATGCACCTTGGCAAGCGGAATTAGAAGACTCGTTCATCTATCAACCCACCCCCGACCAAATCACGGCTATTAACGATGTGAAAAGGGACTTGGAAAGCGAGCGCCCGATGGATAGATTGGTGTGCGGGGATGTGGGTTTCGGTAAAACCGAGGTGGCTATCCGCGCCATCTTCAAAGCCGTCACCACGGGTAATAAACAGGTGGCTTTTCTCGCGCCCACTACCATCCTCACCCAACAACACTATCACACCTTGAAAGAACGTTTCGCCCCCTATCCGCTCAATGTGGGATTATTAAACCGTTTCCGCACTGCCTCCGAGAGAAAGGACATCTTACAGAGACTGAAGACGGGAGAATTGGACGTGGTGGTGGGCACTCAACAATTACTGGCTAAAGGAGTGGAATTTAAAGACTTGGGGTTATTGGTCATCGATGAAGAACAAAGATTCGGTGTCAATCAAAAAGAGAGGATCAAAACCATGAAAACGGAAGTGGATGTGTTGACTCTCTCGGCTACTCCCATCCCCCGCACTCTTTATATGTCCCTATCGGGTATCAGAGAGATGAGTTTGATCACAACCCCGCCCCCCTCCCGCCGCCCGATCAAAACCCATCTATCGAGTTATAATCCCGATGTCATCCGTACCGCTATCCGTAACGAGTTGGATAGGGGCGGGCAGATATTTTACGTGGTGCCGCGAGTGGAGGGAATTCAGGAAATCGGGGCTAGGATAGGGGCGATGATACCGTCGGCGCGGATAGCGATCGCACATGGGCAAATGGATGAATCGGAATTGGAAACCACCATGTTAGCTTTTAACAATGGGGAAGCGGATATACTTCTCTGTACCACGATCATCGAATCGGGTTTAGATATTCCCCGCGTGAATACGATCGTCGTGGAAGACGCGCAGAAGTTCGGATTATCTCAACTGTATCAATTGCGCGGGCGTGTTGGTAGGGCGGGAATACAAGCTCACGCCTGGTTACTATATCCAAATAAGGCCCAGTTGACGGATAACGCCCGCCAACGTTTACGCGCCCTGCAAGAGTTCACTCAATTAGGCTCCGGCTATCAACTGGCGACTCGCGATATGGAAATTAGAGGCGTGGGGAACTTATTAGGGGCGGAACAATCGGGACAGATGGAAGCGATCGGCTTTGAACTTTATATGGATATGTTACAGGAAGCCATCAAGGAGATTCAAGGACAGGAGATTCCCAAAGTGGAAGATACCCAGATCGAGCTCAAACTCACCGCTTTTATTCCGGGGGATTATATCCCCGATGCTGAACAGAAAATGGATGTGTATCGTGCGATCGCCACCACCGACGATCCAAAACAATTGACGCAGATAAAACTCAATTTACGGGATAGTTACGGCCCTCTGCCTTCACCGGTGGAACAATTATTCAAGGTGATCGAATTAAAACAGCGGGCGAAATCTCTGGGATTTTCTAGGATTAGAGCTGACGGGAAACAGCACGTTATTTTGGAGACACCGATGGAAGAACCAGCTTGGAAGCTATTATTGGAAAATCTCCCCCAGCACTTACAATCTCGGTTCGTGTATTCTCCGAAACAGGTAACAGTTAGGGGATTGGCTTTAGTGAAACCGCAACAGCAGTTAGAAAGTTTACTGGATTGGTTGGGTAAGATGGAAAAAGCTTTACCTGAGACTTCCCTATTAACCAGTAATATATAATGCTAAATCGGTTTGCCTCCATTACTGGGAATTTGGTGCTAAAGTTATGAGACCAATTTTGAGCCAGATTTTTGATGAGTTTTCTTCTGGCTCGCAACGTGATTATATATGTGCTTCGGTGAGAGATTTTATCTTGGGGGGAATTACCTTAGCGGGAATACCGATCGCTGTATGACCATCGGGAATATCGCAGAGAACTACAGCGTTAGCACCGATATTAACATGATCACCGATCGCTAAACCGCCCAATAATTTCGCTCCTGCGCCCACGTTGACTTTCTTGCCCAGTTTGGGGGCCTCGAAAGGTCGCTCTAAATAGCGATTGCCCAATGTTACCCCCTGACGCAAGATACAATCATCGCCTATTTGAGAATAACCATGAATGATGATGGCGCTTTGATGTTCGATAATCACCCTGCGTCCTAATTGCACCGTGTAAGGTAAGTCTATACCATAAACATTCCTCACATAGCGATAAAAAAATCGATAGATAATACTTAAAGGAGCGCGTAATAGTTTCGGTTCCACGGTCATCCTCCATTGCCCGAATCGTTGCACCGCAACGGCTCTGAATCCCGGTTTTGTCCAGTCCCGTCCGTGAGCGATCCAATCCTCCTTAATTTGTTGGCATAACCCTAACTTTTCCGAAGAAGTTGACGACCCACGCCCTAAAGCATATTTGATAAAGTCAGAAAGTAAATAGGGTGGATCTAAGTCGGGTTTCCTCTGGATATTACGGCGGACTCTCCACAGGAAAAATCCGACAGCCCAGACTAGATTAGCCATCCATAAATAAAATTTACCGTGATTCTTGAGATAGAAACGTCGGCGGGAGTCGAACCAGTAAAGAGGTCTGCGTTTCGGTTGCTCTTTGGTGAGAGTTACCCCGGAACTTTGTCCCACTAAATGCACTACTCGACTGGCCGGCACATACCAACACTCCCAGCCCGCCCTGTGAGCCTGTAGGCAAAAATCTAGTTCTTCGTAGTACATAAAATATTCTTCGTCCAATAACCCTATCTTGTCGAACACGGCCCGGCGAATTATCATACTCGCTCCGGCAACCCAATCCGTTTGACAGGCTGAGTCGCTAATTTCAGGGGCGATTTTATACCTGGCCAGAAGTTTGGATGCTAAACCCAATCTTAAAGAGCCTTCTAATTCTCCACCGAGATTGAGAAAACGGAAAGCGGAATGTTGTGCTGTGCCGTCTGGGTCTTCGAGACGACTTCCGGCGATTCCGGCCCCCGGATGTTCGTTCATGAAATTCACTAGTGCTTCGATCGCACTAGGACGCACTACGGTATCGGGATTTAGTAAGAGAATATAATCTGGTGGGTTAGGTTTAGCTAAAGCGGGGCGTATGGCTATGTTATTACCGGCCGCATAACCACCATTATCGGGCGAGACGATTAATTTCGCCCAATCTTGCCATTGATTTTGTTCGATCGCCGCCGCTATTTTTTCGCCGGAGCCATCCCCGGACGCGTTATCCACCACAACCACCTCGGACGATGGTAATGCTTTGACTTCGTCTACCAGGGATTCTAGACAGTCTATAGTCAATTGAGCGGTTTTATAATTTAGAATAACTATTAATAAGGACATAATTTTTTAATTTCTAAAAGTACATCGGTGCGGATTTTTGACGATCGCTCAGGTTTTCTTTTTAAAGATTGTATATTGCCTGTAGACAAAAACAAGGGCGTAATTGACAATTAGTTCTTCTGGTGATACCATAGCCGCCATACTATCACAAAAATCCAACCGTTAAAGTATCCCTAGCCTATGTCAGTTGTTGGTATTATCGTGATTGCCAGGAATGAAGGTGAAAAATTAAGACAGTGCTTTCACTCCGTCGGCACGGACATTAATCGGGTTGTTTATGTAGACTCTGGTTCCAGCGATGGCTCTATAGATTTAGCTCGTTCTCTCGGTGTTGATGTGATAGAGCTGGATTTAAGTATTCCTTTTACCGCTGCGAGAGCGAGAAATGCAGGGTTCGAGAGGCTAGTCTCCATCCATCCTGATTTAGAGTACGTACAATTCGTGGATGGGGATTGTGAGCTGTTTCCCGACTGGTTGGCGACCGCGGTGAACTATCTTCAAGAGCATCAAGATTTTGCGGTGGTTTGTGGCAGACAGCGGGAAAGATACCCGCAACAGACGATTTATAATCTCCTTTTCGATCTCGAATGGGATACACCCGTGGGTGAGGCCCTAGCCTGTGGGGGGTGCGCCTTGATTCGAGTTAAGGCTTTACAAGAAATTGGCGGCTATAATCCGGCTTTAATCGCCGGGGAAGAGCCGGAAATGTGCGTGCGTCTGCGGGGGCAGGGCTGGAAAATTTACCGGCTGGGGGTAAATATGACTTGGCACGATGCGGAGATGACCAAGTTTTCTCAATGGTGGAAACGAAGTCGCCGGGGCGGTTACGCTTATGCTAATGTATCTTGGTTACACGGCAAGCCACCCGAATCCTATTGGGTTAAAGAATCCCGCAGTATTTGGCTTTGGGGGTTGGTCATACCGGTTTTGAGTTTGTCGGGCGCGTATTTTACCGGCGGGTTGAGTTTGTTACTACTTTTAGTTTACCCGTGGCTCTTCTATAAAATTATTCGCAATCAAGAACAGATGGGACGGTCGCCAGGAGAGGCCAAACCTTTCGCACTTTTCTGCGTCTTAGCCAAGTTCCCTCAACTTCTGGGGCAGATCGAATTTCATCTTCAAAGATTGTCGGGCGCACAAGCGCGATTGATCGAGTATAAATAAAATTATTAATGAAACGATCGGTTAATTTTCTTACCTTGGCAATGCTTCCACATCAACTATGATAATCTGTACCGCGTCAACTAATAGCAAGTAAAATTATCGGGATGGTTGATTATTTAGTTTCGTTAACGATTTGGACGGCCCTGTATGCCATATTCGCTCTAGGATTAAACCTACAATGGGGTTTCACCGGGCTGATTAATTTCGGCCATGTGGCTTTCGCTACTATCGGCGCTTATACTACCGCTATCCTGACTTTACAGGGTGTGCCTATAGCGATCGCTGCCATCATCGGCGCTGCTTTAGCTTCTTTACTGGGTTTACTGATCGGCACATCTACCCTGAGACTGAGAGAAGATTATCTAGCGATCGTGACTATCGGTGTTTCCGAGTTGATCCGCCTGGTCGCCCTCAATGAAGAATGGTTGACCAAAGGCGCTTTCGGTGTACAACGCTACCCCCTACCCTTAGATATAGAACCGAACATTATCGTTAAATTGTTAATTATCGCCGTCTTCACAGGGGTTGCCATATTCGCTTTCTGGCAATTGTGGCGCGCTTTCGGGAAGGGTTTAAGGTCGTCATCGGAAACTAAAGGCGGCAATAAGTTCGTGATCATCTGGGCAGCCCTCGCCGGTTTTCTCGTACTGGGTTTATATATCAACGGCTTGATCGCCCTATCCGACTACAACTATAAAGGCGGTTTGATGGTGGTATCCCTGGTGATTCTAGCCCTGGTTTACGGGGGTTTGGAATTTATCGCCCATTCTCCTTGGGGGCGCATCCTCAAAGCGATTCGAGAGGATGAGGAGATACCGAGAGCCTTGGGGAAAAACGTTTTCTGGTACAAATTACAGTCTTTAATGTTGGGAGGTGCGATCGCTGGGCTATCGGGCGCGTTGTTAGCCTGGCAATTGACCACTATCTACCCGACTAATTTTGAACCCCTATTAACTTTTAACGCTTGGATCATCGTTATTTTAGGCGGTTCGGGTAATAACGCCGGTACACTTCTAGGGGCGTTGATTTTCTGGACTTACGATTCCCTGACCCGTTTCGCCCTGCCCTATTTTAAAATTATGAACGATAGCCAGGCGGGTTCGTTCCGGATCATGGTAATTGGTTTAATCTTGATGGTCTTAATGGTATGGCGGCCCCAAGGCATCCTCGGCAATAAAGATGAATTAACTTTAGGTAGATAATTATGGCGGACGAAAATTTATTACTATCTGCTAAGGGTTTATCGAAAAGCTTCGGCGGCATCCGGGCGGTTAATAACGCTAATCTAAACGTACCCAGCGGAAGTATCACCGGATTGATCGGCCCTAACGGTGCGGGTAAGACCACTTTATTCAATCTCCTATCCAATTTTATCAAACCCGATCGGGGTGAGGTTTTTTTCAACGGACAGGCGATCCATCATCTATCCTCTTATGAAATCGCCTTGCAGGGTTGCGTGAGAACTTTTCAAGTAGCGCGGGTTTTATCGCGCTTGACGGTTTTAGAAAATATGATGTTAGCAGCTCAAGAGCAAACGGGGGAAAATATCTGGCAATTATGGTGGCAAGCCGGAAAAATCCGCAAAGAAGAACGGGAAAATAAAGAGAAAGCCATTTCTATTCTAGACTCGGTGGGTTTATTAGCCAAGGCCGATGATTACGCCGGGGCCCTTTCGGGAGGTCAGAGAAAACTATTAGAGATGGCGCGGGCTTTGATGGCGCGACCCCGGTTGATTCTCCTGGATGAACCGGCTGCGGGAGTTAATCCCACTCTTATCGGTCAAATTTGCGAGCATATTTTAGAGTGGAATCGTCAGGGGATTACTTTTCTGGTTATCGAACACAATATGGATGTAATCATGTCTCTTTGCCATCACGTTTGGGTATTAGCAGAGGGAACTAATCTCGCTGATGGCACTCCCGAAGAAATTCAAAGCAATCCAGAAGTGTTAGAAGCTTATTTAGGAGGCTAGTGGCTAGTGGCTTGATTCAATAAAGTGTTTAATTCTTCTCCTTCTAGAACCTCGGTTGTTAATAATTTTTGCGTGATGGTTTCTAATAATTCTCTATTTTCTTGGAGGATGAATAGGGCTTTTTCATAACTACTATCGACAATACCTTTCACTTCTTCATCGATAATTTTGGCTGTATCTTCGCTGAAAGAACGACGGTGTATATTACCGTTATTCAAGAAATTATTGCCGTTCGTTTTCTCGTAGGCGATCGGCCCGAGATTTTTACTCATACCGTAGATCGTCACCATCTTTTCAGCGATCGTTGTCGCTCTCTGTAAGTCATCGGATGCCCCGTTAGTGACGCTACCAAAGACGATCTGTTCAGCCGCCCGGCCCCCTAGTAGCATGGTAATTTGTTCTCTAAATTCCGGCTCGGTCATTAAAAAGCGGTCTTCCGTGGGCATTTTCAGGGTGTAACCGAGGGCCGATAAGCCCCTGGGAACGATCGAGATTTTCTCCACCTTACCACCCCCTGGCATAACGGCACCGATGAGGGCGTGACCGACTTCGTGATAGGCGACGATCCGTCGCTCTACCGCGTTGAGGACGCGGCTTTTCTTCTCTAATCCGGCCACTACTCTCTCGATCGCTTCTTTAAAGTCCGGCTGTGATACGGACTCTCTGCCGTTGCGGGCGGCCAGTAGGGCGGCTTCATTGACGAGGTTGGCTAAATCAGCACCAGCGAAACCGGGGGTTTGGGTGGCGATCGTTTTCAAGTCCACATCGGGGCCTATTTTCACCCGTTTACTATAGATGTCTAGAATAGCCAGTCTGCCGATCAGATCGGGACGATCGACCAATACCTGGCGATCGAATCTACCTGGTCTCAATAAAGCTTGGTCGAGGGTTTCGGGGCGGTTAGTGGCGGCTAGGACGATGACCACCGCTTCTTTAGCGTTAAAACCGTCCATTTCCGTCAGCAGTTGATTGAGGGTTTGTTCCCTTTCGTCGTTACTGCCGCTGCCCGATTGTCCAGAAGAGCGAGATTTACCGATCGCGTCCAATTCATCGATGAATACGATACTGGGGGCGTTTTCTTTGGCTTGGGCGAATAAATCCCGCACCCTCGCCGCCCCCGTACCCACGTACAACTCCACGAATTCCGAGGCGGATATACTGAAGAAAGTCACCCCCGCTTCTCCGGCTACGGCTTTGGCGAGAAGGGTTTTCCCTGTACCTGGCGGCCCTACTAAAAGCACACCTTTGGGGATGCGTGCGCCGATTTTGTTGAATCTTTCCGGGTCTTTGAGAAATTCGACGATTTCTTTTAACTCGGTTTTCGCTTCATCGGCACCGGCTACGTCGGCGAAAGAGATTTGCGCCCCTTCTCCTTCCGGGTAGACTTTAGCGAGATTTTTATTAAAGAGGAGTGACTTTCTGGTGTCATCGTTGCGATAGATCAGGAATTGCATCGCCGCCACTAGCACGATCGGCGGTACTATCCAAGCTAATAAAGTATTGATCCAACTACCGCTAGGGGGCGGCGCAGCTTCAAACATGACGTTTTTCGTTTGTAATAACGCTGGTAGTCCAGGATTATCCACGGGAATGACAGCGAGAACTTGCCCTTGATTGTTGGTGTTTTCTGTTGATGTGGGTGTTTGAATCGAGGAATGGAAGGGATTATGAGAATCATCTCCCAATTTGAGGGGATTTTCGGGAATGGTATTTTTTTCTTGGAAAAGTTCCAATGGGGATTTGAGCTGATAGATTATTAAAGCGTTGCCTATCTTCACGCGAGCTACTTGGCCTCTATCGACCGATTGGAGGAATTCGCTATAGGGTTTGACAGGTACTTCGGGATTATCGGAGGAGCGGGGATAGAATAAATAACCTAAAAAAGCGATGCCAGCAAGAATGAGGAGGAGATTACCCACGGGGGGTAAACGGGGGATGGAAAATTTATTATTTTTATTAGCCATAGTTTAGATTATCTCAAATTTTTTGGGTCTCGGTGGCATCGGCCCAGACCCGTGAGTGATCGGGGTTATCCAACCATGTTAGCAATTTCGGGCTGATTGATTTCACCTGGAGCGAT
Organism: Chlorogloea purpurea SAG 13.99; assembly: GCA_016903695.1. Classification (GTDB taxonomy): domain Bacteria; phylum Cyanobacteriota; class Cyanobacteriia; order Cyanobacteriales; family Microcystaceae; genus Chroococcopsis; species Chroococcopsis gigantea_A. Next base: position 12,110 of record JADQBB010000027.1, read on the forward strand.
AGGATAGATACATGACTGATCACTGCAATCCCTGACCTATGAATCTTGTTAGTCTCGAAAGTTTTCTCGATAATACTTCTTTTTTAATTTTATTTATCACTATGCTCCTCTATTGGGGGGGAGCTGCTTTCCCTGCCCTGTCCTATCTGCCCGCCGCCGGTACGGTGGGTGTTGCGATCGCTAATCTTTGTATGGCCGCTTTACTGGGGGCCCGTTGGTTAGAGGCGGGTTATTTCCCTATCAGTAATCTCTACGAGTCTTTATTTTTCCTCGCCTGGGGGGTAACGGCGGTACATTTAATAGCTGAATCGATGAGTCGCAGCCGCCTAGTTGGTACGGTGACTACTCCCGTGGCTATGGGCATCACCGCTTTCGCCGCTTTATCTTTACCCGTCGAGATGCAGGCTTCGGCTCCTCTCGTACCTGCCCTGAAGTCCAATTGGTTGATGATGCACGTTAGCGTGATGATGATCAGCTACTCTGCTTTAATGGTGGGTTCGCTTCTGGCGATCGCTTTTTTAATCGTTACCCGCGGTCAGAATATCGAACTCAAAGGTAGTTCTGTCGGTACTGGCAGTTATCGTCTACACCGAGGGGAATCCGTATCTCAACCCGTTTCCGCTATTACTGAGTCCGGTGTAAGTCGAACTGCAGTACTAGCCACGCCGATAATCGCCGATTTACCTTCTTTATCCCCCCAACTCCTTACTTTAGCGGATACGTTGGACAATATTAGTTATCGAGTGATCGGTTTGGGGTTTCCCCTGTTAACGATCGGTATTATAGCCGGTGCGGTGTGGGCGAATGAAGCTTGGGGGTCTTATTGGAGTTGGGACCCTAAAGAAACGTGGGCTTTTATCACCTGGTTGGTTTTCGCCGCTTATCTCCACTCCCGTATTACCAGGGGTTGGCAGGGGCGTAAACCGGCTATTTTAGCCGCAAGTGGTTTCGTCGTGGTGTGGGTGTGTTATCTGGGTGTGAATCTTTTAGGTAAGGGTTTACATTCCTACGGTTGGTTTTTTTAGAAAACTTGCAACCGCCTTTTATGGCGGTTCTACCGTGGGTTAGAATTTGAAGCTAGTGCGGAGTGTACCGACCAAGAGGGGGTCACGATCGTTAGCGGGATTGATAATGTAGGTTAAACCTGGGCTAACGGAAAGATTCTTATTGACTTGAAACACGTAAATCGCTTCTAACAGCCAAGGTGCGTCCGTGGTAGCCGAGAGTGCGTCGGATACATTATTTTTATTGGTGAGGCTCGCCGCGTAGGGAGGCATACCCACGGTTAAGATGCCGATATTACCCTCGGATAATAAATCGGGGAAAGCGAGAGTAACTTTCCAATTCCAGATGTCGGCATCATCCCCCGACCTTTGGCCGCCGTTAGCGTAAGCTCTGGTATACATCCCCCAGCCCTCTATAGCGAAACCTGGAGCGATACGCCAATTACCGAGAATAGCGATGTTATCGGTAGAAGTGGCATTTTCCCCGAAAGGAGTATCGGTATTGGTTGTGCCCATAAAACCGAGGGCGGAGAAGGTGCTAACTTGTCCTTGGGGGATATAGTTATGGAGGTAAGCGATACCGATACCGCTATTAGCACCGGGTAAGTAGGTTAACTGAGTACCTGCGGCGAATTGACCGTTAAATACGCCGTTGCCGAGTCGGGGGTCAAAACCTTTACCGGCGGAGTAATAGGCGCTGAGATTGAGGTTATCGCTGAAACTATAGAGAGCGCCGACACCGGGCCCTTGATTATCGTTTTGCAGGTAGATGGGAGCGATAGCGCCGAAAAATGAGATAGAACCTTCGGTGAATGAGCCGGCGAAGGGGGCGAGAGGATCGGAAATATCATCGAGATTGAGGCGCGCCCCGGCTATCCAAACCGTGGCTTCTTTGGTCACGGGAAAGCGATAGAACAGTTTATTAACTATTAGGGCGTTATCGGTATTAGCCGTGAAGTTGTAATCGGTCAGATTGCTACCGGCGCGAGCGAATTGATAGTTACCGCTTTGCAATCTGACTCTTAATAAATCCTCACCGTTAAAGCTGGTATCGAGTAGTATCCTCAGACGATAATTAATGGCGAATTGTCCGTCGGTGATGGGACTTCCGGCAGGTTTATCGAGGGCGGCGGTTTCGTTACCACCCACGGCGGATAAAGTGGTGATCAATTCCCCGGTGAGTTTAGTCGTGGTGGAAAATTGATGATCTTCCATAAAGGCGACCCGGTTTTCCAGATTATCCACTCTCGCCCCCAAGGCGGCTAATTCAGTGGCGAAGTTATCGGTTAATCGTTTTAATTTGTCGATGTCTTCTCGTAAGACGCTGCCGTTTTCTCCAATCAATCTTTCTAGACTGTTGAGGCAGGCGTTGACACCGGCGGCGAATTCCCAACGACTCAGGGAGCGATCGCCCCGATAGGTTCGATCCCGATAGCCCACTATACAACCGTAGCGCTCCACTAAACTGCGTAATGCTTCATAGGCCCAATCGGTGGGGGCAACGTCTTTTAATTGATTGACGTTAGTTACCTGCCCCATGAAGTTATTATTAGCGGTATTCGAGGTGAATGTTCGATAGCCTGGTAAGGGAGCGCTAGGATTTTGGCTTTTAGCGTTGAAAGAACGGATAGAATTTAAAAGTTGGGCACTTTCATCGGCTAAAACTGATTGGGAATTCCCGAAAGATGCCCCTAGAAATAGGGCACCGAAGGCTAAACTTTTCTTGACCAGATGTAACATTTTCAACTCCTCACACGATAATTATTGGATGGGTGAATCGACTAAGCGGTTTTGGCTTTGTTTTTACCGCGCTTGATAGGGTCCATAAAATTCTCTATATTTTTAAACATCACCGAAGAGAGAACCGTTAAGGCTAAATACACTAAAGCAACGGCGATATACACTTCAAAAGCTTGATAGGTGGTAGCCACGATCAATTGACCCTGACGGAACAATTCATTAAAGCCGATGACCGCGGTTAAACTCGTGTCTTTAATAAGGGTGATGAACTCGTTACCGAGAGGGGGTAAGATCCGGCGGAAAGCTTGGGGGAAGATTACTTCTTTCATGGTTTCCAAGCTGTTCATCCCTAGGGATTGACAGGCTTCCCACTGTCCAGGGTCGATCGATTGAATACCACCGCGGATGATCTCGGCCAGATAGGCGGCCACGTTCAAACTGAGGGCGATGATGGCGGCGGGAAAGCGTTCTAAACTCCATTGAAGACCGATTTCTTTAAATAATCCAGGCAGACCGAAATAGATGATGAATAATTGCACCAGCATCGGTGTACCCCGGAAAAATTCCACGTAAATCCGCAGAATCCACTGGAGGATCTTGTTTTTAGAAATCAGCCCCATGGCGACTAATGTACCGCCGATGAGACCGAAGAAGACGGAGAAAGCCGTCAGCAATAATGTTACCAGCGCCCCTTGGGGAAGTCTTCGCAATAAGAGGTTGAATACGGTATCTCTGGTGCCGCCGCCCGTGGTGATGCCGGAAACGTCGGCTTTCGCACCCACTAAAGCTGGTGCGATGAGGGGCAATTGTTGGGGTTTGTTGTTAAACCATTTTTGAAAGATGCCTTCATAAATGCCGTTTTCGACAATTTTGTACAGACCGAAGTTGATGTCGCGAATGGCGGGAGAATTACTGGGAAAGGCGATCCCGTAGTATTCTTCTGTTACCAATTCGCCGACGATTTTAATGCGTCTCAACCCGGCGGTTTTGATGGCGTAGAGGGTGACGGGATAATCGTTGACCACCGCATCGACCTTGCCATTGACTAACTCCTGTAGGGCGGAAGGCGCGCCATCGAAAGTAACTATCCGGGCCCCTGGAATATTGGCGGCCTCTTTGGAGCCGGTGGTGCCGATCTGCACCGCGATCCTTTTGCCTTTCAGGTCGTCAAAATTTTTGATCGTGGTGTTGTCTTCCCGGACGGCGATCGCTAAACCGGCTTTAAAATAGGGGCTGGAAAAACCGATCGAGCGGGCGCGCTCGGCGGTGATAGTTATCCCGCTGATGGCCGCGTCGATCGTACCCGATTGCAGGGCGGGAATGATGCCGTCGAAGGGCAAGCTGTCGAATTGCACCAGATAACCCACTTCTTTAGCGACAGCGTTCATCAGGTCGATGTCAAAACCTTCGAGTTCTCCGGTTTTGTCCGATTGCATTTCAAAGGGCGGAAAGGTAGGCTCTGTAGCTACTCTAAGCGTTTTCACCGCGTCTTGGCCTGCGACGGGGGTTATATACATCCAGAGGACGAGTAACATCCCTGAGAGCATAAACCCGATTTGACGTAACCAGACCCAACTTTTTATTTTGGTCATTTTTTACCTACCATTGGTCATCAGCAAGGATTTTCTCATTGTCAGTATGGGTTGCAAGATGGTTGAAAAATGTGATCTATAATACAGTCTCCAGAAAAAAATAAGATAATTTAATAAAGAAGTGGACATACAGAGATGAATGGAACTATGACCAATTCCGATCCCGTCGTTTTCTGCGAAGATTTACACAAGAGTTTCGGGACTTTACAAGTCCTCAAAGGCGTTACCGGCACTCTCTACCAGGGTGACGTGGTATCGGTCATCGGCCCTTCCGGTTGCGGTAAAAGCACTTTCCTGCGCTGTTTGAATCGTTTGGAAAGCATTAACTCCGGGCGTTTGAACGTGGCGGGAGTGGATCTGTCCAACGGTAAGGTAAATCAGAACGATTTACGGAAATTAAGAGTACGGGTGGGGATGGTGTTCCAACATTTTAATCTTTTCCCCCACTTGACCGTATTGGAAAATCTCGTACTGGCTCCCCGCAAGGTTTTGAAATTAAATATCACCGAGTGTCGCGACAGAGCGAGAAAATATCTGGATAAGGTGGGCTTAGAGGCTAAGGCTGATAATTATCCCGAACAACTTTCGGGGGGGCAGAAACAGCGGGTAGCGATCGCCAGAGGTTTATGTATGAAACCGGAGGTTTTATTATTCGATGAACCCACCAGCGCTTTAGACCCGGAATTAGTGGGGGAAGTTCTCAATGTGATGCGAGAATTAGCGGTAGAGGGGATGACGATGGTGGTGGTAACGCACGAGATGCAGTTCGCCAAGGAAGTATCGAATAAGGTGTTATTTTTTAATGAGGGTATTATTGAAGAACAGGGCGACCCGAAAGAAGTTTTCAAAGCACCGAAAAGCGATCGATTGAAAGCTTTCCTGAGTCGGATCAACAATAATTAAGCAAGATTTAATATTTCCGTCTTCATCCCCTTGACGGTTTTTGGGAAAAAGGGATTAATCTAAAATCAGGACAGTTTTTCAAGATGGTGACAAACTGTTTCTTTGCCCATGTCATCGCTTCCCAAATACGCATCCGTTTTGGACTATCGCCGCTTATCTGCTCTGTTAGTCGGGTTTCTCGCCCTGCTCCTCGCTCACTGGATCGGCCACTTATATCGAATCGGGCCGGCCGTTTCTCTATGGTTTCCCCCCTCGGGACTTGGTATCACCTTAACTCTCTGGTTGGGGCCGGTGGGAGCATTATTAACCGCTTTAGCTTCGATAACGATGGCACCGCTTTGGGGCAGTAATGGCTGGGCACGCATGGTGGGGTTAGGAGATGCGATCGAACCTTTAATTGCATGGTTTTTATATATAAAATGCTTTCGGGCTTCCCTATCCCTATCCACGGTCAGAGATGCCGTGTCATTCCTCCTTACCATACCGGTGGCCGCCTGTATGAGTTCTGCGATCGTGGGTAATCTTATTTTCATATTACTGGGTAAATCGAGCATCGAGCATCTCGATGCTAATATAGGCAACTGGTGGTTGGGTAATGCGGTCGGTGTCCTATCCATAACTCCGACGGCTTTACTGTTACTCGGTCCCTATCTACAAAGCTGGCTATCGGGACGACCTTTAAGCAAATACGAACCCTGTCAGGTGTTTAAAGGTTGGAATAGTCTAGAATTCGCTTTGATAATTTTTTTGAGTATGTGTACGGCGTGGCTAACGGTTCTACAGAGCGTAGATTCCTCTTTCGCGTTACAACAGTTATCTTTACTCCATTTCATCCCGATAATTTGGGCGGCGACACGCTTCGGGACGACAGGAGGGATGCTCATCGCTACGCTCACCGTGATGATAACGCTGCTAGACTACATTATCTTGTATCCTAACGCCCTTTATCTGTCAAAGTTTCCCGTAGATGCGGATTGGCTTGTCGTCCATAAACTGAGTTTATTGGTGCAATGTGCGGTGGGTTTATTGGTGGGGGTGGCGATGACGGAAAAAGAAGCCACCCTAGTTGCCATCACCGAAGAAAAAGTCAAGTCACGGGAGTTTCAAATTCGCGCCGGGTTAGGGGATAAATTATTTCAACTCAATCGCCTGCTGAGGGAGAAGAATCAACAGCTAGAAAAAACGGCGCAGGAGTTAAATATTTTAAACGGGGAGTTAACCCACACCGGCGATTTATTGATGGAGAGAAATCAAGAATTAGAGAGATTTGTTTACGTGGTATCCCACGATTTAAAAGCACCTTTGCGGGCGATTACTAATTTATCAGAATGGATAGAAGACGATTTTAAAGCGATACTTCCCGCCGAGAATCGCAAGCAAATGGAGTTACTGAGGGCCAGAGTGAAGAGGATGGAGAGCTTGATCGACGGCTTACTGAGTTATTCCAGGATCGGACGGATGGAAGTGGAAGAAGAATCGGTGAATGTAGCGGAATTATTGTCGGAAATATTGGATTCGATCGCTCCCCCACCGACGTTTATTATAGAGATAAGCTCACCCCTGCCCACTTTATACACCAAGCGTTTATTACTGTCCCAAATATTCACCAATTTAATCAGTAATGCTATCAAGCACCATCCGCGCCCCGATGGTGAGATTAATATCGGGGCCATAGATAAAGGCGATGATTACGAATTCTGGGTAAGCGATGATGGTAATGGAATCGCCAAAGAAGATCAAGAGAGGATTTTCGGCATCTTTCAAACCCTTTCCCGTCAGAGCGATCGGGAGAATACGGGTATAGGTTTGTCGATCGTGAAAAAGATCTTGGAGATCGAAGGGGGTAAAATAAGTCTAGAATCCGAGTTAGGTAAGGGCAGCACTTTTCGCTTTACCTGGCCGAAAACCATGAAATCCTCTCATTGAAATTCCATGACAGCCACCCAGTATCAACCTCAGATCACTTTAGTTTCCCGACTCGTTAACGGCATTTTGGGAATCAAGCCCGTATTCGACCTGGCCCGTTATCAAGCCCGCACGATGATGATCAACCGGGCGGAAAAGATGGGTGTAGCTTGGAGAGAAAACGTTAAGAAATTGAAAAAGCACGATTGGGCCACCGAATTAAAAGCGGTGGAAAATGCTGATCTTACCTATCCCGATTACTATGTGTGTTCGTTTCACGCCTACGAGAAAGGAAATTTAGATTGGGATGCAGCCTTAGAGGTGGAATCGGCAGCTTACGCGGTTCATTCTACTATCTGGCCCGGCGCTGGAACCGATGGTGATCCCCGCCTGCGTCGTAATTATCATCAAGTGCTGACCCAAGAATTATCTATCAGCCCCCGCCGCATTCTCGATCTCGGCTGTAGTGTGGGGATGAGTACATTCGCTTTACAAGATACCTACCCGTCAGCGGCGATAACTGGATTAGATTTATCTCCCTACTATCTGGCGGTGGCTAATTATAATAGCCGTCAGCAAAATCGTCGGGTAGACTGGGTTCACTCGCTCGCTGAATCCACAGGGTTAGAAACCGGTTCTTTCGATCTCGTATCGTCGTTTTTAATGTTTCACGAATTGCCTCAATCCGCTTCTGTGGAAATTCTGGAAGAAGCACGCCGGTTACTTGGGCCGGGGGGTTACTTCACGATGATGGATATGAATCCTCGATCGCAAATCTACCAGAAAATGCCTCCCTATATCCTCACCTTACTAAAAAGTACCGAGCCGTACCTAGACCAATACTTTACTTTAGACATGGAAAGGGTTTTAATTGAGGCAGGTTTTCAAGCCCCGAAAATAATCCCGATTAGTCCCCGTCATCGGGCCATCATCGCCCAAGTTCAATAATTTTGTGAGGTATTAATGAGTTCGATCAGTAGCAAACAACCTTTAACGAGGGTTAGTTCGATCTGTGCGATCGCCACGCTTTTTTTCCTATCGTTAACTACCCGAACTCTCGCCCATCACGCCTTGGGTGGCCGTTTACCGGTGAATGGTTTCGAGGGTTTCTTCTCCGGTTTAGCCCACCCGATAATCGGCTTGGATCATTTTGCCTTCGTGGTAGCGAGTGGTTTATTAGCGGTGGGATTAGAAAATGGGATATTGATCCCCGTGGCTTTTGTTTTCGCTACTTTGATGGGTACGGGTATCCATTTACAGAAGCTAGATTTATTCTCTCCAGAACTGATGATCGCGCTCTCCGTGATCACCTTCGGTTTGCTACTATCGCTCAAGTCCCGTTTTTCAGGTAACTCTAATCTGTATACGATCGGACTCGCCACTTTAGGAATCATCGCCGGTGTATTTCACGGTTACGCTTATGGTGAATCTATAGTAGGAGCGCAGATGACTCCTTTAGTCTCTTATCTGGCTGGTTTCGCCTTGATTCAATTGGCTATCGCCTGTGGGGCCTTCTTCGGTGGTAGGCTAATTAAAGAGAAGTTCGCCAATAAATCCGTTAATGTTATGCAATTTTTAGGTTTATTGATAGCGGGAGTTGGAGGTGTATTCTTGATGGGAATTAAATAGGGACTGAGTTTAAGCACGAAGATATAAAGACGGTTTCGTAGTTGGAACGATCGCTCACGAATCTTTTACCGATCTGCCACCAATAATACAATTCTTTTGTCCCCCGTCCTTTAAGGTAATAGCGGAGGGTTAGAGATCGTTGTAATTATGGGGTGGCTCAATAATATAAGTATTAAATCTAAATTAATCGTGATGCTGTTAATCGTGAGCGGCTGTTCGATTCTGGTCACGGCTTACATCGGTTATCGTAGCGGCAAGACCAACCTCACCGATCGGGTATTCAGTCAGCTAACGAGCGTCCGCGCCTCCAAAGCTTATCAAATTCAATCCTATTTCCAAAATATACACAATCATACGGAAACATTGAGCGAGAATCCGGCGATTATCTCGGCTATGTCCCAGTTTACTAAGGCTTATAGACAATTACAAGCAGAAAATATTAATAATGAAGCTAAGGGCAAAATAAATAAATATTACGATGAGAAATTTTTAAAACGCTTGGTTAAAAGTGAAGGTGGCTCACCGATCGCAGAATTCTATACCCCTGAAAACTCCGCTTCTCAATACTTACAGTACCATTACATTGCCGATAATCCTCATGAAGTGGGAAAAAAACAACTTTTAGTAGACCCGGAAGATGGCAGCGATTATAGCAAAGTACATAGTTTTTATCACCCGATTTTTCGCAATATTATCGAGAAGTTCGGCTACTACGATATGTTCCTGATAGCGGACGATGGCACGGTAGTTTATACGGTTTTTAAAGAAACCGACTTCACTACAAATTTGACGACGGGGCCTTATAAAGATAGTAATCTCGCCCGTCTGAATACGATCGTGCAGAATGTGAAAGAGCGAAACTACTCGAAGGTAGTGGATTTCGCCCCCTATGCCCCCTCCTACGGGGCCCCCGCCGCCTTCATCGCCGCACCGATTTACGACAACTCCAAGTTAATAGGGGTGCTGGCTTTTCAATTGCCGGTAGATGAAATTAATAACGTGATGACGGGAAACGGACAGTGGGAAGCTGACGGATTGGGGAAAAGCGGCGAAAGTTATCTAGTGGGGAGAGATGCTTTAATGCGATCGGTTTCTCGTTTCTTGGTGCAAGACCCGGAAGGCTATAAAAAGATCTTAAGGTCTCTGGGTACAGATGACGCGGTGATCAATCGCATCAGCGAATATAAAAGTTCCATCCTGCAGCAACCGGTACGCACAGAAGCCGTTGAATCGGCCCTGGAAGGTAAACAGGGAACAAAAATCATCGAAGATTACCGGGGTATACCCGTCCTCAGTTCCTACGCTCCCATAGAATTAGAAGGATTGGATTGGGTGATTCTCTCGGAAATCGATTTAGGGGAAGCTTACGCCCCCGTCTATTCCTTCACCAAGCAAATACTAATTTATGCCACCCTCCTCAGTCTGTTGGTGACTCTCATCGCGATGGCCCTTGCTTACTGGTTCGTCAAACCCATCAATCAACTCATCGGCAAAGCCCGCAAGGTGGCGGCGGGAGAATTGGAGGCCGTGGCTACTATAGGGGGCGAGGATGAATTGGGAGAGTTAGCTAAATCTTTTAACGCGATGGTGAAAAGTTTACGAACGCAAACCAATTTGGTCAGGGAGAAAAGCCAAGAGAATGAACAATTGTTATTAAGTATATTTCCTTCTTCCATCGCTAAACGGCTCAAACGTGGTGAAAAAAATATCGCTGAAGATGTGTCCAACGTGGCGGTTATTTTTGCAGATCTAACGGGATTCTCGAAACTATCAGCTAATTTAAACGCTCCCGAAATCCTCTCTATTCTCAATGATTTATTCAGCGCTTTCGATGAGGCGGCGGAGAAATACGGTGTTGAAAAAATTAAAACTATCGCTCATAGTTATCTGGGGGTTTGTGGTCTATCGCTTCCCTATCTCGATCAAGAAAAAAGAGTGGCAGATTTAGCTTTAGAAATGCTGGTAATTCTCCGCCGATTCAACCAAGAGAAAAGTTTCGCTCTCAACGTCAGTATCGGCATCAATTCCGGTGATATAGTGGCGGGTATCGTGGGGCGCAATAAGTTCATATACGACGTTTGGGGCGATACGATCGATGTAGCGGGTGCTTTACGGGGTGCCTGCCCTCCAGGTGCGATCCTCGTATCGGAAGAAGTTCACCACCGCCTACACGATATTTATCAATTTGAATCTTTAACCCCGGTGGAAATTGACGGTAAAACGAAAGTGAAAGCTTGGCGATTACAGGGCTTTTCTCCCGCACCCATGAAGACGGCTTGAGGTGATCCATGAATAATGTTAATAATCAAAGTTTGATTTTACCTTGGTCGATCGCTTTAGTGATTCTTTTCCCGGCTTTGATTTTATTACTAGGTGAATTGGTTCACAGTTATGAAAAGCAAAATAGACCTTTAGCGGGAACTTTACGGATTATTCGTAACTTCTTGCTACCGGTTCTGGCTTTGATGATCTTCCTGCAAAAAGTGCTGGGATATAATCTCAGTAGCGATCTGGTTAAAGGTATACAAACTCTTTTTTGGATTTGTTTGATCCATGCTAGTTTATCCCTACTAAATGTCGTCCTTTTTGAACAGGCCCAAGGTAATACTTGGCGATCAAGAGTACCTAAATTATTAATCGACCTATCGCGATTATTTTTAATTACCGTGGGTATAGCGATCGTTTTAGCCACGGTTTGGAGCGCGGATCTAGCGGGATTGGCGACGGCTTTGGGGGTGAGTTCGATCGTTATCGCCCTGGCTTTACAAGATACTCTCGGCAGTATCATGTCGGGAATCGCCCTGTTATTTGAAAGACCTTTTTCCGTGGGAGATTGGTTGAAAGTGGGGGATGTGGTGGGGCAGGTAATCGATATAAATTGGCGTGCGGTGAGGTTACAAACTTTAGAGAGGGAGATGATCGTTATACCTCATAAATTGATCAGCAGCGAGATGGTACGTAATTTCAGTCAACCCCTACCCCTTCACGCGGAGAGATTCCGGGTGGGTTTTTCCTATCAAGATGCCCCCAATATGGCGAAACAGATCCTCAAAAGTACGGCTTTAGCCACCGAGGGAATTTTAAGCCACCCGGATCCGGAAATTTTTACTATTTCCTACGATGACTCTTATATTACCTACGAGGTGAAATTTTTTATCGAGGATTACGGACATTTGGAAGAGATTCGCGATCGATTCGTCACCAGGGTTTGGTACGCTGCCCAGAGGAACAATCTCAATATTCCCTTTCCTATTCGTACCGTCTATCATTATCATGGTCCCACTTCCCAAGATAAAAAGTATTCTCAAAAAGTGGCTCAGAGTATGGAATCTATTCCCTCTTTCGTGCCTTTGGATAAGCAAGCCGATCCTTTAAAAAAATCTTCTGATAGGGTGATATTGCAGCATTTTGGCTCAGGAGAATACATTATTAAAGAAGGCGATGAAGGTCACGCTCTCTATATCATCGTATCGGGACAGGCGGCTTTACTGGTTGATGATATTAGTGAGCAAGAACAGCAAGTTTTAGAGTTAAATTCGGGAGAATTTTTTGGGGAAATGGCTTTATTTTCTGGGGAGAAAAGCCCGGTTTCAATTATGGCGATAGGTGACTTAGAAGTAATGACTTTGGGTTTAAATGTGGTCAATCAAATGATCGAGAGACAGCCAAGATTCGGGAGGGAAATCGGGCAGATATTAGAAGTGCGGCGGCGGGCGATCGCTAATCTCGAATCTGGTTTAAAAAACGGGCACTTCTAAAAGGAATCGGGGTACGGTCATCTTAGTACTGTACGATCGTGCCATCCAAGCTTCTCCATAGATACCATGTGGCCACGGTACGATAGGGCCGCCAGGGTTGCGCTAATTTTAACATATCGTCTCTGGTCATATATTTCCCGTAGTGCAGTTTGATGGCGTTAACTAAGCCTATATCCGTCAAGGGAAAAACATCGGGGCGGTGCAGGTGAAAAATCAGGAACATATCGGCTGTCCATTTCCCTATTCCCCTGATGGCTATTAATTGGTGCCTCACCTCGCTATCTTCCATATTGCACCATTTATCGGGGGTTAAACTGCCGGTTTTAAAAGCTAAGATAAGAGAGCCGATGTAACTAATTTTCTGACGGGATAAGCCGCACGAGCGCATTTCGTCTTCGGTCAATCTCGATAAGCTTTCCGCCGATATATCTCCGGTTTTTTCTGCTAATCTTTTCCAGATAGCGTCCGCGGCTTTAATCGATATTTGTTGACCCACGATCGCTCTTACTAAAGTTAAAAAAGGGTTTTGATAATTGGTTAAATGTTCGTCGGGATAGGAAGATATTAGTTTATAAAGGACTCGATCGTGAGCGAGATGATCGAGCGCTTTTTCCCAATAGTAAGGTTTGGTCATAGGAATATAAGCTTGCCGTTAATTACGGGCAATTGGCAAAAATGCCCCTAACTCAAGCCTACATCTTCGAGATTTAAAATTCGCTCGTAAATTATCCCAACCAGGATGGGTTCTGAGACGTACTATCAAATTGATTGGTGGTTTTATAAAGCTCGTATCGTCCTTTGGCGGCGACTTCGCTCGTCCTGTTCAGTAAATCTGTAACTTGTTGCGCGGTCATCGGTTTAAAGGTACGTACCGCTTCTAAAGCTTGTTCGAGTAACTCCATGCTGTCAATGCCGGTGATTACTGTGGAGGTGGGTAAATTCATCGCGTAGTGAAGGCATTCGATCGGTGTTACGGTATTGCTGCGTAAAATGTAAGAGTCGCCCATCGATTTCATCCCCAGTACGCCAATCTGCTCTTTTTCTAAAATAGGCAGGATTATACTTTCAAAACTACGGAAATGAGCATCCATAACGTTAAGGGGCATCTGCACCGCGTCGAAGCGAAATCCGTTTTGAGCAGCCACTTCTAGCATTCTCTGGTGGACTAATGGATCTTTATGACCGGTAAAGCCGATATAACGGATCTTGCCCGCCTTTTTCGCTTCCATCAAAGCTTCCATCGCGCCCCCTTCGGCGAAAATTCGATCGGGGTCTTCCATGCGGATAACTTCGTGGTGTTGCATCAGATCGATGGAATCGGTTTGTAGGGCTTTCAAGGATTCATCGATCTGCATCATGGCGGCCCCTTTCGTCCTACCGTCCAATTTGGTCATTAAAAAAACTTTGTCTCGATAACCGTTTTGGAGCGCTTTCCCCATCCACCTCTCGCTACGCCCATTATGGTAGTCCCAAGAATTATCCATGAAATTAATCCCTCGATCGATGGCGCTGCGGATTAATTTCACGCTTTCTCCTTCTTCTTTCAGTCGTCCGATATGATGCCCCCCTAAACCTATTACCGATACCTTTTCACCGGTACGACCTAGAGTTCTATATAACATTTCGCTATTTTGACCTTGAGCGGAGCGAGCCTTATTTGTGTCTTGGTTTTGTTGTTTAAGATTTTGTGAATTAGCGGGAACCGGTCTCAAAATTGTATCGGATACTGCTAAACCGGCGGCTACCAAACCAGAAGCTGAAGCTGTTTTCAATAAATTTCGTCTACTAATTTCCACGGTTGATACTATCTCCAATAGTAGGATAATAAGACCGCTAATTTAGCATGGAAATTTAGTGACAAACATCTAACTATGGTCTAAGTGTGCCCTTTATCTCGGCGCTGAAGCGCAACTACGAACCATGTTATTAATACTATCAATAGGTATTTAGCTTAGTAGTTAAAATTTTATAGGGGAAGTCGACTTCAGTTGACTTCCCCTATGAGGCAGATTATTTATTCCAGCCAGCTATTCATTTTTAATAACTATTAATTAGGCGACAGGAAGATTTCTGCTCGCGTAAGCGTCGAGTCCGGTCGAAGGAACCCGATTTCCATAGTCTGTTTCTTGACCGGTAAAGGATACGGCTAATTTTTCAAAGGATTCTGAACGCCAGTTGCGATCGTGTATGGGTTTCGTTTGCTCCCCGCGGAAATAAGCTTGTGTTCCGATTAAGGCGGCGGCTATCCAACCTACTAAAATTACTGCGCTAAGGATTAATAACATATTGGTTAGCTCTTGTAAACTTCTATTAACTTTATGTAAATAAATATAACAACTTATTGCCTGAAAAGCCATGTAGTGATTTCCGCCCTACCTTCGTTGAACAGAGGTGGGCTAGCCTCGGGTGATGCGAAATTTAGCCTGCCGCACCACGAGCCTATAAAAATTGATCGAGAATTCTACGCAGGTTGATACCTGCGGCCTCGTCAGAAAGATTTTCCCTAGTATATTTACCCGCTTCTCTGGCTAAAGAAGTTCGCAACCCTTCATCCGACCATAACTGATCGATAGCACCTGCTAGCTCATCTACAGAATAAGCAGGAACTAATAGACCGTTCGCAGCATGGTCAATATAATCCTCTGAGCCAATGCAACGAGTGGCGATAACGGGTCGGCTCATACGCATGGCCTCGATAATAGTCACTTGACCGGCTGCGGTAGGATGGTCGACTAATGGTACGACATTTATTCTCGCTTCTTGGGCTAAACGATGGCATTGTTCAGGGGTGAGACCTGAAAGCACCTCTACATTAGCTGGGATATTCAAGCCTCTCAAAGCGTACTGGCTCGCCACAATCACAGTTCTTATTTTAAGTTTTTCTACTGCCTTAAAAAATGTGGGATAATCGCGATTGGCCGACCCCATTGATAGTACAAAAGGCTTGTCCAAATCTTCCGACGCTAATACTGGAATCTCCGCCCTTTGTAACGGAACAAACTCGAATTTACTCTGGGGAAGTTTCAGCCAATCACTGACGGTTTCACATTCCCTCCTCGAATGAACAATAAATTTATCTATCCCTTGCAGGCAAAAATTAGCTAATCGTTGCTTTATCCCCGGATAAAGCGCACCGACATTAAAACACCAAGCCACAACTGCAGAATTCTTAGAGGAAAGGCGTTTGTGCAATCCCACCATATTGGCCATTTGAGGGAACACGGTGATACATCCACCATCTGCGCCGTGCCAAGCGTCCCCCCCTTGGTTCCAAAAAGTCAACCATTCCGCTAATGGGGTGTTTCGAGAGCTACGATTATGCCAACTTTGATGCGCTACATTTTTGCGTCGATAAATTTTTGTAAAAGAGTGCTGTCCTCCTGGAACAAAATCATCGAGCCATTGAGATTTTCCTAAATCACTTTCTTCAAAAAAGGGAGCAGCGATCGTCCAATGCATAATTAATGTCTCTCGCAATTTTGCTGGAGTTGTTTTCTTCAGTGAAGAATTATAACACTTACTAGGATGGAGTTAAGGCTATAACTACAAAGACTGAAAAAAGTTCGTAGTCATATTTTTAGTCAAACTAAGAACTCAATATTTCCTAAATCTTTACGTGGTCGGTCAGCCGCTCACTCCCTGCATCAGAAGCGTTTTAAAGCTCAATCGCTCATCGCTCACATCGACGAAAATAGTTTCACCAGGTTTATATTCTCCCTTGAGAATATTTTTGGCTATGGGAGTTTCCAAGTATCGCTGGACGGCCCGTTTTAATGGTCTCGCACCGTATACAGGGTCGTAACCAATTTCCGCGATGTAATCTAAAGCCGATTCGGAGAGTTTCAGACCCAGTTTTTGCTCTGCCAAACGATCGCTCAGATTTTTAACTTGTAGACTAACGATCTGCCGTAATTGAGATTTATTCAAACTGTGGAAAATGATAATCTCATCGATACGGTTGAGAAATTCTGGGCGGAAACTATTGCGCATGGCTTCCATGACCCTAGCCTGCATCTCGTCGTAACGGGAATCATCCCCGGCCACGTCTAAGATGTACTGGGAACCAATATTACTCGTCATGATGATGATGGTATTTTTAAAATCCACCACATGACCTTGAGAATCAGTGACGCGCCCGTCATCGAGAATCTGCAACATGACGTTAAATACATCGGGGTGCGCTTTCTCGATTTCATCGAAAAGGATGACTGAATAGGGGCGGCGGCGGATGGCTTCCGTTAACTGTCCGCCTTCGTCGTAGCCCACGTATCCCGGAGGTGCGCCGAGTAAGCGAGAAACCGTGTGTTTCTCCATATATTCGGACATATCGATCCGCACCATCGCTTCTTGAGTATCGAAGAGATTTTCCGCTAAAGCTTTGGCTAACTCGGTTTTACCTACCCCGGTGGGGCCGAGGAAAATAAAGCTAGCGGTGGGACGATTGGGGTCGGATAATCCCGCCCTCGAACGTTGGATAGCTTCCGCTACGGCGGTTACGGCTTCATCTTGACCGATAACGCGATCGTGTAATTCGTCTTCGAGATGCAGCAGTTTCTCTTTCTCCGACTCTACCAGTTTACTCAGGGGTATACCAGTCCATTTAGAGATGATTTCGGCGATGTCCGATTCTAGGACTTCTTCTCTGAGGAGACTTTTGCCGGTGGTTTGTTTGTCGGCTAATTGAGATTCGTAGTGATCCAGTTGAGTTTGCAATTCGTTCAATTTGCCATAGCGTAACTCGGCCATTTTATTGAGGTCGTAGTCTCTTTCTGCCTGTTGGATTTCCAGGTTAACTCCATCGATCTGTTCTTTAACTTTGCGGAGTCGATCGATAACTTCTTTTTCCCCTTGCCATTGGGCATTGAAACGGCTTTGCTCTTCTTTGAGGTTGGCTAACTCCTGTTCGAGTTTCTGTAAGCGTTCGCGGGAGGCGGGATCGTTCTCTCTCTGTAATGATAACCTCTCCATTTCTAATTGGAGGATCTTACGGTCGATCTCGTCGAGTTCTTCCGGCTTGGAAGTAATCTCCATCTTTAATTTAGCGGCCGCTTCATCTACTAGATCGATCGCTTTGTCGGGGAGAAAACGATCGCTGATATAACGGCTGGATAATACCGCCGCGGCCACCAGGGCGTTATCGGCTATCTTAACCCCGTGATGCACTTCGTACCTCTCTTTTAAACCCCTTAAAATCGAGATGGTGTCGATCACGTTCGGTTCATCCACTAACACCTCTTGGAAGCGTCTTTCCAGGGCCGCGTCTTTCTCGATATATTTGCGATACTCGTCGAGGGTGGTGGCCCCGATGCAACGTAATTCACCCCTGGCTAACATGGGTTTGAGGAGATTACTCGCATCCATCGCCCCTTGAGTCGCACCGGCCCCCACGACGGTATGAATTTCATCGATGAACATGATGATCTTACCTTGAGAGTCGGTGACTTCTTTGAGGACGGCTTTTAATCTCTCTTCAAATTCACCCCGATATTTAGCCCCGGCGATCAAACCGCCCAGGTCTAAAGCGATCAGTTGACGATCGAGTAGAGATTCCGGTACATCTCTTTTAATAATACGCTGGGCTAATCCCTCGACGATAGCGGTTTTACCTACACCAGGCTCACCTATTAAGACCGGGTTATTTTTAGTGCGGCGGGAGAGGATTTGAATGGTGCGGCGGATTTCCTCGTCACGCCCGATAACGGGGTCTAATTTCCCTTCTCTGGCCGACTGGGTTAAATCCCGTCCGTATTTTTCTAGGGCTTCGTATTTTCCTTCGGGATTTTGATCGGTCACTTTCTGACTGCCTCTGACTTGTTTGATGATTTCTTTGAGTCTGTTTTCCGTTAAGCCGTATTCCTGAAACAAGGCTTTCCCGAAACGATCGTCTTTACAGTAGCCTAGTAGTAGATGCTCGATGGAGATGAAGTCATCGCCGAATTCTTTGCGATAACTCTCAGCTCGATCGAGTAAACTGTCTAAAGCTTTGCCCAAGTAAATAGAATCTCCCACGTTGGAGACTCTCGGCTGTTTGCGGATGAAGTCGTCTACACTCTGACGTAGCCTGCTGACGCTGATGTTAGCTTTATTGAAGATACTGTTGGCTAACCCGTCTTCTTCGAGAAGGGCTTTCATCAGGTGGTCTGTTTCGATCTGTTGCTGTTTGTTTTCTTTGGCTATGTCAGCAGTTTTGGCGATCGCTGACCAAGCTTTCTCTGTAAATTGATTAGGATTACTGGGTTGCATTTTTATATATAGTCACTATTACTCTTATGATTTATTGTAAATATCAAGGGTCTTTTTCCCAGTCTGGTATACCGTATCTTCAAGGTGTGATTAACCGATAATAATATTTCCTGTTGCCTTGAAAAAATTGGAAAATTAGAGACAATATCATATCCTGTCACCAAAAACGCGGTAACAGGATTTAGTATTAACTATATCGTTTTGATATGGAGATCGGGGATCGTTAAACTCTAGAAAATTCGGCGCGAAGAATCCAGCAATCAATAAGGCGAAGGGTAGCTGAACTGGTTTTCGTGTAATATTGTTTCGCCGAAATCGGGAACCCAGGCTATCCACTCGCTCACCGATACTTGACAGAGTAACAGCGCTTCGTTATGGCCAAAATCGCTTAAAGGTTGTAGTAATTGTACCCAATCGCAAAAACGAGGTAGGGGGCAAAAGGGAGCAGAGAAAGAATGTTGAGTTACGGTTGCGGTGGTCATACATTATCATCCTTCAGAGTGCAGGGGCGAACCGGCTTGAATCGGGTTCGCTAAACTTGTAGATAGACTCTAGTTTATCTTAATTTTATGTATCTTATGTTACTGATTAGTGTAAGTAATGTTAAGAAGAATACTAAACTTCAGGAAGATCGGCTTTTGCCTTGTCCATCGATCCTGAGAAACGTTAACATAAATTAACAAGAGAAAAAACTAGCAGAGCAACGCTAGAGATTGAATAAACCTAAAACCCCCCCCGGAGGCAATAAGAGCGTGAACAAAAACGGCAATAACAAAAAATGGCGAAACGCAGGACTGTACGCACTGTTGCTCATTGTTGTCCTAGCCCTAGCATCCGCCTTTTTCGATCGACCGCCGACCGTACAGAAGACTTGGAAATACAGCGAATTCTTACAAGAAGTAAAAGATAAGAAAGTAGAAGCGGTAAGACTGAGCGCTGATCGCACCAGAGCGATCGTACCGACTCAAGACGGCTCTCAAGTAATCGTAAATCTCCCCAACGATCCGCAACTGATCAACATCTTGGCAGAAAACGGCGTGGACATCTCGGTTCTACCCCAGAAAGAAGAAGGACTCTGGGTGAGAGCGTTCAGCAGCCTATTCTTCCCCATCTTACTCCTGGCCGGTCTGTTCTTCCTCCTGCGTCGCGCCCAGAGTGGCCCCGGTTCCCAGGCGATGAACTTCGGCAAATCGAAAGCGCGGGTACAGATGGAACCCCAAACCCAAGTCACATTCGGTGATGTAGCGGGTATCGAAGGCGCGAAACTAGAACTGGCGGAAGTGGTAGACTTCCTCAAAAACGCCGATCGCTTCACCGCTATTGGTGCGAAAATACCTAAAGGTGTTCTCCTGGTAGGCCCTCCGGGGACGGGAAAAACCCTCTTAGCCCGTGCCGTGGCCGGGGAAGCGGGCGTGCCTTTCTTCAGTATCTCCGGTTCGGAATTCGTGGAAATGTTCGTGGGTGTGGGTGCATCCCGCGTCCGTGACTTATTCGAACAAGCTAAAGCCAACGCTCCCTGTATCGTCTTCATCGATGAGATCGACGCGGTAGGCCGTCAGCGCGGCGCTGGTTTAGGCGGCGGTAACGATGAAAGAGAACAGACCCTCAACCAGTTACTCACCGAGATGGATGGTTTTGAAGGCAACACCGGCATCATCATCATTGCGGCTACTAACCGCCCCGACGTACTCGACGCGGCCCTATTGCGCCCCGGTCGTTTCGATCGTCAGGTAGTAGTAGATAGACCCGACTACGCCGGTAGAAAAGAAATCCTCCTCGTCCATGCCCGCGGTAAAACCCTGGCCCAAGACGTGGATCTAGATAAAATCGCCCGCCGTACACCAGGCTTCACCGGCGCTGATTTAGCCAACCTCCTCAACGAAGCCGCTATTCTCGCCGCCCGCCGTAATCTCACCGAGATCTCGATGGATGAAGTGAACGACGCAATCGATCGTGTTCTGGCCGGCCCCGAGAAGAAAAACCGCGTGATGAGCGAGAAACGTAAAACCTTAGTAGCCTATCACGAAGCCGGACACGCCCTGGTCGGTGCTTTGATGCCCGATTACGACCCGGTACAGAAAATCAGCATCATCCCCCGCGGTCGCGCCGGTGGTCTAACCTGGTTCACTCCCAGTGAAGATCGGATGGAATCGGGTTTATATTCCCGTTCCTACTTGCAGAATCAAATGGCCGTGGCTTTAGGCGGTCGTTTAGCCGAAGAAATCATCTTCGGTGAAGAAGAAGTGACCACGGGTGCTTCTAACGACTTACAACAGGTGGCGCGGGTAGCCCGTCAGATGGTGACTCGTTTCGGTATGAGCGAGCGTCTCGGCCCCGTCACTCTCGGTCGTCAAAGCGGTAACGTGTTCCTCGGTCGTGAAATCGCTTCCGACAGGGACTTCTCCGACGAGACGGCAGCGGCGATCGATGAAGAGGTACGCAACCTCGTAGAACAAGCTTATCGCCGAGCGAAAGATGTTCTCGTTCACAATCGCCCCGTCCTCGATCAGTTAGCGCAGATGCTAGTGGAGAAAGAGACGGTTGATTCCGAGGAGTTCCAACAACTTCTCGCTAATAACGATGTGAAAATGGCTGCTCTGGCTTAAAAAACTCTAATGAATCTTTTGAAACCGTCTCTTGTATGGGGCGGTTTTTTAATATTTAGCTATCTTCCGGTGACTCTCACCATGACGCAAATCAAAAGTCAAGGTAATATTTCTAAATAATCTACCCGCTCAGATTGGATTAAATTAAAATGCCTTCTATCTAAAGTTAAAATGCGTGTAATTTGATAGCGTTCAGCTAAGACGATAAGACTAGCATCCACGAAACCTAAAGGTAAATCGGGAGCATCCCAATTATGCGAGGTATACCTAACCCGACCCTGATTAAAATCACGGTCTCATAGCAGAAGTCCTCTTAAGAGGACTTGGACTATGAGGCGGGGAATTGATTCCCCGCCGGTCGTTGCAAAAATTGGATGTTCCCGGTAAATCTTTATATTTTTCCATGATTGCAGTGGCTTTAATAATATCTTGTACATCAATAGATATATATTTAAAATAGCCGTCGCTCAAATCTTGCAAAAAAGCTCTACTAACTCTCTCACCGAGATATTTTGTCGCTAAGTAATCTACTTCTGGAAGAACCGTTACAGGAATATAAAAGGAGTAATTTTTAATAACATTAGCCGCTGATAGGTGATATTCATCATCTTTATCTAAAAAAGCGATGATACCGCTAGTATCGGCAATCACTCTCCTGTCCACAATAATTCCTCGCTTCTCGCGGATAAATCCCCTCTACCGCTAGCACCAATACCTAACGACCGGGGCATATTATTAACATTATTAGCTAGATAATCAGTAATAATCTCTTGAATTATTTCTGGAATAGATTTTCCTGTCTTGTCGGCTAACCCTTGAAGAGTAGCTTCGGCTTCTTGGGGCAAATAGACAATTGTTGGTTTCATAAATTTTTACATAATATAATCAATATATTAACTATAATATGCCACTAATGTATCGGAGTTCAATCTTCCTCGAAACTAAAATCTTTGAATTTCAAGGTGCGACAATTTTCCGTCACCGTCCTGACTATATCGTCGGGAACTCCCCCCGGAACGATCGTTTTTATATCCAGGATTATCTCCACTTCCGCACCTTTGAGCTTCGTTAGATGTTGGATGATCTCATTGGCTATATCCGGTACGTCCCGGTTGAGCCGCATCGGGTCTAACGAGACGTTACCGTAAAATCTCTTTAATACTTTCTTCTCTACCGGCGGGGGTGGGGGGTCTACGGAATCGGGGGTACTCGTGCCCGTATCCGTGGGGCGCGGGTGAGGGTTTTCTATGGGCGGGGGCGGCACGATTTCGGCTTCTATCTGCTTCCGGGCTACATCCGATCGTACCAGTAAACATCGATCGCCGATACCAGGCTCGATGTGCCGGAAACGCGCTAGATTGATATATTCCCCCTTGCTCTCGTCCCATCCCTCGGCGTAGGCGAAACTGGCTTTATCGTCGATCGATAATAATCCCTCCTTCACCGCGGCTAATAACACCGCCGTGTTTTGCAGGCGGGGCATATAGATATAACGAGTGAGGTATCCCGCCAATTTATCGAGGTCGATGTGAGGGGTTTCGTGCCAGATATATTTATCGAGTACGTCCATCCGCAACCGTAGGGGGGCGTAGGTTTCCAGCAGGCAATCGTCGTTGAGTAACTTGCGGGCGGCTCTGGCCACGGGGGAATCGTCCCCGGATTGGAGTTTGCCCTCTCGCCACACCATGGGGTTTTTGGGATCTTCCTGTTCCGGGAATAAGAGCCAGCAATAGGTTTGGTTGAGCAGTTTGCCCACCGTCTTATCAGTTTGCTCCTTTTTGAAGGTGGCTTGTTTGCTCTGGCCCACGTCGAGATTAAGCGCGTCTTTCTCCTCCACTATCTCTTTCCAGGCGAGATACCCGGCCACGTCTTTTTCTAAACTGTCGATGGTGCTTTTTTCGGGGGCGAGAAAGATCAGGGTGTTTTTGTGGTAGCGGGGGGCGTTACCCCTGTAATGCAATATCTCCTCGGAAAATACCCTGGCGGGACTGTCTTCTAAGCCTTTACTGTGTTGTTCGTTCGGGCCGAGGATGACGAGACGCACCCCCAGGTTAGCCTCGTCGCCCACGTCGCCGCTGCTTTCCGGGGCGATATGCACTGCGCCGAATTTGGCCCGCTCCCTGTCGCCCTTCAATCTCCTGATTATCTCCTGGGTTATCTTGTGTTTTTCTTCTAAAAGTTGATTGGCTCGATCGTTGGCGGTGCGGGTGACGTTGGGCTGGGTGGAGATCCAATAACGACTGTTATCGAGATAAAGATAGGTGGCGCGATCGCTCAACTTCCTGAGAGCGTCGGCGAAAGTGCTGGTTCTCTCCCCCGGTTGCACACAACCAAGTTTGATCCGTTGCTCGTCTATGCCCCGGTTGGCGACGCGATAGGTGGGGGCGGATCCGAGGTATACGGTGCGGGCGACGCGGCGACAGGCGGAGTAACGGCCGAGGTTGGGATTACTATCTAGCTCCAGGGGCAGGGAGTTGGGGCCGTCCACGTCCTTCTCGATGATGGGAACCCAATTGTCGTCGAGGTAGCGGGTGAGTTCCGATTGTACCCCCGCGTCGTCCATCGGCAGGTGGGCGGGCATGATCAGGGGGCTTCTGTCCCCCCGCTCCCAGAGACAGTGAATCACCTTCGCCATCAGGCGCAAAACTCCCCGGGTGCGCTGGAATTTGTCTATGGTCGACCAGTCGGAATACAGTCTGTCGAAAAATTCCGGGTGTATGGGATACGCTTCCCGCAATCGCTTCTCGTAATGGGCCTCGCGGCACTCGCTGGGAAATTCTTGGGCCTGCCCCCGGTACATCTCGGAGAAGGAGCGTACCACCGCGTCCCTATCCTTGAACAGGGTGGCTTCGGTGGTGGTTTGGAAGAGGCGGCGGCGCACGATCTCGAAACTTTCCTCGGCGCTCGCGGGGCGCCAAGGGGATTCCACCCGGCCGATCGCGTTCTTGAGTCGATCGAGGGCTTCCTTGCCGTTATCGCCGCCGATTTCGATGTCGGAGGAGGGAATACTCACCACCAGCAGGGTTCGATCGGCGTTTTTAGCCGATTCGCTCAGGGTTTGGGCGAAGGTGAAATGGGTGTCGAAGCTTCCCCCCGGTAGGTCGGCGCGATCGTGCAGTTGACGGGCGTAGGACACCCACTCATCGACGAGGATCATGCAGGGGGCGTAGCGATTGAATAGGGTTTTCAGCGCGTCGCCGGGGTTGGTGGCGGTTTCGTCCGCTTCCCGGATCATCTCGTAAGCTTCCCTGCCCCCCAATTGGTAGGCTATCTCGCCCCAGAGGGTGCGGACTCCGGTGCCGTCCTTTTTCTTTTGGATCGAACCGGGGGAGATTTTATTACCGACGATAACGGCGGTTTGAACGTTACCCGGTAGGGTGGTGATGCCCGCGCTCGCGAACACGGATTCTATGCCGGGGAGGTCTTGGGCTTTCGCGCCGGAGAAAAGGTGGAATAGGGCGAGCATGGCGTGGGTTTTGCCGCCCCCGAAGTTGGTTTGTAGCTCGATGACCGGATCTCCTCCCCGAACGGTGAGGCGGATCAGGGCGTTACCGAGGAGTTGTTTCAGTCCCTCGGTGAGGTAGGTGCGGCGGAAAAATTCATCGGGGAGACGGTACTCGTCGGAGCCTTCATCGAGGTACACTTGCCACAGGTCGGCGGCGAATTCCGCTTGTTGGTAACGCCCGGATGCTACGTCCTGGTGTGGGGTGGCGATTTCCCGCCAGGGTTTCAAACCGGCCATCGGTTCTCCCCCGGTGGCGATGCTGGCTATCCTGCGGGTTTCTCTCCTGGCTTGGTCTTCGTAGGTGACTCTCATCAGTTCCCGTTTTTGATGCTCTATCTCGGCGGTGTCGGCGGATACGGCGCTTAGTAATCTGGCGATGCTGTCGTAGGCGCGATAGGCGTTATCGAAGGTGAAGGTGTTGCTATGAGCCCAACTGTTACGGGTGTCTCTCAGTTCGCTCACGAGGGAGCGCTCGCTATGACCGAGGGTTTTTTTGAAGACTTCGTGCCAATGGTCGCACATCAGTTTCAGCAGGGCGGCAAGGTCTTCTTCAAGGGCGCTCTCGTCGGCTTTTTTGCTTTTGTAGTTATCGCTGAAGGTGTCGAGGGCGATCGAGATCCAACCCTCTCCGTAGCGGTTTTTCATCTCCCTGGCTATGAAGGGATAGATTCCCCTTGTCAGTATTTCTAGTGCTTGTCCTACTCGTTGATGATTACTAAGGGCCATAAGTGTTTACAAGAGGGTGAGTTGAGTTGGAGATTGTTCGGGTTTGTATTCGCTCGCCAGTCTACTGAGTTCGGGCCAGCAGAGGACGAGGGTGTTATACGCCAGCGCTTCTGTTGTCCATCCCTTGCGATCGCACAAGCTATAAAGGCGATAGGCGAGGTCTTTGGCGAGGTCGGCTTTACCCCCCAGTTTGCTCATCAGTTCGGCGGTGGCTATCTCTCCATCTCGATCGAGGGAGCGGATCAGGTATTGGGTGATTTCCCACACGGTTAATCTGTCATCGTTTTCCGGTTTCCAATCGGGTTTCAGTTCTGAGCGTCCCAGGAGTCGTACTTTACCGCTCTTGGCTTCCAGTATGCCCGCCTGCACCATTCCCTGTACGCTGGTGTTGCGGGCTTTGGAAAGGGTTTCCGCATCTCCATACCCTCCCTCGTTGAATCCGTGTTGCTCAAACCAAGTCAGGGCCCAGCGGGTATCGCCGTCGAATTCGCCTTCTTGGTCTAGCAGGAATTCATCGAGCATTTGATTGATCAGTTGTAGGGCGGTGCGGACGCGCATCGATGAGCCATCGGCTTCGATGATGGCTTTGTACCTGGAATATACCGCCATGCCCGGGCCGATACTGGCTTGGGCGAGATCCACGGGGGCGATGTTTCCTTGTTGTAGTAGTTTCAGCGCAGGTGGTAGTTCTTTTTTTAGTTCGTTGATGAATTGTCTACGGGTGACGCTGGGGGCTGATTCGGCACGGGGGCGGCACACTAGGACGAGCGATGAGGCGAGAGCGTTAGAGTCTTGTCCTCTCAGGCGATTACTTAATTCGGTGCGTAGCGGCCATGTACCGCCAATACTGAAGTTAGCCTGCATTAATCCTTCTAAGATCGTCTCCCAACCTGTAGAAGCAATGTTTAAATCACCGTCAGTTTCTGTTTGCTTGAGAGCGTAATAAACGGTAACGGGATAGTCATTATCTGCAATTTTATTGACTCGTTTAAAAACTTTTATCAGTCCTTCTTCAAAAAATTTTTTTGCTTTTTGCCTGCCTCCCTGTCGGAATAAATCCGCTACTAATTCCTGTGCTTTTGGGACTAATAAGGTGTTAAATATATCTGGATAAATTGAGTTGAGAGATCGACGCAACCACACATAAAAGAAATCTGACAAATCGGCGTAAGGTACTGCGTCGTAATAGGGAGGATCGGTGGAAATTAATTTAGGTATCGGAGCATTTTCATGAGTTTGTGTAGCGTCGTGTTGGGTAACTTTTCCCTTTGCTAAAAAATACCCATTTTCAATTACTCTAGAAATCCAATCAATTGATTGATTGAAATTACCAGAAGAACCACATAAAGGATTACCTTCGCAAAAATCCCAAATCATCGGTATTGCTTGCCTCGTAAATAGATGACTTACAGCATCTCTGCTTTTATCCCATGTAGTCAAACTTGACCATTTATCAGCACATTTGCTAACAGTAAAACTCAAATAAACAGCGATCGCCTCCCCATAAGCCCTAGCCCCCGTACCCCCCTCAGACAGAGGTAAATCATCATCGGGTAAACCGGCGGTCATCCCATCCTCGATCGCTTTATATTTAGCTTGAGCCACTAAATCGCTGAAAGTGGTTAAAGCTACCAACTGACGAGAAGTAAATAAATCACTATGTTTCGTCATACCATAATTTTGAACCCTAAACCCTAAAGCTTTTTCGGGTAAGTCAGTATCAGGTTTCCAGTGAGGTTGAGCGGAATTAGCGATCGCTTCATGTTCCCGGTCAGGAGATAAATAAACGCGTCCATTGTCGCCCTCGGCCACGAACGCCATCAACTTTGCACCCATGCGATCGGCTTTCCCCTCGGCCCGCACATGATCCAGGGGTACGGGACTATTACAAGCCACACAAACAGCACCCTTACGGCTCACCGTACCATCGGGGGCTTTCCCCTTACCAGTTTTAACGACAAAATCGATCTCGCCCCCGTTAATAACCGGCTCTACCCAAGCCTCTTTACCCTTCTTAGTAGAAAGCTCAAAAGAGCGCACCAACGGCATCTGACAACCACAAGCCGGATTAGGACACTTAACAGTGCGCGCCCAGATCCAAGCGATAACCGTCGCCTCCTTCTCACCACTAGGCAACATCGCTTTAGGATAAAGATGACCGATTTTCTCCAGGGCCTGTTCGCGCATCCACGCCCCGTAATAACGCACATCCGCCGCCAGACCCTGCGCCCCGTACCAGGAAGAAATCTTCTGTTTCCCACGGGAATCTGGGTTAACAGGAGAGCGATCGCGAAACTTGGGCGGAATCTCGATCAAAGCCTTGGTAATGAGAACCGCCACCGGATTGAGATCGCTACCGTGAGCCTCCAAACCCAAGCGCTGGGCCTCCAGAGGAATCGAACCGCCCCCGCAGAAAGGATCGTAAACCGGGGGCGCATAACGGGCCAGATAATCCAACACATCTTGACGGGTGCGGGGAGGTTCATCGCCCCGACTCCAGGCGATAGGGCGGGCAATTTCGCGCCTTGCGAGATCCAGAATTTCCGAGTTAGGATCGTTCACCTCGTCCCAAGACACCAAACCCCGCACCACCTGTTTACAGTTACCCTTCTTATCGGTGAGGGTTTCAAAGCGCGCGAGAATATCGAATAACCTTTGTCGCTCCCTATTCTGCTCCTCGAAACTCGGAAATTGATCGGGCCACCCCGAAGGGTCATCCACCAGAGAAGCCCACAACACCGCACGACAAGCGGCTAGAGGTCGCCTCGCCCACCAGAGATGTAGAGTGGAAGGATGGCCGTGACGGATAGATTTTTCCCGCGCGGATTCGGCGTTAATGGCTTCCAGTGGTAAAGCGACCTCGATTAACTTCTTTCTCATGAGTTCCCATGTCCCTTTATCAAATTTTATGGCACTTCGGGGAGATTGTCCCGTTTTTCCTTCAGTGCTTCTTATGGGGGGGAGTCGTTGGGTTTATATAAGAGTTTACATGGAACGACCGATTCACGGGATGAAAAGCCTCATCGCACCTCTGTAGTCATCGATGTCGAAGACAATCTCGATCAGCCGATCGACGCAACGATCACGGTAATCACGGTCGGTCAGAACCCTCTCGGCATCTGCAATTGTGACGATAGGCAATGAACTGGTCGTATTTTCCTCGCGCATCACTTGCTCTAGAGAATTTTCGCCCTTCATACTGCGATTGGCGGTCAACAAGATCATTTGGTTTACCTGTGCGAATCGCCAAACCGTTCTGTCATCACTAGCCATAGCCAGCTCAATCTCTTGAAACGTGATGAAGAGAATGGGTAACAACTCCAACCAACCCAAATTAGTGATAGCACCAGATAAAAGCAGAGCGTGTCCCTCAAGATTATGATCGACTAGAAAAATCATTTCTAAAATTCAGGTCTGGTTTGATGCTTTGCTTTCTCTGCCTGTAGCTTTTCCCATGCTGCTTCCATCCCTGGTTTAGGTTCCTTCATCGCGAGTCGGGCAACAAGGCCACGATTTCGGTTTTCGTAATACTGTCGAAGTTCTTCAGCTTCTTTAATGACAATTTGATACTCGGCCTCTACTTCGGCACGATTTGCCTCAATGTAAGCTAAAGCCGCGCTAACTTGTTTTTCCGTCAGGTTAAAGAGACCGCCAATGAATTTAGGAGGGTACTGGTCAATCACGTAGTCCATCACATCGTACAGGGTGATCCTCGTGCCTGCGATCGTCAGTCCCCTTTCTGTGCGAGTAATTGCCACCTGTCCATTTGGTTCTGAAGCCATAGTTTGCTCTCTCTCTATAGGTGTAGTTTCAGGGGCGATCGCCCCAGCCAGAGACTTTATCGATCGGTTTTTTAATCGATCCTAACACCTCGATCAGTCATGAGGGATGCGATCGGTGTCAACTAGAGACCGGCTGCTTGCCTATCGTAGAGGGAGAAATATTACTTGTCCTTCCCACTCTCCCTCGAAACTACACTCCGCAATCAAAATAATTTCCTCTATTGCCAAACCTACCGGGACACGACGACTGACCTCGAACAATCCCGGCATTGACAAGCCAGCTTGCACGCGTTCATAAGCAAAAGCTGTCATGGTCGCTACATCGTGGGTCAGGACGATTCTTCTTTGCCGGGCCGCCCATTCTAAAACAGTGGGGTCATCCGCTCCCGACAACTCCACATCTTGAACGCGCACAATATCAACATCTGGATTTTGACGGAGAACACCCCGGACAATCTGGTTGTTAAAGTTTTCGTCAGCCAAGAATAGAGTCATTCGACATCACCGGGGTTGGTTTCGCCTGGCGAGTAAACGCTCGCGTATCCCTATAGGATTAAAACGCTGTTGGGCCTCTTGCCGGATCGTGTTTGCCTGGCGCTCGCGCTCTGCCAGATATGTATGAACCTCATCCCGGTGTCTGAGATAGTAACCAATAACCAGATATATATCGGGCAATTGCAGTGACGGATACTGTTGGCCTATTTCCTCCGGCGTGCAACCCTCGCGAAAAGCGTTGACAACGGTATCTAGGGTGACGCGAGTTTTGGCGACTCGTACAACTCCATCAGGATCGGTCTCTATAGGTGTAGGTTCAAGGGCGATTGCTAGAGCCATAGACTTTATCGATCGGTTTTTTAATCGATCCTAGCACCTCGAGCGAATAATCTTTTTTATTACACCACACTACGATCGAGGTGAATCCCCCCGATTCCATAGTTCCCGCCACTGGTAATTAACGCTACAAGCCCCGAAATCCGGCTCTCTCTGGAACGGCTCCCGCAAATACCGCACCTGACAGGCCCCATCATCCCCGTAACTCGTAGCCCCCTCCCGCACCTTCAAACCCCCGGTTGATCGTACTTCTTGGGCATCACCCACCGCCACCAAAGCGAGGATGAAATCATCGGGTTTATTGAGAGAAGTAAGGATCTCATTCTTCGTCACCGTCACCGTGTCCGCCCCCACCACTCGCCCTTTCACCTCGATGAATCTTAACCGCCCCGTACTAGGAACGCGGGATTCTATATCGTAGCCGCACTTTTCGGCGCTCACATCGCGAGGCTCATAACCTAACGCCCTCTCGGCCGCCATCACCGCGGACATAGCTAACATCTCTACCCGCCGCGTATGGGTCGCGAACATCGCCACTCCGCCAGAAAGTTTTTGCAATAAACCGATCGGTACTACCAGCACCGCCCCCACTACGTGCGGCGGCAGAGGGGACAATTGACGCTCCTGTTCCAAGTGAGCCAAACGCTTCTGTAATCTACACTGTAACTCGTCCGCCCGCGCTTGGGCCTTATTAGAATTGAGTCTAGCATTAACCTTTCCCGCCTCCTCCTGTAAACGCAATTGAGCCGCCCGATGATCCCAATAATTGATCTCTTTCGTCAACCTATCCCGCACCGCTAAACTGGTTTTCTGAATCAACTCCTCTTTACGCTGGCGTATCTCCCCCAAGTGGACGGATACCAGATGGGAGATGGCGTAATTCATCGCCCTATCTTCGGGATCATTCCCCATCCCCAGGGCAGGGGCGAGGGATTGTAAAAGAGCTTTTTCCTCTTCCTCCAAAGGACGATAATCTAGATAGGGAGCGTAACCGGCATTTTTCGCCTCGCCGGTGCGATCGATCTCCACGTACTGTAAGCGCCGCGACACCACCCGCCGCCGCCCATCGGCGTTCAAACGCCCATCCTGTATGGCGTGTTCCAGATACACCAGCGCCCGGGGTTCCTCACCTCGATCACTGGTATCCACCAGCACAGCGCCCCGCCGCAACAGATCCCGATGACGCTCTAGAATTAGATTGATCGTCGTATCCAGGAGGGGATGACCAGGACAGATGAAAGTAGCGATCGGTTTCCCCGGCAGGGAGATCAGATCCTTATCGAAGCAGACGCGCTCGTAACTCTTGAGAATGGGTTGGGCCACCCCCAGAGATCGGTCACGATTGCGGATGGCTGCGGGCACATTGACGATCTCGTAACGCTCCGATTCCCTCCGGCGTACCGTACCCCCCAAACTCCCGAAAGCCGATAGGAAGAAACCAGCGATGAAATGGGGTTGCAATCGCCGCGCCGAGGCACGTTCCATGTCTTCCCGGATCAGTTGTACTTTCGACGCGTCCATCGCCTCTCTCGCCAGGGCCTTTTCTTCTAATAACTCCCGTAAACGATCCTGGTCTAATTTCTCCGTCACCACTTGATTTAACCGCGCCCTCAC
Source organism: Chlorogloea purpurea SAG 13.99 (assembly GCA_016903695.1). GTDB lineage: Bacteria > Cyanobacteriota > Cyanobacteriia > Cyanobacteriales > Microcystaceae > Chroococcopsis > Chroococcopsis gigantea_A. Next base: position 43,948 of record JADQBB010000027.1, read on the forward strand.
CTCCGGGCGATCGCCGTAACGGATCGCCTCGATCAATAATTCCCGTAACTCTTTACCTGCAATAGCTTTCCCCAACACATCGAAAACCTGACCGCCGAGGGCTTTCTGTTCCGCCTCCAGTTTCAGCAGTAGGGTACGGTACACATCCCCCTCGCGGGTTTCATCAGCCACCAAATTCCAGAGATGACACACCTCCGTCTGGCCGATACGGTGAATCCGCCCGAAACGCTGTTCGAGGCGGTTGGGATTCCAAGGCAGGTCATAATTAACCATCAGGTGCGCCCGCTGTAGGTTAATCCCCTCCCCCGCCGCGTCGGTAGCGAGTAACACCTGTACGCCCACATCCTGTTTAAAACTCTCCTCCGCCTTCTTGCGTTCCTCTCGCCCCATACCGCCGTGAATCGTGACAACCGCCGCCGGATTCCCCAAGAGAGTGCCGACGCGCTGGTTTAAATAATTAAGAGTGTCCCGATGTTCCGTGAATACCACCAACTTACGCCGGTAGCCGCCTGCGTCGAACATCGTTTCATCCTGTAGCAGACGGGAAAACTCTTCCCACTTCCTATCCTTACCGCTACGGCGCACCGCCCCTGCGAGACTTTCCAATTGTGGCAACAGCACGATCTCCATCTGTAGTTCTGTGATAGTGCGGGCTGCCGTCGCCTGGTCGATCAACTCCTCTACGGTAGTCTCCCGCGCGCTGCTATCGGCATCCTCGAAATCATCATCGATGTCGCTCTGATCCAGTACCGGCCCGAAATTCCCCGCCAGTTCCGAACCCCGCCTCAGCAATTGTTCCTCCCGCAAGCGTTTCTGTAAGCGTTCCCCTCTGCGTTTGAGGGATTGATAGATCGCCTCTGGGGAAGAAGCCAGACGACGCTGTAGGATGGTGAGGGCGAAGCCTACCGTACCTTTGCGCCCATCGCTAGCGAGAGCCTCGGCGCGGTTGAATTCTTCCCGCACGTACTCGGTCACTTTACTGTATAAAACGGCTTCTTGATCGGAGAGGGGATAGGCGACGGTATGGGCGATACGTTCGGGAAATAGGGGCAAGCCATCGAATTTCAGTAAATCTTCCTTTACCATACGCCGCATCAGATCCGAGGTGTCGGCGACGTGAACCCCATCGCGGAATCGACCCTCGAAACGGTCTCCATCCAATAAAGCCAGGAATAATTGAAAATCTTCTTCCTTGCCGTTATGGGGAGTCGCGGTCATGAGTAGGAAATGCCGCGTAATCCCCGAAAGAAGTTTACCCAGTTTATAGCGTTTGGTTTCCCGCACTTCGCCGCCGAAGAAAGACGCGGACATTTTATGAGCCTCGTCGCAGATGATCAAATCCCAATCGGTATCTGCCAGTTTTTCTTGTAATTCATCGCTCCTACTGAGTTGATCCAGTCGGGCGATAACCAGTTCCATCTCCGCAAAGGCGTTACCGGTGCGGGCTGTTTCGATACGATCGCTCGTAAGTATATCGAAAGATAGATGAAATTTATCCCGTAATTCATCCTGCCACTGGACGCTCAGACTGCCGGGGCAGACGATCAAACAGCGCTGTAAATCCCCCCGCATCAGTAATTCACGGATCAATAACCCCGCCATGATCGTTTTACCGGCACCGGGGTCATCAGCGAGGAGGAAGCGTAAAGGTTGACGGCTCAACATTTCCCCGTAGACGGCGGTTATCTGGTGGGGCAGGGGTTGGACTAGGGAAGTATGAACGGCGAGAAGCGGGTCGAACAGATAGGCGAGGCGGATACGGTGGGCTTCCGACACCAGCCGTAGGGTTTCTCCGTCGCCGTCGAAACTCCAGGGTTTTCCTTCGCCCACGATTTCTAATCCCATTTCTCGATCGCGGAATAATATTTCTGTATGGGGCTGTCCTGCGGTGTCTTTATAGATCAATTCCACTACGTCGCCGCCGTACCATTTCGCCTCGATCACAGTGACGCTTTGATTCGGTAATATGCCTTTAATCACCGCGCCTGAAGTTAGTTCCTCTAATTTCACCACCGAGCGATCGATCTCCTTGAAATTCTATCTCTAGTCTTCCCATATTTTTAGGATTATTACTAGCCACAAAAAGTTTTAGAAGCCCTCGCCGAGATGTTGGCGCAGTGAAACGTAAAGATAAAAGATAGTCCCTCTCCTCTAAAATTAAAAAGATGTCTACTCACGCTTAGATGATTGAAGTCCAACACCTCAGCAAAATCTACGGGTCAACTACAGCTATATCCGATGTGGATTTTTCCGTGGAGAAAGGGGAAATTCTCGGTTTTTTAGGGCCTAACGGGGCGGGTAAAACTACGACGATGCGGATTCTCGCCGGATATATCCCTGCTACTTCCGGGACGGCGCGAATCGCCGGTTACGATGTTCACGAACAGTCTATGGATGTACGTCGTTCGATCGGTTATCTGCCAGAAAACCCGCCTCTCTACCTGGAAATGACCGTCGAGGCTTTCCTGCACTTCGTCGCTAGTATTAAGGGTGTCCCCGCCGGTGATCGAAGGAAACGAGCGGATTACGTTCTCGAAAGATGTCAGTTACTCGATAAGCGCAAAGTCCTCATCCGTAAGCTATCTAAGGGTTATAAACAGCGGGTGGGGATAGCTCAAGCGATCGTACATGACCCCCCGGTGATCATCCTCGATGAGCCTACTGTCGGTTTAGACCCGAAACAGATCATCGAGGTGCGTAACTTGATTAAAAGTCTGGCGGGAGAACACACGATCATCCTCTCCACCCATATTCTACCGGAGGTGAGTATTACCTGCGATCGGGCCACCATCATCAACCGAGGCAGGATCGTCGCCAGCAATCTTCCCGCCAATCCTGCCTATTCGGGGGGACAGAACTACGCCTACGAGTTAGAAATCAGCGGTGATTTCGCCCCCATCATCCCCCAATTAAGTAAGCTGGAAGGGGTGGTCAATATCGATACTAACCCGGACTCAGGTTATGTAAAAATTACTTGCACTCCCCACACTAATATCGGGTCACATATTGCGGCTATAGTAGTTAATGCTAACTTGGGTTTACAGGAAATGAGACGGATTCGCCCGACTTTAGAAGACTTGTTTTTAGAAGTGATTGGGATCGAACAACTATCGGGCGCAGACGGAGCGATCAAACATGATTAACAGTATTATCGCCATCTTCCGTAAAGAATTTCAAGGCTATTTCAGTTCTCCGACGGCCTATATAATCATGGGTTTATTCTGGCTTATCGGTGGCTTTTTCTTTAACTCCCTACTCTATGGATTAGTCCTCGATATTGCCCAACAAGAGCAATCGGGATACATGATTTCTAGAGATGTGGTGTATGAATTCATAACGAGTTTCTTCGGCATGATTCTTTCGTCTCTACTACTGGTTATATTACCCGCCCTGACGATGGGATTATATAGCGAGGAAAGAAAGCAGGGAACTTTAGAATTACTGGCAACTTCTCCCCTTACTAATTGGGGCGTGGCCTTGGGAAAATTTCTCGGTGTTTTTGCTTTTTTCACGGTGATGATGCTACCTTTTTGGATCTATGAAATCATTATCTTCAGCGCTGCCAACCCCCCCGTACAATTACCGGCGATTCTTTTAGCCCATCTCGGTTTACTTCTATTGGCGGGAGCGATTTTCTCTTTGGGTATGTTCATCTCTTCTTTGACCGGAAGTTCCGTTTTAGCCTATATTATTACCTTTATTCTCGTTCTTTTCATTTGGTTGTTAGATGTGGTGGGAAATAATATCCAATCCTTTTTCGCCGAGAAAGTGCCTGGAGGATTGGGAGAACAAATAGGATTTTTCTTCAAACAAACTTTCTCCCATCTATCCTGGTACGAAAATTACTCCAACTTGGTTAAAGGGATATTTGATAGTGGCAGTGTAGTCATGTTCCTTACCTATATTTTTCTCGGTATATTTCTGACCGCTCAATCTATCGAAGCTTTGCGCTTCCAGCGTAATTAAACATGAAACCTCAACTGTTCACTAAATATCTTTATATCCCAGGCTTGTTCCTCGTCACCGCGGCTATAGTAGCCGGGTTGATATCCCAACAATGGACGACTTTATATTTAGCTTTATTCCTGAGCGGCATCGTTTGTTTAATCGCCTGGCTCATATTCTCCTTTCCAGGTCTTAATAAATTCTGGCAGAGACGTTCAACTAAAGCCAGTACCGAGGCTTTGATCGCTACCGCAGCCGTTTTAACTATTCTGGGTTTCATTAACTTTCTCTCCGTTCAATATCCTATAAGAAAAGATTTCACGGAAAATGCGTTATTCAGTCTCTCCCCACAAACGGAAAGACTTTTACAGAATTTACAGCAACCGGTCAAGGTGATTATTTTTTCTAAAGAAGGAAATATTAATCCCCTAGACCAAGAGGTAATAGATAACTATAAGCGTAAAAGCCCTAACTTTACCTACCAGTTTATTGACCCTGATAAGCAACCTGGATCGGTCAAAGATTTTAAAAATAAGTCCGGTGGTAAGTTATACAGAGTGTATCTACAATCGGGGGAAAAAACACAGCCTTTAACTACCTTGGGGGAGCAAGAAAGCTTAACAGAAGCTAAGTTAACTAATGCGATCGCTACCCTCCAAAATAATCAGGTACTCAGCGCCTATTTCCTGCAAGGTCACGGGGAACATTCGTTACAATCCGGTCAGGGCGGTATGATTCAAGCTGTTAATAGCCTGACAGAAAAAGGCTATAAAATCGAACCCCTCAACCTCGTAGAAACCAGCACTATACCCCCCGACGCAGCTACTATTGTCGTCGCCGGGCCGAAGCGTAAATTATTCCCCCAAGAAGTAGCCGCTTTAAAAAAATATTCAGAAGAAGGTGGCAATTTATTATTAATGATCGACCCGGAAACTGATGTGGGATTGGAACCCCTATTAGAGAGTTGGGGCGTGAAATTAGACCGGAGATTGGTGATAGATGGTTCGGGAGCGGGTAATCTTATCGGTTTGGGGCCGGCTACTCCTATTATTACTAATTACGGTAAACATCCCATAACTCAAGATTTCGGTAATGGTATCTCTCTCTATCCCTACTCTCGTCCTGTGGGCACTTCTAAAATGAACGATGTGGAGGGCGTTTCTTTATTAATCGCTAACGAGAAAATGTGGGCGGAAAGTAATATCACCGGGCAAAGCGTGGAATTCGATCCGAAAACCGATTTGCCAGGGCCTTTCGATATTGGGGTGGCCCTAACTCGCAAGTTACCCTCTGATAAAACGGCGAAGTTAGTGGTCATCGGCAATTCTTCTTTCGCTACCGATGGTTTGTTTGAACAGCAGTTAAACGGGGATGTGTTTCTTAATTCGGTACAGTGGTTATCGACGGGACAAGAACAAACTTTATCGATTCGCCCTAAACAAGCTCAAAATCGTCGCCTTAATTTAACTCCTTTACAAGCTAACTCTATTTTCTGGTTATCTATCGTGGTTATCCCTCTCGTAAGTTTCATAGGTGCGGGTGTAACCTGGTGGCGGCGCAGTCGTTGAAACCACACTGCCCCGAAAAAGGCTTTACAATAAAACAATGTAAAGAAATGTAAAGGGAATATGAACGATAAAGTTGTTGTGATTGTTGGCGCTACCGGGGGAATAGGCTCAACGCTGGCGAGAAAATTAGCGGCGGCTGGTTCTAAACTTGTCCTCGTAGGGAGAGACGGGAAAAAACTGGCGGGTTTAGGGGCCGATTTAGGTTCTAGTTCCTTCTTAACCATACCTACAGATATTACAGATTTAAGCCAAGTAGAAACGATGGCACAAAAAGCCGTCGGTCATTTCGGACGTATAGACGTACTGGTTAACGCCGCGGGTGCGGGAGTGATGAAACAATTTAACAAGATTACCCCCGAAGATATAGATAATATGTTGGATCTTAATCTGAAAGGGAGTTTTTATACGTGCCAAGTAGTTGCTAATGTAATGAAGGAAAATCGATCGGGTCATATTTGCAACGTGGTAGGAATTTTAGGTAAACATCCGATGGCTATGGCTTCGGCTTACTGTGCCTCTAAATACGGCGTAGTAGGTTTCAGCAAATGTCTGGCAGAAGAATTAAAACGTTACGGAATCAAGATGACTTTATTTTATTTCGGTGGGGTGGATACCCCTTTCTGGGATAACGTCAGTTTGAAAGTTGACAGACAGAAAATGTTAACCCCGCAAACCGCCGCCGAGGCTATTTATTTCGCTATGATGGCCCAACCGGGGGCTGTTCCCACGGAAATTAATATTCAACCCGATAGTCATTTATTTCTATAATTGAATCTATCCTGCCCGTAAGCCTTCAGTTTGTCTATAAAGATATGTACATAGATCATATTCATTTTTATGTGGAAGATGCGAAAAAATGGCGAGACTGGTTTATTGAGGTAATGGGTTTTCAATGGGTGGGAAGTGGTAGCGATCGAGAGACACAAACGGAAGTAGTTAGTAATTGTTTGGAAAGAGAAAATCCCCATTATTTAATGTTTGCGGTTTCTTCGCCTCTTTCTGTTAATAGCAAGGTGGCCCGATTCCTCCAACATCGTCCGCCGGGGGTTGGTGATGTGGCTTTCCGAGTGGTGGATTTAGAAGGTCTCACTTCTGAATCGGTAGAGGAATTAAAAACCGAGAGAGGTTCATTAAAATGGCAAAAGATCGTCAGCGTCGCTAATATCGAGCATACTTTGATCCAACGTCAGGGGGAAAGTTCCCTGTTACCTTTGGATTATGTAAAGCCGGTGATGAGGGGTCATAAACCCTCGCCCGGAATCACGGGGATAGATCATCTGGTGCTGAATGTGTATGCCGGAGATATAGAGAAAACCGTGACTTGGTACGAACAGCATCTGGGGTTTATCCGGCAACAGGCTTTTACTATACAGACACCTCGATCGAGCTTGTATTCCCAAGTTATCATACATCCCGTGACGGGTTTACAATTGCCCATCAATGAACCCACCAGTCATAACTCCCAGATTCAAGAATTTTTAGAAGTGAACCGGGGCGAGGGTATCCAACATATCGCCCTGAAAACTGCCAAGATCACGCTACTAACTGAAAAATTACGGTCGGCAGGGTTATCTTTTCTCGCCATCCCGAAAACTTATTACGAGTCTATAGAGTATCAGAAATTTAATTTTTCCTATGGAGAGTGGCAACAGTTGATCGAGCAGGAAATATTGATAGATTTTGAATCTCAATACGGGGAGAATATTAACGGCGAAACTCCACTACTGTTGCAGATATTCACTCAACCGGTATTCAGTAAACCCACTTTCTTTTTCGAGTTGATCGAGAGACGTTATCAGGCTAGAGGCTTCGGTGAGGGCAATTTCCAAGCGTTGTTTGAAGCGATCGAACGGGAGCAAGATAAACGAGGTAGTCTAGTGATTTAGTCCGCTTATCGCCGGTCGATAGTTTGTAAACGTTGGCGGAACTCGCGAACTAAGGCGTTCTCTCCCACTTCCCCCCGCCGCATTAAAAACTCCAGAATCATCGATTTAGATAAAATCGGTAAGATTTTCGAGCCTTCCCTTTCCCCGTAACTCCCGGACTCCAAACAATAGATCCATAAATTCTCTCCATCGAATCTCCATATCTCCCCGACTCCCAAAGCAGCGTAAATCCCCAACCGATTTAAAGAACTGCTCGTTATATCCACCTCTATCGCCAGATCAGGAACCGGATCGACGTTAAAATCGAAGTCGATTTTGTTCCGTACCAACACCTCGTTAGTGATGTAATAACACTCATCGGGTTCGATACCTTTCTGTAAATCCGACCGACTTAACGTTGTAGAACATAGACTTAAGACTTCTAAGCCCGATACCTCTGTTGCGGTCTGTACCAGTCTCCCCAAAAAGCCCTTATTAATTTCGTGTTCCGGCAATGGAGTCATAATCTCTAACGCACCTCGATCGTAGGTCAATCTTTTACTAGGATTTTCCGCTAAATCGAAGAGTAGTGCCTGATAAGTTTCCCAACGCACCCCCGTTAACAGCGTTTCCGAAGACCATTTTAGTGAGGTTTGATCCGTCATAATTTTTCCGTTGTTTTTTATATAACGGACAAAACTATCATAAGTCAATACTCGCCTTATCAGCAACTTCACTTCACGATCGATTGTTAAAGCTAATCCTTTAGTCACCCCCTTTGCGGGCGAGTCGCCAGAATATAGCAGGCTATCGATAGTAACAACCCCCAACCGATAACGATGCTCGACCATAAGCCGATTCGGGCAAGCCAAGAAGAAATCGTGAGAAGTTTAAACGACAGGAGGTATCCGGCTACGATGCTAGGCGGCCAGAGCAAGGTGATATAAACGGCGATCGGCCAGGCACTATCAGACGGTAGCCGCTTTAACGCTTCCGCACCGAAAATGAGCGGTAGAAACGGGGTCGATAATTGAAAAACGATCGCGCCTGGAATGCCCAAAAGGGGAATAATGCCCCCGATAGCGAGGATCGTAGACACGATGATAACGATGAGAGTGTTGCGATCGAGCATGGTTAAACCTCGGTCAATCAAGAATGTGATTGAAAATCGAAATATGGGGAATCATCAATGAGAAACTATATGTGAAGGCATGAACCTTAAAAAAAATAATATGAGTTACCGTGTCATTAAAAAAATAATACCGGCTTTAGCACTGCTGTTGTTAACAGCCTGTGAGTCCGATAATAAAGGAATGCCCGTTAAATTCATGGTAGGCAGCGCCCTACAACAATTCTGCAATAGCGCGGCCGACAAACTCAATCAAACGAATCCCAAACTAGATAACGGTAAAGCTTATTATCTACAGTGCGAAGCCAAGGGAAGCGGCGATATAGTATCTGGAATCGTTGCTATGGCAACCGGGTTAAAAAATGGGTCTGTGTCAAACGATGACGCTAATTTTCCCACCTTGATCAGCGTCGATGGGGAAATCTATCAAGCAGGGCTGAAATCCGCGATCGATAACTTATTCCCCGGTCAGAATTATATCCCCCCGATTACCGACTCACCTCTGCTAACCTCTAGCCCGATGGTGTTCATGGTTCCCGCCGATGTAGCCGGGGCAGTGAAAAAACAACCGGATCTGTATAAGTCCCTCGTGAAGGCGAGAACATTTAAAGATTTATCTGCCGATAGTCAAGCCCTACCGATTCACTTCGTGCAGGGGGCCCCCACCAAATCGAATTCGGGATTACAAAGTCTCGTGGCTCAATTCGCCTCCGTATCAGGAAAACGCCCGGAAGATTTAACTCTCGACGACGTGAAGAAATATCAGGGTCAAGTCAAGGAAATCCAGAGTAAAATAACCCGCTACGGTGTCTCTACCGGGCAAATCGCTAAAGACATGGTGAAAAACGGGCCTTTCTGGGCTTCGATCGCTTCTGTGTACGAATCTTCGGTGATCGATGCCAATTCATCGGGCCAACCCACGGCAACCCGTTACGAGGCGGTTTATCCCCGGTCTACTTTCACCTCCAATATGCGAGTGATACTGCCCAATGCGCCCTGGGTGAGTGCCGACGAAAAAGCCGCGGCCGAAAAAATAATCGCTTATCTGCGGAGTCCTGAAGTCCAAAAAATCGCCACCGATTCAGGGTTACGCCCCGGAGTGCCTGGTGTGGATACTGGGGCGAAATTCTCCGGGCAGTATGGGGTCAATCCTAACGCCAAATATGACTCTTTACGCTCGCCGAAACCGATCGTGGTGGAAGCTATGTTAAAGTCGTGGCAAGAATACGCAAAAAAGCCTTCCCTGGTAGTAATCGTAGTGGATACTTCCGGCTCGATGTCCGGCAATAAATTACCATCGGTGCAAAATACCCTCAACACCTATATCAACGCTTTGGGGGAGAAAGAACAAGTGGCCCTGATCGATTTCGACTCGGCAATTCGCTCTCCTATTTTAGCTGATGGCACTGCGGCGGGGAAAGCACGGGGATTAGAATTTATTTCTAATCTCAAAGCAGAGGGAGGCACATCTCTCTACGATGCTACTCTTTACGCCCGTAATTGGTTACAAGCTAACTTACGCCCCGATGCCATTAATGCGATCGTTGTTCTTACCGATGGGGAAGATTCCGGCTCGAAAATCTCTTTAGATAATTTGAATCAAGATTTAGCTAAAAGTGGTTTCTCTTCCGATAGTCGTATCGGCGTTTTCACGATCGGTTACGGGAAAGAAGGGGAATTCAAGCCCGAAATTTTACAGCAAATAGCCGATAAAAATGGCGGTTACTATCGAAAAGGTGATCCCGATACAATCTCCCAAGTAATGAGCAATTTACAATTGGAATTTTGAACACCCATGATCAAGTTAACCAATCCTCTTAATTATCCATTGGCAATATTAGCAGGCGGGATAGTGCTTGTGGCTGGAGTAAGAATCATGAAAATTCCTAGTTTCTTAATTCTTCCTTCTGCTGCCCTAGTATCTACCGCAGCCGCCACCTATTTTAAATCTCAAGAACCCGACCCGGAAAAGTTAGCGCAAAAAGAAGTAGAACGGGAGTTACTCCAGATTAAATCTTCTAGTTTGGATTTGGCGGTGACGGCGAAAGCATTACAACAGGAGGCGGGTAATTTATTAAGTCGGGATTCTGAGAATATGGATTTATTAATTTCCCTACAGGAAGCTTGTTATACTATTTCAGAAATCCCCCCGAAAATAGACGAACTGCAAAGGCAGTTACCGAAAACCAATTCAGTCCTATCTATCGCCACTTTAGAGGAAAATTTACGATCAGCTCGAAATCTTCTGGCTTCTAGTGACCGTATCGCCAAGGAAGGGGCGAGAGAATTAGTGAGGAGTCTGGAAAGAAATTTAGAACTGGCTAAAACCGGTTCTTCTGCCAATCTCGCCAAAGTTCTCAACGTCCGCAAAATGATTAACGATGTGGCGGGAGTTCTTCAGGAAATACAGAACAAAATTCGCTATCTGAAACGAGGAGATGGGGAACAGATTAAAGAGATTGAAGCTTTGTGCGATCGCTTGAAAAGTTTACGAGATAATTTTGATATTTTGATTAATTAAAAATATGCCCAACACTAATAACAAAAACACCTTGGTATCATCTTTGATAACTTTAGCTTCTTTAGGTTTTGCTTATATACCCATACCTGGTTTAGAAACGAAAATTGTTGTAGTGAGTGGAACTGAACTAACAGAACCATTAAAACAAATAGAAACCCAATTCGAGAAAAAATATCCCGATATTAAAGTGGAGATTAAAGAACAGGGTTCGAGGGATATTGTTAATAATATAGTAGATCAGAAAAATGATTTTCAACCCACGATCGTCATTCCCGCCGACGGGGAATTATTAAACGAATTAAAAATCAGATTGAAAAATCAAAATGGGGAGGAAGCTTTTTATAATGCCCCGCAGGCGATCGCTAAAACCCTCTTGGTGGGTATCGCTTGGCCCGAAAGGGGAAACATCCTTTTTCCCGACGGTCGTTTCCGTTGGCAGAGACTAGAAAGTGCGATTAAAGCGGGGAATTGGGGACGAATCGGCGGGCAGAAGGACTGGGGCAGTTTTGATTTCTTGATGACAGATCCGACTCGCTCCCACAGCGGTCAACTGACTTTAGCTCTTTGGTCTCAATCTACCGGGGGTGATCTAACTTCACCCGCCCTGACCGACTTGTTTAAAATCCTGAAAAAATCTGTTTATCAGCCGCCCCGTTCCACGGATATTCTACTACAGGAATTCATCGCCCGCGGGCCCAATGATGTAGATGTGGCCACGGTTTATGAGAGTGTCGCCCTCTACCGTCAGCAACAATCGGGGGCCAATCAGAAAGCACCCTACCGAGTGTATTATATCGAGCCTACCGTGGAAACTACCGCGACGGCTGCGATCGTGCGGCAGAATGTGAGCGATGGACAGGCCAAAGCAGCCGGTGATTTTATTAACTTCCTGCGTCAGAAGGAACAACAGGAAGTATTTATCAAATACGGTTTCCGCCCGGTGATTGCAGGTATTAAGATCGAGTCCGTAACCCATAATCCTTGGAGTGGGAATATTCAGGGTATTGAAGTCACGCCATCGGTTACGATCGGCTCACCCCCCGATAGTGCTACTCTAGGAGAAATTCAACGGTTGTGGGAGAGATCTCAGTAGCTTGACGGGTGATTTAATTATTATTGATGCGATCGCTATGGCTCTTAAGCTACTTCAAGCGTTCTGGGTTCTGGGATAAGTTCACCTTCTGCCTGCCAAGCTTCTAAATACATTTCGATCACTTCTTCACCTTTATGAATTGCTTCTTCACGAGTTTTCCCGTGAGTGCAGGGCATCACAACCAAGTCAGCAAACTCTGGAATTGTCACCAGAAAAAACTGATCTTCATCAGACCATTCAATGATCATGCTGTATCGATTCATGACTCCTCGTCCTCCCTTAACTCTTCTAATATAATAAGTAGCTTCGCTAGTTGTTTTTCTAGATAGAGTGGCGCATCATCTCCATCCTTGCCTGGCACTGTCAGTGTTTTGCCTAGCAGACCATGCCGCCAACGTTCGTGACTACCCTTGCCGCGCCCCGGCAGGTAAACGAAGCCCTCACGCACGAGCTGAGCTTTAAATTCTCGAATCTTCCTGGGCATGGATTATTCTCTTTTCTAAAAATTAAAAAGGCGTGTAAAATGGCTGACACTGTTATTTTTAGTAGGAAGCTTACACGCCTAGACAGCTTAAAACATCCGCTTTAAATACATTATTTAATACTTGCCCGATACTGTATGTAATTTGAATCTACCAGACCTATGATCTAGATCAACGTCAACTAGTGTGCGTAAATATATTAACAGGCATAATTTTATAGCAAGCGATCGTGAAAAAAATCTCTATTCTCGGTTCTACTGGTTCCATCGGCACACAAACTTTAGATATAGTCACGAGTCATCCCGATAATTTTCAAGTCGTGGGATTAGCCACGGGCACTAATATTACTTTACTAGCCCGACAAATAGCTCAATTCAAGCCAGAAATCGTGGCTATTTGCGATGAAACCAAGGTAAATGATTTAAAAAGCCTACTTACAGGGATAGAGCATCAACCCATAATTCTCGCTGGAGAAGAGGGAATTATCGAAGTGGCCCGCTACGGGGACTCGGAAAGCGTCGTCACCGGCATCGTCGGTTGTGCGGGATTGTTACCCACTATCGCAGCCATCAAAGCGGGTAAGGACATCGCCCTAGCTAATAAAGAAACTCTCATCGCCGGTGGCCCCGTGGTTTTACCTTTAGTGCAAAAACACGGCGTGAAATTACTGCCCGCCGATTCTGAACATTCGGCTATTTTTCAATGTCTCCAGGGTGTGCCTTCTAATGGTTTGCGTCGGATTATCCTCACTGCTTCTGGCGGGTCTTTCCGGGATTTACCGGTGGAGAAGTTAAATACCGTGACGGTTGCCGACGCGTTAAAACACCCTAATTGGTCGATGGGGAAAAAGATCACGATCGACTCGGCTACCCTGATGAATAAGGGTTTAGAAGTCATTGAAGCCCATTATTTATTCGGTCTGGATTACGATCGCATCGACATCGTGATCCACCCCCAAAGTATCATTCATTCTTTGATAGAGTTAGAAGATACTTCTGTCCTAGCTCAATTAGGTTGGCCCGATATGCGCTTACCTTTACTATACGCTTTATCATGGCCCGATCGTATTCATACCGATTGGCCCTCTCTAGATTTAGTTAAAGCCGGTGATCTAACCTTTAGAGAACCGGATCACCATAAGTACCCCTGTATGGGTTTGGCTTACAGCGCCGGTATTGCCGGGGGTGCGATGCCCGCTGTGTTGAACGCAGCTAACGAGGAAGCGGTGGCCTTATTTTTGAGCGAGAAAATCGGCTTTTTAGATATTCCCCGCCTGATTGAAATCACCTGCGATCGTTTTTCGAGTCACAATACTTCCACCCCTACTTTAGAGGATATTATCGAAGCCGATCGATGGGCGAGGGAAGAAGTGAGAAATCAAATGTTACTGGCCCGATAGAGCAGTGAGGATAAATATTAATAATATATTCTCGTTTTATCTAGAATGTCGGGTGATTAGGGGTCGAGAAAGGAGTCACCTCCTTCCCCTCCCAGTCCGAACCGTGCATGATACTTTCGTAATCACATGGCTCTCGGTAATCAGTCCCTTTACATGGGTACTACCATTACATCGTTACTACCATCATTACTTGTTTTAGTATCATGGCAGTGTCGATGAAGAAGTTGTAGATTTTTATATTCATCCTTACCGCCTTTTGACTTAGGGATGATGTGGTCTATTTCTACAATATCTTCAGGACTAAAGTGTTGGTTACAGAGGTTACATTTACCTTTTTGTTTCTTGATTAGTATTGCTACTCTTGTTGGTGTTTCTGGGTAACTTCCTCTTCTCTTGCTCCAATATGTCTATTCACCATCATAGGGTGAGGCTTCTGGTCTAACTAAGGTATGACGAATGATAGGAGTATCTGAATGTTTCATCAGAACAAATCCTCCATCTTCATGGGTTTGGAATGTCCAAGTTCCATGTCTACCATTAGAAAAGTATTTACTTAACTTTTGATAATTCGCTTTACCTGTTCTGCTTGCTGTCCATGCTCTTAGTAGTTTCCACAAGTGAGCATCTTCTGACGAAAATATCTCTTTGCTAACTACCGTACTGTAGTAATTACACCATCCACATATAATAGGGTTTAATCTACTTATAAGTGCTACTTGAGGTGCTGTTTTATGATCTTTAATGATCTGTTTAACCACCTGATGGTGAGCTTTGACCGCTTTTTCACTAGCTTTAATTATTGTTTTGAATCCTAATATCTCTGAGTTTCGACCACCAGTTCTACCTGATTGGTGTTTACCTACGGGGTATGACCTAATCTTGAATCCAAGAAAATCAAACCCTGGCTTAGACGGATTTCCATCGATGTATATCTCATTGAGAGTATGACATATTCTGGTTTTTTCTGGTCTGAGTGTTAACCCAACCTTATCTAGCCATTGTGAAATAAGTGTCTTGCATTGTAAGATGACTTCGAGTTCTTTGTGAAAAACGACAAAGTCATCGGCATATCTGATGATTTTGGGACGGTATCCATTGATTGTTACCTTGTTCTTTGTTTTAGACTTCGGAAACCTCTGTGTTATTTCCCTTATCATTCCATGCAATCCTATGTTAGCTAATAGTGGACTTAATGGAGTAGGGACAAAGCGCACCTTTATATCTTTCAATATATGTGTTTCTTCATCCCTCTCCCCAAACCGAACGTGACAATTTCTCGTCATTCGGCTTTCCATCATTGTTGCTTTCTGCGACCGAAAGACGAGGTTAATGCGTGACATTTTCGGCAAAGTAATTGAAGATTTTCAGGTTCAGATTTTCCTCGTAATTTTCGGGGAATTATGTGGTGCAAATCAAGATTTTCTGTACATCCACATTCAGAACACTTAGCTCCTCTTTCTGCCTTTATTATTTCTTTTAATTCACGCCAACCAGAATTTTGAGCCTGTCCTTTCCACACCTGTGAAGGGATAGGAATTTCTAACGGTATCACTCCTGTGAGCCATTCCCCCTGTAAATAAGGGTTTTCGGGTTTTCGAGAACGGTACTTAGTTAGCGATAGGTCACTCATGCGGTATAGGAACAGAAGTTTCTCCCCATTTCGGATTCCCAAGTTGTTCCTCCGACCTTTTTCACGCATTTTATACATCTTCATGAT
This sequence comes from Chlorogloea purpurea SAG 13.99, assembly GCA_016903695.1. Taxonomy (GTDB): domain Bacteria; phylum Cyanobacteriota; class Cyanobacteriia; order Cyanobacteriales; family Microcystaceae; genus Chroococcopsis; species Chroococcopsis gigantea_A. The sequence continues at coordinate 59,667 of JADQBB010000027.1, forward strand.
GCGGCGGGCGGTTGACTTATGACGTTTAACAAGCCATTTGAAAAGCCGTTGATTGACCCAAAAATCTAGGTCTCGTGCTATCTTCTTGGCGTTACTATGACGGTAATAGTTAATCCATCCCCTTAATACTGCGTTTAGTGCCGAGAATTTTAGGAGTGGTGAGTCTTGAAAATACTTCCGTTTTGTCATCTGTTTGATTTTCAGCATTAACTTCTTGACATTTTCGGGTGCTGGTGTGACCAACATTTTCGGTCGGTCGTGTCCGCTGACATAGCGTTGTATGTGAAAACCCAGAAAGTTAAAACCTTGATTGACATGGGTTACGTGTGTTTTTTCGCTATTGAGTTCGAGCTTCAGTTCTTCCTTTAAGAAGGTTCCGAATTCTTCTTTTAATCTCAGAGCTTCCGCTTTTCCTCCGTTGGTTAAAATGAGCCAATCGTCGGCATAGCGTATTAATGCACAGTTTCCCTGTTTAGAAGTGCGGCGACGTTCCTTTTCTTTACGGTTGAGATTGCCATATTTATTCCACCAGTATAGGTCTAGCTGGTGTAAATAAATATTTGCCAATAAAGGGCTGCA
>JADQBB010000020.1 GCA_016903695.1 Chlorogloea purpurea SAG 13.99
CGGTTAAAGATTAACTGAGCGGTGGACTGGATACTGGATTCGGTTTTCTCTGAGCCGGCGGAAGAGGTAAACTGCCCGAAAGCATCGACTATCCAGGGGTTCATTCCCTCTTTCAGAGCGAGAATGCGCCGGGCGAGACGATTGACGTTAAGGATCTTAGCGCAGGTGATGAGGTCGGGATACTTCATCGTCCTCGCCAATAAGAGTGTAGCCTTAACAAGTTGATTACCCGCCGGCCCGAAGTATCCATCTTCACTCTGCGCCACCCCCTGTTTCCTGAAGTTAGCGTTCATCACCTCTGCCAGTTGGGAAGCATACAAACCGCTCAACTCGTTATCGAGAAATTCGGTGATGGGGTTGAGGATACCGGATTCGGGATAACCGGGGGCGAAGATGTGAATCTCATAACCCTTCGCTTTAGCATAACTAGCGAGAATAGAAGTCTGATCTGGATATTTAAAGTCGAACTCCACAACTGGGAAACCCTGATCGATCGCGCTCATGGCGATGGGATTAATGGCAGAAACGGTCTTCCCTGCGGCGGCAGCCCCCATGACGAGGGTACTCCGGTTGGCTTCGGGAAGATAGATGGGCTTTTTAGCGAAGGGGTTAGTAGTCGCATCACCGATCCAGACGGCGACGGGTTGTTTCTGGCGCATCTGTAACTGACTCAGGGCGAGCTTTCTAGCCTTCCCTAATTCTTTAGAGCCACCGAAACGCCCGTTAGCCAATTTTCCTTTAGTAACTTTCGTCCCTCTGCCACCCGCCATCATCGAACTCACTCCTAAGAATATAAGGAGGGCGAGAATCATCAAGCCCTGTGTAGAAAAGAAGTATTTAACGAAGGCGCTGTTTTGAAAAGATTGAGTCAGTCCGGTGGCCACGGAACTCGACCCATAATATTGATGATTGTGAGACTCAGACATAGTAAGAAAATATAAGAGCTAAAATTGCGGGAACCATGTAGTAAGCTATGAGGAGAAAGTGGCTTAAAAAGTCGGCAAGAGGGAGATTGCTCTGGATTTTCTCCAGATAGATAGTGAACGCGGACAAGAACAGAACCGCCCCGATAATCTCGCTCACGAAATCCCGAACCCCTAAAAAATGAGGGATGACGACGACAAAACAACCGGCGGCAAGAAGTTTTAATCCATTTTTAGCTTTCCATCGCCTGGCTTCAGATAAGGCCAGAGGTGAGAGATTAACACCGGCGAGAATGCTACTAACTCGTAGAGGAATGAGGGAATAAGCCGCGAGAGCCAATAGGGGTAGGCTTACCGGTAAAATCATCTGCTTTTCGAGAAGTAGGAAAATACAGTAGTAAAGAGCGATCTGTAACCATCTACCAGGTAAATCTCGTTTCCAAAAAGTCCTGTTGCCCCTCAGCGTTATAAGGATGGCAACAGGAAGGAGGAAAATATTCAAGCCAATCGGACTCGGTGCCAGAAAGATAAGCCCGAAAGATGTAATACCGAGGGACTGCGCCACCAATTCCCTCAAGATCGGAGGGCGGAAAAAATCGAGTAATAATCCGCCCCAACGAGATGCCATCAGCGTTCAGCTCCTTGAGTTTGTTGTTGGCTTTTCAGTACCTCGGCGGCTTTCAGGAAATTATTGAGATCCTTGGGTTGAAGTTTATCGTGCAGAACGCCATCTTTGAGGGAAAACAGTTGACCCCGTTCCTGTTTGGAGGTATCTGTAATGCTGATACTCCCCGAAGTATCCCGTTCAAAGCGGTAATTGGCACCTTGGACGATCGTCTTCCCATCTTCACCACGATGACCCGCTGAGTCGAGTATTCGATTGGCGAACTCCGTGACCGTGGATTGTCGTTTCAGTTCATCAGCGAGCGATCGAGAATTGAAATTCTCCTTCAGCCGTTCAATTCCCTTGGAAATAGCCGTGGTGATAGAAGAAGCAATCTCCTTAACACCTTGAAGCAATTTCTCCAAACCCGAAAACTTATTGCGAACCCCTTCATCGGGGATGCGGTTCGGGTCGGTCAGGGTTTGTTTGATAGCGTAGAGTGCGGTTATCTGTTGAGTGGGGTCGTTTGGTTGGGTATTTAACTCGAATCCGCTGAAAGCAGGAGCTTTATTGACCCCGGCAAATCCATTAAGGGTGATTTCAGGTGGTAGAACTACGCTACTCTTTTTCCCAAGCGAACTTTCAATAGTTGTCGTCGCCGGTGAACCTACCGCTATGGGTGAGACAGGTGAGTTATCGGGTTCTTCTATATAAGTAGAAGCCGTTGAACTTACAGAAACCGAGGAAGTCACGGTTTTACCTGTAACCCCTTCGACAACGGTTTCAGGTGTTACGGTAGCCACCGACCCTTCTACAAAAGTTTGCCCGGTTCCCCCTTCTATAAAAGTTTCAGGCGTTATGGGGTTTGCAGGACTTCGGGATTTATCTAAAGATGAACTATCCTGCTGTTGCCCTTGTTGGCGTGAATCCCTCATTTCTTTGACCATTTCCGATAGGACAGCGATTAACCCCTGAAGATTAATAATCACGAGTCGCAAGGATTCGCTCTCTAACTGCTGTGCGGAATTGGAAGCACCAACGGCATCGCCATTATTTATAGTCGTCATGATTGTAGACTCCGATTATAAAGGTTTGGATTGGTAAAGTTCGAGTGGTGCGACGAGACGATCAAGAACCACCTCATTACCGTCGAGAGCAAAAACAGGTGTACCATCGAAGGCGATAACGATCGTGTGTGGTCGGTACGCGGGAGATACGAGAGCTTGATAGTGAACGCCATCGGGGGTTTGCTGATAGGCGAGATAACCATCACAGAAAAACTCCAGCACCCGCCACCGGTAATCGGGACTAACGATAGGCGGTAAGTTTCTCGCAGATTGAAGTAAACGCTTGAAATTTAATGTATTCGTTTGCATGAGTGGTATAGCTCCTTAAAAACCAACGATGACGGTATCTTTTTTTTTAACCGAGTAGAACGGGAAAGGGCCGATGATGTAAGGTGAAGTGCCGCAGAAGAGAGAGAACCGGAAATAAAGGGAGAAACCCGCCCGCCCGGCTCTTTCATCCGTATCGTTCAGCACGACTTTAAAACCATGACCGAAGGGATGTCTGCCCGTAGGTTCCGTCCCTGCGAGACATCCCGAACCCCCGCTCACCGACTGAGAATCACCGGAGATCCACTGCTTACCCTTCATCAGGGGCGGCCACCCCGGTAGGTCGGCAAGTTCTATGTGGGCACAGTGGGATTGATCGCAAGGAACCCGAAAACCCTCGTTGTAACTACCGGTGATGGTATTGGTTCGGTGGGCTTCACGATCGGAGAAGACCACATCAGCCATCGCCAGAGGTAGATTAACATTGGTAAAATCTTTTAGGTAATTCTTAAAGGGAAGTCTATCCAGACCTGGAATATCTAAGATGACGAGGTTACGCCAATTGCCGAATCGGTTTAAGCGTAATCCGGTTAAACCGGGGATAGAAGCTAGAGAATAATTGTCCAGTCCGGGTAATCTTTCTAAGGTTAACCGACCGAAACGGGCATTACCCACGATACTCGAAAGGGTCTGATTAGATAAGTTTCCAGCCGTATGAGTTCCAAAACTTCGTGCTATAAGGTCTTTAAAAGGAGCCACCCGATTCAATCGAGTTGAACCCAACCCCGGTATAGTCCGCACCAAATCCCTCAAAGAGAGTTTTTGCACCCAAGGAGCGGCTATAAGAGAAACCCGCCCCGGAGAAAGACCGATAGCGCCGAGGATAGACCCCATCGACATATTGGGAAGTTTAGTATTGGCAAAAAATCCCAGTCGCAGAATTTCCGAGGCGGATGTGCCAGCCCCCCAAGAAATATCACCGAAAGAGCCGTCCCTAGTCACGGCGGCGAGATCCGAAATTGATAACCTGCCTAAATCAGGGGCCCCGGCTTTGACGGGGCGAGGGTGTAGCAATGTCAATGAAGCCATACATCCGGCAAGGGATAGGGCGATAAAATGTTTGAGATAATCGGAAATCATTCAATACCTCCTAGATTGGAATCGAAAAAAGTTAAGAGCGATCGCTGGGAGTGACCGATTTTGATTCATTGCCGAGTTCAAGAATGCGCTCGAGGGTATTTTGAGATAGGTTATTCCGCCCTCTGGCTTCTTCCTCTGCATAGCCCGCTTCGAGATCCAAGAGGAACAGTTCAACTCTCGTGAGAACAAGCCGGTTGTTAGTCGAGGTGTTCAAGTCCCCCTTGGCTCGATTTAATCCCTTTTGATAGAGTGCGAGTTTTTCAGCGGATACCGAAGTTCCACGACTCCCGGTTTTAAAGGTTGTAAGAGGAGGCAAAGGGTTGGAACGATCGGGCTTCACCTCTGTAACGGGCATTAAATTAGCCACGAAATATAGAGGTTTTCGAGTCCCATAACCGAGGAGAAACTTGTAAATTCGTTCACCCCTGGGGGAAACGGTAACGAGGGTGAGGGTTGTCAGGGGTGTGGAGGGCAGGTTACGGAATCCTAAGCCGGTAATCCTTTTGAGATGAACCACCCTGGCACCATCGACGCAGGGTAAACCGGGACAGAGATTTCCAGCGTAATCAACCGTAAGTTTTGAAGGATCGTCAAGCCAAATTTGTTTGATGTATTCATCCTTGAGATTCAACAAGCTCAAGGTGAGTCCAGTACCCGGCCATACAATCAGGGTGGGAAATTTACCCCCAGTTGCCTCAACAGCCGTGGCATTAAAGTTTCGGCTGTAACCAGTAGCTGGAATTGCCGAGGCCCAAGACTGATAGCCGCAACTTAAAATCCAAGCCGATAAGATGATGGTTAATTTAGGTCGCACTGGTTATCCTCCTACTCGAAATCCAACTCAGGTGTGGTTTCTTGCTTCGGAGAAGGAACGGGTAAATTCAGCGGGCGGGTCAATCTGACCGTCACCGGCGTACCCTCGTTGATAGTGTAGATCTTGATACCTTCACTCCTCGAAGGTCGGGAGTTATAACCGCCGAGAGCATTGAAAACAAGAGCTAAATTTGTCGCTTTGTCTATCCCCGCTATCCCACCTAAAGCAGTGGCCAGTTGACCCCACCCGTTAGCTGACAGTCCGCCACCATCAGCCCCTACAGTTTTAACGTCAGCGATGAGGGGGCCGTCCCCACCGGATATGGCGATCGCATCCGCTTCTATTTCCGTCTCCTGATACTGACCGTCGATTTCAAAAGCTAATTTACGCCCGACCAGAGAGATCATCGGGCCGTTGACTTTAACTGTCGCCGTTAGTCTGGCACCAGTCGGTACGATCGCTCTAGAGTCTTTATCTTGGATAGGTGAGTCCAAAACGATAGAGACCATGAGATTTTCTGCTGTATCATCTCGTGAAGTTCTATTGACGGGGACGGCGATACCGCCTTCGATACGTCCTTTCAACTTCTGTACCGGCACAGGTTGAGAATGTTCAGGCACACCAGAAACGATGGGAGTTTCATCAACTTTAGTTTGTTGATCGGTCTCCGTAACCGGTGGAATAAGTTGACCGGATGACCGGCTGTTACCTGTATTTCCTTTAGGCTTGAAGGAACCGAGAGCTACTAGATCCTGCCATCGTTTCTGTGGATTTCCCTCGGAGACGGTCGCTCTGGAGTTTTCTAAGCTCGTATTTGCCCCAGTTAAAGGAACTAAGGGAATTTGAGAAGGCGTTCTTCTTGGCTCGGCCCCATCGAATCTCTCCCTTCTATTAGAAATATTTGATGAGTTTCTTGAGGGCGTAGAGGAATAGCGGGCTGTATTATAACCCGTATTAGTCGGTAAATGGGTTGAAGCAGAAGTTATACGGCTCGATGATTTAGAAGTAGAAGGAACGTTTCGCTCGCCTGAACCCGCTTTCACAATTGCGGATCTATCCCCCCGGACGGAGCGCTGAAATTTCCGCTCTGATTGATGACGTTCCATTTGTTGCGCTTGTTGAGATAAAGCTAATTGTGCTAAAAGTTGGTCTTTTTCGGTCTTTTGTGGGTCTCCTGAGAAAAGGTTTTCTTTTGGAGCTTCCCCACCCTTTTCTTTCGGGTTCGAGGAATGTAGGTTAGCCATCGGATTCTGAACCAAACTGTAGAAGAGAACGAGAAAGCCGACAACCCCGGCGGCACCGAGAGCCACAATAGACAACTTGCTTAAAGGGTGACTCGCAAAACTGTGATAGGTAAAGTGTTGCTGAAATTCGGATTCTAGGTCATCGTCAAGCGGGACATCGGGAGACGTTGCCGAAAATGTCGTCGGTTCGGGCGAACCTTCCTCGTTTTTAGCCTTACCTGTACTTGAGCTATTATTGAAGCCCAGTACATCTTGAATCTGTTGCAGTTTATCAGACATATCCTTACTCCTTATGATTATTGGCGGGTTCCTTGGGTTTTGACCCATCCGAAGTTTGAGGTAACTCCAAGAAATCACCACCACGGGGAACGGTAGTATCTAGAGGAGCCATCTTGACGATACGGAGACCGATCGATGTAATCTTGAAAATCTCCTTTTGCAGTCCGGTGGAAATATCGGGGAGGGGATCGAATTGCGGGTTAACCGATTCCAAGTACAGCACCTGACGGAAGGGTTGCGGTTCGATGCCCGAAAGGGAACCGGAAGAACTCGCCGTGTTGCCATCGATCAGGTAACGTGACCCCACGACCGTCACCGTCCACTGACCGGGTTTACCCTCTATCGGCATGGGTTCACCGATAAAGTCGATCTTGAAGAAAATCTGCGTGTTGCCACTGAAAACTCCCCCCGGGGTTATCGCCGCCAGTTGGGAGAGGAAAGCATCTCTGAATTCGGGAGCGATAGCACCCGTGACCGCCACGTAAGCACCTACGGTAACTCTATCCCCTCCTGAAGAGTCTTTAGCTCTCGGTACACGAACCCCCTCATCCAATCCTTTACCGGACTCGAACCCCCCAGAGGAAGAAGTTTGAGTCGATACCGGTGCGGCGGTGAAAATAGCCGTGAGAATATCAGAGGTGAATCTTTGTAGGGCTTTCGGGGTTCTCTCCGATGAGGGTATGGCATCGACGAGAAACCCTCTACCGTCTGACTGCTCTACCAGCACGGCTCCTGGCTTATTAGCGATCCTTCCCGCCTGCACCAGTACGATCAGATTGGAACCGAACACCAGAGCCAGAACACCTGCGTTCAAGAGCAGGAAAGCCCATAATCCTAGAAGATTAGTTCGCTTCTCGAAAGATTTGCGGATATGTCCCAAGGAAGCCCCGGAAGGATCTACCCCGGAATTTTTAACATTTCTACCACCGAAGAATTTAGAGAACATACGAGCTTCACTCCAGAATTAGTTGCGGGACGGAAGAACCGAAACCTCTACCGCCTGTCATGGCCGCATAAGGCCCGTAGTGACGGCGGAAGCACCAGTGGCGACGGTGCCACCGACGATACTCGTGAATGCCGTCCAGACCACGAGACCCGAACCCGATGCCAGTGAGAAGGAGATGACCGGGGCGAATATACCTACGAAGAGGGGAAACCAACCCGGATCGTTAACCCCCGAATTGGTAGCCGTCACCGCTGCCAGACCCACGAGGATGTTGAAACAGATCTTCGCCATGCCCACGGAGAAAAAACCCGTCAGCCAGGCGATAATCGAGTTAACTCCGAAGAAATAGAGACTACCGCCCACCGCCAGGGGAGCCATCAGTCCCACGACGAGCAGTACCGCCTCTAATAAGTGCTGATAGGCTTGCATACACCAGTAGAGTACGGAATAGACGATCGGTTGCCATACCGGTGAGAACAAGCCCAACAGACTGAAGGAATTGCCGCTACCTACCGCACTGAACGCGTTCTTAAAGCGATCGACCAGATCCCCCAGCCAGGACATGGGCCCGAAAGCGGCACCGAAAGCGTTCACCAATATGTCCGCCTGATCTGCCGCTCCCTTGAGACAATCGATCTGTTCTTGACCCTGCATCGACAGACAGGGTTTATATAGTCCTTCCAAGGCGGATTTAAAGGCGATACCGCCTTGTAATTGTTTCAGGGCTTCATCGAGCTTGATCCCCGATAGGGTTCCGGCGAGTACCCCATCCGATACCTGATTGATCACCGAGCGCAGTTGGAGGATACAGGTAGCCAGTAGTGCTCCCTGACCCGCAAAGAGACTGATGGCGAGAACCGCCCAAAGAAGGGCTACTAGATCGATGGGACGGGAATCGTTCAGGGCGCTGTATACCCGAACCCCGGAGATGATCAGGGCGACGACGGCGAATAGGAGACCGAGGTTCGTAATGGCTGCATAAAGGGTCTGACCCCCGGCAGAACCGCCGCCGAAAACGACATTCCAATTGTGGTTCCAGGTCTGGGAAACTTTTCGAGCGTCCTGCATACCGCCTACCAAGATGTTGCTCATGTCTGCCAGTAATGATGGTGTGGGGAATAACATAAACCGATCTCCTCAAAATAAGCCCGCTCTCATAGCGGCGTTGGTCAGGGCTTCCGAGTCGATGCGTTCTTTAACGTAGCGATCCGAGCGTTGTTGGTCGAGAGTGTCCGAAATATTGGATAAGTTGAGATTGGTAATCTGTGAGTCCACGCGGCTCATCTGACCGTCCTTCACCTGTTGCTGAGTTAAGATCGCTTGCTGTGCGTTAGCCCAAGCCAGTATCTTCACGGCATCTTGTGTACTCTCGGCACCTAAAGCTTCTTCCCCTGTCTGTAGGACGGATTGAGTTACCTCGGCGGCCCTCTCCAAAGATTGTGATACCTTCTTCTGTCCACCGTCACCGAGGAGGGTATCGGCAAAGAGTGCGGTGACTTCCCGATCTCCCGCATTGGTTGCCAGACGTTGAACTTGCCACTGATTACCGTAATATCCCCAACTCGGAAATTGATTGTTGCTGTCGAGCTCGTAACGAACCGCTTTCCCGTAGTCGAGGGGAGCGGGAATATTCAACTCTCCCTTGGCACTTTCAAGGATTTTTGCCAAGACTGAGCCGTCCGCGGTGATCTTACCGCAGATATTGTCCCCCCCGTTATTATTCCCGTTACAATCTCCGATAGCTTGATTGAGGACGAGTTCTAAAATGTCCCGTCCGTCAGAATTGATAATATCCTCGACATATCCTTTCACCTCGTTATAAAGTCCCAGAACCTCCCCCACTAAACCCCCGGAAAGTTTGTCGGCGAGACCTATAAATGGTGAGTCGAAGGCGAAAACGGCGGCAGGTGATAAGAGTGCCACGATGATCAATCCCGTGGTAGTTAGTCGTGATTTAGTGGTAGTTAGACGTGATTTAAAAGTGTTTGATATGACCATGATGATTGACCTCATTAAGCTGATTTAATCTTTTCTTCCTCGTAAACTTCGAGAATTCCCTTACGGCTCCCCGCCGCCCGGCGATAAAGTTCCGAGAATCGGTAGAGGGCGAGGAATGAGTTATCCCGATGAGCGAGCTTCAATGCCGTTCTCACCTGCGCTTCATCGGTGTTGTTGGCTAGGGTAGCCAGTTGAACGGGAGGGGCATAGTAGTTGACGAGGGTATAGCGGCTACCATCGTAAAAGAGCCACTGGGTTCTTCCCTGCGCCCGATCTGGCTCGAAGGCGGCGCACCGTTTTACCAGATCCTCGGACACACCGAGGATGCGACAGCAGGATTCTATCGCCGTCTCCTCTACCCGTCCCAGAAATCGGTAGTGCATATTCTGCAGGATGTCGCCCCTGGTGGCGGCGCTCCCGGCGAGTTGGTCGGGGGCTTGGGCGCTGAGGACTACCCGGATGCCGGATTTAGAACCGTTGGCGAACAGAGCGGCAACGATCTTAGCGATCGCCGGGAACTTGATCAGGATCGGTGACTCGTCGATGAAGAAGAGACTCCTCGTATATTCCAGCGACCGGCTGTAGGCGGCGGTGAATGCTATCAGAGCGAAAATCTCCGATTCATCTTCCTTGAGCGCGGTCAGGGCGAAGACGATCAGTTTGGCATCGGGCTTGACCGTAGAAGGTGAACCTATAGCCGCACCTATCTCGCTATGTAGCCAGTAACTAAGTCTGAGCTTGACGAAATATAGAGTATTCTCTAGAGCATCCTCGCTCATGGCGAAATCTTCGCTCAGTTGAGTTTTGATCACCTCCTGGGTGCATCGGGCGATGAAATCTTTCAGGGTGGGGCTTTGGGTTTTCCATTCGGGACTGCCAAGTTTGCCTCCTTCGGCTTTCTCGTAGCGATTCAGTATGTCGGGATCTTTGAAGAAAGCGTTAACGGCGAAGGAAATTACCGTTTTCACCTCGGTTTCTAATCTGCCATCGACGATCGCACTCGAACCACCGAGAACCATAGAGGTGAGGGTGTCTTTGAGGAAGCCCTGGTATAGACTCCACCTTTTAGCTCGCTCCTTCGGTTCTTCAATACGGGATAAATCGATGCGATCAAAGATGTTGAAGGAGTATTCCCTTACATCAAAATAATCACCGATGGCTGATAGATATTGGGTGTAATCGGTAAAAGTAGATCTACCAGAAGAGCCGGGATAATCGATGGCGATGACGGGAATATTCTGAGACAGGGCGAGGGTGAGGACGGAACCGATGAAAACCGATTTGCCGCTTCTACTACTGGCGAAGAAGCCGACGTGCCGCCCCTCGTACTCGAACACGTTAAGGTAGACCGGGATTTTACTATCTTGAGCGATCAGTTCCACTCCCTTGTTACTGCCCGTTACCGTGGTCAAGAGGGGAAACAGCCCCAGCACCTCCGTATTCAAGTAATCCAAGGTACGATTGGTGAAAGTTGATTGCAGCAGTCTGGATTTGGTCAGGGGTAGTGTCTGCATCCAGATTTCCCACGCTACCTCTCTCTCCTGGACGACAACGGCGGGGGATTGGAAGGAGTTTCGGATTTCGAGGGCGATCTGATCCCCTTCTTCCGGTGTGGCTGCGTGAACGATGATCGCCATCCCTACATGGAAAGGGACGTTCCCTTGTATCAGGGAGACTTGAGCTTGAACGGACTCCTCGGTTTGCAGGTTGGCACCCACATCGATGTTCTGTTTCTTCTTTGCGGACTTGTCGCGGTTGACGCTCTCACGGATCAGTTTCTCCATTGAAATACGGGCGACCCGCTGATCTCCCCTCCAGATTTGCGATACGAATTCGATGTGCTTGATGCGCCGTTTCTCCAGCAACCGGAACAGATAACCCGCCTGTTCTCTGGCATCGTTCCAGCCGTAGGGTTTATCGAGGAAGGTGAGAACCGTACAGTAGGTTTTCGTCGCCGGATTATATACCCAGCGTCTATCCGCAGTGGGGACGTGATGTTGGAATAGGAGCGTCGCCGGACTCGTTTCACTCCACATCTGAAGTTTTAAGCCGGTGCGATCGTAGGTTATCAACTGCGGGAACCCTTGCGGTTCGTCCCCATCGTTAAAGAGTGACCATGCGTATGAGCGCATTTCTTCGGCTGTCAGAGCGCGGGCTTTCAACTCCAGTTTGTCGGTGATGAAGGAATGCCATTGACTTTGGGCTTCTCTGGCTCCCCGGAAAGCCCTCTCGTATTGCTCCTGCCCCACCGTATTCGCCCCACCGAAGTAGGACAAGATATGTCCCTGCACCCAGAACAGGGCGCGTTCGATCCAATCGGCGGCCTCCTTTTCGCTGTCTGCGCTGTAGGTGACGAAGAGGAAATCTTTCTTCACCACCCGGTAGCCATCTGCGGTTAACTCCCTCACCCGACTCTTCTCTCCGTAGAGGAAGAATTTCAGTTCATCGCAGGGAGATGACTTGATCAAACCGTCTAGATAGGATTGACGATCGCTATCATCCGGCTCGATCAGCGAGCGTAACATCAGGGAATCATTAGGGGGGAAGTCTTTTAAACCCGTCTCTGCCCTTTCTAGTCTCTGTTGTAGTTGATCTAGGGGGGTGTAGGAGTGGATGCCCTCCAATTCCCAACCGAAGACGAAAGTAGGCGCTTCTTCGGGGGTTGTTTTTAACAGGTAAACGCCGATGTCCCCCTCGAAGGAAAATCGGCAGTAACTCGCCAGATCTAGGTAGTTTTGAATCGGGTCGTACACATCGACCCTGACTTTCTTGACTTTTCGGGGCATGGTTTTAACGGGCTTTTGGAGGGGATTTCTGCTTCTTTGACTCTTTTGAATACCAACCGCAGTAATATAATCTGCCATTCACCCAGCGCGGCACCGAACGGTATTTATTGATGTACTGCCAGTGATGGCTACCTAATACCAGGGTCAGGGTGAAGAATACCCACAGCCAGACCCCGATGGTCATGGCCAATTGGTTGAAGTTGGCGTGAACGATATAGGCGACGATGAAGGCGATACAGATATTGACGCACTGGATCGGGGTGAAATTGCCGATTAACGGTATCTTCCCGATCATCCGGTTGACTTTCTTGGTGCGATCTCCCTTCATCGTCCCTGCCTTTTAAGTCACGATGAAACCGGCTACCACATCTACCACCCCGATGATCAGTAAACTCAACAGGGGTAATTGAACCGCTTCCCACAGTCCTTCCTGACGGCGGGCGGCGATGAAGACACCGATTCCACTCGCTATGAGGTAGAGAACGTAAAATGCTCTCATGACGCTGAAGATCAGTGTTGCCAGTGCTGTTGACTGCGGGAACGCGCTCGACATCCAACTTTCGATGTTATCGAGCCAGACGGCCTGGGCGGCACCACTAAATTGAGCTATGAATCCTGCGGTTAGGAACCCGGTGAGAACCATCCAAGAAATTATGCGCGATTGTTTAGAATGCCGGAGGATGTCCCGCCAGAAAATGGCGGACACCCCGGCTACGAACAGGAGGAAAAAGTAAACGAGATCCGCTCTAAGGGTATTGAGGATGCCGTAACCGATCAGGGTTAGGGCAAATTTAGCGGCGAGGTCGGGATTTTTCAGTTCCCTTGGAGGGAGGATGGATATACGCTTCATGGGTCTTATTCTGAAGGGATATAAAGTTGATGGAGTTTAACGGTCAATCGCTGATTTCTGATGGGAGGTCTTCCATAGAAAGGGTAAATTGAAGATTTCAAACAACATCAATAAGAAACCATGAGTCGCCAATTGTTTTCAAGCTTTAAGGGGTAATATGGTGATAAATTACTGGATAAATAAAAACGATTAAAATAATGTTTTTCGGATAAAATATATAAAGTAATTTCCCATACCACGGCGAGGGAAAAATCTGGTTATATATATAAAAATTTACCCCTATTGTTAACATAAATTAATATTGGGTACCATATTTATGAACCGGGAAGAAATACTAAGGAGATATGCCACCGGAGAACGTAACTTTTCGGGACTCAAGTTTAACGATCCTCATCTTGATGGCATCGACCTGACGGGTGCCGATCTGACGGGAAATAATATGGAAGAATTTTATCTAGCCCGGGCTATTTTGCTAAACGTTAGTTTGGTTAATGCCAAATTGTTTGAAGCCTGTTTTAATAGTGCGGGTTTAACCGAAGCCGATCTTAGGGGCGGACTTACGACGTGCTAGTTTGAATGTTGCTAACTTAACCCGAGCCGATCTTAGGGGGGCGAGATTCCATAACACGGGTTTTTATAGAGCTAATTTGACGGGCGCTAAATTGACCCGTACTGATTTAGTGGATGCGACTTTTCGGAAGCTAATTTGACCAGTGTTGATTTAAAAGGTTCTAATTTACGTAGAGCTATTTTTATCAACACTATTATCACACCAGAATCCACTATTCGTGATAGTTGATAGTTAGCTTGAATTTCTTTAACCGAGGTTTTGTAGCAATGCTAAACTTGCTCATCTATTAAACTCTGACTAAATATATTACTTTATCAAAGAAAGCCAACACACAGTTTAATTAAATTCATAAAAGGGCCTATCATTTCTAAACCAGCACTAAGAACTTCATTAGCTGCATTAATAATATTGGTTAACTTTTCTAACGAGGATTCAGCTTTTTTAATGTCATCTCGCTGAGCTTGAATTTCACTATTAAGCTGATTTTGTATATCGTCATCTTTATATTCTAAAGAACCACTAAGTTCTATCATCTCCTCAATTCTTTCTTTTTGTTGATCAATTCTTTTTGACAAGCTTTCTTTTTTCGTTTCAAGCTGTTTTTTTGATTCATTAATTTTTTCGTTAGAACTTTCTACGTTATCTTTGCGAGTTTCAATGGCTTTTTCAATAGTTTCTTGCAATCGTCTTAAACTATCGCCAAATAATGCTTCCAAAACAGAGACAACTAATCTTGTTAAAGCTTGTTCTAAGTTTTTTAAATCTCTTGCAAATTTTTCTCTTTCATCAACTTCGTATTCAAGCCTCTCTTGTTGTTCCTTTAACTCTTTTTCTAACTCTTCTAAATTTTTATAATTTCCTTGATTGGGATTCTCTAAACTAGACATTTTTGTTCCTTTTTTAGTTTAAATTTTCGTTGAATAATGTATTTAAATCATCTATTTTTATTGACTGAATAAAATTAATCCATTTAGAGCAAGATTTATCAATGTTATCTAATTCCATATTTTTTTCATCAATTTGAGCATTAATACTAGCTATTGATTGTTTTAAATGCTCAAATTCTTTTTCGAGGCGCTCCTTTTCTGCCTGCATACCTAATATAATGGTATAGCACTGTTTTAGCTGTTCAGGCAATTCCATTTGGTTATTTTTTATTTCAGCTAGGTTAGCTAATATGTCACCTACTTGCTCAATTTCTATGTCTTTAGCTAGCTTTAATAGCTTTAAATACTTATTATTAAGACTCAGCGTGTTATTAGCCAAAGTTTTGTATATATTAACTATTGATTTTATAACCGTACCTACTTCAGTCAAAGTCATGCTCCTTTATATCTTTATTAATTATATAATCTCAAATGAGACTTTAGTTTATTATATCAAGAACAACATCGTTTAATATCTTTTCCACTGTATTTTTTAACTGATATTGAGCATCTTCTATATGATCAAAATAATTATGCAATAAGCTAATTTTAGCTTTGTTTGCCGTTTCTTCTACTTTTAATTTCTCTAAGTATGCTGGTGGCAAAGTACTTTTAAATTTTTGGTATGTACGGTTTTCTTCAATTTTTAAGATACTGTTTTTACCCTCGTTCCTACTTTTTAAACTTTCTAGTTTTTGGTCTATATGTTTAATATCTATATTAAATTGATGGCGAAATTTTAAAAAATCTTCAAAACTTAAAGTTCTAGAATCACTATTTATAGACAAGTCATCTAGATATTTATTGATATTATCAATGTTTTTTGGCTGAATCATATCAATTTTCAGTGGTGATTGTAATAAATTTATTAGGCTATTTCTACATTGAAATTTTAACCCTGGTGCTAAAGTATAGATGAACTTGTGTCTAAGCTCATATAAACAATTAATTAAAATCTGACAATCTTTTTCAAATTGTTCTATATATTTAGTGATGTTTTTAAGTTGTTGGCAACATTTATCGTAATTATTTCTGTTTAAAATTATTTGTACATCCTTATACCATTGCTTTTGTTTAATTAAAAGCGTAAGCTGATCATCGGTACAAGAACTTTCTACGCCTAACTTAACTTTAGCACTGTTTTCACGGGGAATATTTACAAAAATAGGACGATACCAGCCTTCCATATATAAGAATGATTGACCAGGGTTAAAACGAGCGACTTCTTCCATTTGAGAATTATTTAGAAGCATGGAACTCCCAATGTCTTTGCGATCATCGGCCGATACTAATCTATGAGCGATTTTCACATTAGTATTTTTAATTACTTCAAAGGCTACCGCTGTAGGTAACTGATCTATAACTATGATAGCCTCTCGTAATGCCCTCATTTCTGCTAACATCCGGGTAATATAATTTGCGGCTTCCTTCTTAGTGTTAGCATCTTCAGATGAAGTGTTTCCTAGGTTACGCCCAACTATATTATGAGCTTCTTCTAATAAAATCACATGAGCGGGAGGTCCTGATTGTAAAATACGGCTAGAATCGCGCTTAACATACTCCCGAATTTTGGTTAACAAGAAAAAAGTGATTAAATTTGCTTGATCTTGATTTAAATAATCTAATTCTAAGATTGTTGGGTATTTTAACAAATCATCAATGCTAGGGTAACTTTCTGTGGTATTTAATATTAAGCCGATACCACCTCGTACCAAACTCCCAATGCGAACTTCCAAAGCCGCTTTTATATTTGATTTAACCTCGCCTGCATAGTTTTTTGACTCCAATAAATCTGTAATTTTTTTATATAAATCCTTTATAGTAGGAATTTGATCTTTTTTATCCTCAGACGTTCCTGTTTCTTGACCGGTCCAACCACGATCATAATATATTTCCTCCATTGCTTCTGAAAGTAAAGCTGGCAAAGGTCCAAATAAGGGCAAAGCACCACGAAATGAAGCTTCTAGGTTGCTTATATGCTCATAAAAAGGAACTCCTTCAGATATTTCAAAGGGATTGAATCGAAAAGGTGAAATTTGCTCATTACCTATAGTAAAAATACGAAGTTTTTCTTTAAAAGATTCAAGTTCTTTAATTTCGTCTTGGTGAAATTTTTTTGACTGAGGATTAATTTGTAAAAGTGATCGATATTCAGTTTTAGCAGATTCAAACACTAAAAAAGGAATACCTTTCAACGATAGCTGTGTAAGTAAATTAAACGATGTGGTTGTTTTACCACTACCTGGTACTCCGCAAATAAAAGCGTGTTTGTTTAGTTGCTCTAGTTTGATTCGGATAGTATTTTCAGGACTATTAATCTCATGCCCACCAAAATCAATTGATTCATCCTCTCTCGGGGGTTTAATACTATTTTCCTGCCTAATTCCTTTTACTGGTGCTTTACCAGGCACCACAATCCGAAATAATCCAGTTATTTCCTTAAAGGACACTAATCGAAACAAAGGTTTGAGCTTCTTAAAGTTAGATAAATGTTGGGCTATATTTCCTTCATCCCAATCTTTCCAATAGCCAGTCGAAATTTTCCCCTCTTTCATTTCTTGAAAACGCTCGTTGAATTCCGATTCGCTTTTGCTTTTGGTGATGATAATATTTCTATAACGACTTTTTACCGTACCACTTGTTAAAAAAGTATTCAAGACATAGATCACTGGTAGCTCGTCTTTTCCCAAGACTCTAAAAGTATATTGATACAAGTCTTCAGCGACATAAGATTGATATTTTTCGTAAATACGCTCGAAGATTCGGATAGTTGAATCTTCTTGAAATTCACCATCTCCTCCTCTTTCGGACCACCTTGGATTACTTAATTTTTTTAGATCATCAATTGTTTCACTAAGAGCTTTAATCAATTGGTTTTTTTGGTCAGCGGAGGCTGGATAAGGGAAAGCTGGATAAGGACGTAGTGTTATATCGAGCATTAACGGGCTTTTGAAACGATTAATGGCATCACATACTACACACATATCATTAGCCTCATCAGGTTCCCACGGGAGGGGTGCATAGTATGGTGGAGAAGAACCAATTTCAGGAATTGATTCTTCGTATTTAATCGTTTCACCTATCAAGCTTAGCTCACCACTTTTATTCTCAAAGAAATTATCGTATTTAGCTTTTTCCTCTGATCCTATTTCTATAATTTTCAAGTCATAAAACTCACCTATAAATGTGGTAAGCTCTTTGAAGTCATTAATTTTTTCCGTAATTAATTTTCCTAGTTCATTTAAAATTTTAGCATCAAATTTACCTGTTTCCCTTTCCTTTTCTAACTTGCTTACATATTTATTCCATTTTTCAATTTCTTCTTTATTAGGTGGAATTAAAACACAATAAATTTTTAATCTTTCATCAAAGTTTTCTTCAGGTAAATAAAGATAACGAATGGAAAAAGTAAGACCACATGATTTGGAAATTTCAGTAAAGAATAAAAGAAATTTAGTTTGGTCGCTAAAAATTTTAGCTTTTACGTTGTTCCCATGAACAGAAGTATATTTTTGTGAGTTGAGATCGGGAAGCTCTTTAATTTGAAATACTAGGGGGGAGTTTGTGGTGTTCATTGTTAGCTATAGTTATTTGTTGGTAATTAATTGAGGCTAATTTCGCAATATAATCTTCTAACTTCATTAATTTCATGCGACCAATTTTTGTGTTGTTGTCTAAGCTGTTCACTAGCGGCGTTTATGTTTCTTCTCAACTCATTATGATAAGCTGTTGAGATTTCTATTTCGTCTAGTAATTTAGAATGCAAGTCCCTAATCATATTAATTTCAGATGACCACTCATTATTAAGTTTATTAAGGGAATTACTTCCTATATTGACCGCCGTTCTCATACAAGTATGTTCCGTATCTTTGAGTAGTGCAAATACCTGTTGTAATAAAGTACTAAAGCCAGATGCTTTCTTAAAATTTTCTGCGGCAGTTCTGAGTTTTTCTTTAGTTAAGTTGTTTAGTCTATCTTCCCATTCAGCCCCATAATATTTCTCAGCAAAATTCCTTGTGCTTTGTATTTCTCGAAGTTTATCTATCGACATCTGAGGATGATTTTCCATTATTCCCAGAAGACTATTAGCATAAAGTTCTTTTTGAGCTGAAACTAGAAACACTTTATGATCGCAGGATAGTTTGTATCGCGTCCTAACATCCTCTTGCTCTTCCTCTTCTTGCAAAGAGTTATCGCTGTTTAATTGTCGCTGATCGTATTTGTTAACTACAACATAAAGGTTGCTGTTACCTCTTAAATCAATGATTTCTTTAACTTGGCTTTGAGTTATATACTCTTCGTTACTTCCAATATGGGTAAAATCTATTATTAGTAACACTAAAGCACTTTGACCCAACTGATTATTAACTAAATTTCGAAGTTCACTTCGTCCTGCTTCATTCGATCCTGGTGTATCAACAATTACAAGTTTACCACTTTGGCTTAAATTTGTTTGCATTTTAAAGGGAACTTCTAGACAAGGAAAATGTGTTATGGATTGCAAGCGATTGCAGTCTTCGACTTCATTGCATAAACGAATAAGATGATTAAGAATCTTTAAAGTCTGGGAAATTTCACCACTTCCTGTAGTTTTAATCTTGAGCTGAAATCCTCCTAAAATTGCTTTTAATGATTCTGATGATTGGCGGTATTTTTTTTGTTGTTCTGTCCATTGAAGAGTTTGAGTTTGTAAATTTTTTATAGCTTCATTAAATATATGAAATGTTTTTTGATCCAGTCTCAAAATTGGTTGTGTTAATTGAGGATCTAAAACAACATTTGTTGGCATTGTTGTCATGGGCTTATCATGAATAGGCAAGATTTCTTGACCAATTATTGCGTTCAGAAATGTGGATTTTCCAGCTTTCATCGGTGCTGTAATCACCATTTTTAACTCTAAATATTTCACCAACTTAATTTGCTCGTTGATTTGTTCTTGATCTTCACCTGTCTTGATTTTTTCCAATAAGGACATGATGTAATCTTGCAGGCTTTGAATGTTCATTGGCATGGGGTTTTAAGAAACTATTAAGAGAAGTTTACTGGTTTAAAGGTAATAGAAAACGCATTGTTTATTTTCTACCTAGGGTAAAGATGAGGCGAGTTGATGGTCATCTGGCAGGTCGAGAGCTTTTAGCGAATGCGGGCGCATCTCGCTCTACCTTGAACGCCCTCCATCGCCGCCAAGCCACAAAGGTACCAATGATTATCTGCTCGAATTTCCAGCCAAATACGTTCACCTCCGCCCCGGAAAAAGCCTGCTACACCAGTTAAGAAAGCGAAGTGTTTATCAGCAGGTAACATTTTTAGCTCGGCGGTTTTACCATTTTGAGGCACATCTAATACGAACTCATGAGAAACCCAAAGTTGAATACCATTAGCAAGGTTTACTGCGTGGTTAGCAGTATTTTGAGCGTCATTAGCGAGATTAACGGCATGGTTAGCAGTATTTTGAGCGTCATTAGCGAGATTAACGGCATGGTTAGCAGTATTTTGAGCGTCACTAGCGAGATTAACGGCATGGTTAGCAGTATTTTGAGCGTCATTAGCGAGATTAACGGCATGGTTAGCAGTATTTTGAGTGTCCTTAACTGCTACTTCCTGGGATTCAAGACTTAACTTAATCGCTCCTAACATTGTTTTAAATAATTCAATTTCTTGCTTTAATTTATCTAATTCTTGACGATCAACGGGTGATTTACCTACCATACTGCTCCCCTTAACTTTAATCGAATGTATTATGTTTGAAAATATTATAACTAATTTTCTTGGTTCCTATCATCTTCTTTTTCTCTCTTTATTTCTGCCAAAGTAACTTTTCAAGCAACGAATAAAATTAATATATTCACTGACAATGTTTACTATTTAAAATTTGATACAGTAAAGTAGCGCAATGTTTTTAGGCCTCGTTTCAGAGCCGTGGGCAGTTCCTAGCAGCTCAGTTATCTCGACCTGTGCGGGATTGGTGTTTACAGCAGATGGGTCTGTATTACCTGCGTGAACATGATTACCAGCGTGTCGAACGGCATCTGAACTTATATCGCGTTCAGGTTGCCTATCTGTTGTTTTAAAAGACACATGTTTCTCGTTGCGGGGAAAACCTTGACTTTCCCATTCACTATTAAAACCATGATAGGAAGTAGTTCTAGCTATATGAGTATGGTTTCCGGTTTCATTTGTTTGGAACGAGTGAGTATGCGGCTGGCCAACGTGGTTATGTTCTCTAGTTGAATGGCCATGAGTTTGGATTTGATCTGATTGAAAACTGCCTAAATTTCTGTTTGGATCTACCTCACCAGTTTGATCCCAACCGCGAACAAATTGACCTTTCAAATTAGGAAGTTGAAAGTTAGTTAGACCATCTCCAGCACCAAAAACAACATTAATTTTTTTAAACAATTCGCTAAACCTTTCCCTACTCACCGTTTGTCCATTGCACTCTAACCAACCATCGGGAGGAAAAGCTGTGGTAAAAGGGACAATTGAACCTACCAACATATTGTTAGCTTTATTGAGACTATCTACTTGATTTTTTACGTCATCAAGTTTAGCTGTGAATCCTTGATTTAGACTATCTGCTTGATTTTTTGTTTGACTTTTTACGTCATTAAGTCCTGCTGTAAGCTTTTGATTTAAATTATCTGCTTGATTTTTTACTTCATCAAGCCCTGCTGTAAACTTTTGATTTAGACTATTTGCTTGATTTTTTGCGTCATCAAAAGCTACTTTGAGATCATGATTTGTTTTTTCAAGGTATTCATTATGAAGCTTAAGTGCCCCTAGCATTGTTCTTACCAATTCTATTTCTTGGTTTAATTTGTCGAATTCTTGACGGTTAACGTGTAATTCTCCTACCATAATGCTCTTCTTAACTTTAACAAATGAGGTTTTAAATAAACGGAACTGTGCCACCAAAAGGACTAATGAGTTTTTTAAACTCTTCATACTGTCGCTTTAACTCTTCGTCTGATAGATCAGCACTGGGATCAGCTAACAATGCCTTTTCTTCTTCAGCAATTTCTGTCGGAGTTAACAAAGCTTTAACAATAAGATATTTACGTACAGCGTCAGCCGCTTGTGGGAGATTTCTACGGGTTAATGCTACTAACAGACGGATTAGTAAAGTGACTGGGATAGAAGAAGACATAAGGTTTATTTTGGCGTTGCTGATTTTGAGTATGATTTTTACCTTTTAGCGCTCTCTAAACTATTACATGACCAATACTTCAGATTATTAGATTTTTATTTTCATATCTTGATTCAGCAACGCTTTTATTCTTTCTATAGATTAGCACATTTACGCTAATAGTTAACAATTTGTCACTTTTTGCAAGTGTCTAAAGACATATTGTATCAAATTTTACTAAAAACCAGTTTTCCAAGACTTTCTTTAGCGTCTCTTGGTTGAAATCTGTAGCTTGCCCGATTAGGTAACTAAAGGTTCCAGTGAGCCCTGATGGTAATTTGACTAGCATAAATCCAAGGATATTTTTTCATCTGGATTGACAGATTCACTTTAGCAACTATAGCGGTATCCTCTTAACTGGGATACAGGGAGAACCCAGGAATTCTCATTTTGAAAAAAATAAGATAAAACTCTGTTGATTTAAGTGGAAACCATTCCAAGCGAAAATAGTTAGATTGTAAGGTAACTAAAAGATAGGCACTCATAATAGTTTCCCACCATCTTTCTATAGCTTCGTACTTGGTAAGTCGAAACATAGACTGAATTGGGGGCGCTGATATGTTTACTTGTTTTTCAGCTTACTAACCCCCGTTTTTTCCTTCCACTCTTATCCGGAACTCAGGTTATTTAATATTTTATGCAATAGAGCAAAGCGATGTTTTTGGGCCTGGTTTCCGAACCATGCGAGGCTTCAATTGGTTCTGCTATATTTGCTATATTTTCTGTAATGCGAATTGTGACATTATCTATAACGCTGGTGTGCGAGTGAGAGCCGTTGGTTTGAATAGCTGATGGCGCAACATGATCACCGTCCCTGTTTGTAGTGCGAAAAGAAGTATGTCTATTACCATCCGGCCAACCCTGAGACTGGGCAAATTTTTCTTCAGGGTGAGTATTGCGGGTAGTAGCGGCTATATGAGTATGTTCACCGTTGGGATCTATGCTCAATACATGACTATGAGGGTCAGAACCATGCGAGTGACCAGCATCGCTGTGCTTGTGAGTTTGAATTTGATCTGATTGAAAGCTACCTAAGTCTCTGTTAGGATCTACCTCGCCAGTCTGATCCCAACCGCGAACGAACTGACCCTGTAAATTGGGAAGTTGAAAGGTCGTCCGACCATCTCCCGCACCAAAAGTATCATGGATTTTTTTATACAACTCACTGTACTTTTCCCTACTCACCTTTTGACCATTACACTCTAACCAACCATCGGGGGCAACGGTTGTGGCAAAAGGTACAATTGAACCTACCAATATATTTTTATTTTGATTTAAATTATCTACTTGCTTTTTTATGCCATCAAGTTCTACTGTAAACCTTTTGTGTAGATTATCTGCCTGATTTTTTGTATCATTAATTCTTGTTGTAAATGTCTCGTTTAAATTATCTGTTTGCCTCTTTACGTCATCAAACCCTGCCGTAAATCTTTTATTTAAACTATCTGCTTGCTTTTTTGCATCATCAAGTCCTTTTTTTGCATCATCAAGTCCTGCTGTAAATCTTTTATTTAAACTATCTGTTTGCTTTTTTGCGTCATCAAGTGCCACTTTAAGCTCATAATTTTTTTTCTCAAGGTATTCATTATGAAGCTTGAGTGATCCCAGCATTGTTTTGAAAAGTTCTATTTCTTGCTGGAATTTATCGAACTCTTGACGTTTAACTGGTAACTGACCTACCATAATTTTTTCTCTTATTTTGATTGATAATTTTTTCTAAAGTTCTAAAGATGGAACTGTGCTACTTAAAAACATATATAAGCTTTTAAAATACTTCTAGTATGAATTTAACTAAATCGCTTGACGGATGAAAAATTACTATTAGCTAATAGCGCTTTTTTTACTTCAGCAATTTTTGTCTTAGCCAAGAAATCTTTAATAATATCTAAGGTTTAATTTTTTTTGATAATATAGCATAATTTACGTTTGTAGTCAACTATTTGCTACGCTTTACAAGGTTATCATGATTGATTTTTATCAATAGGTAATATCGAATTTCACTCAAAACCTATTTCCAAAAATTTTCTTTAGTACCTTTTGAGGGAAGCCTTTAGCTTACCCGAGTTGATAACTAAAGGGTTGAATGCCTCCTAAAGATAACTTAACTAGCATACATTCAATGATGTTTGTTGTGGATTGACAAATTTACCTTAGCAACTAAAATTTATAGATAATAGGAACAGTGTTAATGCCTCCAAGAGTAACTAAATTTGCGCTTTACAAAAAACAAGTTTAATAATTCAACCAGTTGGAATTAAGCTTTTTTAAATTTTCAACTAAAGAATTTGGAGACATGTTGGGAGGCGGGGGGGT
The DNA here is from genome assembly GCA_016903695.1 of Chlorogloea purpurea SAG 13.99. Taxonomy (GTDB): domain Bacteria; phylum Cyanobacteriota; class Cyanobacteriia; order Cyanobacteriales; family Microcystaceae; genus Chroococcopsis; species Chroococcopsis gigantea_A. The sequence goes on from JADQBB010000020.1 coordinate 23,915, forward strand.
TTTCAAACCACACAACTTAGCTACATCTACGGCTAAGTTCACGCAATCTGGGCCGATTCCTACACGGTATGTTAGTCCATTATAGGTAGTTCTAATTGTTTCTAGCGTCATGTTCAAAACAGAGTCGTCCACTTCAAATTTGACGACATTGGCATTATCAATAAATTGTGTCCTATCTGATTCATCTACGTAACCTTCACAGACGGGCATTTTGAGCTTTTTAGGCTTAAAACCACGCCATTGGCGTTGCCCATTGATAATAAATAAGCAGGCACTGTGAGGAAAGCCTGTTTCGCTAATTATTACTAAAAATCCCATAAAGTTTACTCTAGAAATTTATTTAAACAACTGCTACGGAGCTATTTCAAGTGAGTTTCCGATTTCATAGCTGATTTTAGCATACCAAATTAATTTATTACAAGTGGGGGTTGTAAAAATTCTTATATTATGGTATTACCTCGAAACTCTTGACTTCAATCAGTATCATCCCCCTCATAGCGTTCACTATTACGAAATTTTAACTTTCGATTACTTTAGCTATTTTTAAACTTTTAATCGACGTTTAATATAGGTAGAACAATAATAAATTTAGTATGCTCCCCCGGTTGAGTTTCAAATCTCAACTCGCCCCCATGCCGGGCAACAATTATGTCGTAGGCGATCGATAGCCCTAACCCCGTTCCCTGTCCCGGGGGCTTGGTACTTACGAATGGCTTGAATATTTGAGCCTGCAATTCGGTAGGGATTCCAAGACCATTATCGCTGACGGTAATTTCTACATCTTGAACTAATTCCTTCGTCATAATTTTCATCACCGGTCGGAACTCATCGGACACCAACTGTTTTTCGTAGAGGGCATCATAAGCATTATCGATAATATTGAGTATGGCTTGAGTCACTTCTGGAGTAACAATCTCAATCTCTTGTAAAGAATTATCATATTCGGTTAACAGCTCTACTTTAAATTCGTTGCTAGAAACTTTTTTGCTATTAACAACTAATTTATAAATTGTATCGATGAGTTGATTAATATTTACGGCACTTCTTTTTAGGGGGTCAAAATTACGTTGAGGTAGTAGAGCTTGTACTAAAAGATCGAGTCGCAACGTTTGTTCTCTTATGAATTCAACGTTTTCTCTCATTAAATCTAAAACCTCCTCCACATTTACCGCTTCCTGAACCCCGAAAGCTTCTATCGATTCTCCTATAACTTGTCGTAATTCCTTTTCTGATTCCAGCGAGAGATCGGCAAAATTCCTGATAATATTGACCGGGTTCCTGATTTCGTGGGCGATTCCAGCACTGATAGCTCCCAAATAAGCTTGTTTTTCCTGGGCTATCAGTTGTGTTTGCGTTCTCTCTACCTGCTGTAGGGCGGCTTCGAGTCGCCGATTATTTTCCCGTAGTTCCAAAGTTCTCTCTTTTACCTTCTCCTCCAGCCTAGAATTAGCTTCTCCGAGACGATTAATATATATGGTGCAAGAAATAGCGAGACTTGAAAGTACCAGACCGAACAGGGGAGAAACTACGGGAATCCACCAAGCGTTCAGGAAAGCCAGATAAACGATCGCTATTAGAAACACCGCGCCTAAGAGCGTTCCCGAACCGACGATTAAGAACAACACCCTCGCATCGCCGATATTACGCCATCGCCAAGCCCAAAGGGACGGCAGTAAAATCCAAGAAAAAATCCACAGGTATTCTAAAGGCTCGGGCGGGCTTTTAATTAAGGGTCTACCATCAAGAACCGTACTGATGAGCTGACTCGCTACATGGGCGTGAATCTCCACACCGTAGGTTAATAAAGGTGATGAATTTTCTCCCTTGCTGTAAGGGGTATAAAAATAATCTTTGAGGCTTATTGCTCTCGAACCGATCAGGACGATCCTATCTTTAAACAATCCGGGTGAAATACGATTTTCTAAAACTTGCTCGAAAGTGACCGTTTTAAAAGGTTGTCTCTCCGAACGGTAATTCAACATAATTTGATATTCGGCGGTTCCCACGTCGATATAGCTCCCCTCGTTCTTCTCTATCGGATAGAAAACCCGATTACCTAATTGCAACCAACCGCCGTCAGGAGAGGCTTTCGGCTCGATACCCCCTTTATCGAGATATTTCATGGCTACGGCTAATCCCAAACTCGGTAGGGCGGGATCATCCTCGGTTCGGGGGAAGAGAATCGCGCGGCGGAGGACACCATCCGTATCTATTACCAGATCGCTGGCCCCCACCTGTCCCGACTTATCCAGAATCGGCGGTGCTGCGATCGGGGGATAAAATCCATCACCACCGGCCTTCTTGATGCCGATCAAGTTGGGGGTGGTTTGAAAAACCTCCGCTAGTTCGTCGTAACCCGGTGGTACGGGAATGTCTCGATGTAGATCCAAACCGATAACGCGAGGGTTTTGACTCTTAATCTTATTTATAAGTCGGGCTAAAAGGCGATCGCTAACCGGCCACTGTTTATACTTCTGTATATCGGATTCTTCTAAAGCGACGACGACAATTCTGTTGTCAGCCCATTCTTGAGGACGGCTTTTAAAGGATAAATCCAGTGCCCACCAAGCCAGGGGCTGAAATACTCCCAGAGATCGTAACAGAAAAATTAAGAGGCTTACATTGGAGACGGTAAGCACTATCTGGCGATATTTCCGAAGAAATTTTCTGACTCTTGCTAACATAATTTATCCGTGATCGGGAGAGTCATCTAGATGGCTGGAGCTATATAAACCGGCTTCTTCCAATAATTGCCAGAAATAAGCGGTGGCATTGAAGTCTCGGTCTTGGGTATAAGCTTGATAGCCTAAGGTTACTGCATCGTACCAGACTCGTGCCCTAGCGTAGATTTGAGCTTTAAGAAGAAAATCTTTCTCCTTTTGGAGTCTTCCGGCTAATTCTTCATTCAAAGCTATGCGTTTGATGGCCGAACGAGCGTAGGCATTTTCAGAGGGTCTTTTTTCATTACAGATAATCGTCACAGTCCAGTAATAGTTTTTATTCATTTCTAGCGCGGGAGTATCCGAAGGTAGTGTGATGGGTATGATACCCGGCGAGGTAATCTTCAATTTTTTCTGTACCACAGGTTCGCTAATATCGGGTCGGGCAAGGGTAAAAAGTAGGGCTCTTTGGGGAATTTCCGCAACGGATATGAATAAAGTAGGATGTTCGGAAACCGTAGTGGCAATATGATGGTTCGGGGCTAGCAAGGTCAAACCTATATCGCTTTGGCCCGGGCATCCTCTAGAACCGGCGGAAGTAACGGTTTGCCTGCGATCTTTGGGGGGTAACGGCGGTATATAACCTCTTTTTACCCCACCCGTCGCTACCTCTAAAGGTAATTGTGAACCTAATAGCCCGAGCAGTCCGAAGGAAAAAATGTTAGCAAGAGTAACAAATAATTTGTTGTGCATGAGGACTCTTTGCAAAGCAGATTAGATATATCTAATCCGATTACCCGACTCTTTAGAATCAGCAAAAAGAAGGATTAAAATGTCTAAAAAATGGTACGTTTCGTTTTTATTCGGGAGTGGCTTACTGTTCATTTTTTGGATTCATTATTTATTGGTCGAGCCGGTTCGGGCCGGAATGCCACCAAGAAGTGGAAGCGTTGAGCAGGCTCGGGATTATTATGTAAGGGGACGGTTCGGGCAGGCGATCGAGCTTATTGAAAACCTATTGCCGGGGTCTACAAATGAGGAACGTCCGCTACTCTATTGTTATTTAGCCGCTTCCTACCGTGAGAGCGGTCAACTGAATAAGGCTATCAGAAATTGGAAGGCGGCGCTGGAAATATACCGCGATCAAAAAGAAGAGGTTTCCAATTCTCAATTGACAGCGGTTCTCGTGGATTTAGGGCAAACCTATAACGCTCTAGGCCAGTTTAGAAACGCTATCCCTCTACTGCAAGAAGCGATAAAGTTGACCGAGCGTAACGGTGATAGTAAGACCGAGGCGATCGCGGCGGATATTTTAGCTACGAGCCAAACCATTGCCGGAAACTATGATGAAGCTATCAGGGTTTATCAGGAAAGTATCGATTTGCTCGATAAATTAAACCTTCCCGAGTCGAGAATTATTACCCTGAACAACTTGAGCAAAGCCTTCTCCGAACGTCGCTCTAAATACCTATCCGAGGCGAAGTCAGCGGAGATGGAAGAAAATGAAACCGATGCAGAACGTTTCCTGAAACTGGCTCAAGAAGATGGCACATCGGCTTTAAAGATAGCCTTGCAGGCCGAGGAGAGTAGCCGTAACCTGAAGAGTTTATCGGCGGTGAGGGCGAGGTTAGCTCTAATGAAGTTAAATCCTGAACTTGATTATCGTGATTGGGCGCGTTCGCTCCTAGAGAGTTTGCCCGATTCCAGGCGTAAGGTGTACGAGTTGATCGATCTAGGCGGGTTGATGGAAACCCCCCAAGCGATAGGAATTCTTGAGGAGGGGATTGCGATCGCCGAAAAGCTGGGGGACTCCAGAACGACTTCTTTCGCCCTCGGTGCTTTGGGGCGGTTATACGAAGAGAAGAAACAATACACCCGGGCTTTGGAATATACCCACTCGGCGGGATTGGCTGCGGGTCAGATCGCCGCCGCTGATAGCCAGTATCGATGGCAGTGGCAAGCCGGACGAATTTATCGGGCAACGGGTCAACTTGAGGAAGCGAAGATGGCTTATCGGGGTGCCATCGCTAGTTTAGGCAGTATTCGCGGCGATATTGCCGTGATAGATCAGAACCTACAGTTAGATTTCCGGGATGAGGTGGAACCCGTCTATCGTGGATTGCTGGAAATTTTACTGGAGGGCGGCATGCCGGAGGAGGTGAAGGAAGCAATCGAAGTTTTTGAGGCTTTACAGCTATCGCAATTGCAAAACTTCTTCGGTGATGACTGTGTGGAGATTACCGACGCCCTTAGCAACCCCGGAGATTTTCTCGCCAGGACTAACACGGCGGTAATTCATTCTATTATTCTGGAAGAGAAAACTTATCTGATCCTGCAACGGGAGGATGGAGACGTTAAAAGCTACCCGATAGATATTCCCCGGGAGAAACTCCAAGAGAAACTCTTAAAGTGGAGATACCAATTAGAGGATATTTCCACTTATCGATATAAAGATTTATCGCGGCAATTGTACGGGCTTCTTATCGAACCGCTAGAAGCCGATCTTGATAATGCCCGACCGGATAACATCGTTTTTATCAATGATGGCTTACTGAGAAATGTACCGATGGGTGCGCTTCATGATGGTCAAGAATTCTTAGCGGCTAAGTATCCGGTCTCGGTATCGCTGGGCTTGAATTTCCTCAGAAACCCCGGCCCCCGGGGAGCCTTGCGTTCGTTGACCTTCGGACTGAGCCAAGCCATTTCCCCTTTTGAGGCTTTACCGAACGTTAAGCTCGAAACCGGGGAGGTACAATCTATATTAGGTGGAAGTCGCTATTTAGACGCTGATTTCACATCGGCTAATTTAGAAAGGGAAATCCGTAAACAAGATTATCCGGTGGTTCACCTAGCCACTCACGGCAGGTTCGGCGGTAATGCCGAGGGTGCTTTCCTGCAAGCGTTTGATGGACAAATTTCTCTGACGGGATTGGAAAAATTACTGGGTCTCAGTCGCCAACCTATAGAACTCCTGACTCTCAGCGCTTGCCAGACGGTGGCGGGGAACGATCGGGCTACGCTAGGATTAGCCGGTGTCGCGCTTCGTTCGGGGGTCAAGAGTGCTTTGGGTACTCTCTGGTTCGTTAACGATGAGGCAACCGTCGAGTTGATCGCCGATTTCTACGGGAATTTAAGAGCCGGAATGAGTAAAACCGAAGCTCTTAGGGAGGCGCAATTACGTCAGATTCAGAAGCCCGACGCTCATCCTTCGAGCTGGTCTGCTTTTGTTCTGATCGGTAATTGGTCTTGATGTGGATCGATACCGAAGGCACGCTGCGCGCCCCCACCTATATCGTAGAAGCGACTGGATGTAATCGTTCACACCAAAAACGCATCGTACGTTCGACCTTACTCGTTTGGGGAAACTCGGGAACTGAATCCACATCGGCTACAATTTTCCACCCGTAAAAATTCAATAGGGTAGATAGAAATATCTTCACCTGCATTTGTGCTAACTCGTACCCCAAGCATCGATGAGCACCACCACCGAAGCCGATCAGGGCGAACGGATGTTTCTTATCTTCCTCGCGGCCTGGGGCGAAACGCTCCGGTTGAAACTCGTGAGGATCAAGATAGAGTTCGGTTAAACGATGGCTTAATAGAGGAGACAGGACAACGTACCAACCTTTAGGGATTAGATACCCGGCATATTCAAAATCTCGGACAACGCCACGGGGAATCGTATATATAGGAGGGTATAATCGCTCAATTTCCTTAATTACATAGTTCATGGAGGGAGAATTTTTGATCCCGTGATAGCTCGGAGGCTCCCCGCCTAAAACTTGCTTCTGCTCTTCTTTTAACTTATCGAGCCAATCAGGATGGGAACTTAGCTCGAATAATACCCAAGATAAGAGCTTGGCCGTAGTTTCGTGGCCACCGAAGAGCAAGTGTAGTGACTGCGTGATCGTTTCCGAATCCGCCAGCCTGTTCCCCTCTTCGTCGGTTGAGGTTAGGAGTAACCCTAAAACGTCTTTAACGGAGTCAGAGCCGCCCTGTTGTCTCCGCTTTTGGATGATATTCTGCAAAAATGCTTCTAAGTGACGACGCGCCCTCATAGCACGACCGAATTTAGTGGCGGGTATGTCCGATCGGATAACTGTTTTTATCCCGTCCGCTATTTGAGAATAATAAAGAACTAGTTTTTCTATTTCCGATGGTGCTTCTACTCCCATTAACAGCCGGCAGGAAGTAAATAAAGTGAACTTACGCAATTCTTGATAAAGGTTGATAGGACTTCGCCCCGACCAATCTCGTAAAAACTCCTCTACCGTATTCTCGATAATGTTGAAATAACCCGCCACGGCTTGATGATGAAAGGCAGGATACATTAGCTTACGAACCCTTCGATGCTCAGGCTCATCCTGTAGAACGATACCCTCACCCAGTAGCGGTTTCAGGAGCGACCATCCCATCCCCGAGGAAAAGTTGTCGGCCCCATCCTTTAAGACGAATTGATTAGCATCCGGCCCGATCAGACAGACGGTTTTCATTCCCATGATTTGAGTCTTGAAATGACCTCCTCCATAAAGCCCAAAACGCTTCCAGTAGAAGAGTTGATGATGGCCGAACATTTCGGGTGCCTCACCGATGAATGGTAAACCGTAGCTTCCCGGAAGTTCTTCTACAGATAGAAGTGAACGCCCCATAAAAAATTTAAAATCGATAAAAATTCAAATCCAACTCTAACCCTAATGGCATCCATTTCCAATCTTACCGAAGTTATGTTGTGTTTCGGGTTGCTTATCGTACTCGCATCCCCCCTAAAAGCTCAAGTCCGCCCCGATTCAACTTTAGGGGGCGAAAGTTCACGAATTACTCCAAATCATACCATTAAGGGTATTAGATCCGATCTGATTGACGGTGGTGCCAAGAGAGGAGCTAATCTATTCCACAGCTTCGCCGAGTTTAATATTAAAGAAGGGGGAGCGATTTATTTTTCCAACCCCGAGGGAGTTGGGCGTATTTTTACCAGGGTTACGGGCAATAATATCTCGTCGCTCTTCGGTAAGTTAGGCGTTTCGGGTAAAGCGAGTCTTTTTTTACTCAACCCCAACGGTATTATCTTCGGGCCGGGTGCGAGTTTGGATGTGGGCGGTTCCTTTCTGGCCACCACGGCAAGTTGGATTCAATTATCGGATGGTACGGTTTTCAGCGCCAGAAATCCTCAAGGGGTTCCTCTACTTGCTATTAATGTCCCTATCGGCATGGGATTTTTGGAACCTTCGGGCAGGATCGAGGTACGGGGAGGGGGCCATAATCTCATCACACCGGCCGACATCCGACAATCTACCATTCCCTTCGGTGGGGCGATACCCTCGGGGCTGGCGCTCGGGGCAGAACACACCCTAGCTCTACTCGGAGGCGACATCCTATTTGACGGCGGAATTGTCACCGCTCCTTCTGGCAACGTGGAAATCGGTAGTGTTGCCCGGGGCGAGGTTAAAATTACATTTACCCGTTCGGACAATTTTACGCTCAATTACGACGGTGTTAAAGTTCCGGGAGATATTTCTCTGCGACAGAGAGCCTTGATCGATGCGAGCGGCATTAGTAACGGCAATATCTCCTTTTACGGTAGGAATATTAATTTTACCGATGCCTCTCTTGCTTGGGTGGAAAATCAAGGGACAAATCCTCTGGGTACGATCTCCCTTAACGCCGAAGATACTTTAAGTCTGACTGGAATAACCGAAGTAACGAAATCTAGTCCCGGTTTTGGCGGTTTTGTCCGTCCGAGCCGCGGTTTGATCAGCCAAGCGCTCTCCGAGGGTAATGGAGCCAATATTAACATCCGCACTAACCGATTAATCGTCCGGGATACTGGTAACATCTACTTATCGGCTTTCGGTACGGGTAGTGGTGGCGATCTCAACATTCAAGCCAGAGATTCAGTGGGTATTCTCGGTATCTCAGCTGTCGATCCCTTTTTTGGCATAGGTAGTATCATCGCTACGGCCACGGTGGGTTCCGGCAAGGCTGGAAACGTTAACTTAGTGACCCGATATTTATCCTTACGAGATGGGGGCCTCTTAACTTCAACGGTGTTCGGAGGCGGCAGTGGTGGGGACATGAATATTCAAGCAGCCCAAACGATCGACCTAAGGGGATTCAACGCCTATATCCTCATTCCCAGCCTTATTTCTTCGAGCACTCAAGGCGCGGGCCCCGGAGGTAATTTGACTATCGCCACCCGAAAGTTGACTTTAACCGATGGGGGACGGGTTGATAGTTCTACCCTCGCTTTTGGAAAGGCGGGTAATTTAACGATAGATGCGGCTGATTCTGTTGCCGTCAGTGGAAAGATACCCGGCTCTTTAAATCCAAGCCTGATCGTTTCCTCTGCTAATAGAGTCGATCCCCGCCTCATAGAGGCTTTGGGCTTACCGGAGATTCCGACCGGTGCTTCGGGCAACCTCTTCATCAGAACCGGGCGGCTGAGCGTGGCTGACGGTGCCAGCATCACCGTTAGAAACGATGGAACCGGTGATGCTGGCAACTTGCGAATTGAGACTCGATCGATCCGGTTAGACGGCTCCGGTTCTATTACAGCCTCCACTCTCTCGGGTAACGGCGGTAATATTGACTTGGCGGCTAACAGGATAGAGTTACGCAATAACGGTAATATAACGGCTACAGCGGGTGGTACGGGTAACGGGGGCAATATTGCCATTTCTACGGGCCTGTTATTTTCGTTAGATAACAGTAGTATTTCCGCTAATGCTTTTAGTGGTCGCGGCGGTCAGGTTAGGATCGATGCCAAAGGAACCTTTTTCTCACAACCAACTCAGATAACGGCAACTTCCGTATTCGGTCTTGATGGCGTGGTCAGTATCAATACTCCCGACTCCAATATTCAAAATTCGCTAGAGCCTTTAGAGTTGGGGTTGATTTCGCCGGAGGAAACGATCGCCCGAAGTTGTTTAGCCCGCAGAAACGAAGGTGGTGGAAGCTTCACCTATAGTAGAACGGGGGGAGTTCCGATCTCACCGGAATCGGGAATCGATGAGAGGGAGGCTTTAAGCGTTCCGTCATTAAGGGAGGGAACCCCTACAGATAGCAGTTCTATAACTCCCGGCGATAGGAAAGAAGAGTATTTGATCGCAACCGAACCTCGAAAACCGGGTGAGCCGATCGTTCGCGGTACTGAAATCGTTCGGACTGCGGATGGGCGAATTTTATTAGTGGCGGGTAAAGCTCAAAACGCTAATATTATCTGTAAATAATACTAGCCCGAAGGAACCGGAAATGTTTAAGGGAAGACTAGAAGCGTTCAGCGATGGGGTGATCGCCATCATCATTACTATCATGGTGTTGGAATTGAAAATACCCCACGAAACCGATATAGCCGCACTGCGTCCCCTAATCCCTATATTTTTGAGTTACGTGCTGAGTTTCGTATACGTTGGGATCTACTGGAATAACCATCATCATTTACTTCAGGCAGCCCAAAAGGTTAACGGACGCACTTTATGGGCGAACTTACACCTGTTATTCTGGCTGTCTTTATTCCCTTTCGGAACTGCTTGGATGGGGGAGAATAATTTCGCTACCGTTCCCGTCGCCGTTTATGGAGTGATACTTTTGTTTGCGGCAATAGCTTACTATATTCTTACTGTCACCCTCATTGCCCATCACGGTCAGGGATCGCCTTTAGCAACCGCCATAGGTCGAGATTCTAAGGGTAAAATATCGCTAATAATTTATGCTCTGGCAATTGGGCTGGCTTTCGTAAAAGCTTGGTTCGGCTGTGTATTGTACGTTCTGGTGGCGATCTTGTGGCTCATTCCCGATCGTCGTATTGAAAAGACCTTAAACTCTTAAATACTGAGAGCTTCACTCTGATCGAACACGAAAGACTCTAAGGGGAACAAATCGGAGTTGTTTTAATATACAGGAGAGAAACTTATAGTTTCTAATCTCGGTTGAACCTCGGAAGGCAAAGAGTCGAGCATTCGTCGTAGCGAAATCTTCGTGCTGGAATGCGTATGGCCATCTTTTATTGGTAGCGGGTCGGAGTCAAAGCGTGGATGGTATCTGTAGGATGAGCTCAGAATCTGAGATTTGTATAGATGGTTACTATCGAGTTTATAAAATACTTTTAGTTTTTTAAAGCTTATTAAACCCATAACTCTAAGGCTTTTTTCTACATTCACACCTAAATACCGTCCTCCTTGAGATTTTTTAGTTCTTGGTGGGTACACTACATATATCTAAAGATAATTTTTTAGCTCGGGTTTAAATGCTTTAAGGTCTTATTTCGGGAGGTGGCTTAATTGGGGATTATTTATATAGGCGATCGGGCCGTGGGCAAAACTTCTCTAGCCCAAGAGTTGGCGAATCCGCGAAACCGTTACGTGAAAGTAACCAATCTGTCCTATCAAGGGGGTAAACCCCAAGCTACCGACGATATTAGCTCGACCTATGAAAAACCTCTACAAATACAGGTAGAGTTGCCCACCGGAATCAAATCTTTAATGGTGGAGTGGATAGACACGCCTGGAGAAATATGGAGGAGTAGCTGGCAGAGTAACCAAACACATAAATGGGAAAGCTTTTTAGAAAAACTGGCCGGGAGTGAAGGCATATTATTGATCTTGCCTCCCTACCGGGAAATTCTCTTACCCCAAGTTCCTGACCCCGATGAATATATCACCCAGAAGCAATGGGTTAACCGTTTCGATGTTTGGGTGGATTTCTTCGCCACTAGATGTACTAAAGTTAGACATCTATTGATATGCCTCAATATGGCAGATTTATTCATATCTAATTTAAAAAAAGAAGCGGGTATGTTAGGTTATGTCCCTAGTGGGTCTCAGATGAACTGGCAACAGAGGGACGATTATCTACGGTATAAAACTAATTATTTCTATCCGATTACAAATCAAATTAACAAGCTGACTAAAAGTATAGATGGTTCTTCGATTCGATGTTTCGTTACGAGTATCCACAACCGGGAGCTTTTAGAATTGCCTTGGATTTACTTAGCGACCTATTTGGCTAAATAGGAACAGGGAGAGTTAATGTATGGGTAATATATCCGTTATCGGACCCCGCGGCGCTGGGAAAACTACTTATCTGGCGGCTTTAGCTTATTCCCTGGAACACGGCGATCAAAAAAGCAAAACTAAAAAATTCACGATCATCCCCCAGAACGAGGAATCGAGAAAACTAGCCGAACAAGCCGATAATATTTTACGCTCGGGCGCGGAGTTAGAAGCCACGAGACTTATAGAGGACGAGGAAAATCAACTGGCCGACCTGCCCTATTATCTTTTCAAGATCAAGTATAAAGCGGGGAGCAAGGCCAGGGAGATCTCCCTCACCACCAAGGATTATCCCGGGGAGTGCTTCGATAAGGTGGCCAATCACGATGGTAGTTCTCAATTTACCGAGAATTTTATCAAGGACTGTACTACCGATGTAGTGGGGTGTTTGATTTTCTTGACCGCGTGGGAATCCAACATGGACGCTTATTACAATCGCTTCGTGACTAATTTCCTGCGCAACGTCCCCGGCGATAGATTGAGTAAGCTTAAATTGGCGGTGGCGATGACCAAATGCGAGAGGGGAGAAATCTGGCCCGGGAGAAATGATCCGGAAAAAGATCTTTTCGGACTGTATCTAAAACAGACGACCAATACTTTAAGGAGTAAGTTACCGGGAGAAAAAGTGCGATTCTTCGCCATGTCAACCTTTGGAGTTCTCGCCATTAAAGACCCGCGACCGAATCGGATCGATCGACTGAAAATTCACGATCGAGAACCGGGTGCGGTTTTACGAGAGCCGGCTTATTGGCAACCCTATAACTTGATCGAACCTTTGTATTGGCTGAATACTTGATTGGAGGTAAAGCTTGGGCTTCGCGAATTTGTTTAAAAACTCGGCAAAACCGTTGGAATCGGTGGGGAATATTCGGATAATGGGCGATCGTAGCGCCGGGAAAACCGCCTATATAGCGTCGTTGGCTTACTGGCCCAATGCTAATCCGGCCACCCCGGTACAGTCGGTTACGCCCTTGGGGGATCAGGATGCGGGAGCTTTTTTGATCGATATTGCCCGTAATGTATTAGAGGAGGGGTTAACTTTAGCGCCCACGGATCTAGAGGATGTTTTTTCTATAAAAGATTATCGTCTCAGCATCGTCTTGAAAGATAGGTATTCTCTCGGTCAGTTAGGGTCGGGTTTGATCAAGTTGAATATTAACTGTAAGGACTATAGCGGTGAGTTGTTCAGGGATTTGATCCATAAAGCTAACGACCAGCGTCTACAGGAGTACATAGAAGATTGTTTGGTGGCCGAGGGGATTCTGTTATTGATAGATGGGACTGCCTACCGCCTCGATGCCCAGTATGCCGACGGGTTGGAGAAGTTCTTGAAGATTTTAGAGCGATCGGATCTAGGCAAAAGAAAGCGTAGAATAGCTGTAACCTTGAATAAATGCGATCAACCGCAACTTTGGGTGAGTCGCCATCAACCGAGAGAATTGGCGGCGCGAAGATTTCCCCTGATGGTGAAAAAGTTAGAATACTGGTCTAATGGGGGAGGGGGTGGGGTGGATTATTTCACGGCTTCCGCTTTCGGGATGATGGGGAATATAGACCCGGAACCGAATTCTAAAATTATCAAGCGGGATAAAAGCGGTACTACCTGCGTGATCAAAGAACCGAAACTGTGGCGACCTTTCGGTTTGGTTTCTCCGATTTATTGGCTGTGTACGGGTCAGCGACATCAAGATTTAGATAGGGATTGAATAATCATGGAAGTGACGATTTACGAATTCAGTACAGGTATTCAAGTAGAAGGAACTCCCGATAATTGGTATTCGACGGGTTTCACCGGGGAATATATGGATAGAACGATCGATCCGATCCCGAAAGCCGTGATCAAAGCGATCGATAATAAATTATTCGCCATCAAATCGGTACATTCTTTGAATGAGCCTGCTCTTATAGCCCGCGAGGTTATAGGTGAGAGTGGAGATGAGTGGTCAGTGGTGGCGGTTCTCAGTAGAAGAGAAGACGATTGCCAAAGACCTGTACTCCTGCATCGCTACTTCCTTTGTCCGGGGCTGGGGAATATAGATAATATATTGGATTGGTTCAAAGAGTACGAGCCTAACAATCCCCAAAAAATACCAACTTTTGACCACTTTTACGCCAAGAGAGGTGTTTATAATTTTCAAACCAAATCAACGCACATAAAAATTAGAGACAGGCGGGAAACAGAACTACAGCAATCTTGTCCGATCATCATAGATTATCGGGATAGTTCCTGCACTCATATCATCGTCAATGCTATAGCGAAAGAAAAAAACGAACTCGATAATCAAGGAAATGATCGGGAAATTTTACCTTTTTCTCCTGCTAACGATTATTGGGGTGGTTCATCCATATCGTCGAGAGCTAGCCTACCTCAAAAATTACGTGATAGTTTAAATAACCAGGAATATGTAAATAATAATGAATCAAGAAAAATAATTGAGAATACTAGAGATGTAAAGCTGATTTCTTGGGCATATAATGTACCTGAGTTAGAGAGAGTCATGTCTTTTATGGTGATTAAACCTGCTGACCAGAATGCGAAAATAGGTATGAGTACGATTAAACAAGCACCACCTCCTCCTCCGCCGTCATTGGTTGACGAAAACGAACTGAAAAGAACTATCGGTCAATGGATGGGCACATCTGAAAAGGTATCGTTTGAATCGTTAGAAGCTTTGGAAGTTGCTTTACTTCGTGCCGATCCAGGCGATATAAATAATATAAAATTCTGGAACCATCTTTTAGGTGGTTTGGGGTTGAATGATTTCAAGAACGGGAATAACTACCCTGCGCTAGGAAAACTTTTAGTAGTACAAGCAATTATTTTTCCTGACGAAATATCAAAAACATTGATATGGTTGCGAGATAACAAAAACCAAAAAAATTACGAACAGTCTTGCTTAGATTTTCAAGCACGCTTAGCTAACGTCTTGAAAGAGAATCCAAAAAAATTTGAAACTATTAAAGGTAGATGTACAAGTGGTGTTGAAAAATTAATTTTTAAAGTTAATGATAATCATGCAAGATTGAGCTTGCTAGCAAACGGTATTTGGGCTGATAGAGTGGAGGATTATCTAAAGGTAAATTATAACTATGACAATCATACAACTACTACTAATATAAAAAATCTAAAAAGTCAATATATAGATACACTAGAGCTAAAAAAAGATCCGACACAGCTGATACAGCTACAAGATAATTTCTTGAAAAAAATGTCTAGTATTTATCACTTCAAAGAAGAACAGAGGCATTTTTGGTTAATATTAAGAGCATTATATAAAGCCAAAAAGTACCCAACGGTAAAAATAGGGTCTCAATTTTTTAGTGATTTAGCAAAATTAACACCTAAAAACGAAAATATTTTTATTGATAAAAAACGTCACAATAGAATAAAAATTTATGACGATTTTTTGGAAAAAAAATTAACTTTATTAGACATATATAAACAAACATTAAATCAGTTATTTGCTTTAATCGCAAAACACTATTTGAGTTTTATCATTGGAAGTTTTTCGTTATTGCTTTTAATGGGATTTTGTATTGGGTTTCTAACAAGTACACACATAGTTTTTTATGATAAACAGCCACAAAATAATAATAAAAATAGTCCTAGTGATCTCTCCCAATCAGATTCAATAAATAAATTGGCACAAAAAATAAGTTCAGAAATATTAAATTCTGCTGATCCCAATAAAATGTCTAAATTAGAAAACATCAAAATATTAGCTCCCAATAATCGTAAAATATATGTCAAGGACACGGAGAATTTAAAAAAGATTCTAGAAATATATGTGAAGGAAACTAAAAAACAAGACCTGAAAGAAAATGTACAAAAACCAACAGGCTCTGATGAATATAAGAATAAATATAAAGACATAAAATGTAAAGTTGCTAGTGAAATAAATATTAAGAAAGTAACAGATTGTTCTACATAAAAACCCATGATATAAAAAAAACTTGACGAGTTATCGATTGATAATTTTTTATCGAATATTTCGTATGTTTTAAACCCTTACCACGTAAGCCGCAAAAACTATCAGCTTTTATATGAGCAATCAAATCCAAATACACGAATTTAGCACGGGAATTCAAGTCAGGGGTAATTCAAATAATTGGTACTCCCTCGGCTCCACGGGGCAATATATGAACAAAACCCTAGACCCCATACCGGCGAGTGTTATAAAAGCGATCGTTAACAAAGAATTCTCCATTTATTCGTCACCCCCGGAACCCGTTATCATCGGGAGACAAATAATCACCACCCTGGATAGCTGGAGCGTGATCGCCACGATCACCGAGGGGAAAGACGACCAACAACGCTCTATCGATTGTCATCGATATTTCCTGTGCCAGGGGGCTGATGGACTCGCCCATATACTGGCTTGGATGCTACAACAGAAACAACAAACGGGTCAATTTCCGGTTTTCGATCCCTTCAACTTTAAAACAGTCGGTCAGCCCCACCAGTACGATACCGCCGGGACTCGCTCTTTCACGGTTCGTAAGGCTCTCCAAGACCTGTTAACTAACGAGCCTCCGATTATCGTCCCTTACAATAATATTTGTACTCCCGTTATTGTTAACGCGCTGGCGACCCAAAAATCTCAAGAAAACGGTGAACCCGTATCGTGGGCTTACGGAGTGAAAAACCTGGTAAAACCATTTCTCTTTGGATTGATTTATCCCTACGATGAACAAGCACAAATAACTCTGGAACAGCAATTATTTCCCACTACAGTTAATGATCCCCCGGTTCCAGACCCGACGATAATTATAAACGACCCGACACCTGCCCCGCAGGACGAAACAACGCCCACCCCGATTCCAGAACCTCGCCCGGGGCAGATTGAAAAACGATCGGTGAAACCCTCGTTCGACCCGCAACCGATGCGCATTTATCTTTACGCGCTCGCCGGGGTTACATCGGCTTTAATCGGTTGGAATCTTAGTCATTTCCTACTCACGGATTTACAGATCATGAGGGAGTTTCCCCAATTAATTATCTTTCCTCTCGTGACAATTTCCCTCGCCGTCGGTATGGTGATCAATGAAATTTTTATCAGTAGCCCGACGAGAGCGAAAACCAACTTGAAACTCGCCACGGCAGCTTCTTTCAAGACTATCGGTATCGGCGCGTTACTGGGGTTGGCAGCCGCGGGGCTGTCCTTTATCTTCTTCCTGCCCCGATTCGATTTCCCGCTTTGGTTCGTGAGGACTTTTGGCTGGTTATTGATCGGCGTTTCCGTGGGTCTGGCAGAAGGCTTAACCTGGCGGGATTATAGTGTGGAAAGCGGTAATAAAAAAAGGAAAAACCAACGATTAATAGTGAGCCTGCTGGGGGCGACATTCGCGAGCGTGTTTGCGGCGGTGTTATTTGAAATATCGCGCTCTAAATTCCAAGCTCAATTCACCGCGTGGCAAAATTGGGAAGACCCTTTAGGTTTCGCTCTTTTGGGACTCATATTAGGTTTGAGTTTCAGCCTTACCAATTCACCGAGTTATCAAGCGGCCCTACGCGCCGGTACTGGTTTCGAGTACAGGGGAGAGCATTTTTATGCTAACGGTGGTAATTTATCGCCGCCCGGTATCGACTTGAATATTTTATCTTTCGTCAGCGATCCAGATAATACCACGATCGAGGAAGGATTATCGATCGCTCTCCCGGGCTTCGGGGTGATCAGCATCGGTTCTGATATTAACGCCGACATCTGTATCCCGAATTTAGCGCCCCACGTAGCGGATATTACCATCGATAGGAGAAAAGCCTTACTATTACCCGACCGTGACCATTATAAATCGATCGCCATCAATAATAGGTTTTTGAACACCCCCGTCCAGAGAACTTTAAAACACAACACCCTGATCACCTTTCACCCCCTGGAACCAGATGAAGAACAACCCAAATTTTATCGTTTCGTCTATTACAACCGTTTCCTCGACCCTCAAGCTTAGTTTGTCCTTGTTGATAGTGTGCGCTCAAACGGCGGCGGTGATGGCACAGGTGAAGGAATTAAACATAGAGAGTCTGAAAACTAACGAGGATCGCGTTATCCTCAGGGTCAAAGCCAAGGGGGAAGAAAATCGCCCGGTGGTGACGCTGGACAAGAAAGACTTCTCGGTCAAGGTTATAGACCCGCTAACGAAAAAACCCGTCAGCGATAAGATCACATTTAACTGGAAATCTCCCACCGCCACGATTCCCCCTCCCGCTTGGATCGTCGTGCTGGTGGATTTCAGCGGTAGCATGAATCAACCAGACGGCAGCGGCAGCGCCCAGAGGAAATTAGACGGGGCGCTAGGGGCGATCAAAAAATTCGTGGCCGGGGCGGCGGAGAGGGGCGGTAATACCCAAATAGCGATCGTTCCTTTCGGTAAGGCTTCGGGTAATTGTCAGGTGGACTACCCGGTAAATTCTCAAACCCTGACTAAATTTTTCCCTCCCCAAGACCCCCAACTCAATGCTTATCTCGATGCACTGGGTAAACAAACACCTTGCGCCGGTACTAATCTTTACGATGCGGTCAACGCCGCGATCGATTTTCTGGCCAATCCCGAAGATACTAGATTTCACCCGGCGGAAGAATCGGGGGCGGAGAAACCCCGCCTCTCGATCATTCTCGTTTCCGATGGTTTCGACACCACGGATACCGATCGAAGTACGGTGATCGATCGATTGAAAGAGCATCCAGAAATTATCCTCCATACCCTGGGTTATGGATTGACCCCCCGACAACTACAACGAAAATATAAACTGGCGAGAATTCCTACCCAGAAAGATCTTTATTGGGATAATCCGGTTCCCAAGGGTAAAGTTCCCGCCGATGAATTCGTGGATAAGGCGGGTTTGGCCGAGATAGCGGCGGTCAATGGCGGGATAGCCGAATTCTCGGGTGATTCGGAAGGTATCGCCAAGGAGTTGAAATTGTTCCTGACGGCTTTACTGGGCGAATACGAGATCAGCTACCAGCAACCCGCTTCGGAAAGGGGTAAAACCTATGAAGTGACGGTCGCGAGTCAAAATGTGAAATCGGCTCCCGAAGAGTATAGGATCACGGTTTTCGGGCGCGCTCTCTCTTTCCCTACCCGTCTGGCGATGTTTGTAGCTTCTTTAGCCGCTCTCGGTATCGGGGGTGTCATCCCCTACCGTATGTGGGCGAACAGATTAGAAGAAGAAGCGAGGGGAAATTAATCAATAATCTTGTATATTTTCGTTGTATATTTTCGTCTATTTAACTCGCACCGGAGAGTATTATTATGGCTAGTTACGTATTAAAAATTTTTCTCGACAATCAAAAACAGAATAATACAAGTTACAATGTGGTCAGGCAATTATCAGGGGTTCACGAAGATAACCCGGAGCTTTTTTTCACTAAACAAACCAGAGAAGAAATCCGCGGGGAAATTCAGGATAAAACCAGTTGCTTTGTTAACGATACTGCCTTAATATCTATAATCAACAGTTGGCTAGAAAATATCAGACTGGGTTATAGAATAACAAGTTTGAATGTTTCTCTAACTTCGATGGCGGAAAGCAAACTGGCCCTGTTGAAAGATAACGGCAATCTAGAAATTCCCGAACTATTAGCACCCGTTTTAGAAGAGATAAAGCCTCCCGTGGAGATTTTATTACCGCTAGAATACATTTTCCAGTGACCGACCCGCAAAAAAATAATGGAGTTTTAGATAATGTTAAATGTAGGAGTGATACCTCACCGTCATTTTTTTCCCGCTGATAGTGCGGAACAGAAATTATTTTTATTACTGAAATTGCGCCCCACTAGAGAAGTATCCGATAGTCGCCCGCCCACCTCTTTTAGCTTCGTCATCGACACCAGTGGATCGATGGATGAAGTGGTGGTGAGGGGAAAAACCAAACGCGCGATCGTGATCGAATCCCTATTAGAAATCGCGCGCTCGAATCGCTTGACCGACAACGATCGCGTTTCCCTGATCCGCTTCGACGATCGAGCCTCGACACTGCTGAACTTGACGGCGGGCACGAAAACGGGTGATATAGAAAAAGCGATCGAACATTTGAACGATTTCAGCGGCGGCACTCGTATGGGCTTGGCGATGAAAGAAGCTTTATCCTTACTCGATAACGGCGAGATGACCAATAGACGCGTACTCATTTTCACCGATGGCGAAACCTTCGATGAGTGGGATTGCCGCAACTTGTCCGAACAGTTCGCCCGTTGCGGTATTCCCATCACCGCCCTGGGAGTGGGCGACGAATATAACGAAGATTTATTGTTAGATATTAGCGATAAAACTAGCGGGCATCGCTATCATATAGGTCATCAAATAGCGATCGATAAATTGCCCGAAACCCTATTTGAAGAAGTCCAGCAAGCCCAGAAAGAAGTGATCAACAATCTCGCCCTCACGGTAAAAACGGTCAAGGGCGTGGAATTAGTAAGGCTAACCCGTATCTATCCCGATCAAGCTGAACTGGACATCAAACAAGACCCTTACCCCATAGGGGCGGCGCAGTCTAATGACGATACCATCTTCGTTCTAGAGTTCAATCTCGATGCCCGCCCCGTCTCCCGAATGCGTATCGCCAGGCTGGGGCTAACCTACGACGTACCTGGATTAAATAAACGGGGTGAATTAACACCTCAAGACGTGATCATCGAATTCATTCAAGGAGCCGCGGCGCAAATTAATCCAGAGGTCATGAATTACGTGCAACAGCGTAACGTTTCCCATTTAATCAATGAAGCTACCAGAGTGGTTGACCAGAATCCCGAACAAGCGCAGAAACTTTTAGAGGCGGCTAAAAGCATGACGCTGAAAATAGGGAATCAAGAAATCATCGGTTTGATAGACCAGGGCATAGATGAAGTCAGAAAAACTAGGAAGATTTCCGATGGAACCCGCAAAACTGTCAAAATGGGAGCCAAGGGAAAAACCGTGAAAATGGATTCCGACGATATAGACCAATATCTCAGCGAAGAGAATATTCGTAAATTGTCGGGAACTTGATCGATCGATTCATGCGATTAATTAATGAAAGGAGCGAAAAACTATGACCATTCTCTGTATAGTCTGTGGCTACGATAAAAACCCCGATACCGCCGAATTTTGCGATGCCTGCGGCTCGGAATTGAACGCGTCCACGGTTGATGCCGACATGCCCGTATACGAACCGCAACCTGTAGGGCTTTCCATTAACCCGGCCCCGGTATCGAATCCGACGACGCTGCAAACTTCGACCCCCACGGTAATCCAAGATTATTCCCCCGCGGTGAAAAGCACCGGCAGCGCCAAATTAATAGCCAAACAGGTTAACTCTCCCATCCCCGAATTCGTCATCCAGGGGGCGGCCTTAATAGGGATATTTGACAACGAGATGGGGCCGGTAGACATTGACTTGGAAGATTTTCACGGCAAAGAAACAGTTTCTAGGCGACACGCGGAAATTTATCAAGAAAGCGGGCAGTGGAAGATCAAAGATTTAGGTTCCACTAATGGAGTGTTCATCAAGCCCCGCGGACAAACTCGCTTTCAAGCCCGCATCGATTCACCCACCCCTTTGAACAGCGGCGATGAAATAGCGATCGCAAAAATTCTCTTTACTTTCCAAACTATATAAAATTTGTAAGGGACTAAATATATGACCCCCGCCAGTTTAGTCATCCGAGAGGGTATCTGTTTTATTCTGGAAGAATATTGTTTGGAAGTAATTCAATACATCGGTACTTTTACCCCGGACGTACACTCTTTCAAGGTTAACTTTTTCCCGTCCGGTAGCTCTTTTGAATATCCGCAAGAAGGGTTATTAAGAGTGAGTTCGATCGGGGGAGGATTACAACGGGAATTGACCCTCAGAGAAGCCTTGGGTAATTACGCTATGGTCGCCGAATTATTAGCGACCCAGAAAGTAGATGCGGTAGAGATTAACACTAGTTCTTCAGGGGAGGTTAGCCCTACGGTTGAAGACCAACAGGCCGAAGCCGATGGGGAGGTGGAAGATTATTTAGAAGAAGAATTTCACCCTGAAGTCAATGTGGGGGATAAATTACTACTATTAACTTTATTTCCCACCGTGGAAAATAATTTGGAAAGTTATCTCGATCGCACATTTTCCATTCAAGAAAGTCTTTCACTCACTATACAAATATGCCAGTTCTTCTGTTATGCGTTCCACAAACGATGGTGTTTTATCGATCTCAACACTAAATTTGTGGAAATTAATAAACCCCTCAAGTTTTACGATCTCTCTACAGCCTATAGTTTGGATGAAGAAACTACATCGGCTCTGGTTGGAACCTATACGGCCCCCGAATTACAGCAAGGGGCGGCCCTTGATGAGCGGATGAGTACCTATAGCGTCGCCGCACTCCTATATCAACTCCTACATCAGCGATTACCTCATAGAGACGGTTTCTATAATTTATACATCGAGCCAGTACCTTTGATTTATCAGTTATTGAAACTTTCTCTATCGATTTCGATCGAGGAAAGATTCTGTCTAACGCAATTACTGAGCTTATTAATCACAACCCGCAAGCTGTTACAAGCTCCTCAAATCGTGTGGACGATTGCAACTCACTCCACTATAGGACTTTCCACCTCCCGGTTACAGAATGAAGATAATTACGGCATCAAACTTCATCGCTTTAGCGGACGCGAACAAGTTTTATTTGCGGTTGTCGCTGACGGTATGGGCGGCATGGCTATGGGAGAAAAAGCGAGTCAATTGGCCGTAACTACTATTTTGGGGCAAAATTTATTATCCCCCGATAAAACGGTGAAAGAATGGGACGAATGGTTAAAAAGTGCTTTCGTTAAAGCTAATAGAGCTGTTACCGAGGGTGTGAAAAATGGTGGCACTACTTTAAGCGCGATCTTGGCGCTGAATAATCAACTTTTACTAGGTCATGTGGGAGATAGCAGAATCTATCATTTAAGGGGCGAAGAGATCAAACAACTGAGTAGGGATCATACCATGGTAGCCATGTTGTTAGCCAGCGGCGAGATAACCGAGGAAGATATGTTATCGCACAGCGATCGAAATGTTCTCACTCGTTCTTTAGGGGATAAATTAGAGCTTAGCGAAGGATACGTTCAAACTATCATGCAGGAAACGGAGCCTTTTATAACTCTTAAAGATAAAGATATTATCTTACTTTGTTCCGACGGAGTTTGGGATTTAATTCCCGATGGAGAAATGAAAGAAATTTTTCTTTCCTGTAGTCTATTACAGGATGCTGTTGACTTAATAGCCCAAAAGATTCTGGAAAGAGTAGCCGGTGATAACGCTACCCTCCTAGCTTTTCAATGTAATTTTAAACATTATTTGTAATCCGGCGATAATGCTCCTATGTCTATCCTCTGTACAGTTTGCTTGACCGATAATCCCAATACTGAGAGTTATTGTATAGCCTGTGGCTCTTCCTTGCTGTTAAATCAACAGACAGGGGAAGCGGAGGCGACTTTATCCAATTATCATCTACCGGTCAATACTGTCTTAAATAACGGCAAACAACAATACGCTATAGATAAACTTTTGGGGCAGGGGGGTTTCGGTATTACGTATAAAGGATCTATTCCGAGCCAATCTAGACAAATAGCCATAAAAGAACTGTGGCCCGATAACGCTTCCAGGCAAGGCAAAAAAGTATTATGGTCTCCGAATATCACCCCGGCGAGCAAGCAGGAGCAAATCAATAAATTTAAAGATGAGGCTCGTAATCAGGAACAATGTACGCATCCTAATATAGCAGAAGTTTATGATTATTTTGAAGAGAATAATACTGTCTATATTGTCATGGAATTTATCAAGGGTGATTCCCTACATAAGATTTTGCGCGGTTCGGGAAAATTATCAGAAGAAAGAGCTAAGAGAGTATTTATACAAATTGCCGAAGCCTTGAAGAATATTCACGCCAGAAATTTTTTGCATCGGGATATTAAGCCGGATAATATTATCATCACCCCGGGAGAGAAAGCTATTCTCATAGATTTCGGTGCCACAAGAGAATTCATGGCCGGTTTAACTCAAGACATGAGCCGTATTTTAACCCCAGGATACGCTCCTCTAGAGCAGTATAATCAAAGGAGTAGACGCGTCCCGGCCACGGATATTTATGCTTTATGCGCGTCCATGTATGAAGCTTTAACGGGACAATTGCCCTTACAATCGACGGAACGAGTCGCCCAAACCGCCGCGCAAAATCCAGACCCTCTTGTACCCCCCCGGAAATTGCGGGCGGATTTGTCTCCTTTGATGGAAAAAGTTCTACTCACGGGGATGAATATTAATGCAAACGATCGTTTTCAAACCGCCGATGATTTCATTCAAGCTTTAAACGGTAATTTCGTCTCTCCCCAACATCAGAAGGCGATGGGGTTAGTCCGGCAGGGCGGTCTTCAGGAAAGTTTAACGGTTTACGATCGATGTATTGTTAATGACTCTACTAATTCAAATCTCTATGTAGAGAGAGCGTTAGTACAATTACACCTTAATGATTATGGTGCGGAGGAGACTATACAGAAAGCTATTAAGATAGATCCTAATAACTATCGGGCTTACTGCGTTTTGGGTGTATTTTATTTACAGGTTTCTAAAATTCCCGAAGCTTTAATTCAATTCAATAAAGCTTATCAGGGACTACAATCAAATCCGTTCGTCGTCATCAATTTAGCTTTCTGCTTGCGATATTATCAAGAATGGAACAAAATTAACGAACTGAGCGATCGTGCTTTAAATACCGATAAAACCAATCCTTTTTATCTGGCTTTGAAAACTATAGCCGCTTATTTCACTCAAGATTGGAAAACCGCCATAGCTAAAGCGAACCCGGTTATTTTTCAAGCCAAGCAAAAGCCCACGAAAAATAATTTGTATATCGGGGAGATAGTCTTTCCCTATTTAATTTTCTCCTTAGATAAATATGGCAGTAAAGATCTCGAAAGGAGGGTCGATGAATTTATCCGTCAATTTCCCGATCGGCCTCTTTCCTGGGGAATCAAAGGTTACTATCTAGCGAAAAAAGGGTCATGGCAACAGGCGATAATCAATTTTGAACAAGCCTGTAAACTTCCTAAAGCACCCGATTGGGTATATATCAATTATGGTCTAGCTAAAGAGCGATTAAATGATTTCCAAGGAGCGATCAATATTTATAAGAACTATCTTAATACGTTCGGCAAAAACTATTTTGTCAATTTCCGTTTAGGTACGCTGATGGCGCAAGCGGGAGAGTGGGAGAAAGCGAAACTTTATTTAGAAACAGCCATATCTATTGAAAACAAATTAGCACCGGCGGAAGCTTATCATAATCTTGCCTGGGTTTTACTACAGATAAGAAGATCGGATGGGGAGATAATTCATCCACACGAGGTTATAGATAACTATCGTGCGGCTATAGCTTTGTATCGGAAACAAAATAACTTGAAATACGTTCAAGCCATACAAAAACAGTTTCAATCCGTCGGCATTCCAATATAAAGAGCGGATTATTTTTTAGAGAGGTATGTTTTTCAGCACTTTAAAATCGGATAAACTTACTTCGTGATCGGAAAAACATTTTTCACTTTTAATTTTTGGAGACTTTTTTAAAATCTTTTATGTAAAAAAGAAAGTTTCTCTCTTTTTTGCGAAGTTAGGAAAAAGCTCAAACAGTGCAGGATTTTCCATGCTCTGACAGAGTTAGCTCCCTAAGCTAAAACTTTCTCTGCCATAATACCGAAAAAGAAAGGCCATTTCCTTGAAGGGAATTACTTTGTTGCGGGACGGCAATCAAAGATATTCCATAATCTAAACGTACATGAAAACTATCAATCTGCCAACTTAATCCCAGCCCCGTACTTAAGAGCGTATTGGGATAAACGATCGGTAATTTATTGTTCCATACGGTACCGAAATCCAGAAAAGGGATCAGATCCAGCACACCATAGCTTTCATCATCGACGAGGGTAAAACGCGCCTCGATCGTTCCGGCTACACCATTATCGCCGATGCGTAAATTATTGGTGTAACCCCTCACCGTATCGATACCACCGATGTCAAATTGCTCGACCGGTAACAGGGCATCGGGGGAAAGCTGTACCGCTAACCGAGCTAAAAGTAAAACATTGTGATCCAATTTTTCTACCCACTGAAATTGACCCAACCACGAGAAGAAGTCGGCATCAATCCCACTATCATTAAGAGTGGCACCCAAAAGCCCCAACCCGAAACTAAATCGGGATCTTAGCGCCACAACCCTTTTAGGAGAGCGACTGACCCAATCTTGACCCAACCGCAACGCCGTTACCCTCGACTTTCCATTCTCCGGGCCGATAGTGAAAGAGAAGGGAATATTATCGAGTAGAAAAGTCCTGCTTTCTTCAAAATCGACAGAAACCGATAGTGCGAATTCTTCATTAGGTCTCAGGATAATGGGTTGACGGAAGCCCACCGATAAAATATTCGAGTTAGATCTAATACCCACGTCTTTAAATAGGTCTTCGATGATCTTGCTATCCCCCGCCTGATAACTCAAACTCACGGTGCCGTTATCGGCGTTAACCGGTAGCGAGTAACTCAGTTCATAGCTATTTTGTCCCTCGGTGATGCTGTACTGAGCCGAGAATCGATCGCCGAAACCTAAAAGATTTTGATGGGCAAAATTTATCGTGCCTTCGTACTCGCCGATACTAGGGGATTCATAATTATCGAATTGTAGCCCCACGCTGACGGCGGCAGTTTCTTTAAGTTTGACCCTCAACACGCTAAGTTCCGGCTCGGTTCCCTGATTCAATTGAGCCTCAACCCTCTCGAAGAGGGGGTCTAATTGTAATAACTGTAGAGCTTCCTCTAAACGACCGATATTCAGGGGAACTCCCACCGCT
Source organism: Chlorogloea purpurea SAG 13.99 (assembly GCA_016903695.1). Taxonomy (GTDB): domain Bacteria; phylum Cyanobacteriota; class Cyanobacteriia; order Cyanobacteriales; family Microcystaceae; genus Chroococcopsis; species Chroococcopsis gigantea_A. Next base: position 50,463 of record JADQBB010000020.1, read on the forward strand.
TTCATCAAACGCCCCCGCACGTAATAATCTCGAACACGGTTTAATCCCTCGATTTCAATATCCTCTAATTTTCCCTCGACCACCTCAACCTTTACAATGCCATCGCTGAGGTCTTGAGGGGGTAAATAAGCGCCGGAGGTAACGTATCCCCCGGATATGTATAGTTGGGTTATTTGACGGGTGATTTCCTGAAGTGTTTCTACCGTCGCATACATACCGATAAACCGGGATGTAATCTCGCTCAGCTCCTCCTCCGAGTACACCGTACTTCCGGAAACCTTAACGCCTCCGATCTCGATCGAAGACTTCCCTTCTATGTCTCTAACACTCGAAGAAGGGATACTATGATCGGGTAGTTGAGATAAGGTTCTAAATTCACCTCTCGAACCGGGGGGAGCCGCATCGATCGCACCCGAGCAGAAGAACAAATATAGTATGGGTAAGATAACTTTCCAGTTTAAGGACTTCGGGGGTTTAGCGAGGGTGCGGATGGTGGCGAGATTAGAGGACAAGACGAGTAATTCAGAGCTTTCGAGCGGTGAGAGATAGTCACCCTTGGTATCGGGCGATGATATTACCAAGCTATTCTCACAGAGTTAAAGCTTTTAAATATCCGCTAATAGACAGAATTACTATTTCATCCTTTACCGAAAGATGTATATTCCCGGGGTATGTAAATCCATCAATCGATCGATCCCTCAGGGTAATGTAAAGTATAATGGTGTACCCATTCCGAGCCGATCGTTATTCCCGGAGTTGAAATTCATCCCTCGAAAGATAATTGAAGGTTATTAATAAGAAGGTTTCGTCGCTATGCAGGGATTATATTCATGTCGATAAAGTTACTATTTGTTGATGATGATCCGGCTTTTGGACGAGCCATCAAACAGCGATTTAAGAAGGAAACTGCATCGGGAGAATATGAAATTATTTTCGCTCGTAGTGGGGAAGAGGCATTAGAACATATCGAACGAGATGAGGGACATGAGATCGATCTGCTCCTAACCGATTTAAAAATGCCTGGAGCCAAAATAGATGGATTTCAACTGATAAGAACTCTGGCAAAAAAAGCGATACCTTTGAAAACCGTAGTTATTTCCGCCTATGGAGATATGGAAAACTATACACAGGCACTCAGGGAAAATGTACTACTTTTCATAACGAAACCAATCGAAATAATGGAATTAAAGTCTTTAATCGAAGAAGCATTAAAGAAACCAGAATCCATCACTACGGCTTCTACGAAGGTGAATTTTAAAACGCTATCAAAACTGGTCAACGAGCTTCCGCCCAAACAAAAACAGCAACTGATTTACAACGTCATCGGGTCGCTAAAGCAGGAACATTTAGAGCAACTTCAGGAACAATTACCCCTTAAATTACAAGAACAAAAAGAGATTAACCAACGCAAGATCGACGAGAGGAACGAAATGATCGCCCGGCTCAGAAGGGGGGAAATAGATCCGAATACCCCCCTCCTAGACGGACACTTCATAGAAGAAAGATATATTCCTGCAGACGGGAAAAGCTTCGGCCCCTACTATTATCTGAGGTGGTGGGAGGACGGAAAACTGAAAACGAAGTATCTGGGCAAACACGATCCTCGTAAAAGCGAATCGGAAGCTACTAAACAACCTCCTCCAGAACAAGAAAGTTAAGTTTTGATAAGGCTATTTATTCCGATAGATGGGTGGGGATCTGATTTCAAGTTATGCAGAATTATGCTAATTTAGAGAAAACAACTTAAGGCTTGAATTAACGTAAAGTTGGAGAGGGTTATCTTTAACCTAGACCTAGAGTAGTAACCATATTCCACAATAACCATACCCAAAAATGAGTGTGTATCATGAACAGGCTAACAGTCGACGGGCAACGAGAAACTATTCAAGATTCAAATTTCATACCCCTGAAGCATTCAGTAGATAAAGAACTACCCCGACTGACTGCAAGGGAATTCTGCCGTAAAATGTACGGTTTATCGGGGCTGCCAGAGATAGAAATCCTGCGGGCAGAGATGAACCCGAGCTACCGTAAGCGATGCGTCGGGCTTTTAAGCAAAGCTTTGGGACGGAAGCGCCAATCGGTCCGCAACTGGGGGCCGGGAGTAGATTTTCCGAAGATGCCGGCTATTTATGAACGTTTCCTCGGCGTATGCTGGGAACTCTACGAACTGCAATCAGAAGTTAAACGTTTGCGGCGTTTTACCGCCTAACGGCGATTTCCAAATGAGGCACTTAAGAGCCGAATAATAACGTAGGAACTTCCTGAACTTTTCTCGAACTCTTTTCTACACACCCGTAGCGGTATGCTTTCAACGGTTCTCCAAGAAGCCCCTATCGCTACACAAAAGATCTTAATATTATTTCCAGACTAACAAAATCCGAAGGCATTGTACAGGCAAGTACAAGGGAAGAGGATTTAAAGCGAGGATAAAAGGCTGTAGTTAAGTAAAAAAAAGTATTCTGGAAGTTCCTCCTGAAAAACACTTAGGAGGAACAATAATGCTGGCATTATCATGCTTTGAGGCTCTCTATCCGATAGGGAAGCCCGAGCTAAAGGATAACCCCGCTTCCCCTTACGAAAATGAGGGGGTAGCGTCATGAGTTGGAAACGATTAAATCGTGGTGATTGCCCGATCTGTAGCGGTACGAGGAAGGATTGCCGTCAGAGTACGATAACGGGACTGATCCACTGCCGTGATTGTGAAGCCGTTCCTAAGGACTACATCTTCCGGGGCATCGACAATATCGGCTTCGGAATGTGGGCTTTCGGGGCGGATGCGGAAGTATGGTGCGAAGAGAAGCGGCGTGAATGGCAACAAGTAAGAGAAGCGGTAAAAGAGAAAGAGCGACTGCGCTATTGTGCTTCGCTCTCCGATGCAGACCGGGATAAAGTAATCCGCCAAATTTTGGGGCAACTCCAACTATCGGGACAACACCGTCGTCAATTACGGGAGAGGGGGATGACCGATGAAGAGATCGATTCACGGAAATACCGTAGCGTCGGGAAGTGGCAGAAACTTTCACGCCCCGTTGACGATCGACTGGCGGGAGTTCAAAAAGGTGGCAGAGGTCTCAACGTGTGGAACGCGGGGATTCTCTGTCCCATACCCAACCATGTGGGTCAGTTCGTGGCGTGGCAGATCCGCTTCGACGATCCGGGTGAATTCGCTAAATACCTGTGGGCATCATCGGAATCGACTCGCAAGGAGAATGGGCCTTCCGCTCACACCAGAAACGGCGAACTTCCCCTAGCTTTCTATCCGGCATCGGGGAAACAACACCGGGTAGTTAAGAAGTGGTTCAAAGACGCTAAGGTCATTCCGGTGGCACTGACCGAGGGAGTCGCTTTCAAACCGGCGATCGCATCTCAACGCCTCGGAATCCACGCTATCGGCGCATCGGGGGGAAATTTCGCCTCGAGTCCCGAAACCCTTCGAGCCTATTTCAAAAGTATCGAAACCGCCTATAAGAGCTCCGTTCAACCGATTCTGTTCGCCGATGGAGGCTGCGTTGACAATCCCAACGTCATCGAGGTCTACAACAAGTTGATCCGACTACTACGGGGATGGGGTATGAGTCCCAAGATCGCTTGGTGGGGTCAGGCTAGTAAAGTAGATGGTGATATTGACGAGATCGACGAGAAAATCCTCTCCTCCATGTGTTTGCTATCGCCGGAAGAGTTCTCGGGTTTGGTTAAAAAAACCGCTTGGCAACATCAGATCCAAGAGGAACAGCAACGACTCCGAAGCCTCACCCAAAAGCCCTACCTGCATCTGAGCGGGCGTTATCTGCCCGACCTGAACGGGTTAGTACCGACGAACGGTATCGTCGCCCTCAAATCCTTTAAGGGTAGCGGTAAGAGCGAACAGATTAAAAAAATGATCGAGTCCGCGAGGGGCCGGGGGATGAAAGTTATCTCCATCACCCCACGCCGGGCGCTCGGTCGCCAACAGAGCCTGAACTGGAATATCGAGTGGGGCGGGGATGCGGAAGTTCCGGGTCTTCACCCCATGACCCTCTTGGAGAACCTCGATACCCTCGGAATCTGCTGGGACAGCCTCTGGAAATTAAAGTATCGTGATTGGAGTAACACGATGGTCATCGTCGATGAATCGGAACTGGCATTGATGCACTTACTGCTGAGTTCCACCTGTAAGGAGAAACGCCCGCTCATCCTACAGACCTTACAAAACAAGTTGCGGGAGTGCCTTTATAACGGCGGTCTGCTACTACTGGCCGATGCCGACCTGACCGATCTCTCCGTGGATTATTTTCGTTCCCTCGTACCGGGGATTCCCGTTTACACCGTCGTCAACGAATATAAATCTCCAGAACTGGGTTGGGAGGTCGATTTTCTCACCGGCAAGAAGGATCTCGCCATCACCGAACTCTTCGCCGAGTTAGAAAACACCGACCCCCGCGTACCGGGGCAGCGTATCGCCGTGGCCACCGATTCCCAAGACCAAGCCGAAGCTTTAGAGCGTCATCTACTATCGAGGTTCCCCGATTTCTCCATCCTCCGCATCGACAGCACCACCACGGAAACCGATGCCGGGAGAGAATTCGTAGAGCGTCCCAACGAGAAGATCCTCGAATTACGCCCGGATGTTCTGATCTACACGCCGTCGATGGGTGCGGGTGTATCCATCGATGTGAAATGGTTCGATCGGGTTTACGCCTTCTTCAACGGTGTCATCGAGCCGAGCCAGTGCCGTCAGATGTTAGCCAGGGTCAGGGATACCATACCCCGCATCGTCTGGTGTCGGAGGCGGGGCAAATTAGAGGGTAACGTCTCCTTCCTACCGGCACAGATAAAATCCCGTCTGTGGAGCTTCCACAACCAGACCAGTATCCTCATCGATGTCGCCAGAGCGATCGCGGGGGACGACTCTACGGATGCCGAAATCCGATCCGCTTATGATTCCATCTGGAACGGGGAAAAACAATGCTGGGATAATCCCCACGTAGAGCTTTACTGCAACCTGATGGCGAGGAAGAACTACGGAATACATAACCTCGCTTCCGAACTACTGCGGGGGTTGATAGCCGAGGGTCATCGGGTGAAGGAATACGACACATCTTTTGAAACACCGGAGGGATCTGACGTGGCAGCGATCAAGAAGGGGCTTCCCCTTGAAGAGGCCCGCTGTATAGCGGGGGCCGAGGACATCTCCCTCGAACTAGCACTGTCGCTGAAACAGAAACCTGGCATCACCGAGGTGCAGAGACACCAGATAGCGAAAGCGCTGCTGAGAGCCGAACTGCCAGGCGTGGAATTAACACCCGAATTCGTCCACAAGGCTATCACCGCCGACAGACGGCGATGGCTCAACGCTCACAAACTATTCTGGTACTCCCAGAATCCCGAAAAGGTCAAAACTTTAGATCGTCGTGAGTGGTTAGAACACCTATCCAAGTTCATCGATGGTGCGGTCTACCTCCCCGACATCCGTACCTATTCCCTACAGGTTAAGGTTCTGCGGGATATAGGGCTGTTCGATGTCATCGATTTGAACAACCCCGATAAGGAATATTGCGGCGATGATGAAGCCATCTTAGAAATGATGCGTCGGGTGAGGAGATTCTCCCGCTCGGTGGGCACCGCTTTCAACCTCAGATTCAACAAGGGTAGCAGACCGATCCAGTTCCTCAATCTCCTGCTCGGTCGCTTGGGATTACGCTTGAAGTTCCACCGGCAGAGCAGCAGTGGCACCAGATTCTACCGTATCGATTCCGAGCGGTTACTAGACCCCGATCGCCTCGCCGTCTTGGACTCCCTAGAAACTAAATTATCCCGAACCCTTACGGATACTGAAACTGAGGTATCACACACTCCGGCTGTAAGTATCTATAACAAAGCCGGATATTGTGATTCTACATCGGTCTCTACAATCATTGCAAGCCCTCCAAGAACTTCAGAAATACATCTTTTGGGGGATGCAGATGTGGTGGCTGAGGGTGAGCATCGAGATTTTTCTTGATGGTATCCGATTAATCATCGGCTAAAGATCGCTTTTTCAGGGCTAACGCCCGCCGAAAGTAGAAGAAAGTTGCCCGTCACCGACAGGCAGCCACTTCAACATTGCAAATTTTACCTATAGACCATTATGGAACAAAATTACCATGCGGACACCTGCGAGTTCTGTCCGTTCTTCAAGGACTACGATGACTCTCGCGGACGGGGATGGTGTCTCGGATTCGATCGTTATGTCCGCAAACATCACCGCAGAAGTTGGAGTTGCGAGCTATTGACCGAGAACCGGACGGTCATGGTTCAACTTTATACCAGAGCCGTAGAGGAGGACGACGATGGTTATCCCGTACCCGTAGATTCTCACCTCGTCAAACTAACCGTGGCTCAACCCACGAGAGAGAACGTGGAAGGCAAAATCCGACAACTATTTGACCTCTCGCAGTGGGAAATTGGGTCTTTCTGGGAACCGTGTTTAGAACGAGAAATTTAACCCATTAATTCTTGAGCTTAATCAGGAGGATACAAAGGTGCGCCTCTATCAAAAAAACTTTCAAGAGCTTTGTTACTTCCGCTATCACTATGAGGAGATTTTGCCCCGTGTAACCCGCAAGGCACAACCTCTGATTGTCTGGTACATAGATTGCCTGACCGAGGAGATCGCTAATCGTAGAGCGGCTAACGCCGGTTTCAGGAAGACAGCTAGAGGAACACTCTAAGTCTGTCGTGGGGGTCGCGCATCCATTAATACGCGAAAAGTTCAATTATTAAAGTAAAGGAAAGAAAACATGAGTAATTTATCGCATTTCAAAGTTTTTGGTTCTCGTCCGCAGAACTGTATCTTTCTCCCGCAGGTTCCCTACAACCTCCGCAACGATTGTAAGGTCGGAAGATGGAAAACGGGCGAGGACGACTATATCGGTAAGGAGATTGAAGTTTCCATCATCAAGGTTTCTCAATTCTTCGGAACTTTAGGTAAAACCGCCAATAGTTTCTGGCTTCAATTATGGTTCGTACCCGCTCCCGGTTGTGCCGATTTGCCCGGAAATACCGTTTGCCTGACCTACCTCAAGAAACGGAGTATCGCTCAATTCTCTCAGAAGGTCACGGAGCTTATGAAATCTGGAGAACCCGCACTCGGTTTATTCAAGGGTTCCTTCACTAAGCACAGCGGTGATAAAGGTGATTACTATTCTGTAGCTTGGGATTGGCGTGAACGGGAAACCGAGGAAGAAATCACGCAGTTAGAACAGATAGCCGACTTTATGGCGACTTCTCCTAAACTCGTCGATTTATCCGTCAACCTTATCGGTATCGATGGTCTGTCTCCTGATGAGATCGAGTTGATCATGGCGAGTGCTAAGTCTCATGAGCTTGAAACGGGTTCAGCTCTGATTGCCGGACGATAATCTTATACTTGGGTGCGGTGGGTTTATTAACCTGCCGCTCCTTTTTTTTTCTTGGAGGAAGACATGGAAGCTTTTGGTTTAGGCGGTTCTGAGATTTTAAGGCGAGGTTCAAATCAGGGTAACACTTTGGTGAAAAAAACTCCGATCAGAGCATTTGTTCTAGAGATTAGACTGATGAAGAAAACTAGGAGATAATGGAAAATTAACGCATTATTTCCTCGAAAACCGCATGAATCAAACTTCTTCCCCCGCCGCCCAACTAAAACCCTATCAACGGCAAAAAATAGCCGCTCGGGTTTTGAGGAAACAAGAAACTATAAGCGGTCTGGCCGAGTCGAAGGGAGTCAGTCGGAAATTTCTCTTGCATTCAGGAACTACTTTTTCCCGAGAAAACAGCTTAGTTCAGGTTATCTTGACCTATTACAGTTCTTTTTGAACCATCGCACTTTTCTGCGAAGTCGCTGTCCTGAAAGAGTTGGCAAGAGTCCGAGGGAGTTAATGATGGGACAAGCACATCCCCATTGACTGGAATTGTTAGGCTTTGAGCGATTTCAAAAGGCCTGACAGGCTGGCTTGAATTCGAATACATTTGTGCTTTAAGTCATTGTCAGGCAATGGCTAAATTTGTCCTGCTTTTGTAACCCAAAATCCCCCGTTTTTGAACCACGCCATTAGTTATGCCATTTGGTAGTTACTCGGCATTTCAGTGCACGTGTAACATAAGGCATCGAAGCGGCTGTTTGTGAGACAAAGCAAAATCTTCATACGAGCGTGGCGATTTATAACACTTAGCGGCCCTTACGTATATGGAAATTGATGATGCATTATCCTATTTACCAGATTGAGCTTCCACGGCCTTGGTCAAGGCATTTAAATAGCACTATTCCAAGCGATCGTTAAATTCATGCTAGTTGAAAAAATCAAAGTAATTAAAGGAGTCCAGATGAAAATATTAATGGTGCTAACCTCCCACGACAGGCTTGGCAATACAGGTAAAAAAACTGGTTTCTGGCTTGAAGAATTCGCCGCCCCCTACTACACGTTTAAAGACGCAGGTGCGAGTATTACCCTAGCCTCACCGCTTGGTGGTCAACCGCCACTCGATCCAAAGAGCGATACCCCAGATTCCCAAACTAAAGATACGCAACGCTTCAAGGCAGATCCTGCTACCCAATCCGCACTCGCAAGCACCCTTAAATTAAGCGAAGTTGCCGAGAAAGGCGATTTCGATGCGGTATTTTACCCTGGCGGTCATGGACCCCTCTGGGACTTGGTTGAAGATGCATCTTCGATCGCTCTTATCGAAGCCACACTAGCAGCGGGTAAACCAATCGCCTTAGTTTGCCATGCACCTGGAGTGCTGCGCCGCGTCAAGTCAGCCAACGGAGATCCCGTGGTGCAAGGTAAAGCAGTCACAGGCTTTACCAATACTGAGGAGCAAGCAGCCGGATTAACCGAAATTGTTCCGTTTCTAGTCGAAAACATGCTCCGAACTAATGGTGGGAATTATTCAAAAGTAGCTGACTGGCAGCCCCATGTTGTTAAAGATGGGCTACTAATTACTGGGCAAAACCCCGCATCTTCTGCGTCAGCCGCAAAGGAGTTACTGGAACAGCTCAGTCTGCTTACTAGTGCCTAGAATTAGCTTTTTTAGTGTCCAGTATCGGACCCCGCTCGTTCAGTTTGAAGCTTTAGTCAAAGCATTTAAGTAAATTTATCTAAACAAATAATCAGGAAAGAAAACGATGAAAACCAATGCCTACGCTGCCCAAACCGCCACCACTCCCCTTGCGCCCTTTAGCTTTGAACGCCGCGATCTTGGTAAGCATGATGTACAGATCGAAATTCTATATTGCGGCGTGTGTCACTCCGATTTGCACACCGTCCGCAGCGAATGGAGCAGTACCACCTACCCTTGCGTTCCAGGTCACGAAATCGTTGGTCGAGTCGTAAAAGTTGGCAAAGATGTCAACAAATTCAGAGAAGGCGATACGGTTGGAGTGGGTTGCATGGTTGATTCCTGCCTTAAGTGCGCTAACTGTAAGGATAACCTAGAGCAGTTCTGCGAGAAAGGTACGATTTTTACTTACAACTCCCCCGACAAGCACACTGGTGGCATAACCTACGGTGGATACTCCGAGAGCATTGTTGTGGATAAAGAATTTGTGCTAAAAATTCCGAAGCATTTGGATCTCGCTGCGACTGCTCCATTGCTCTGCGCCGGGATCACGACTTATTCGCCCTTGCGCTATCACAATGTGACCAAAGGCCAGAAAGTAGGCGTTGTGGGACTAGGTGGGCTAGGACATATCGGGGTGAAATTGGCGAAAGCTTTAGGTGCGCACGTCGTGGTCTTCACTACCTCATCAAACAAAGTTGAAGATGCGCTGCGGCTCGGAGCAGATGAAGTCGTCAATTCTAAAAATGAAGACGAGATGCAGAAACATCTAAATAGTTTCCACTTCATTCTCGATACCGTGTCTGCACAACATGATATCAATGCTTACCTCCTCCTGTTAAGACGTGACGGAAACCTCACTCAAGTCGGAATTCCATCCGATCCGCTCTTGCTTTCGGTGAGTAGCCTAATTTTCGGTCGGCGCAGTATGAGCGGCTCCCTGATTGGCGGCATTAAAGAAACCCAAGAGATGCTGGATTTTTGCGGTAAGCACAACGTGACTGCCGACATCGAACTTATCCCCATTCAAAAAATCAATGAAGCCTACGATCGCCTCGTAAAAAGCGACGTGAAATATCGCTTCGTCATTGATATGGCTTCATTAAAACAGGCTTTATGAAACATTGTTAGTTCAGTTTGAAGCTTTAGTCAAAGCGTTTAAATAATCAGGAGAAAAATTATGACAGATGTAATCAGCTACGAGATTCGGCTAGCTTCTCGCCCCAACGGGATTCCTACTAAAGATAACTTCGCGATCGCCCAAACCAAACTAGAGCCACTTCCAGATCAAGAGGTGCTAGTTCGCAATCTTTACATGTCAGTAGATCCATATATGCGCGGTCGTATGAATGACAGCAAATCCTATGTTGCTCCCTTTGCGATCGGCAAAGTGTTGGAAGGAGGCGCTGTTGGTGAGGTGGTTGAGTCCCATGCTTCAGAATTCAAGCCGGGTGATGTCGTCACTTCTAACTTTGGCTGGCGAGAATACTTCATAGCTAACCCCAAAGAGTTACATCCTGTGAGCCGCGAGATTGAACCACTCTCGGTTTATCTTGGTGCGCTTGGGATGACGGGCATGACTGCTTGGGCAGGATTGAATTTAGTAGAGGTCAAAGCCAGTGACGTAATTTATATTTCAGGTGCGGCTGGAGCAGTGGGAAGCGTAGCCGGACAACTGGCAAAATTGCGTGGATGTAAGGTGATTGGGTCTGCCGGTTCAAAAGAGAAGGTGAGATTTCTAATAGATGAATGCGGATTCGATCTTGCCTTCGATTACAAAGAGAGTTCGGCTATGGAACAATTATCCCGATTAGTGCCAGATGGAATTGATGTTTATTTCGATAATGTCGGCGGTGAAATGCTGGAAGCGGCGCTCTCAACTTTAAGAGTTCATGGCAGGATTATTGCCTGTGGTGGCATCTCTGGATATAACAACCAAAAACCCCAGCCCGGCCCTTCAAATCTATTTAATATGATTGGTAAACGACTGACCATGAAGGGACTGCTCGTGCGCGATTGGTTAGATCGCCAAAGCGAATTTGAACAGGAAGTGAGTGGCTATTTTAGCTCTGGCAAACTGAAGAATAAAGAGACAGTAGTAGTAGGCATAGATCAAGCACCCAACGCATTTATCGGACTGTTTACAGGAAATAATATTGGCAAGATGGTAGTGAGATTGGATTAGATCTGGAAAGAATCGAAAATTGCGGCGATCAAAAATAAATAAACATTTAAATTCATATGAGACAGAATATGACAGACCCACGCTCAAATTCATTAACTGGTGCAGATTCAGCCGACGACGCTGAGAATGATGCCTATCGAGCTGAAGTAAATGGTGATGAAGCTGTTGGCGGTAGCACCGCAGTTCCCAGTCAAAATGACACGGAAGAATTAGCGGAAGCGGTGGGAATTGTAATAGATGATGACACACCCCTTGATACTGAAGAAATGCTCAAAAAGCGCGATCGCGAACGCTGGGAATTAGATCCCGAATCGGAGGGCGATCTTCTCGCCTAATCTATAGTCAAAATGTGGCTCGAGCCAAACTCCTCTGGTTATCCGAATGAAGCCGTTAAAAGTATTTGTCAAAAATTCCAGACTGCTAAACATTCATTTTGCGGGACATGCCGCCTTTGAAGACCAGAAAGAAATATTTATGATTAGCTTAAACGAGTTTTTGAATGAATAAAATCTTGTGGCAGTTTGTCATAAATCTTGTCCTTGCGTTGCAGTTACAAAGCTTAAGAAATATACTAGGAGCATAACTCGATGATTACCGTTCACCATTTAAATAACTCTCGTTCCCAACGTGTGCTTTGGCTACTAGAGGAACTTGGACTCCCATACGAAATCAAGCGCTACGAACGTGATCCCAAAACCATGTTGGCTCCCGCCTCTCTCCGTAAAGTCCATCCACTCGGTAAATCACCTGTGATTACTGATGGTGAACTAACTCTGGCTGAATCTGGAGCCATTGTTGAGTATCTGGTTAGACGTTATGGCAACGGACGGTTGATTCCTGCTCTAGACACACCAGAACATTTGCGCTACACCTATTGGCTGCACTATGCCGAAGGTTCTGCGATGCCGCCGCTATTAATGAAGCTGATCTTCGATCAAATTGAGAAGAATCCCATGCCCTTTTTTGTGCGCCCGATCGCTCGGTCAATCACAAACCGTGTCAAAAGTTCGTTTATTGAACCTCAGATCACCCAACACTTAGATTACATGGAGGCGGAGATTGGAAAAAACACATGGTTCGCTGGTAACGAATTTACCGCCGCCGATATCCAAATTAGCTTCCCGCTAGAGGCGGCTGCAGCAAGGGCTGGACTGAACGCAAGTCGTCCAAAACTCATGGCATTCTTGAATTGCATCCACACACGTCCTGCATACAAAAAAGCATTAGAGCGCGGTGGTACATACGAGCTTTTGAGTTGACAAACTCCATTGATCGGATCTGGAACAACAATCATTGGAGAGCAAATAAATGACACGATATCACGGAGCAGACGTGCTTGAGCTGCCAAAATAATCCCTTTTCTGTTAATTTCTGTTAATTTAGGATAGAAAATAGAGAAAAAGACAGAGATAAAAAAGAATTAAAAATAGTAACGCCAGCGAGAGAAGCCAAAAAAACGGTTAAATTTCTATAAATTTAACTTCTTGCAAAATGACCAAAATCGCATTAATCACAGGTGGTAGTCGAGGTCTTGGTAAAGACATGGCTTTACGTCTTGCTCAAACCGGCTGTAACGTTATAATTACTTACCAATCACAACTAGAGCAAGCTCATGATGTAGTGTCTCAAATTTGCGAAACGGGGCAGAAAGCTGTGGCATTAAAGCTTGACGTAGGGGAAATTAAGAGTTTTGATGACTTTGTATCTAAGCTACAAGCTTTATTACTACAAGAGCTTGAAACGGAAAAGATAGATTTTCTGATTAACAATGCCGGTATCGGAGCCACTATTCCAATTGCTCAGGTGACGGAAGAAGATTTTGATAGGCTTGTGAACATTCATTTTAAGGGAGTGTTTTTTTTGACTCAGAAACTGTTACCGCACGTGAACGATGGGGGCAGAATCATCAATATTTCCAGTGGTACAACTCGTTTTGCGAATCCAGGCTACTCCGTTTATGCTTCAGCTAAAAGTGCGATTGAGACCTTTACCCGTTATCTAGCTAAAGAAGTAGGAGTCAGAGGCATTACCGCTAACGTAGTGGCTCCTGGAGCGATTGAAACCGACTTCAACAACGCCACAGTTCGCTCCAACCCTCAAATCAAAAATTTGATAGCCTCCAATACGGCTTTGGGCAGAGTTGGGCAAGCCGAAGACATAGGCGGAATTATCGCTTTTTTGTGTTCGCCTGACGCTAAATGGATCAACGGTCAAAGAATTGAAGCAAGTGGTGGGGTATTTCTTTAACTCTCCCCTCGTCGTAAGAGAGACTTTAGCCAGAGTTGACACGCGAGGGGAAGACCTTTGGCCTTTGGATTCGTAACCATTCCCAAGGGGCCGGAATCCAACAAAATCAGACGGCTCATGGGAATAAGGGACGGTCGGACAGACGATCTTCATCAAGAGCGGTTTTCAAAAAGTCCCAAGCCTGTTGATGTTCGGTAGCATCTTCATCATCATCAAGCCAAGAATCTAAAAGGTCGAGCGCGGCTTGATTTTTTCGTAATTGCTCAGCATTGACAATCGGTGAGATGTCTGATGGAATTGTCTGCCGAAACCCGCGCAAGACTTCTAGCAAATCTGCCCAATACTCTGGTGGCGTTGCTTCAACTTCATGAAGCAACAATTTTAGAGATGTTGTAGCCCCTTTAGAACCGCTTGCCATAGGTTAAAGATTGCCATCAAAGACTATGTGGCTCAATTTTAACGCAGATATGGGTGAAGAAAATAGGGCATTGCCCGATCAAGGGATGAAAATAAAATCTAATAATCTGAGGTATTGGTCATGTAATAGTTTAGAGATCGCTAAAAGATAAAAATCCTACTCGATTAGTCTCCCAAGATACTTGTAGGTAGAATTAAGATAGACAGGTAGTAAACCAATGAATCACTCCGACGAGATAACCCGGTCTCAAATAGTGGCCCGAGTATTAGAAGCCAGAAAGAACCGCCCCCAATTTCTGGAAGGGATGCGTTTGAGGCAACAGAAAGGCTTAGCGGTAGCTCACAAGATTGCCAGAATTCTTAGGGAAGAATTCGGGGTGCAAAAAATAGTTCTTTTCGGCTCGATGCTCTCTCATGAAAACCTATCTCCACACTCCGATATAGATTTGGCTGTATGGGGGTTAAACGAAAAAGATTATTTCAAAGCAGGTGCCGTCATAGAAAGAGGATATAACTTTAGTGTAGATCTCGTAGAGGTTGAGAAGGCTAAACCCCATATCTTACGAGCAATTGAGAAGGGGGTAGAACTTTGACTTACTCGGGGCTAATTGAGAGGATTGAGGTAGAGTTACGGGAGATCCGAGAAATAGTTAATCAAACCGAGGAGTTTTTAGCCCAAAGTCTGTCAACGGAGGCGGCACCTTATCAGGAAGCTTTGATTAATGCGATCGCACTTAACCTACATAGTTTCTATACCGGTATCGAAAGAATCTTTGAAATGATCGCCCGCAATATTGATTATCGGCAACCGAGCGGTAACGCTTGGCACGGCGAGTTACTCCAACAGATGAGCATAGCTATTGAAGAAGTCAGGCCGGCGGTCATCTCTGAAGAAACTTGGGGACGCTTGGATGAATTTCGTCGTTTCCGACAAACCCACTACATTTAGAAGCTTGAAAAAAGGATCGAGTTCGCCTACCAAGGTAAAGCGATCGCCCCGCCAAACTTCCGCATTTCGGCGAAGAAACCACCTTGAGCGCCACCATCTGGCAAAGTTGCCAAATACACCGCAGTTTCCGCGCCTTCATCGGCGGTGAATGGCGCATCAGAGCCACCCATATCTGTTTTCATCCAACCAGGAGAATAGGCATTGACCAAAATATTGCTACCTTGCAGTTCCTTTGCAAAGAGGGCGGTCAATCCATTTAAGCCAATTTTAGATAAACGATAGGAAGGAGCCAAGGGATAGTAATCGCCACTCATAGAATTGAGAGAAGCCATTTCTGTCGATACGTTCACGATCCGCCCATAATTATTGGCTCTCATCAATGGAATTAATGCTTGAGTGATTCGGGCTACTGCTAATACATTAGTGTTAAAAGTCGTCAGCATCGTCTCTATGTCTACCGTGAGTAGACTTGCTTCTTCCTGCTGCATCGTAGGATTGACACCTGCATTATTAACGAGAATATCGACCCTGCCATAGGTTTGCCGTAACCAAGTTGTAAACTCCTTTACGCTGTCACCACTAGTGACATCAAGAGGATGTTGATCTACTTGAATTCCCCCCTCAGCTAGTCGTTTTTGGGCGGCAATACTGTCTTGAGGATTGCGACTGGTGATTACTACCTGAATATCTTCTTTCTGGGCTAACTGACGGGCGATCGCATAGCCTAATCCTTTATGGCTTCCAGTAATTACGGCAACTTTCTTAGTCATGGCCATCGAAATCCTCTAGTTAAATTTGCTATAAAATGACCTTAGCAACCTCTAAACTATTAAACAAGACAATATTTGAGATAAATACTATTAATGAAATCGATAAACTTGGCGGCGCTCGATCTCAACTTATTAGTTGCTTTTGAGGCGTTGATGGAGCAGCGCAGCGTCACGAAAGCCGCAGAGAAGCTCCAGATTGGGCAACCGGCGATGAGTGCGTCTCTCAATCGTTTGCGAGGTTTATTCGATGATGATTTATTTGTGCGATTGGGAAGACAAATGCACCCAACGGTGAAAGCTCAAGCGATTGCGCCCGGTATTTTGGTAGCTTTACAACAGATTCGCCACACGATCGCTTCGGGTCAATCCTTCGATGCGACTAATAGCGAGCGCACTTTTAATATCGGTAGTGCCGATTACAGCAGTTTTGTAATCTTGCCGCCGCTTTTACAATTTTGTCAGCAAAATGCACCGTTCGTTAACTTCAATACCATTGGGTTTGAGAAAGATAGTGTGGGCGAGCTGTTAGAGCATGGCATGATTGATGTCGCCTTGGGCGTTTTCCCCAATCCACCGAGACAAACTCGATTGAAACCAATTTTTCAAGAGAGATTTGTGGGCATCGTGCGTCAGGGGCATTCTGCATTAAAAAATGGAACGATGAGTTTGGAAGCATTCTCTCAACTATCTCATGGGCTTATGACCTTACGGCGCGATCGCGCTGGTGCGATCGATCGTGCCTTGCAAGCACGAAATTTACAACGGCGAATTGCTTTAATCACTCCGCACATGTTGGTTCTGCCCTTTGCGATCGCTTCTAGCGATCTAGTTGCGGCTGTGCCTCAACGTATTGCCCTGAATATGGCTAAGTCCTGTAACCTAACTATTTTTGAACTGCCAATCGAAACACCGTCTTGGACGGTTTCTATGTTGTGGAGTGTGTTGAGCGATCGCAATGAAGATCATCAATGGTTACGCGATACTATCAAAACGGTGGCGGGTCAGCTCAAAGTGTCAGATATCACTCTTGGGTTCTGATCGCTTTCACGGAATAGTCTCCTTTCCTTGACCCTTTTTCCTTTAAACGACATAGAACATAGGTTCTAGTTTGTTGATTCCTCACATTAGAAAAACAAAAAGCAGTTTTAGAGCCAGGTGGCTAAATATGTCAGCCGTCCCCGGAGTGCGGGTCGTAACTATCCTCAACATAGTTCCTTTTATATTGGCTTACATAGACAAAACTCGCTTGAGTCCTTAACTTTTTTCTTTTTCCAAGATGAAATGAAACAATTAATTTCTTTTTCTCCTCATAAATCTCGCTATTATCGCCAAGGCTTAAGAACAGCACAGCTTATAGGCTCTGCTTTATAAGCTTGTTGTCACCCCCACAGCACAGCATTAATATTTCTCAGGGTTTGATTGCTGTCATCACGCCCGACAAGGTGCAACTTTTCACGTTGGAAGAGGAAGACTTGGAATCTTCGTGGCGGGAATGGTCCCTACGCCTCGAAGAATATCAGAACTTTTCACTTTACAGCAATTATTTGCCGATAAATATTAACTTTCAAGAGGAAAATACATGGAGTTATTAAAGGGAGCCTTGTCACAGTTCTAGGAATTTAAAAACTAGAGAAAAGGAGAAAACCAAAACCTTGAGCCGGGGATTGCGAGCGCAATGATGAAAAGGAATAATAGCTAAGTTTGATGGTCTTCAAAAAAGGGTGTAGGGACTGAATACACCCTTTTAGTCGAAAAGTAAGCCATCAAAATAATCAAACTGCAATATGAATAGTTGGGTTCGACTCGGTTCATAGTTAACGTCAGTTCGGGTTCGAGGAGATTCAGCTATAATTTAAAGGAAAGAATAACCTTTTTAGCCCACCGCAAAATCAGGGTTTGGGCTGATCCCGAACTAAGGTTAATATAAGCTCCCTTAACGGTTCCTTACTGTTGGTACTAAAAGCGATGGTAAGGAGAATATAAAATAAGAGTCGAAAAATATTACAATAAAAATAAAGATAAATTATGGCTCTTTTAAATAAACGTCGTCTCCAAAATACAGAAGGAGATATATACGTTGATAGTACCTGTATTAACTGTGATACTTGTCGTTGGATGGCACCGACGATTTTTCAAGAAATAGATGAACAGTCGGCAGTATATCATCAACCCGACAATGAAAGAGAGAGAATAGCGGCACTGCAAGCTTTATTAGCCTGTCCTACTGCCTCTATTGGAACAGTTACTCCCCCCGGAGAAATAAAAAAAGTACAAGAGGGCTTTCCTCTCCCTATTGCCGAAACAGTATATCACTGCGGCTATCACTCGAAAAATTCTTATGGGGCGGCTAGTTATTTTATTCAACGACCCGATGGAAATATATTAGTAGATTCACCTCGTTTTATAGCACCTCTAGTTAAACGCTTAGAAGAACTAGGTGGTATCCGCTATCTTTATCTGACTCATAAAGACGATGTAGCTGACCATTTAGCATTTCATAATCACTTTGGCTGTGAGAGGATTCTTCATGAAGATGATATAAATTCTCAGACTTCTGATGTGGAAATCAAATTATCTGGTTTACTTCCTTTTGCGTTAGCACCTGATTTACTGGTCATTCCCGTTCCGGGACACACTAAAGGTCATACAGTATTACTGTATCAAAATCGCTTTCTCTTTACAGGAGATCATTTAGCTTGGTCTGAAGAACTTAATCATCTTTATGCTTTTCGCTGGGCCTGTTGGTATTCTTGGAGAGAACTTTTAATATCTATGAAACGGCTTGCAAACTATTCATTTGAATGGGTTTTACCAGGTCATGGTCGTCGCTATCAGACAAACTCTACTAACATGCAAAAACAAATGCAAATCTGTCTAGAATGGATGGAAAGTGTTTCCGGGAAGTAAGTACATTGGATAACTGGCATACTTAATGATGAGGAAATTCGCTAATTTCTGAAAAACTAATCGCCTGTCATTAATTAAAAAACCAGACGATAGTAGAATTCTACAAAGGAGAGAACAAAAAACGATATTTACTAGAATTCTCCGATAATCAAGGGCGAGAATAGGCGATGGCTATTTTAAAAGAAGAGGAATTACTAGTTTTACACTTTGTACAGGACTGGTTTAATTTTTGGCAACACAGCCGCGAAACCTTGAGTAGTTCACGCCAACTTCTAATGTTAAAATTAAAAAGAATTGTAAGAGCGACGGAAGAAATTTTATGGACTGGCTAAAAATTTTGCCATTGGCACTAACGGTGACAGTTATTACCACATCCGTCCCGGTTGCTGTAGCCAGCGAGCAAGATGCCATTAAAAGTGTCGATTCCGCCCGACAAGTTCTGACCGGGGAAAGAACTCAAACCCAGCATCAAATTCCCGATTCGGTGCTACGCAAGGCGGTAGCCATCGCTATCATCCCCGATGTTGTTAAAGCCGGTTTTATTTTGGGTGGAACTCGGGGGGCCGGGATCTTAAGTGTTAGAAACAATAAGGGGGGTTGGAGTAACCCTGGTTTTGTGATCTTGACGGGTGGAAGTGTTGGCTTACAGGTCGGGGCTCAATCGAGCGATGTCATAATTGTTTTCAATACCAAGAAGAGTCTTGAGAAAGCACTAGCTCAAGATTTTCAGTTAGGGGGAAGTGTTAGTGGAACGGCGGGCCCGACCGGAGCGAGTCCAGTGACGACAACCTCGACGCTTCCCGATGTCTACACTTATGTTCGCAATCGGCAGGGCTTGTTCGGCGGAGTTTCTTTGGAAGGAACGAAATTAGAAACGGATAACGGCCGCAACGCCGAATTTTACGGTCAGCCTAACCTTACCGCCGAAAAAATTTTTAGCGGTGAGGTTAAAGCCCCTGAAGCGGCAACCAATTTGAGGGAAACATTAAACCGCTATGCACCACGCCAATAAGTCGCCCTACAGTTGTAGGTAGCTAACACAAGCTTAAAAAGTCTACGTTTTCGTTAGCCGTATAACTTAACCCGATCGGGAAAGCTAGAAAATTTGGCTTTGCTGAAAGAGAGTGGGTTCAAGGTAGGGTGTTGATTCTGAAATCTTTTAGCCCATAAGACTTCATACAAAAAATATGTTGCCTATTTTCATGGTAAAGCTTATGGGACAGAAGCTTTACCATGAACCAAAGTTGCATGAAGGATTTTTTCAAAAATCGTACCAAAATCAACAGCCTAGGTTCAAGGCTAATACAAAACTTTTATGCTAAGCGTCGGCACAAAAGCCCTCACGCTTTAGCCCAAGGTTAGCTTACATGAGCTTGTTGCTTTGCCTTGTCTATAGCCGCTATCGATAGCTCGGTAGCGGTTACTCAAAATCCCTGTCTTGCCAGTGCAATCGCCTGAGTTCCAGGACCGGTGCCAATATCCAACGCTACACCTTGCGTAATGTTCATCATTCCTAATGCCCGCTTCAAATCGGGGTCTAGCCCTTCATAAAACCAAGGCATCGAATCTACCGACTGTTCTCGATATAATTGCTCCGGGTCAGGAAATTGTCTATTCATGAATATGGCCTCTCGCTTCAAGGGCCCGAATATGCGATCACTCCTTAATACTTAATATTAATAAGGAGCTTGCCATCAAAATTGTCACTCTCATAATTCAAAGCTCCTTATTGCCAATTATTGACGCAGATCGCGGCTCGTAGCAAAGTTATAAATCGCTACCACGATGGCCGCCACGAGCAAAATATGAATTAAATTACCGAACACATGAAATGCAAACCCTACTGCCCATAAAGTTATGAGGAACAGTACCGCCGCCCAAAGGATACTTAACATGATCGTCACACCTTCAACGCAATAACTAAAAGCATATATTTGAAAAAGAGAAAACTTAACTCATCCTTAGACATATTTTTTCGTTAAAAATTATTAATTTTAACTTTCCTGGTTGAAAGCCACTAAAGGCAAAAGACAAAGTAAAAATTCGAGTTTAACGGAAAAAGCGACTTGGCGATGATAGATCAACTTTATTAAGAGGATTTTGGATATAGCCACTTAAAAAAGAGCCTGGTAATTCGTGGCATGATAACGTAAGTCATCGCAAATACCATCAATCCTGAAACGAGGAATGTCGCTAGAGGTGCCGGTAAAAAAAAGAGGTGCGGGACTACGGCTCTATTGGTGAAATTTATTAATATAAAGATAGTCCCCCAGGTAAGAAGAAACATTTTATAACGTGGTGGCGGTAACATTGCTTTATTGGTGGATAGAGTAAACCAAGTTTCCAGTCCGGTCAGGACTTGTAATTTACCTTCATCTACGGTCAAGCGGTTTATCCGGGCGAGATAACTTTGGCGAATTTCTGAATTTTCCCACCGCCGAAAATTACTAAGGCGATCAAATTTAAAGACAATTCGATACTGAAGATTCGATGTGTCGGATGGACGAAAGACGTTAACACCCAGATGACCTTCAAACATTCCGGCGGCAGCAATCATTTCTGTGAGGATTGTCTCAAATTCGGGTTCGTAAGACGGCTTCACATTCAGAGCTACATCAACAGTTACGGGAGTATCATCTGGTTCCATGAGATCGCTATAATTCGTTTATATTATTTAACTGTTATGGCGGGATTTAAACAAGTGATAGTCCGGCAATGCCAACTTCAAGTCTTACCACTTTTCCCGATTCAATCCCTGTAACGGGCGGGAAGGACATCCCGCCGTTGGTGGTAACATAGATGCTAGTGCGATCACCCGGGGATGTACCGAAAGCTAGAGCCGTGCTACCCGCCATGCCCTGCTGTAGTTCAGCAATAGTCGTGACAATACGATCGCTAGTAATTTTCACCACACTATTAAAAACGTGAGTTGTACCGTAGAGATTTCCTTCTACATCAAAAGCAAAGTCATCTATGTTAACTCCCGTGAGAAAGATCTCGGGTTCACCTGCCAAGCCATCGGCAAGAATGGGAATTTTCACGAGCTGTTTCTTTTGTGTATTGGAGGCATAGAGAAAATTATCGTAAATTTTTAAACCATTTACCCCAGGAGTAACTTCTTCAGGTGAAGTACGCGCCAGTTCAGGATGTTCTAGCCAAATGCTAACGGTTTTCCTTGGCACATTCAATTCCCAGATTGCACCGTGATAGGAATCGGCAATTAAGTAGTTATCGCCATCTAATCGGGTCAATCCATTCAAAAATATTGCCAGAGGCAATTGGGTCAAAAGTTCAACCGTTCCATCTCTAGCAATACGCCATATTACGGAAGTTTCCTTCTCGTCCCAACCTGACAGCAGCAATTCTCCATCTGGTGTCAATACTAATCCAGTTGCTTTGCCTGCAACAGTTGCGTGAGTTGCAATAACTCCATCAGCACCGATGCGAAAAACCTTGCCATCGTGATGACTGGTGATGAATAAATTATTATTCGCATCTACAACAATGCTCTCCAAAAATGTATTGACAGGAAATTCAGCGATCGCATGGGCAGGTACTAAGTCAGTTAGCGTTTCTATCATGATTTTTCACCTTAAAGATATGAGAGTACGAGAATCGAGCGGGAAGAATCGATATGCACCTTTATCGGGAGAATAATCGAGAACTTCAACAAGGCAAAAATGAATGGTGTCGGAGAGTTGCTATTCGCTCCAAGCCAAATGCGATTGCAAATTATAGATTTTGACTTGTGCCATAGAGAAGTCTATTCACTTATAGATTACTTCGACTTCAAAGGTTTGGGGTGGTTGCCGATGCAGGTAAACGTAAGATTCAGCGATCGCATCGGGGTCGAAATGTGTGCCAACTTCCACCGTGCCGCAAATTGTCACCGTACCCACGTGAATGCCAAAATCTTTTAGCTCTTGAGCCAGACAAAATGCTAAACTTCGCATCCCGGACTTACCGATCGCCAAAGAGACTAAATCTGAGAATGGATAGAGCGCTAAGCCTCCTCCTGTAAACAGAATTGTACCTTTACCATGCGCCTTCATCGCTGGGATGACCTGCTGTGCGGCAACTAACCCACCGACGACATTGACGTTAAAATCAGCAATTAATTTCTCGCTTGCGAGTTCGCTAGGCTTAGTCATTGTCATCACCGCCGCGTTATAAATCAACACTTCAGGATCGGTTAATTGGCTGCGAATATCGGCAAAGGCTCCAACTAAAGCATCTTCATTTCCTGCGTCTGCCGCAAATGTATGCACTGTATAGCCTAATTGACGTAATTCTTCGGCATTGGCTTCTAGTTTTTCGAGATTGCGAGCGATTAATGCGAGGCTGTAGCCCTCCTTCGCAAAGGCTCTGGCTACGCCCATGCTCACACCTGCTCCAAATCCAGCGATTGCGCATATAGGTTGACTCATTTTTTATCCTTATCTATTTCAAAATCAATGGTGTAAGAGGTCATTTATAAAGAAAAGCTAAATAGCAAAGAGTTTCGGGGCGGAGAGTGTTTATTTTAAAAGAATAAGTAACGTAATAACGAAAAATGGCAGGCAAAAGAACTTATCCAACTGACTTATCGGACGCAGAATGG